>CALXUS010000005.1 GCA_944391745.1 uncultured Clostridia bacterium
ATTCGCTTTAGCGTGTTGAGCCACAAGCGAAACCAAAAACCGCCAGCTATGCTGGTGTTGTTTTAAATACTTACAGAAAAAGATATCAGACCGTGATATAATGTTAGTGTTCAAGCCAACAAAATATCAGAAAGGAGTGATATCTTTGAGCAATACTTTATCACATACAAAATGGAATTGCAAATATCATATAGTATTTATACCAAAGTATAGAAGAAAAGTAATATATAATAAACTAAGGACAGATATAAGAGGATATATACAGGATTTGTGTAGATGGAAAGGAGTAGAAATAGTAGAGGGACATTTGATGCCAGACCATGTACACTTACTGTTATCAATACTACCGAAAATAAACATATCAAGTTTCATGGGATATTTAAAAGGAAAAAGTTCAATGATGATATTCAAAGATCATGCAAATTTAAGATACAAATATGGAAACTGTAACTTTTGGGCAACGGGCTATTATGTAAGTACAGTAGGATTAAATGAAGCAACAATTAGAAAATATATAAGAGAACAAGAAAAGGAAGATGTACTGGAAGATAAATTAACTAAGAAAGAAAGCCATAACCCTTTTAAGGGTTTGCTACAGTAGTAAATGCGTTAAGGCTTGAACGGAGTGAAAAGCCAGCACCTTAAGGTGCTGCAATGTTATATGCCCTTATAGGGCATGTGAAAACCACCCGTTTTACGGGTGGTTTTTATTTTTTTTATTCAACTGTTACAGATTTAGCTAAATTTCTAGGCTTATCAACATCTAAGTTTTTATCTTTTGCAATATAATATGCAAATAGTTGCAAAGGTACAACAGATAATACAGGTGAAAGCATAGGAGAACATTCAGGGATTTTTATGTTACAACTAATTTTGATGTTAGGCAAAGACGCATTGCTTACAACCATAACATTTGCACCCCTTGTAATTACTTCCTCTAAATTGCTCATTGTTTTGTCAACTAATTTTGGGTTTGTAGCAATTCCAACAACTGTCACACCATCTTCTATTAATGCAATCGGACCATGTTTTAATTCACCAGCTGCATAAGCTTCTGAATGGATGTATGAAATTTCTTTTAATTTTAAAGAACCTTCCATTGAAACTGCATAGTCTGTATTTCTTCCTATAAAGAATATGTCTTTTTTATCATGAACTTCATCTGCAAATTCTTTAATATTTTTTGTAGAGTCTAAAATTAATCTTAACTTGTCAGGAAGTTCTAATATTTCATTTTTAAAATCTTCTAATTCTTGCGATGTTTTTCCAAGTAATTCTGCAAAATATACAGCTAATATATTTAGTAATACAACTTGGCAAGTATATGCTTTTGTTGAAGCAACTGCTATTTCAGGACCAGCGTGTGTATAAATTGTGTAATCTGCAATTCTTGTAATTGAACTACCAATAACATTTACTACTGCTAAAGTAGTAGAGCCAGCACTTTTAGCAAGTTTGAGTGCTGCGATTGTGTCCGCAGTTTCACCAGATTGGCTTATAAAAATGCATAAAGTATGCTCATCTATTAATGGGTCTTTGTATCTGAATTCAGAAGCCATATCAACTTCTACTGGTATTTTACAAAAATGTTCAAATGTATATTTTGTAGCTAAACCAGCATGCATAGCAGTACCACAAGCTATAATATATATTTGATGAATACTGCTTAAATCAATATCTAAATCATCAAAATAGCATTTTTCATTTGGTTTTAATCTTGAACCAATTGTTTCCATAACAACATTTGGTTGTTCATATATTTCTTTAAGCATGTAGTCTTCAAATTTACCTTTTTCACTACTTGCACAGTCCCATTCAATATCTTTAACATCTTTAGAAATTTCTTCTAAATCATAATTATAAAATGTAATTTTATCTTTTTTTACAGTTGCTAATTCCTTATCGTCTAGGAAATAAAATTTACTAGTATAATTTAAAACAGCAGGAATATCTGAAGCAATAAAGTTTTCGCCCTTACCAATACCTATAACTAAAGGACTATCTTTTCTAGCAACAATCATTGTATCTTTTAGATAAGGTGTAATTACTTCTATGGCATAACTACCCTTTAGAGATTTAATTGCTAAATTAACTGCTTTAAGTACATCTTTTTCTATATCATAGTAATATGAAATAAGGTTAGGTATAACTTCTGTATCTGTCTGAGATTTTAATGTATATCCCTTAGATGTCAAAAAGTCTTTAAGTTCTGTATAATTTTCAATTATTCCATTATGAACTACTGCAAATTTACCAGTAGAATCTAAGTGAGGGTGAGCATTTTCTTTTGATGGAATACCATGTGTTGCCCATCTTGTATGTGCTATACCTATATTTCCTAATAATTTTGAAAGCTCAGGTTTTTCCTCTAGGTTTTTAACACGTCCTTTGTCTTTTACAACATCTAATTTGTCGTTATCTAGTACACAAATACCAGCAGAGTCATAACCTCTATACTCTAATGAAAGCAATCCTTTAATAAGCACTGGCACTGCCTTCTTTGTACCAATGTATCCTACAATTCCACACATATATGGACCTCCTATAAAATTAATATTAGGTTCCATAGACTACTGACATTATTTTGTTGTACTATTACTAGTATTTTTTGTAAATGCCTTTGGCAATAGTGTGCCATAGAGTATCCGCCGAGTATTTCGATAAACTCTATCCTCGTCAACAGCCAATAGCTGTCCAGGCGCTAAATATAAATATTAAAGTTACTTTTGGATTTATTATGCAACCTTTGTGCATAATAGAGTAACATTAATGACTAAGAAACCTAGTATATTTTATACAATAAAAATTATAAAAGTGCAAGTACCTTTTGTAATTTGATTTTTATAAAAAAATATGTTAGGGTATAAAAAAATTAAGTTTAGTTTTAGTGGGAGAAAAAGATGTTTTACAAAATTTACGATTTTGAAATAGGAAAATTAGCAATATGTGAAGAAAATCAAAAAATAGTAATGGTTAATATAATAAAAACGAAAGAAAATGCTGATGAAATAATAAAAAGTAGTATTCAAAAGGAAACAGAACTAATAAAAAATGCGAAAAAACAATTAGATGAGTATTTTGCAGGTAAGCGAAAAAATTTTGATATTCCAATTGAACTTAATGGTACAGATTTTCAAATAAAAGTATGGAAAGAACTTTTAAAAATACCTTACGGTGAGACTTGTACATATTTGGACATTGCAAAGCGTGTAGGAAATCCTAATGCATCTAGAGCAGTTGGAATGGCAAATAACAAAAATAAAATAATGATAATTGTTCCTTGTCATAGAGTAATTGGGAGCAATAAAAAGTTAGTTGGTTATGCAGGTGGATTAGACATTAAAGAAAAGCTACTTAAGTTGGAAAAAGAAAATGTGTAAATGATTTGAGTAAATAAAAAGTTAAGAAGGGGAATCTTTAACAGATATAGGAAAATCTTTATAGAAGGGAATGTAATATTAATGAACAAATATAATCTTCATGTAGCAATGAAGAATTTAATAGAAAATAAAGAAAAGAATTTTGAAATATTTTATAAAGAGAGTAAAGATTATGCTTTCAAAATAGCTTTTGCTATTATAAAAAATGAAGAAGACAGTGAAGATATTGTGCAAAATTTATTTTTGAAAATATATAAATTACCAAAAGAGAAGCTACCAACAAAAAATGAAGCGTCTTGGTTATATTCAGTTGTAAAAAACGAAACTTTAAATTATATAAAGTCAAAAAGAAAAGATATAAATATAGATGATCTTCAAATTTACAAAGATGATGAAGGAATTTCCAAATTAATTAATGAAGCTAGCTACAAAGAATTAATGAAAAAGTTAAATTCAGAAGAAGAGCTTATAGTAAAGTTAAAAACAGAGTCAAATTTTACATTTAAAGAAATAGCTAAATTATTAGGCAAAAATGAAAATACTGTTAAATGGAAATATTACTCGGCTATTCATACATTAAAACTATTTATAATTAATTTGTGCATATTTGCAATATGTTTAAGTGTTGTAAAATTATTGGACAAAAATGTGTGCGAGAAACAAATTAATGATAATGAAATAAATGACCAAGAAAATGAAATAAATGCGGAAGATAATTTTATTCAAAATAGTTCTAATACAACAATAAATAATTCGGTAATTATTGAAGAAGATGAAAAAGCAGAAGATGAAAATAATGTTATTGAAAGTCAAAATAGTGAAGACCTAAACGAGACCACGCAAACAGTAGAAAATGTTAGTTTAAATACAACTACAAAGTTGCCACTTTATTTTTTATCAATATTATTTTTAGTATTTGCTATTATATTTTTTATAAAATTTGTAAAATACCAACTAAAAGGTAGAAATAAATTGTCTAAATAGTAGATTATTAAAACAGATAATAACATTAGAATTAAAAAGTTTTAATAAATTTATTTTAGGAGGTACTTATGAAAAACAAAATTTTAATAGGAATTGTTATATTTATTGCTTTAGTTGTGATTGTAGGATTAGTGATGCTTAGCATAAGAGGATTTAAAGATGATAAAAATGTAGCAAACTATAATAGAGAGGAAACTAATTATAATACTGTGAAAAATAACGAAGTTGGCAATAATGTTACAGAAAATCAAATTGATACAAAAAATGCAAGCTTAGAAGAGTTACCAAAAAGTTATACTATTGAACAGGCTATAAAAGACGGATGTTTTACAATTATACCACACGCAGTTTACAATAAAGAATATTTGGATGATTTTATAGAAAAAACTAAACATGATGCCCAAAATAGGGTTTCGAGTTCAATTAGAATTGCGGCAACAACTATCGAAGGACAGCTAATTTTATATGATTTGAGTTTTGATGGAGAAAATTACATTTTAAAAAGAGATTTGACACGAGATGAATATAGTGCGAGTGAAGATAGAATTATTGAAACAAACAGTGATATTCCGGAAAATTTATATACAATAAATTTAAAACAAAGTGAAGATTCTGTTAATTTAGAGCTCGATTTAGTTGCTCAAATCAATCAAAATGATACCGGAAAAATATATGAAGATATATTTATAGTTTCCTATCCTTCAAATGCGACTATATACCCAGTTGCTCCTGAATTTAGAGCAGAAGTTCTGGAAGTATTAGATAATGTTATGTGGATTAAACCAATAGAAAATGGAGAAGGATTGGGAGATAAATTATCAATTAATACCCAAGGAAACGATTTTAAAGTAGGGGATATTGTAAGAGTAGTTTATACAGGATTAATTAGAGAAACATATCCGGTTCAAATAGATGTAATAAGTGTAGAAAAGTTTGAGATATATAATAGTTAATTATTTATATAATTCAAAAAAGGTGCTATAAAAATAGCATCTTTTTTATGAATAGGATAAATAAAACAGTTGAAATTATCGCGTTTTTTTGATAAAATATAATTATGATTAATTGAGATTTTACTTTTGGGATAGAGTAAAATATAAAAGTTTACAAAAAGGATTGTCCAAAAGGTAAAAAAGGAAAAGAAATGTTTAACATAGAAGAAGAGTTAAAAAAATTACCTAATAAACCAGGCGTGTATATAATGCACGATAAAAACGATAAAATAATATATGTTGGTAAGGCTATTAATTTAAAGAGAAGGGTTACATCGTATTTCAGAAAAACTAAAAAGACTCAAAGAATACTTAATATGGTTGCATTAATAGACCATTTTGAGTATATTGTTTGTGATAATGAAGCGGAGGCTTTAGTTTTAGAGTGTAACCTTATTAAAAAGAATATGCCTAAATTTAACGTGCTTTTAAAAGATGATAAAACATATCCATATATAAAAATAAATGTTAAAGCAGATTTTCCTGATGTATATATGACAAGAAAAGTGCTTAATGATGGGGCAAGGTATTTTGGACCTTATCCTAATTCAGGTGCCGCAAAAGAAATGTGTGAATTTATAAAATCTAAGTTTAAAATAAGACAATGCAAAAGTTTTAAATATAAAGATAGACCATGTTTAAATTATCATATAAAAAGATGTTCTGCACCATGTCAGGGATATATTAGTAAAGAAGATTATCATAAGCAAATTAATCAAATTATATCTATTTTAGATGGAAAAACAGATGGTGTAAGAAAAGAATTAGAGCAGAGTATGAAAGAGGCCTCTTTAAAGATGGATTATGAGAAGGCTGCAGAATTAAGAGATCAAATCAATGCTATAGATAGAATTTCACAAAGACAAAAAGTATCAAATATTTCTGAGCATGATATTGATGTTATTGGTCTTTATAAAGATGAATACGAAATTTGCATAGAAATATTTTATATAAGAAATAGCAAAATGGTGGGAAGAGATAATTTTTTCTTAAAAGGTCTAAATGATGAAGATGATAAAGAAATAATATCTGACTTTATAAAACAATATTATATGGGAAGGAGTTTCTTTCCTAACAAGATTATGATAAAAGAAGATATTGAAGATAGGGAGCTTTTAGAAATATGGCTTACTCAGATGGCTGAAAGAAAAGTTGAAATCAAAGTTCCACAAAAAGGCGAAAAATTACGATTAGTAGAAATGGCTGAAAATAATGCTAAAATTACTTTGCAAAATAAGCAAAGGAGCAATCAGCATATAATTGTAGAGATGAAAGATGCACTTAATCTAGATAAACTACCTAGAAAAATTGAATGTTTTGATATATCAAATATTTCGGGAACATATATGGTTGCTGGAATGTGTGTTATGATAGATGGCATTATAAAAAAGAATTTATCAAGAAGATTTAAAATAAAAACTGTATTTGAACAAGATGACCCAAGATGTATGATGGAAGTTGTTGAAAGAAGATTAAGACATTCAATAGATAAAGAAGATGATGGTTTTGGAAAATTACCAGACTTAATATTTGCAGATGGAGGTATTACTCAAATAAGAGCAATTCTTACAGCTATCCACAATGTAGAAAAAGAAAGTGGAAAACAGCTTGGAATAAGAGTATTTGGTATGGTAAAAAATGACAAGCATAGAACTAGAGCTTTAATTGATGAAAATAGAAATGAAATACAAGTATCTGATGAAATATTTAATTTGATTACACAATTCCAAGATACAGTACATGATACAGCAATAGGTTATCATAAGTTTTTAAGGGATAAGTCAATGAGCAAATCTGCTTTAGATGATATAAAAGGTGTAGGAACTACTAAAAAGGCTTTGCTACTAAAGAAGTTTGGAAGTGTGCAAAAAATTAAAGAAGCGACAGTAGAAGAAATTAGCGAAGTAAAAGGAATAAATGACGAATTGGCTCAAAAAATAAAGGATGAATTAAGTAATAATTAAGATAAGCCCTGAATATAATTTAGTATACTTAAGTTATTAGGAGGGGATTATGGATAAAAAAATTATAACTGGATTAGTAGTAAGTTCTGTAATTGTACAAGCAATATTGTTTTCACTTTTATATAGATTTGTACAAGTATTGAGTACTTTATGATTTGAAGGCTGCTTTTGGGGGCTGCTTTTGGGGACACCTTCCAAAAACAGCTTTGAGAAAATTTAGTAATAAAGGTTTTAAAAGTAACTGAAAAATAAAGCTGTTTTTGGAAGGTGTCCCCAAAAGCAGCCTAGCTAGTGAAGATGGAGAGGAATATAAAAATGGATGTAGCAAATAATTGGAAAGATTATGAAATATTAGATATGGCAAATGGTGAAAAACTTGAAAGATGGGGAAATATTACATTAATAAGACCAGACCCACAAATAATTTGGAAAGAAAAATCTTTTCCTGAAAAATGGAAGAATGCAAATGCTAGGTATAATAGAAGTAACACTGGCGGTGGAAATTGGAACTTTATTAAACCATTACCAAAATCTTGGCAGATTAAATATAAAGATTTAACTTTTAATGTTAAACCAATGGGATTTAAGCATACAGGTATTTTCCCAGAGCAAGCAGTAAATTGGGACTGGATGATGAACAAAATAAGAAATAGCAATAGAGAGATAAAAGTGTTAAATTTATTTGCTTATACCGGAGGTGCTAGTGTTGCTTGTTTAAAAGCAGGAGCATCTGTTTGTCATGTAGATAGTTCAAAAGGAATGTGCGAATGGGCAAAGGAAAATGTAGCATCATCAGGGCTAAGAGAAAGACCAATTAGATTTTTAGTAGATGATGTTGTAAAATTTGTTAATAGGGAAATTAGAAGAGGTAATAAATATGATGGAATAATTATGGATCCACCTTCTTATGGAAGAGGCACTAATGGTGAGGTATGGAAGTTTGAAGAAAATATAGCTGATTTGGTAAAACTATGTATGAATGTACTTTCAGATAAACCTTTATTTTTCCTAATTAACTCATATACAACAGGAATTTCAAGTCAAGTTTTAGAAAATTTGCTTAAGATAAATATTCCTAAAAAAGTAGGAGGTAAGTTTAGCCATGGAGAATTAGGTTTACCTATGACTAATTCAAAATTAATTTTACCTTGTGGAATTTATGGTAGATGGGAAGAGTAATTTCTATAATTTAGATAGATATGTGTAGCATGCACATATCTATTTTTCGTTTAATAGTGAAAATTGAGTTTTCAACATTAAATAAAAATATTTTTGAAACTATTTTTTAAGTTAATCGTTATTATAAGTAGAGGAGGCACAATGTGGATGAGATATATAGTAAATATTCTTCTATAATATATAAATATTTACTGGGATTATCAAAGAATAAAGAATTAGCTGAAGAGCTTATGCAAGAAACATTTTATAGTGCAATATTGCATTATGACAAGCTCAAAAATGATAATGACAAAATACTAAATTGGCTATATATAATAGCAAAAAACAAATGGAAAGATTATTTGAAAAAGAAAAGTAAAATAAAACAAATTCCATTAGATGAGAATTTAATAGAAGAATATTCTTATGAAAATGAAGTTGAATTGAATGATGAAAAAAAGCGATTGTATGAGAAGATTAATAAATTAAATCCTATTTCAAAGAAGGTTATTCTTATGAAAATTAATACAGAATTAACATTCAAAGAGATTGGAGAAATTTTAGGAAAGAATGAATCTTGGGCAAAAACTATATATTATAGAGCTAATAATAAATTAAGGGAGGAAATGAAGGATGGATAAAAATGAATGTAGCTTAGTGCAAAATTTGTTAAATGACTATATTAATGATTCTGTATATGACGATGCCAAAGATGTTATAAAAAAACATTTAAAAACTTGTAATGACTGTAATTCTATGTATTTGCAAATGAAAAGTGATAATGATATAAGAAAAAAGCAGGAAGTAAGAAAAAATAAAGATTATTTAAAAAAGTTTAATAATAAGTTATCTCTTTTGAAAAAAATAATTATTGTTTTATTAATTATTATTTTGATAATTTTTATGCCTTTTGTTATCAAATTAATTCATAATAATTATGTTTTAGATAGTGCATACAATAAATTGCAAAGTATGGGAAAAATGAATGAATATTATGCTAAAACTGAAACTATACTTCTAGATAATAGGGCTGATGATTTCACAAGTAGTTGTAGTATAACTGAATATTATTATAAAGATGGAAAATATAAAATAGTTTTCTATGGAAAAGATGACTATGAAAATAGATATGAAGTGTATGGGCAAGAAGGTAGTGATATAGAAACTTATGTTTATTATGATAGTAAAATAATAGATAATAGAGAAAATGATGAGTTGTTTGTAAGCCAACAAGGACAAGTATTAGAAAAAATTTATTATAATATAAGCCAGTGGGACAAAATGCAGTTCAAATTATTAGATTTATTTGGAACTTATGAAACGAAAATATATAATGGAAGAGAATGCTATGTTATTAGAAAAAATAGCAGTGATCCAAAATCATTAGATTATAACGAATGTTGGATAGATAAAGAAACTAAGATGAATGTTAGAAATGTGATGAATACACAAAATGAATCAGTAGAGCAATATAGTGATACCAAAATTTATATAGAAGATAGAGATATATTAGATGACGATGTAGAATTGCCAAACAATTTAGAAAACTTTGATGTGAAAAATAGTGTTGTTGCTGCTAATATTAATTGACATATATTATTTATGCTAATATAATATATATATAGAATTTAAGGAGAAGATAAAATATGCCAATAAAACAAGATAATGAGATAACTGTAAAAATCAAAGGTTCTATTGAAGAATTCACTGCTAATATTTTAGAAAAGGGATTTAAATTAGTTGATGAATTTAAAATGGATGATACATATTTCGTACCTAAAGATTTAGATTTAAATGCAATGTCTTGTAGAAAAATATTGTCTAAGGCTATCCTTGTCAGAGACATAGAAGATTTTACTGAAAATGTAAAAACGAAGTTAATCACATATAAGAAAAAAGATATAAATGAAAATGGAGAAATACTAAATCAAGAAATTTTTGATGTTGATATTGAAAATATAGAAGATGCAAAGGCTTTTCTTAGAGCAATAGGGTATGAAGAAATAATGCAAATATTCGAGATAGATAAAGTCTATGAAAAGGACGGATTTGCTTTTGCAGTCAAAGATATAAGAAATGGAGATAAGCTTATTGAAGTTGAGTTAAGTGAAAATAATGAAAAATTAAATTCAATAGATAAATTAATAGAAACTTTAAATAGTTTTAATATATCAATATATACAGATAATTATTTTGTAAAAAAAGCTGAAATAGAATTAGAAAAGATATTAAAAAGTAGGAAGAAATAATGAAAATTTTATATGAAGATAATCACATAATAGTAGTTGAAAAAATTGTAAATATACCTTCACAATCAGATAAAACTGGTGACAAGGACATGCTTACACTTATTAAAGAATACTTAAAAGAAAAATATAATAAGCCAGGCAACGTATATTTAGGTTTAGTACATAGGCTAGATAGACCGGTTGGCGGAGTTATGGTGTTCGCAAAAACTTCAAAAGCTGCATCAAGATTAAGTGAAGAAGTAAGAAATAAAACATTTAAAAAAGAGTATTTAGTTATATGTAATGGCAAAATGGAAAAAGAAAAAGATACACTTGTAGATTATTTGTGGAAAGATGAGAAGAATAATACTAGTTATGTAGTAAAACAAACCAAGAAAAATGCAAAAGAAGCGGTTTTAGATTATGAAGTGTTAGGCTATGATGAGAAAGAAAATCTTTCTATATTAAGAATAAATTTGCATACAGGAAGGCATCATCAAATTCGTGTACAGCTTTCAAGTAGAATGCATGCAATATATGGAGATAATAAATATCATGGAAGAGGGGCAGGAACTGGTATTTGCTTATGGGCATATAAGCTTACAATAGTTCATCCAACAACAAAAGAAGAAATGAGTTTTATAGATTTACCAAAGCCAAAAGGAATGTGGAAATTACTATATGATTATAGAGTGAAAGAGAAAATATAAAAATTAAAGGTTGAGGTAAAAACTTTTATTTGGTAAGGAAATTAATTATGAGTAAAGCAATGGATTGTTTAATTTATATGGAAAATGTATTGCAGGATATGCAAAATATAGAAAGAAAAATAGGTAAAATTGATAGTGGTGTACGAAATAGGGCATTTACAGTTAGAGAATTAATGGAAGAAAGAGAATTAGAAAATGAAAAAAATGAAAAAAGAAAACAATTAAATGAATTAAAAGAAAAGTTGGCAAACTTTCTGAAAGATGAAAAGCAAGTTAAAGACTTAAAGGATGAATTCTCGAAAAAATATGGAAAATCGAGTAATAGCGAACTTAAAAAACAATATGGATTATTTAAAGAGTGGATAATAGAAGCATGGTCTGAGGATATAAATGTAAAAAAAGATGCTGATTATGGTGAAAGGTAAAAACAAAACTGACTAGGAATAAGGTTTCCTAGTCAGTTTTGTAATGCATGAGCGAGTGAAAAAAGTGATTTAGTTTTATCACTCATACATTGGCTCATTATTGTTCTATCGGTATTATAGTGAGCACATAATCAGTTTTCTTATGCCCATAAGTATCGTTGAGTGAAGTATTTCCGGTGATATGATATTTCTGAGCTGCTTTTTCAATTGCGGATTTTAAATTGTAACCATTAAACTGATGAATAAATTCCCTTAAGAAATCAAAGCAGAGTTTCCGGGAAAGGTTGGATAAATATTTCACCTCGAATTCATAGCCACATTTGTAGCATTTTACTAGTTTCTTAAATGTTTGTTCAGTTGCTTCGGACATAGAAGAAAACCTCCTCAAATAAAAAATTATTACATTATTAATTCTAGCACGATATTTAATATATGTAAATATTTGATAAATAATTTACTTTTTCAGTTTTTTCATATATAATTCCAAGTAAGCTAATTTATAAAATACATTACATAATAAAAATTAATGTTTGAATATTAAAATGAAAGGATGGTATTATGGCAAAAGAAATTACTGAAAAAGAAAAACAAGAAATCAAAAAAATGATTGATGACTTGGTGAAAAGAGCTAAAAAAGCATCTGAAGAGTATATGAAACTGTCACAAGAAGATGTTGATAGGATAGTAAAGGCAATGTCTATGGCTGGTGAAGAGCATCACATGGAACTTGCAAAACTAGCTGTGGAAGAAACAGATAGAGGAATATATGAAGATAAAATAACTAAAAATATGTTTGCAACAGAGTATATTTATCACAGTATAAAATATGATAAAACAGTTGGTATTATAAATCAAAATGAAGAAGAGGGCTATGAAGAAATTGCAGAGCCAGTTGGAATAATTGCGGGGGTAACTCCAGTAACTAATCCAACGTCAACAGTTATGTTCAAATCACTTATTTCAGCAAAAACTAGAAATGTAATTATTTTTGGATTTCATCCAAGTGCTCAAAAATGTAGTACAAGAGCAGCAGAGATTGTTAGAGATGCTGCAGTAGCTGCTGGAGCACCTAAAGATTGTATTCTTTGGATAGAAAAGCCATCTATAACAGCAACTAGTATGCTTATGAATCATCCAGATGTAAATTTAATTCTTGCAACAGGTGGAACAGGTATGGTTAAAGCTGCTTATTCATGCGGAAAGCCAGCACTTGGAGTTGGACCTGGAAATGTTCCATGCTATATTGAAAAATCAGCTAAATTAAAAACTTCAGTAAACGACTTAGTTATGTCTAAATCTTTTGATAATGGTATGATTTGTGCTTCAGAGCAATCTGTAATTGTAGATAAGGAAATTCATGAAGAGTTTGAAAAACTTATGAAAGAAGCAGGATGCTATTTCTTAAGTGCAGATGAAACCAAAAGATTAAGAGAAAAAATGTTTGATGAAGATAAACTTAATAGTTTTGTTGTTGGTAAATCTCCATATTTTATTGCAAAAATGGCGGATATAGAAGTGCCAAAGGAAACAAAAGTATTAGTTTTAAAAGAAAATGGAGTTGGAATTGAATACCCATTCTCTAAAGAAAAACTAAGTCCAGTTTTAGCATATTACGTAGTAAAAGATTCTAAAGAAGGTATTGACTTAGCAGAAAAGTTAATTGAATTTGGAGGTATGGGACATTCAGCAGTTATTCATTCAGAAAATGTAGATGTTATTCAAGAATTTTCTGAAAGAGTAAAAGTTGGAAGAATTATAGTAAACTCACCTTCTACTCATGGTGCAATTGGAGATATTTACAACACAAATATGCCTTCACTTACACTAGGCTGTGGAACATTTGGAGGAAACTCAACAACATCAAATGTTTCAAGCGTTAATTTAATAAATATTAAAAGAGTAGCAAAAAGGAGAGTTAATATGCAATGGTTTAAAATTCCAAATAAAATATATTTTGAAGCAGGTTCACTACAATATTTAGAAAAAATGCCGGATATTTCAAAAGCTTTCATAGTAACTGATGAAGGTATGGTTAAATTAGGATATGTGGATAAAGTTTTATATTACTTAAGAAAAAGAGAAAAATATGTGCATTCACAAATATTTGCAGAAGTAGAATCAGATCCATCTTTTGAAACAATAAAAAAAGGTGTTGAAATGATGAACAACTTCCAGCCAGATGTTATTATTGCACTTGGTGGTGGTAGTCCAATAGATGCTGCAAAAGGAATGTGGTTATTTTATGAGCATCCTGATGCAGATATAGAAGGTATGAAACTTAAATTTATGGATATTAGGAAAAGAACATATAAGTTCCCTAAACTAGGAATTAAAGCTCAAATGGTTGCAATACCTACAACTTCAGGTACAGGTTCAGAAGTTACATCTTTTGCTGTAATAACAGATAAAGAGAAAAATAAAAAGTATCCATTAGCTGACTATGAACTTACACCAGATGTCGCAATAGTTGATCCAGACTTGGTTATGAGTTTACCAAAGAGTGTTACAGCAGATACAGGAATGGATGTTTTAACACATGCATTAGAGGCTTATGTATCAAATATGGCATCAGATTACACAGATGGTTTGGCTGAAAAGGCAACTGAATTAGTATTTAAATATTTAAGGGTAGCATATAATGATGGCTCAAATAAAGAAGCTAGAGAAAAAATGCATAATGCAAGTACAATAGCAGGTATGGCATTTACAAATGCATTTTTAGGTGTATGCCACTCTATGGCACATAAAATAGGTGCAGAGTTCCATTTACCACATGGAAGAATAAATGCTATTTTACTTCCTTATGTAATAAAATATAATGGAGTAGATGACCCTACAAAATTTGTATCATTCCCAAAATATGAATATTATGTTGCAAAACATAAATATGCAGATATTTCGAGAAGAATGAATTTCCCAGCATTTACTGATGATGAAGGACTAGAATCATTAGTAAAAGAAGTAGATAAATTAAGAGCAGATGTTGGTATTCCAAAATCATTTAAAGAAGCTGGAATAGATGAAAAAGAATTCTTAGCTAAAGTAGATATGCTAGCAGATAGAGCTTATGAAGACCAATGTACTTCAGCAAACCCTAGAGTACCATTAGTAAATGAGATTAAACAAATTTTGCTAGATAGTTATTATGGAAAATAAAATTTTTTGATGTTTTTGGGGACACCTTCCGAAAACAGC
Organism: uncultured Clostridia bacterium; assembly: GCA_944391745.1. Taxonomy (GTDB): domain Bacteria; phylum Bacillota; class Clostridia; order TANB77; family CAG-508; genus CAG-793. The sequence continues at coordinate 15,037 of CALXUS010000005.1, forward strand.
TTAGAATAAAAAAGCTGTTTTCGGAAGGTGTCCCCAAAAACATTCTTGAACTGGAAATATTTTCATGGAAAAGATTGACAATAAAAAGAAGCTGTAATATAATGAAGTTGTAAAATTATGGTAACATAATTATTTTATTCAAATTATTTATTTCTAAAAATTATATTTGTTATTGGATAGTACAAAAGAAAAAAAGACGTAAAAACGTCAACAAACTATAATATTATATATAATAAAGAAAATTGGAAAAAACAGTTTAATTAAATAGAATCTAATTTATTCTTAAAATTTTCCAAAAGTTCATCAGCAGAAATATTTAGTACTTTGGCAATGGCACATAATTCATAATCTAAAACAGTTCGTTTACCTACTTCTATATCATAGATTGATTGTGTAGAAATATCAATACCTATTAACATTAACTTGTCAGATAATTTTTGCCTTGAGAGTTTCGCTTTAGTTCTAATATTATGAATGTTTTTTCCCACAGTATTAAGATTACCTTCTAATTCTTTACTATATTTTCGCTTGTTAGTAATGTTTTTCAATAAAATCACCACCTTATTGATATCTTGCAAATTTTATCATCTTTTTATGCAAGAAAATTAAAGGTAGGTGGTTGAAAAGGAGGTTAATATGAAATTAAATGAAAAAGAACAAGGAGAACTAATGATAATTATTAATGATGTAAGAAGAAAATTGAAGTTAAATAATAAAATTAATATGTTGTATACTAGGAAAAGACAAATTATTAACTATTTAGAATTAATGAATAAAGACGAAAATAATAAAAAATTAATGCAAGAGTATAACAAATTGGATATGGAGCTAAAGCAATTGGAATTTGAGGCAGCATATATTATTTCTAAATCTGAAAAATCTAATGTTATTAAATTAAAAAAAGATTTAAGGAAAAATAATAATGCAGATTTATTGAATGAAAATATGTATGAACAAAAATTTAATGAGTTACTTAAAGATTCTGATTATTCTAAAATCATTAAAAAAAGAAATTGGATTTTTAATGAATTAAGAAAGATTAATATCCAATATAGCGAAGTTTTGTATAAACTTGATACTATCGAAACCGAAATTTCTACAGCAGAAACTGATGCTTTGAGGGATTATATAATGAAAAAATATAGTTAATATTTCATATAAAAAATTTTTACTCATATAATTACAAAGGAGGTAATTATATGAGTAATTTTTGCTCTTGGTGTAATGAAACTTTAGTAAAAATAATAATTGTTGCGATTTTACTTTTGTTTATTGTATTTGTTATTTTTGTAGCAGGTATTAGTGGCAATTTTCAAGTAATTGATGTTAACACAGGTGCCTTAAGTACAAAGAAAATTGAATGGGGAATAAATAGAGGCAAGAATCATGAACAACCTGATTTAGGTAGTGAAAATTTACGTATTATAAATGAGTTTGATGGTTTAGCTATGGGAAATGAAGATTCAAAGTTTATTTATTTAACATTTGATAATGGATATGAGGCAGGATACACAGAACAAATTTTGAATGTACTTAAAGAAAATAACGTTAAAGCAACTTTCTTTATAACTGGTCAATATTTAAAAACTAGTGAAAATATTGTAAGAAGAATGATTGATGAAGGGCATATTGTTGGAAATCATACTGTTAATCATAAAAGTATGCCTGGTTGTGATAATGAAACAATAAAAAAAGAGGTAATGGACCTACATCAAAGCGTGTATGAAAAGTTTAATTATGAGATGAAATATATAAGACCCCCTAAAGGTGAATATAGTGAAGCTTCAATCGCCTATACTAATTCATTAGGATATACAACAGTTATGTGGTCTTTTGCTTATGATGATTGGGAGGAAAATAAACAAGGAAGAAAAGATTATGCTAAATCGAAGATTTATGATAATTTGCATAATGGAGAGATAATGCTTTTGCATGCTACATCTAAAGATAATTGTGAAATTCTTGATGATGTAATAAAGGAGATAAAATCACAAGGATATGAATTTAAAAGCTTAGATGAATTTGTGAGGTAAAACAAGTATGGGAAAAATAGATAAATTGTTTGATGTGCCAGAAGAATTATATTCAGATATTCCAAAAGTTACAATATTAGGATTTGATCGTATGCTTATTGAAAATTATAAAACAATTTTGGAATACCAGGATTTTTTTATTAGAATTAAAATGAGTACAGGGTTAATTAATATAAATGGCTTTGAATTGTTAATGAATGAAATGACAAAGGATGATTTAATAATAACAGGAAATATTGAAAGTGTTGACTTTGAAAAATATGAGTGAAAGGAATGCAAAAAATGCTTTTTAGAGTATTAATTAATTACATATTTGGATATTTAAATGTGACAGTTGAAGGGTTCTACATAGAAAGATTTATAAATAATTGCATCAGTAAAAATATATTCTTTTGGAAAATGCAAAGAACTAGATCAACAATTATGCATTTAAATATTGGGGCTTCAGATTTTAAGCAGGCCGTAAAAATAGCTAAAAAGCACAATTGTAAAATTCATATAGATAATAAAAAAGGAGTTCCTTTTATATTAAAAAAGTACAAGAAGAGAAAAATTTTTGTGATTTTTTTACTTATAGTAATTGTTATAATTTATACTCTTTCAAAATTTATTTGGAATATTGAAGTAATAGGAAATGAGTCTATATCTACTAATGAAATTCTTAATGAATTGAAATTGAATGGTATAAAAATAGGTGCTTTAAAAAATAATATAGATACAGATGGGATTATATCAAATATTAGGTATAAAAGAGACGATATTGCATGGATTGGCATAGAATTGATTGGTACTAATGCTGTAGTAAAAGTTGTTGAAGCAGATAAAAAGCCCGAAATTATAGACGAAAATGATTATTGTAATATTGTAGCTAGTAAAGATGGTGTGATTGAAAAAATAACAGCTCAAAATGGAACTTTAATGGTAAGTGAAGGAACTGAAGTAAAAAAAGGTGATGTATTAATTGCGGGATATATGGAAGGAAAATATACTGGAAAAAATTATGTAAATGCAAGTGGAGAGGTAAAAGCTAAAATAATTTATGAACAGGATGAAAAAATATATAAAAAAGAGACGAAAAAAGAGCAAACTGGAAATTTTGAAAACAAATACTCAATTAAATTAAATAATTTTAAAATAAATTTTTATAAAACCCTTTCAAAATATGAAAATTATGATACAATGTATACGAGTAAAAAAATAAAACTATTTTCTAATTTTTATTTACCAATTGAAATCATAAAATACACTAATTTTGAGCAAAGAGTTGTAAATATTTCTTTCAATGAAGATGAAGCAAAAATAGAAGGACAAAAGAGGGCAGAGGAAAAGCTAAATAGCGTTATTTCACGGTGAAATTGCAAATAAAGATGTTTCTATAACTGATTATGGGACTTATTATATTGTTAAGGTGGTTTATGAAGTTATAGAAGATATAGGAACAAAAGAGAAAATAGTATTATGAAAGGTGGTATATATGGAAGCAAGAGAAAAAAGTTTAAGAATTTACGATACAAAGAAAACATTTTTTTCAAAATTAAGTAGTACTTTTAGCAAAATACTAACACCTACAAAAACAGGTATAAACAATTTACTAATTAGTATAAAAAGAACTGGAGTACTTAAGAGTTATAATCAATGTAATGAATGCAAAGATGATAGTAAAAAGGAGGCTTTAGAGAGTAAGTATGAAGAGGCTTATTCTTTATATTTAGACTCTATTGACCAACTTGTTATAGATACAATATATAAAAGAGTAAAAGTAGATGCCGCTAGTGAATTTGAAAAAGATGCATTGTCTAAATACTATAATGTAATTAGACTAAAAGAGAATGATGAATTTGAATATAAGTTAAGAAAACAAAAATATTTATTAGAATTAGATTACAATAATGTGTTAGAAAGCAAAAAACATAAAACAATTTCAAATTATGAAGAATTTTATATGTGTGAAATGGAGAAAATTTCTAAAAGATTATTAAAGCATTATTCTATGAAATTAACAGAAAGATTGACTCCGGCTCAAAAAGATGAAATGTATGATAAAATATTTGATACATTAGAAGATTATATAACTAATGTTTTACCTTTAAGAAAATTAACTGATGTAGAGCTTATAAAACAATGTAGTTTATTTGAAACTTATGAGGTTGGAAAACTTGATCAAGTAGATATGCTAGATAAAAGAATGATATTGCTAGGAATCAGTAGAAAATTATTTGTTCATAGCATTCCTTTAGTTACTGCAGAAAAGTGCTATGTAAAGCTAATGAAAGATGTAAGAAATTTGATTGTTGATACAAAGATTCCTAGAAAAAGAGAGAATGCATATCAATTATTACTTAGATTATTTGAACAGTATAACAATAAATTGTTGGCTGTAAAAATTTATTGGGACAAACCAGAGCAAAAGAGCGAATATATGAAATTTGCAGAAAAATGTAAAGCTTTACAAACTGCTAGAGAGCAAGGAATGAAAGATTATGACATTAAAAAACAAATCTTATACATTCGTGAAGATATGAAAATGCTAGAAAAATATAATGATAAATATTATAGAATTTTGCAATTTTATAGAAATAGATTAGTAAACTTAGGAGATATGAGAGCTGTAAAAAATAGTTGTAGAACAGGAAACTTTATTTTAGTCCAAGATAGAAGAGTAAGAAAGGAAGTACAGGATGGAGCAGCAAGCTGAGATACAATATGAAGGGTTAGAAGAAAATAAAGAATACGAAGATATAATAAATAAAGTTGTAAAAGAATGTTTTGAACATGAAGGAATTAATAAGTTAAAGTTATACATAAGTATAACTTTAACTGTGCCTGATTTTATAAGAAAAGCAAATAAAAAGTACAGAAATATTGATAAAGAAACTGATGTACTTTCTTTTCCTATGTTTCAGAAAGAAGAAATTGAGCAATTAAAAGAAAATAATTATGAGGTTGAAGATGTATTAGGAGACCTTATAATATCAATTCCTCGAGTAAAGGAACAAGCAGAAGAATATGGACATAGTTTTGAAAGAGAACTTGCTTATATGGTTGTACATGGATTCTATCATTTGATGGGGTATGACCATATTGAAGAATCAGATAAAAAAGTAATGAGAAAAAAAGAGGATGAAATTTTAAATAAATTAGGAATAACTAGAGATTAATAAATACATTAATAATTCAAGGGGAGAAATAATGTATGAAGAACAAAGATGAAAGATTATACAATCATAATTTTATTGAAGCATGTAATAATGCAGTAAATGGTATTGTATATTCAGCTACTACTCAAAGCAATATAAAAAAACAGTTGATTATTGGTGTAATAGTAATGGTTTTGAGTTTATTTTATAATTTTACAACTGCTGAATTTTTATGCCTGACTTTTGCGGTATTTTTTGTAATTTTTGCCGAAATGATAAATACTGCTATTGAAACTGTTGTAGATTTATATGTTGATCAATACCATCCAAAGGCTAAAATAGCAAAAGATGTAGCTGCAGGAGCAGTTGTTTTGGCTGCTTGTAATGATATTGTTGTCGCTTATTTTTTGTTTTTTAGGGAAACTGAACTAACTAATTTTGGAACAAGTGTATTTAATCAAATGGTATCTTCACCAACACATTTAGCTTTTGTGGCAATAATACTCACTATTATAGGAATTATAGCAGTTAAAGCAGTTTCAGCTAAAAGAAAACAAAAACATCCATCAAAGAGTTTTGTGCCTAGTGGGCAAACAGCAATTGCATTTGCAATATTAACAGCCATTTGGTTGAATACTCAAAGTCCACTTATTTTTTGCTTAAGTTTAGCATTATCAATATTAGTAGCAGGAAATAGATTAAATGATTCACGCAATTTTGGAGAAGTAGTATTTGGAGCTTTTATGGGACCATTGATTGTAATAATGGTATATGGATTAACTATTTTTCAATTATAATATATAAGATAAAATCACAAAGGAGCTTTTTATGAAGAAAAAGATTGGAATAATAGCTATAATAGTTTGTATAATAGCAATAGCAGTTTGTAGTGCTATTTTATATATAAGAGTACAAGAAGAAGATAATACAATTTTTCTAGGAACAGATATTGTAAATAATGCGTCAAATACTAACGATACAATTATTGCAGAAATGCCTGAAGTACAGATTTTTAAAGGAAATAGCAGACCAATAGCTGTGATGATAGATAATAATGTGAATGCACAACCTCAAGCAGGTTTAAATGATGCTTATATAGTTTATGAGATAATCGTAGAAGGTGGGGAATCTAGGCTTATGGCTCTTTTCAAAGGAGTAAATTTAGATAAAATTGGCCCAGTAAGAAGTGCAAGACATTACTTCTTAGATTATGCATTAGAAAATGATGCTATTTATGTACATTATGGTTGGAGTCCAGAGGCTCAATCAGATATTTCAGCATTAGGTGTAAATAATATAAATGGTATTTCTGAAACTACAAATGAATTTTGGAGAGTTAAAGATAAATCATCACCACATAATGTAGCTACTTCAACAGAAAAGATTTTAGAAATTGCAAATAAAAAAGGATATACAACAACATCTTCGAGAGATTCTGTATTAAATTATACAACAAGTGAAGTAAATTTAGAAAATGGACAAGATGCAACTGATGTAGTTATTCCTTATTCTCAGTACAATGTAGTTGAGTGGAAATATGATTCTAATAGTAAAAGATATATTAGATACTCAAAAGGAAAAAAACAAACAGATTGGACAACAGGAGAGGATGTAACTGCTAAAAATATTATTGTAGAATTTATAGAAAATACAGAACTAGATGATGGAGAAAATAAAGGTAGACAAACTATGACTACTGTAGGAACTAAAGAAGGATATTATATTACAAATGGAAAAGCTATAAAAATAACTTGTGAAAAGTTGACTAGGAGTTCACAAACAGTGTATAAAGATGAAAATGGTAATGAAATAGATGTAAATGATGGAAATACATTTATTCAAATTTGTCCAACAAATGCAAATGTTAAAATAACAGCATAATATATAGATATAAAGGAGAAAAATGGAAAAGTTTAAGTCAGGATTTGTAGCAGTAATAGGAAAAACAAATGTGGGAAAATCAAGCATAATTAATAGATTAGTAGGTGAAAAAGTTTCAGCTATTGCAAATAAACCACAAACAACTAGAACAAGAATAAAAGGAATAGTTAATAGAGAAAATTCACAAATTATTTTTTTAGATACACCAGGTTTGCACAAGTCTAAATCTAAATTGGGTAATATAATGATTGAAAATGCTATTGAAGCTATACCGGAGGCAGATGTTGTTTTATATGTAATTGATGCTAGCAAAAGTAGTGTAGATGAGAAAATTATAGAAAAGTTGAGAGAAAACAATAAAAAGACAATATTAATAATAAACAAAATTGATTTAATAAATAAAGAAGAATTAATTAAAATTATAAATAAATATAAAGATTTATATGATTTTAAAGCAATAATTCCTGTTTCTATTAAAAAAGAAAAAAATGTTGAAGATATTTTAGAAGAAATAGAAAGAAACTTAGATGAAGGTCCTGCATATTATGATACTGAGGAATATACAGATCAAACTTTAAGACAGATTGCTGAAGAAACAATCAGAGAAAAAGCGTTGAAACTATTACAAGATGAAGTACCTCATGGAATCTTAATAGAAGTAAATAAAATGAAGACACGAAAAACTAAAGATATGGAAAAAATTTACGACATAGAAGCAACAATTTTTTGTTTAAGAGATTCGCATAAGGGAATAATAATAGGAAAGAATGGTTCAATGCTAAAAAGAATTGGTACTTATGCTCGCCAAGATTTAGAAAATATTCTTGGTACAAAAGTTAACCTTAAACTTTGGGTAAAAGTAAAGAAAGATTGGATTAATGATATGAGCATAGTTAAAAAATTTAAAGCAGATGAATAAGGAGTCTCTTATGTTAAAACAAATTGCATGGAATACTTTTAAAACTACTGGAAACATTAATACAATGTTGGAGTTATTAGAAGTTGATAAAACTTTGGATGAAATAAAAAATAAGGAAAAACAAAATTCGATAATAGATAATTATAATGTTAAAAATAATTATAATAACGAAAACACACAAAGATTAATTATTGAACAATTTAATGATGCACTAAAAAAAGCAAATAATAATTTAGAAAATAAAAACAATATTAATTTAAAATAAATTTAGGAAAGACTAAAAATGGGACTTATTAAAACAAAAGGACTAATACTTGCACAAAATAATATGGGTGATTATGATAAAATGTGCACCCTTCTTACTCCAGACTTAGGTAAGATAGGGTGCAGTGCCAAAGGCGCAAGAAGAGCAAAGAGTACACTGATGGCGGGTACTCAATTTTTGTGCTTTGGGGATTTTTTATTATATAAGGGAGCTAGTTCTTATCATATAAATTCATGCGAACCTATAGAAATATTTTATAATTTAAGACTAGATTTAGATAAACTAACTTATGCATCTAGAGTTGCTAAGATTGTCAATGATGTAACAGATGAAAATCAAAATACCTATAGAATTTTACAACTTACTTTAAACACCATATATATGTTTTCAGAATCTGATAAAGATTTAGACTTTATTTACTCTATATTTAAAATAAGACTTTTAAGTATTATAGGTTTTAGACCTATAATAGATAAATGTGCAAAGTGTTATAAAAAAGAAAAATTAAGATATTTTAGTTTTAAAGATAATGGATTTAAGTGTGAAGAATGCGGAAGAATAGATAAAGGAGCTATGCAAATTAGTGATACTACAATTAAAGCTATTAGATATATTGTACTAGCAGATGCAAAAAAAATATATTCTTTTGATTTATCTAAAGAAAACAAAAACGAATTAAAATTAATAAGTAAAATATATTTAAATGAATGTTTAGAAAGAGAATACGAATAAATTTTCGTTTGAGGACTGAGCCTTAAACGAAAATTTTTTTGTATCCATTGAAATATATTGATAAATGAGGTAAAATATATACAATAAAAATTATAAAAAACAGTAGTTAAAGAGAATAACTACTGTTAAATAAATTCTTAAAGATAAAGATTTATTAAAAGGAGAGATTGTATAGAGAGGAAATATTAAATGAACAAAAAATGGAAGCTGAAAAAAAATGATAATGCTAGAATTGCAGAAATATCTAAAAAGTTTAATTTAACATATATTATTTCACAAAAACTTGCAGAAAAGAATCTATCTGATGAAGAAATAGAGATATTTTTAAATCCAACGAGAAAAGATTTTCATGATCCTTTTAAGCTACCAGATATGGAAATAGCAGTTAATAGAATTTTAAAGGCAATGGAAAACAATGAAAAAATTGTTATTTATGGAGATTATGATGCTGATGGAATTACAAGTACAACTATTTTAAAGAGATTTATGAGTGATAGAGGAATTGAAGTTCGGAACATATATTCCTAATAGACTTGATGAAGGATATGGACTTAATGAAGATGCAATAAAAGAAATTGCAAAAGAAGGATATAAATTAATGATTACAGTTGACTGTGGAATAACTGCAGTTAATGAAGTTGAATTAGCTAAAAATTTAGGAATTGATGTTATTATAACAGATCATCATGAAGTTCCTGAAGAATTACCAAAAGCTATTGCTGTTGTAGATGCTAAAAGAAAAGATAACGAATATCCTTTCAATCAGTTAGCTGGATGTGGAGTTGCTTTTAAATTAGCTCAAGCCTTAAGTATGAAACTTAATTTAAATGAAAACGAATGGCTTAAATATATGGATATTGCTTGTATTGGAACAATATCTGATATAGTACCATTAATAGATGAAAATAGAGTTATTGCCAAATTAGGATTAAAACTTGTTGCTGTTACTAGAAATATCGGCTTAAAAACTTTAATAGATACGATTGGAATTAAAAAGATTGATTCTAGCTTTATTTCATTTGGAATTTCACCAAGAATAAATGCTTGTGGTCGAATGGGACATCAAGAGGACGCCTTAGAGCTTTTTTTAACTAATGATCCCATAGAATCAAGAAAATTGGCTGGAAAATTAGAGGAATATAATAGGCAAAGACAAGATGTAGAAAAGAAAATATATAATGAAGCTATAGAATTGATTGCAAAAGAAAAAGACGATCCTTGTATAGTGATTGGAAAAGAGGGTTGGCATCATGGTGTTATAGGAATTGTATCTTCAAAAGTAACAGAACTTACATATAAGCCAAGTATTCTTATTTGTTTTGAAGGAGAAAATTCCAAAGGATCTGGAAGAAGTATACCAGGATTTGATTTGCATGATGCAGTTTATCATTGCAGAGAATATTTGACTGCATCTGGTGGGCATAGTATGGCAATAGGATTAAGCTTAAAAACAGAAAATTATGATGCTTTTAAGAATGCAATTATTAAGTATACAAAAACAAAAAATATTGAAAACTTAGAACCAGAACTATTAATTGATGAGGAGATTAATTCTTCAGATATAGATATTAGTTCTATTGATAAAATAACATTATTGGAACCTTTTGGTGAAAGTAACAATATGCCTGTTATTTTATATAAAAATTTAAAAATTATATCAATTAGAACATTATCAGATGGAAAACATTTGAAATTAGTTTTATTAGATGGAAATACTTATATTGATGCTATAGGATTTAATATGGGTGAATTTGCAGAAAAATATCAAATTGGTGATAAAGTAGATGTAGTTGGAAATATAAGTGTAAATAGATTTAAAGACTTAGAAAATGTACAAATAACTTTAAAAGATATGAGGGCAAGTATTTAATTAAGATATTTGTACAAAAATCTTAAGTAGGGGGGGAAGTATATATGTCAGAAGTTAAAGATGTTACAATTAAAGACGTAATAACTGAAATGAAAAAACATAATAGAAAATCAGATTCAAAGTTAATAATGAAAGCATATAATTATGCTGTTGCTCATCATGGAGATCAAAAGCGAAAATCGGGTGAGCCTTATATAATTCATCCTGTACACGTTGCATATATACTATCTACTTTAGGATTAGATGATGCTACTATTTGTGCAGCTTTAATGCATGATTTAGCAGAAGATACTGATGTTACAATAGAAGATATTTCAAAAGAATTTAGTCCAGAGATAGCTGAGATGGTAAATGGTGTTACTAAACTTGGAAAAATTAATTATGTAAGTGCAGAAGAACAACAAGTTGAAAATTATAGAAAAATGTTTCTTGCAATGGGTAAAGATATAAGAGTTATACTTATAAAATTAGCTGATAGATTGCATAATATGAGAACTCTTAAATATTTAACCAGAGATAGACAAATAGCTATTTCAAGAGAAACTATGGATTTATATGCACCACTTGCAAATAGACTTGGTGTGTATTCTTTGAAATGGGAACTTGAAGATTTAGCATTTAAATATTTATATCCAGAAGAATTTAGGGAGATTGCTCAAGGAATAGATAAAAAGAGGGAAGAAAGACTTAAATTCATTGATGAAATAAAAGAAGAAATAAAAGTTAATTTGAAAAAAGAAAAAATTGAAGGTGAAATTACTGGAAGAGCAAAGCATTTATACTCTATTTATAGAAAAATGCAAAGAGATAATAAAACTTTAGACCAAATTTATGATTTATTTGCATTAAGAATTTTAGTAAATTCGGTAAAAGATTGTTATGCAGCTTTAGGCGTTGTACATGAACTTTATACACCTATGCCAGGAAGATTTAAAGATTATATTGCTGTCCCAAAACCTAATATGTATCAATCACTTCACACAACATTGATTGGACCAAATGGAACGCCTTTCGAAGTACAAATAAGAACATATAATATGCATAGAATTGCTGAATTTGGTATTGCGGCGCACTGGGCATATAAAGAATCAGGATTTTTAAAAGGTAAAAAGACAAATGTTGTTGTTACAGATGATAAATTAGCTTGGATAAGAGAAAGCTTGGAATGGCAAAAGGATATGCAAGATCCTCAAGAATTTATGAAAACACTAAAAACAGAATTATTTGAGGATGAAGTTTATGTATTTACTCCAAAAGGAGAAATAAAAACACTTCCAAAGGGTAGTACACCAATAGATTTTGCATATATGATACATGCAGAAGTTGGAAATAAAATGGTTGGCTGTAAAATTAACAGCAAGATGATGCCAATAGTAACAAAGTTAAAAAGTGGAGATATTGTTGAAATTATTACAAATGATAACAGTAAAGGTCCAAGTAGAGATTGGCTAAAGTTTGTTCAAAGTACATCAGCAAAAACTAAAATTCAACAATGGTTTAAGAAAAATGAAAAACAACAAAATATAGCAAAAGGTAAAGATCTAATAGAAAAAGAAATTAAAAGAATAGGAATGGATGAAGAAGAGTTGTTTATTCAAAAATATTATACACCAGCTCTTCAAAGATATTCTTTTAAGACTTTAGACGATATGTATGCAGCAGTTGGATTTGGTTCAATTACTGCAAATAAAATAATTGCAAGAACATTAGAAGAATATAGAAAGTTCCATGAAGAAGAAAATGTTGAAGAAAAGATTGTTGAACTACAAACTACACCAAAGGCAAAATCTTCAAAAACTGGAATTATAGTAAAAGGAATAGATAATTGCTTAGTTAGACTTTCAAAATGCTGTAATCCAGTGCCAGGAGATGAAATTATAGGATATATTACTAGAGGAAGAGGTGTGACAGTCCATCGTAAAGATTGCAAAAATGTTAAGGATTTGTTACAAGATGAAGGCAGAATTATTGACGTATACTGGGATGAAAAGAAAGAGTCAGCTTATAATGTTGATATTACAGTATTTGCTAATGATAGAGAAGGCTTACTTGCAGATGTTATAAGAGTAATAGGAAATACTAATGCAAAATTAGTTGCTGTTTCTGCAAAAGCTAGTAAGGAGAAAATTGCAACTGTTGAACTTACTTTGGAAGTAAAAAATATAGAAGATTTAACAAAAGCACAAAGAGAATTAGGAAAAATAGATAGTGTATATGATGTAAAACGTAAAAAATAATAATATGTTAAAACAAAAGAAAGGATAAATCATGATACTAAAGCAGATTGAAGTAAAATCGAGTTTAATAGATGATTACACAAATTGTTATATCATGCAAGATGAAAAAACAAAAGAAGCAATATGTATAGATCCAGGTGGAGAAATAGATAAAATAGTTGAAATGCTAAAAATATTAAATGCAGAGTTAAAATATATATATTTAACACATTCACATTTGGATCATATTGAAGAAGCTGAAAAACTCAAAGAAATTTATGGAGGAGAAATATTAATTAGTAGAAAAGGTGCTGAAAATATTAATAATAGTGAAATTAATTTATCTAATACTATAGGAATGGACATTTTTACAAATATTGATTCAAGAGTTGATGATAAAGATGTTTTACATGTTGGAAATATTGAATTAGAAGTTATAATTACTCCTCGGACATACTAATGATGGAACAAGTTTATATTGTAGAAATGAAGAAATTGTATTTACTGGCGATACATTAATGTGTATGGGATATGGTCGAACTGATTTGCCTACAGGAAATCCAAGGGAGTTGAAAAAGTCTTTAAAAAAATTATTTTCACTACCAGAAAATACTTTTGTTTATCCGGGGCATGGGATTGCGACAACAATTGGAGATGAAAAAAATAGAAATAGTTAATTTATAAGAAAGGAGTTTAATATGATTCAAAAACTAAAAGGGACAAGAGATATATTGCCTAAAGAAGTTGTAACATGGCAATATATTGAAAAAATAGCTAAAAATTTGTTCGAAAAATATGGATATAATGAGATTAGAACACCGGTAATTGAAAGCTTAGACTTATTTCAAAGAGGTGTTGGAGAAACTACAGATGTAGTGCAAAAAGAAATGTATAATTTTGAAGATAAGGGTGGAAGAAAAATAGCTTTAAGACCAGAAGGAACTGCAGGAGTAGTTAGAGCATATATAGAAGATGGTTTGGCAAGTGAGCCATCTCCAATAAAATTATGGTACAAAATGTCTATGTATAGATATGAAAATGTTCAAAAAGGTAGACAAAGAGAATTTAATCAAATTGGTGCAGAATTATTTGGCTCTGATTCATTTATGGCTGATGTAGAAGTCATTGAAATGTGCAATAAGTTTTTCGAAAAATTAAATATTAAAGATATAGAATTAAATATAAATAGTATTGGATGTCCTGAATGTAGAAATAAATATAAAGAAGCATTAAGAGATTTTATAAGACCAAATTTAGACAAATATTGTGATACATGCAAAACTAGATTTGAAAAAAATCCATTAAGGATATTAGATTGTAAAGAGGAAACTTGCAAAAAGCTAAATCAAAATGCTCCAAAAATTTTGGATTATTTATGTGATGATTGCAAAGCACATTTTGAAAATGTAAAAAACACATTAAATGAATTAGGCATTGAGTATAAAGTAGATAGTAATATAGTAAGGGGCTTAGATTATTATACAAGAACAGTATTTGAATTTGTTTCAAAAATAGATGGATTAACAGTTTTAGGAGGAGGAAGATATGATGGTCTAGCTGAAGAATTAGGTGGAGCTAAAACTCCTGCAGTAGGATTTGCAACTGGAATGGAAAGATTAATAGGAGTATTTTTAGATAATAATCCTGATTTAAATCTAGAAAAAAATATGCAAATATTTGTAGCTTATATAGGAGATAAGGCAAATTTATATGCAACTAAATATGTTGAGAAATTAAGAGAAAATGAAATTTATGCTGAAAAAGATATTATGGGAAGAAGTTTAAAAGCTCAACTAAAATATGCAGATAAGAAACAAGCAAAATTTGTTATAACAATTGGAGATAATGAAATAGAAACTGGTAAAGCACCTTTGAAAAATATGGCAACAGGTGAGAGTGAAGAAATTGATTTAAATGATATGCAAGTGATTATAAACAAAATAATGTAAATAAATATAATTTTTTGAGAGGATTAAAAATGTATAATGTGCTAGTTATTATATTTGCAAAAATATTAAATTTTTTCGCAAATATTTTATGCAAAATATTACATAAGGATAATGGTAATTTGCTAGGTAAAATAGTAAAAAAATTAAGTTCAGATATTTTAAAAAGTATAAAAATTGATTGCCCAGTAATTGCTGTAACAGCCACAAATGGAAAAACAACAACCAATAATGCAATTAGATATATGATAGAAAAAAACAATAAAAATGTAGTAAGCAATAGAGAAGGTAATAATATGGAGACAGGAATTATTACTACTCTTATAAAAAATTGTACATTAACAGGCAAAATTAAAGCTGATTTTGTAACATTTGAAGTAGATGAAAGCTATGTACCAATAGTGTTTAAGAAAATACCATTAGATACTTTGGTAGTCCTTGATTTTTTTAGAGATCAACTAGATAGAAATGGTGAAGTAGAAAGTTTAATATTAAAAATAAATGAATTTTTAAAAACTTACGAAGGAAATTTGATTTTAAATAATGATGACCCAAATGTTGCTAGATTAGGAAGGGCAAATGAAAATAATAAAAATGTGTATTATTTTAGTGTAGATAAATATAAATATGCTACAAAGGAACAAAGTGAAGCGGGAGAAGGAAAATTTTGCCCTTTTGATAAAACAAGGCTTAAATATGAATATTATCAATATTCTCATATTGGAAAATTTAAATGTCCTACTTGTGGATACGGTGAAGAACCTTTATTTACAGAGATTAAAGATGTTAATTTAAATGATAGAACTTTTTATGAAGATGGAATTGAGTATAAGACATTAGCAAATAATATTTACACAGTGTATAATTATGCAGCTGTTATTAGTGTAGCAAAAATATATAAATTAGATGCAATAGAAGCATTAAAAACATTTAAATTAGATAATGGTAGAGCAGAAAATGTAAAAATAAAAGGTTGTGAAACAATTATTAATTTAGCCAAAAATCCAACAGGAGCGAATGTATCATTAAGAACTTTAAATGAAGATGATGAAGAAAAGGAGTTATTATTTGTATTAAATGATAATAGTGCTGATGGACATGATGTATCGTGGATTTGGGATATAAATTTTGAAGTTAAAAATGTTTCAAGAATAATTACTTCAGGAACAAGAGCTTATGATATTGCTATTAGAATAAAAAATAGTGGATTTGATATAAATAAAATTGAGCCTTATACTAGTTTAGCTGAAGCCGTAAAAGCATTATATAAAACGAAAACAAAAAAATATGTAATTGCAAATTATACTGCTTTGCAACCTACTAGAAAAGAAATTTTTGATTTTGGACAATTAAAAAATAAAAAAGGAGATAAATAATGAAGGAACTAAAATTATTATATTTATATCCTGATATGCTTGAACTATATGGAGATTATGGGAATATACAGGTTTTAAAGTATAGGCTTGAAAAAAGAAAAATAAATTTAATTATAGATAGGTATAGTATAGGTGATAAAGTTCCAGATTTTGCTTCTTATGATATTGTTTTTGCTGGTGGAGGAGCAGATAATGAGCAATCTATACTTTCTAATGATTTAATAAAGTATAAGAAAGATATTAAAGATGCTATATCTGAAGGTGTTTTCTTTTTATTAATTTGTGGAGCTTACCAGTTATTTGGAAAATATTATAAGGGCGTTGAAGGAAATATAATTCCTGGATTAGAAATCTTTGATTATTATACAGAAGCTGAACCTGACAGAAAAAAGAGATGTATAGGAAATATAGTTATACAAGCAAAGCTAGATAGTATTGAAACAGAAGTTATTGGATTTGAAAATCATGGAGGACAGACTTTTAATATAAAGTCTCCTTTTGGAAAGGTACTATATGGAAATGGTAACAAATTCGGAGATAAAGAAGAGGGCTTTTTTAAGAAAAATGTTATCGCTACTTATCTTCATGGTCCACTTCTATCTAAAAATCCAGAAGTAGCTGATTATATTATTAAATATTGTTTAGAACGCAAATACAACGAAAATATCAGTCTTGAACAATTAGATGATAGTTTTGAAGAAAAATGTAGAAGTCAATTATTAAAAAAGTTTTTGAGTGAAAAAGAATAGGTGAGCATTGTTTGGCTCACCTATTTTTAAAATAATTTAATTATAGAATGTAAAACACTATCATCTAAGCTTTTAATAACTATAGTATATTCATTATTATCTTTATATAAATATGATTTTGCAATATCGCCATATTTTAATTCTCTTTTATATAATATTTCAACATTATTTAATTCTTCTCCGTCATAAACTTCTTCAGGTAAAAGTTCATAAGCAATATTTAGGTAATTTAAATTATGAACATGTTTATTTAGGTCTAGGTCAAATCTACGTATTTTATATGTATCTGTAGAAATAGGTTCAGAGGTAGGTTCTACTAACTTTGGAACATCAGTAATATTAAAAACTGATTCATCATGAAAACCACCATATATTTTATCTATATCTTCAGGTATTTTGGCAATTTTGCCTTTTGTTGTGTCAACTAAGCACCATTTTGAAGTTGCTATAGCACATAAATCGCCTTTGTCATTGAATACTTTAAAATCTCTTAGAACAAAAATTTTAGTAGCAAGCCTTCCCCAAGTTTGTATTCTAATATTTTCTTCTCCACCAATTCTTTTTAGAACTTTTAATTTCCAATTAAGAAGTACCCAAGTTAAATTATATTTTGAAATATCAGTAAAAGTAAAATGGACATAAGCACTATGCCTACCAGCTATATTTTCTAATATAGATAATATTGATTTATTTGTTAAAAATTCATGTATACCAGTTTGAGAAAAACTAGTTGTATATGTATCTTCAAAAATTCCATTTTCTAATTTTGGTTGTGATAACATTTTAAGCCTCCTAATTAAAGTAATAAGTAAATGTATTATAGCACATTTTTGCAAAATATGCTATAATATTTATTATGGTATAAATATTTAAATTGGAAGTGAGCTGATATGAAATTTCAAAAAATAAAAGAATTAGAAAAATGTGAAGTTTGTCCAAGAGAATGTAAAGTTAATAGATTAAAAGATGAAAAAGGATTTTGTAAATTAGGCAGTGAAATAAAAATTGCTTTAGTTTCATCACATGACTTTGAAGAACCATGTATTAGTGGAGTTGGAAATGATACTAAATCATCAGGAACAATATTTTTTAGTAATTGTAATTTACGTTGCGTTTTTTGTCAGAATCATGATATTAGCCAAGAAGGAAAAGGAAAACCAATTACCATTTCAAGACTTGCTGAAATTTTTTTAGAACAACAAGATAGAAAAGTAAACAATATAAATTTAGTTACACCTACAATGTATGCTTATCAGATAATAGAGGCTATTAAAATAGCAAAAAATAAAGGATTACATATTCCAATAATATATAATTCAAATGGTTATGAAAATATAGAAACAATAAAAGCATTAAATGGATATGTAGATGTGTATTTACCAGATTTGAAATATTATTCAGATGATATAGCTATAAAGTACTCATCAGCTCCAAACTATTTTAAAATAGCGACTGAAGCAATTAAAGAAATGTATAAACAGGTAGGTAGTCCAATATTTGATGATAATGGTATTATTCAAAAAGGACTTATTATAAGACATTTAATTTTACCAAATTATATGCAAAATTCTAAAAGAATATTAAAGTGGATTAAAGAAAATATGCCTCAAGATGTTTATGTTAGTGTTATGGCTCAATATTTTCCTACTTTTAAAGCTAAAAAAATTGAAAAATTAGATAGAAAGATTAATATTAAGGAATATAGAGAAATAGAAAGTTATTTATATTCTTTAGATTTAGAAAATGGATATATGCAAGATTTGGAAAAGCATGAAGAAGAATATGTACCAAATTTTGATTTTAGAGGAGTATAAAAGGACATTAGCATCAAAAATAGTTGAAAAATGTTAAATTAAGGTATATGATACATTTGTAAGTTGTTCGCAATTAACTCAATTGGCTAACATTTGTAATTATTAGTTAGGAGTGATTAAGATGGTTACTGTTAGAGAGTTGAAAGCTACTGTGGATACCTATGATTTTACAGTAAGCCATTTAAATTCTCTAAATGAGATGGATGAGCTTGCTCGGCTGAGGCACTTGAAATATGAAACATCAAAAGCAAAAACACCGCTTAAAGAGATTGTAATCTTTGGTATTTATCTTCTAACCTATAGGGGAACCATACAGATGATTGATCAAAATCACAGGTGTGGCCGTCGCAATATTCCTTATGTTATGAGTCTGAAGAATCTGGAAGATGGTTCTTACTACGCTACAATAAGAACAAAAGGAATAAGCAAATTCCCGAGGCAAGGAGATATCTGCCCTATCTGTCGAAGACTCTTTACAATTGAAGATGTCAAAAATGGTAACTTAAGCGAAAGAGAAGAAAGCCCTGGAAGGAAAGTTTTGGTGCATGCAAAATGTAATAAAACTTCTTCCAACTAAAGTTAAAGCAATTTCTATCTAATACAGTAAGAAGGCTATTGCCTATATGTAGGTTTTAGCCTTCTTACTGTTTTGTAAGGTATATTTAAATTTATAAATTTATGTTGCAAACAACTTGATTTTGTGATATAGTAATTAAGTACATATTGGGGTATCGCCAAGTGGTAAGGCATCGGACTCTGACTCCGACATTCCTAAGTTCGAATCTTAGTACCCCAGCCAAACTAAAAAGGGTAGAATACTACTCTTTTTTTCGTTAATAATGACCTAGTAGGAGAATGAATATGGATAAACAATCAGATTTAACAAAACAACAAAAGGATGAGGACAAAATACTAATTGCTAAAGTTCTAGATAAGATAAAATTTGCTCAAAATAGAAATAAAATTGAGTCAACTGATTTCTTAGACTTAAGGCAACAATCTATTATAAGGCAAATATTAGAATTAAGAAAAAGTGAAAATTATAAATTTTTCGGTGGATATAAAGATTCGGAACGAAATATTATAGTATTTTCAAATAATTTGGAATATATAAATCAAGAAGAGGTTAATAATTTATTATCTATAATTAGAATAACTTTACCTAATAATTTAAATGGAAAATATGAACATAGAATATATTTAGGTGGTTTAATGAAACTAGGAATTAAAAGAGAAAAGGTTGGAGATATAATTGTAAGAGATAATGGGGCTGATATAATTGTCAAGAAAGACTTATCTAAGTATATAAATGAAAATCTAAAAGGATTGACTAGATTTCAAAAATCAAATATAGAAATTCACAATATTGACGAACTTATTTACATACCACCTGAAAAGCAGATATTCAAAATAAATGTTCCATCTATGAGATTAGATTGTATTGTTGGGGAACTTGCCAGATGTTCGAGAAATGATGCAAATAAGATATTGGAAGAAGAAAGAGTTTTTGTAAATTTTAAAGAAGAAATTAGACCTTCTAAAAATGTAGAAAATGGTGATTATATTACAATAAGAGGAAAAGGCAGATTTAGAATAATTAATATATTAGGCAAAACTAAAAGTGGTAGAATTTCATTGGAAATAGAAAAATAGATTTTGTATATATTTTCAAAATATGGAAATAATTTGTATAATAGTTTTTTAGAAAGGAGAAAATATGTATACAGATTATATTGAAAATATAGAAGCAATGCAAGTTTTAGATTCAAGAGGAAATCCTACTATACAGGTTAAGATATCATTAGAAAGTGGTGTAGAAGGTATTGCAATGGTGCCTTCAGGAGCATCTACAGGAAGCTTTGAAGCAGTGGAGCTTAGAGATGGAGATATGCAAACTTATAATGGATTAAGTGTATATAAGGCTGTGGATAATGTAAATAAAAAAATTTCAAAAGCTATAACTGGTATGAATGTATTTAATCAAAAAGAAATAGATCAGATAATGATAAAATTGGATGGAACACCAAATAAATCAAAGTTAGGTGCAAATGCAATTTTAGGAGTATCATTAGCTATTTCAAAAGCTGCTGCTAATACCCTTCAAATACCTTTGTACCAATATATTGGTGGTATAAATGCAAAAGAAATGCCACTTCCAATGATGAACGTTTTAAATGGTGGGAAACATGCTAATAATAATTTAAATATTCAAGAATTTATGATTGTACCTGTAGGAGGAAAAAGTTTTAGAGATATGCTTCAAATGTGCACTGAAGTGTATAAAGTGTTAAAAGAATTACTCAAAAAGAAAGGATTAACTACATCTGTTGGAGATGAAGGAGGATTTGCACCAGATTTAGAAAATGATGAAGAAGCAATAGAGTTAATTTTAAAGTCAATAGAAAAGGCAGGATTTAAAGAAGGAAAAGATTTTAAATTAGCATTAGATATTGCTAGTACAGAAATGCATGAAGCTGCAAGACAAATTAATAAAGAAGGCTATTATTTTTGGAAAACAGATATTTATAAAACTAAAGCTGAGATGATTGATTATATTGTTGGTTTAGCAAGTAAGTATCCAATTATGTCCATAGAAGATGGACTAGCAGAAGAGGATTGGAAGTCATGGAAAGAACTAACAAAGAAAATTGGAAATAAAATTCAATTAGTAGGAGATGACTTATTTGTTACAAATAAAAATAGGCTATTAAAGGGAATAGAAGAAAAAGTAGCAAATTGCATTTTAATAAAACCAAATCAGATTGGAACATTGAGTGAAACTTTAGAAACAATTAGCTTGGCAAGAAAATATGGATATAAAACAATTATTTCACATCGTTCAGGTGAAACAGAAGATACATTTATAGCTGATTTAGCAGTGGCAACCAATAGTGGACAAATAAAGGCAGGAGCTCCTTGCAGAACAGATAGAGTATGCAAATATAATAGGTTATTAAATATAGAGAATGAACTAAATAAATAAAAAACAAAGGAGAGGCTATAGCCTCTCCTTAATCCAGGTTGCAACGATAAGCAAGCAAGTAATACAAAGAGCAATCGGGATGCTTATAAGGAAAAGGAAAATGAATGTTTTAGGCAATGTGAAGAGAGCATAAGGATTCATCTGTCCCCTTTTGATATGAGATATATTGCCCTCCTCACCAAATGTAAAAGTAATAGATTCAGAAAGAGGCTCCTCCTTGTTGTAAACAGTGATAGTTCCTCCATTCTTTTCTACGACTATTACTGAATCTTCATCATTTTCTTTTCCATTGTAGATTTCGGTTGCAATATTGAGATAAGTCTGATAATCTGCTTCAGACACTTGTTTAGGCATCAGTGGAAATAACATACCACACATAAAAATGATACCTATACAAAATACCCATGTTAACCGAAAATACTTGCTTGCTTTTTCGTACAAGATCTGTTTCATTGTCATGATTAACTCCTCCAAGTTGCATTACAATGAGAATACCGCGTGTAGAATATTATACAACTTTTAGAAGAAAAATACAACTATTTTAATTAAAGTTACATAAAATTTACGTAAGTTATTGAAAAAATATAAATTTATATGTTAATATTATGAATGTAATAAATTCTTAAGTTAGGAGCAAAAAATGAAAAAAGATAATAATAAGGATAAAATTAAAAATATATTAAAAAAAGTTTTTACAAAAGAAATAATAATGTATTTAATATTTGGCGTTCTAACTACAGTAGTTTCATTAGCAGTATATTATCTATTAATATTTACAATACTAAATCCAGAGAATGCTATTCAATTACAAATTGCTAATATTTTGTCATGGGCAGCAGGTGTTGCTTTTGCTTATGTAACTAATAGAAAATATGTTTTTGAAAGTAAAGAAAAAAATAAAGTAAAGGAACTTGGAAAATTTGTTACTTCAAGATTGGCAACTTTATTTCTAGATATGATAATAATGTTCATAGGAGTAACATGGCTTAAAGGAAATGATAAAATAGTTAAATTAATTTCACAAGTATTAGTTATAATAGGTAATTATGTATTTAGTAAAGTTTTTGTATTTAAAAAGAAAAAAGAAGAATAAATTTTAAATAGAAAGGTTTATTATATGAAGAGTAATTTGTTTAAAGATGTTTCTGCAAATGAAAATAATCCTAAATGGAGTCAAATGATAAAACGAGAAAAGGAATTATATTCAAAAAAAGGAGATATACGTTCTTGTTTTGAAAGGGATTTTAATAGAATTCTACATACAAATGCGTATAATAGATTAAAACATAAAACTCAAGTATTTTATTCTCCTGAAAATGATCATATTTGTACAAGAATAGAGCATGTAAATTATGTTGAATCAATAAGTTATACGATATCTAACTATTTAGGATTAAATAGTGAACTTACTAGGGCTATAGCTTGTGGACATGATGTTGGACATGGACCATTTGGACATAAAGGTGAAAAAATATTATCAGAGATATCTAAACGAGAATTAGGTAAAACATTTTGGCATGAACAAAATGGATTACATATTGTTGATGATATAGAATTATTAGATGATTATGAAGGTAATAAACAAAATTTATGTTTAACTTATGCAGTAAGAGATGGAATAATTTCACATTGTGGAGAAATAGATGAAAAAAGCTTGAAACCTAGAGAAGAAGCTATTGATTTAAATAATTATGAGAGACCTAATCAATATCCTCCATATACTTGGGAAGGATGTATTGTTAAAATTTCAGACAAAATTTCTTATTTAGGAAGAGACATAGAAGATGCAATAGAAGAAAAATTCTTGGACGATGAAACGTTAAATGAATTACAAGAAATTACTAAGTCAAAAGATAAAACAAGTAATACTAGTTTAATTAATTCATTTGTAACAGATATTTGTGAAAATTCCTCTCCAGAAGTAGGGCTAAGATTATCTGATGAAATGCTGGAAAAAATGGATAAAATAAAAGCATTTAACTATAAATATATTTATGGTTCAAAAAGAATGAATCCTTCTAATAAATATTTTGAATTGGTAATAAATCAAATTTTTGACATATTAAAGGAAAGTTATAAAGGTAAAGATACTCAAAATGAAATTTTAAAAAATTCAAAATATTATCCTAATTTATTTAATAATTTTAGTAATTGGATTAATAAATATTGGAATATAGGAGATAGAAAAGGATTAAAAAACAAAATATTATTTGATCTAAATAATGAGAAAGATTATGTTCAAGCGATAATTTATTATATATCAGGAATGACAGATAAATATGCTATTGATATATATAATGAAATAATACATTTCTAAAAAAATTGCAAACAATTTAGTTTGCAATTTTTTATTTGTATAAAATAAAAATGTAATAAAAAGAAGAATAATGTAAAAAATATAATTAATTGATTAATAAAAAATAAGAGGTAAATATAATGAATAAGAAAATAATAGCAATTTTATTAATATTAATTATATTAATAGTAAATCTGATGTATGAATTTGATATCTCTATTACTAGTTTAAAATGCAATAGTGAATCTATTGTAGATAGAGATGAAGATAGTCAAAGACAAATAAAATATCAGAAGGCAACTATTTTTAAATACAATACTGAGAAATTTAATGAATTAACGAAGAATTTAGAAGAAGGAACACAAGGGATTTATTTTAATAAAGGAGAATTAACTACTGAGATAAAAGGTGAAAAAATAGATAATGCTGAATATAATATCTGGACTAAAGATTCTGAAAGTATATTGAATAAAGATAAGCCTTACGAGGGAATTGTAAAATCAGAATTAGATGAAAATAACAATATACAATTCAATTACCCAGAAGCCGGAATTTTTAACCTTTCTACAACTGAAGGAAAAGAAATTTATACTGATGTTGGTTTACCTTTCGAATATTTAGGTAATGATAGATATATGATGGATAGCGATATAGAAGATATTCATTTTGAAGGAGGTATTCCACAAAGTAATGTGAATATGATAACCAATATTCCTAAAAATTCTTATATTGGATTAGATGATAATGAATATCAGGGATTTTTTCCATTTAATTCATCAAGCGGAGAAGATGCCATTTATCATTTTGGAATAAGAAGTGATATAAATTTTTTTATGACTAGTGATGGTAAAACCCAAGGTCCAAATAGTGAAGATATAGTATTTGAGTTTTCAGGAGATGATGACCTTTGGATTTTTATAGATGGAAAATTAGTAATAGATTTAGGTGGAATTCATGATCCTATATCAGCTGAAATTAATTTTGCTACAAAGAAAGTAAATGTTTATTTGGGATTGAAATCTGATGGAGCACAAATAAGTAAGCAGAGTAATCTTAATGAAATATTAGGTGGAGATTTAGGTAATGATGTAAATATTAATCACACACTAAGTATATTTTATTTGGAAAGAGGAGCAGGAGGGTCAAATTGTAAAATAGAATATAATTTGCCAGAGGAAGTTAAAACAAAAAAGTTTAATATTTTTACGAGTGTAGATGGCGCAGGAGGTACAATAAGTGGGCAAGATGAAAATCCTTATGAAGTAGTTGCGTATGGAGAAAATAGTGTAAAACCAATAATAATTATACCAAAAGAACGGCTTTAAAATTAATAATATACTTGTGAATAATAATAATATAGAGTTTGAAGCGGATGAAGAAGGAAGGTATACTTTACCAAGCTTTGAAAATGTGATTGAAGATAAATTTGTTGTTGTTAAATTTTCTGAAAAAGATGTAACAGAATATGATAATACAGTTTCTGATACAATATTACCTCAAACAGGTGAGAGTAAATTAACAATAATAATAATTATTATAGGAAGTTTAATTGGATATATAGTGTATAGAAAATATAAGAATAAATAATGTTACAAAAATGACAAAAAAATAAAATATATGTAATATAAAATCGAAAAATAGCCATTTAAAGGAATTAGAAAAAGTATTCTTTTGTGAGTATTGTCATTTTTAGATTGATTAAATAGAGAGAAAATGATAGGTTATAATTGTATTATAGTATATAAGGAGTGATAAAAAATGAAAGGGAATAAGAAACTTTTGATCATAATATTATTAGTAGCCTTATTGTTTACTTTTTTGGCTAGTACATTTATGAATATATCAGAAATTAAAGTTATAAGCAAAAAGAGAAATAGTGATATTACTGCTGATGAAGAAGAGATAAAATATCAACCAGCAACAATATTTAAGTACGATACTAATACATTTAATAGTTTGACATATTCTCTAGAGGATGAAAATCATTATAATCAAGGAATATATTTTAATGATGGAAAAAATACTGTTATAAATGGGATGGTCATAAATAATAAAGGGTATAATTTATGGACTAAAAGATCTGAAGGAATAGAAAATTCAAATATGCCATATCCAAATATAGCGGCAGAAAATTTAGATGCAAATGGAAATATAGTATTTAATTATCCACAAGCAGGAATTTTTGATGAATCAACTAATAATGGAAAAGAAGTATATACAAATGTAGGTATTCCTTTTACTAATTTAGGTAATGGTACATATAGAATGGATAGTAATGTTGAGGATATAAACTTTCCTGATGGTATAGCTCAAAGTAATGTTAACATGGTGAGAAATTTAAATAAAAATACTTATTATAGAAATTCAAAAGAATGGCAAGGATTCTTCCCATTTAACTCAGTTGATGGAGAAAATGCTATATATCATTTTGGATTGAAAACTGATATAAACTTTTATATGACTAGAGATGGATTAACTCAAGGAGAAAATAAAGAAGATATTATATTTGAGTTTTCTGGAGATGATGATCTTTGGGTATATATAGATGGAAAATTAGTTATTGATTTGGGCGGTATACATGATCCAATATCAGCTGAAATAAATTTTGCAACTAAAGAAGTTAATACATACTTAGGATTAAAAGCAGAAGGAGCATCTATAAATAAAACCGAAAATTTAACAGACATTTTAGGAAAAGATTTATCTGAAAATGTAACTGAGAAACATACATTAAGTATATTTTATTTAGAGCGTGGACAAGGTGGCTCAAATTGTACTATACAATATAATATGCCACAAGTTATAACAACATCAAATTTGACAGTGCACCATTATTTGGAGAATACTGAAGAATCAATAGCTCCTGATGAAGAATATGAAGTTGCAATAGGCGAATCTTATTCAACAGAGCCAGTTTCAGATGATAAATATGAATTAGTATATACACCAGAAAATGCAGAGGGCATAGCAGATACTGCAGAAGTGATAGTAACTTATTATTATAAAGTAAGAAGTTTTGATATAATTACAAGTGTTGATGGAACTGGTGGAACAATATCTGGTGCAGGAGAAACACCTTATGAAGAAGTAGAATATGGAGAAAACTCTACAAAACCAATTGTAATAACACCAGATGAAGGATATGTAGTTGATACTATAACTGTAAATGGTAATAGTATAGATTTTAAACCTAATGATGATAAAACAGTTACTTTAGACAGTTTTGAAAATATGACAGAAGACAAATATATTGTTGTAAAGTTTGCAGAAAACAATGGAAAAATCACAGTAAATTATGTAGATAAAGAAACTGGTTTAATATTAGATTCTGAAACAATAACTGGAAGTTACGGAGATAAATATACTACTTCTCCAAAGAAAATAAAAGGATATGAATTAATTGAGGAAGAATTACCAAATAATGCTGAAGGAAAAATTGGAACAGAAAATATTACAATTACATATTATTATAGACAATTAGAAGATTCTACTGTTGCAGATGACGATATACCTTTTACGGGTGAAACTGGTATGATAATTGCGGGCATAGCAATCATAACAATATTAATAATAGGAATTTTATTCTATAGAAAAGATAAAGATATAGATTAAAAATAAAAAATAGATAAAGAGCCATAAAGCTCTTTATCTATTTTTTTGGTGGAGGTGGCGAGAGTCGAACTCGCGTCCAATTACTCTTCCATATTCATTTCTCCGAGTGCAGTTTGTTTTTTTATTTTCGGAATAAAATAGTAAACAAACAAGACATTTTATTCTTATCCATTTAAAATACCCTTTACTTAAGTGGAATAAGCAAATTTGTTTCCTACTTTAAGTCAACGCCTTATATAAAGCAGTAGGCTCTAAATATAAGACGACGCTGCAATTAAGCAGCAGCGTAAGCTAATTCTTTTCTGTTAGCTTTTATATTTAATTTGCTTGATTTTAAGTGGCCAAAGCAACCATCCACTACTCGCTATAAATATTTCTAAATAACTGTCGAAACCATTTACACCCCCATAAAGATGTAAAAACTCATATAATTATTATACTATATTATATGCTAAATAGCAAATAAAATTACATAAAATTATGGTAAACTAAATGATAATATGCTATAATAATTGTGAAAAAATTCGGAAAATTACGTGTTATGGAGAAATTTTATGAGAAAAAAAGTATTATTAGGAATGAGTGGAGGAGTGGATAGTTCTGTTTCAGCAATTTTATTAAAGGAACAAGGATATGATGTAACAGGTGTAACCTTTAAACTTTGGGGGAATGATTCAAAAAATGAAACAGATGCAGAAAAAGTTTGCAATAAATTGAAAATTTCACATTTAACAGTGGATTTAAAAGAACAATTTGCTAAGAATGTTATCGAAAATTTTGTAAGTAATTATAGAAATTTATATACACCTAATCCATGTATAGAATGTAACAGATTTATTAAATTTGGTGCTATGTATAATAAAGCAAAAGAAATGGGAATTGATTTTATTGCAACAGGTCATTATGCAAAAATAGAATATGATGATAAGTATAAAAGAATGGTTTTAAAGAAGTCTAATTCTACAAAAAAAGATCAGAGTTATGTATTATATAATATACCAAAAGAATTATTAAATCACATAGTTTTTCCTTTAGGAATTTTTGAGAATAAGGATGAAATTAGAAAAATTGCAATGGAAAATGGATTAGAAGTAGCTACTAAACCTGATAGTGAAGATATATGTTTTATTCCAAATGGAAATTATAAAGAATTTTTAGAGAAATATGCTGGTTTTAAAAGCACAGATGGTAATATTGTAAATAAAGATGGAAAAATATTAGGGAAACATACTGGACTATATAAATATACAATAGGACAAAGAAAAGGGTTAGGAATTTCTAATCCAGTACCTTTATTTGTTATAGGATTTAATAAGAAAAGTAATGAGTTAATAGTAGGAGAAGAAAAGGAGCTTTATAAAAGTGAATTAATTGCTACAGATGTTAATTGGCTATTAAATATAGAAGATGGAATGCAAGTAAGAGCCAAAATAAGATATGCTACAAAAGAGCAAAAAGCAAAAATTACAAAGATTGGAAACGATGAAGTAAAAGTTGTTTTTGACGAAGAACAAAGGGCTATTACACCAGGACAGTCTGTAGTATTTTATGATGATGATGTAGTTATTGGTGGTGGAAAAATAAGATATGAATAATTATAAAAAAATATACGTTTAGTGTTGAATTTTAATCAATTTAGGATTAAACTAGATATATAAAAATTTAGTTAGATTAAGAAGGGAAAGATTATGGCAAAAAAAAATAAAGCAAAAAAGAAAAATAATAAAAAAAGAGTATCTAATGCAAAAGTAAATGAAAGTTTAAACAAAGTGGAAAATAATGTTGAAGAAGTAGTAGAAGATAAAAAAGTAGATATAGAAGAAAACACAGAAGTAGAAGAAAAACAAGAAGAAAATGACATAAAAGAAAAAGCTAAAAAGAATAAAAAAGCGAAAAAGAAAAAAGTAGCAAAAACTCATAAGAAAATAGACATAAAAAAAGGTATTGGAAAATTAGCTGCATTGATTGTTGTAATTTGTATGTTATTTGCTTCATCAGCCACATTAATATTTTATTTAATTTGGTATTTAAACTAGAAAAGAAAGGAGAAATGGTAATTACCATTAGTGAAAGTGATGTTCGAGAATTTATCTGGTTTTAATTTTGCTAATTATATTAGTGAATTGCAGTCTCATCCTTGGCAAATAGTTACATTTATATTAGATATAACAATTGTAGTATTTTTATTGATATATTTTATTAAAGTAGCTAAAAAGTCAAGAGTATGGCAATTAATAAAAGGAATTGTACTACTAGTTATAATTACAGTATTAAGTAATTTGCTTGATTTAAAAATATTATATTTTATATTAACTTCATTTATGAATTATGGAGTGATTGCTTTACTTATTATATTTCAGCCTGAGCTACGTAGAGCTATTGAACAATTAGGTTCAAGCACATTCTCAAAGTTATTTGGAATAGATAAGAGTTTAAGAGACAAAACTAAAGAAGACATTTACAAGGTAGTTATTGCAGTTGAAGAAATGGCTAAATCAAAAACAGGTGCTTTAATTGTATTTGAAAGAGACATTAAAATACAAGATATAATAGAAACAGGTATAAAAATAGATGCTGAAATTTCACCACAAGTATTAGTTAATATATTTGTACCTAAAACACCTTTACATGATGGAGCCGCAATAATTAGTAATAATAAAATAACTGCAGCAGCTTGTATATTGCCATTAGCTGATGATAAAGATATTGCAAAAGAATTGGGAACTAGACATAGGGCTGCTATTGGTATTTCAAAGGAGTCTGATAGTATAGCAGTTGTTGTCTCTGAAGAAACAGGAAAAGTGTCAATTGCAAAAGATGGAACTTTGATTGCAGATGTAAAAGAAGACGCTTTAAAAAGAATATTGATTAAAAATTTAGTAACTGCTAGGTTTGGTTCAGATAAAAAAGTTAGTAAAATAAACAAAATGAAAGAAAATTGGAATAATAGAAAAACAAAAAATAAAAAAATAGAAAGTAAATAATTAAGCATGACAGGGTGTCTATAAAGAAGATACCCTGTTAGTTAATTATAATAAATTAATAATATTATTAATTTTTAATTATAAAACTGAATAAGAAGGGAAGTAGTAAATTGAAAAATATTAAATTAACTATAGAATATGACGGAAAAGAGTTTGGCGGATGGCAAAAGCAACCAGCTAAACTTAATATACAAGGAGAAATAGAAAGAGCAATAGAGGAAGTTACGGGAGAGAAAGTTGATTTAATTGCATCTGGAAGAACTGATGCAGGTGTTCATGCCTTAGGTCAAGTTGCTAATTTTAAATTAGAAAAGGAATTCCCAATAGACAAAATTCCTTATGCATTAAATTCAAAATTAAAAAAATCTATAAGAATTAAATCAGCCGAAGAAGTTCCAGAAAAGTTTCATAGTAGATATACTTGTAAAAAGAAGACTTATAAATATGTTATAAATAATTCAGTTCAAGGAACGGCAATTTTTAGAAATTTACAATATCATTTTCCAGAGAAACTTGACGAAGTAAAAATGAATGAAGCAGCAAAATATTTAATTGGTGAACATGATTTCAAATCTTTTAAAGCCAGTGGCACAAGTAGTAAAAGTAGTGTTAGAACAATATATGATGCCAAAGTTACAAGAAGTGGAGAAATTGTTACTATAGAATTAACTGGAAATGGATTTTTATATAATATGGTTAGAATTATTGCTGGAACTTTAGTTGATGTTGGAACATATAAAATTGAACCTAAAGATGTAAAAACTATTTTAGAAGCAAAGGATAGATTAAAAGCTGGAAAAACATTACCACCTACAGGTCTTTATTTAGTTAGTGTAGAATACGAGGATGTTTTTGGGGACACATTCCAAAAACATCCACAAAAATAGAAGATATAAATTAAGTGAGTGTCAAAAAATGCTTTAGTAACATAAAATATACAAGGGGATAATATGGATATAGTTTTATTTTTATTTATATTTCCTATTGCAACAATCACATTTGCAATTGCTTTACAAAAAATTCTTTGTAATCCATACTTAGTGTCGGCAATTGTACTAGCGATTTTCTTGATTGTTACATTTACTGTATATGGTGTAAGCTTCTTAATTGCAGCATTTATATATGCAATTATAGCTCTAGTTACAGCATACATTGTTAGTATCTTCTGCAGAATATCAAATAGGTCTATAGAAATTAATTTTATAGGTGATAACGGAAGTGGAAGAGCTGGTGATAATAATTCATCTTGTTGCAATAACTGTAATAATTCAAGAACAGGTGAGGGTAGATGTTCATCATGTAATAATGGGAATGCTAGAAGCGGTAGTAACAGAAGTGGCTCAAATTGTTGCAATGGGAATAATGGCCTAAGCAGAAACTTAGCTTGCTTTAATGAAAATATTGTGGCTTTGAGTAATAGTATTGATGAATTGGCTGACCGTATAAATGCACAAAATGACGATAATGATAATTGCTCAAGTTGCAATTCAAATAATGACTCACAAAATAGAAACGGAAACAATTGCAATTGTGGATGTGGCACATTACGCAATGGTGATCCTAATACAACTGCTTGCAGAACTTGTGCTTGTCAAAGACAATTTAGAAATTGCTTAAGAAGAGTGTAGAAAATATAAAAAAATAATGTCTTATTAAAATAAGACAAAAGGTGAGGCGTATTGAAAAACAAAAAATACTATGATACAATAAATACGCCAAGAATGTTGGAATACTCTTGTTAAGGAGGCTAAGAATGAAACGGTTTATTGATGAAATTTGTAGCGACGAGTTTTATTGTGAAAAATTTCTTCCATTTTTGGGTACTCTGGCGCTCATAGTTGCCATTGGGTGTATAATCTATCTCATTATGTACATTGGCAGTATAGTTTTGTAAATAAATGATTTCATTCTTGGCAAGCTTCCTGCAATATTTGTTAAATGTAACTTGTATTGCAAGAAATTTTACGTTGGGGACGGTCTTTTTTGTAAAATAATTTTTTACGAAAAGGATCGTCCCCAACGTAAAATTATTTCAATTCCACAATTGTTACACCATAGTCACCTTCACCAAATCCAGCAATTCTGTATGAACTGACATATTTAGATTTCTTTAAATAATTGTGTATGCCTTCACGTAGTTTGCCAGTGCCTTTGCCATGAATTACTCTAACTTGTTTTAAATGAGCCATGGCACAATTATCTAAATATTTATCAAGTGCCATTATTGCAGTGTCTACGTTTTCACCAATAAGATTTATTTCAGATGAAATGTTTTTTGATGCAGTATTTTCAATATGAACATTAGACTTACCACTAGGTTTATTTGTTTCTTGATTGTTTAATTTAAGTAGGACACTTAAATCTAGTCCGTTTGATGATTCAGTTTCTTTTAAATCTTCATTTAATTTATTTCTTAATGAATTAGCTTTTTTCAAATCCTTTGAACCTAAACCACTTAATTCTCTTATAACTCTATTGGCTTCATCTTTAGCATCTTGCAAGATTTCTCGAGCCTCTTTTTTCGCTTTTTCAACTTTTTCTTCTTCACGAGCTAATCTATCTGATACTTGTTTTTCAAGAGATTTTCGTAAAAGAGTAACTTGATTTAGATTTTTTTCTTCTTCTTTTTTTAAATTTTCAATTGAAATTCTATCATCATAAATTTCTTTCATTAAGGTTTCAACATCTGTATCAGGTTTGTTCATTAAGCTATTTGCTCTATCTAAAATAGATTGGTTTAAACCTAAGCGTTTACTTATTGCAAAAGCATTACTTTTACCAGGAATTCCGATTAGTAAATGATATGTAGGCTCTAATTTTTCTACATCAAATTCACAGCTTGCATTTTCAAATCCATCATGGGTTATACAGTAGTTTTTTATCTCGTGGTAGTGAGTTGTAGCAATAGTAATTGCACCTTGATTGTGAAAATATTCAAGTAAAGCTAGTGCTAAATTTGCACCTTCCAAAGGGTCAGTACCAGAACCTAATTCATCTACTAAAACTAAGCTATTACTATTAAGCATATTTACAATACTAATAATATTTGTTATATGACTTGAAAAAGTGCTTAATGATTGCTCAATACTTTGTTCATCACCAATATCTGCAAATATATTTTCAAATATTTTAGTTTTACTATTTTCGTTAGCTGGAATAAATAAACCAGACTGAGCCATTATACATAATAAACCTACTGTTTTTAAACTTACAGTTTTGCCACCGGTATTTGGACCAGTAATTACTAGAGTAGAAAAGTCTTTTCCTACATATATGTCAATTGGAACTACCTTATTTTTAGGTATTAAAGGGTGTCTAGCTTTAATTAAATTTATTTCGTTTGAAATAATAGGCATATTTGCATCCATTTCAATAGCTAATTTTGCTTTAGCGTTTATAAAATCTAATTTTGCAATTATTTCAATATCTTTTTCAATGTAATATACTATAGGAAATAATAAATTAGACAATTCACTCATAATTCTTTCAATTTCTTTTGTTTCTTCAATGATTAAATTATTAATTTTATTATTAATCTCAAAAACAGCCATAGGTTCAATATAAACTGTTGAACCACTACTAGATGTATCATGAATAAATCCTTTTATATAACTTCTATACTCTTCTTTTACTGGTATAACATATCTTCCTGCTCTAATAGTAATTACAGAATCCATTATATATTTACTATTAGCATGAACTATTTGGTTTAGCTTGTTTTTTATATCTACTTCTAAAGATTTTTTTGTATTTCTAATTGAATAAAGTTTTGTAGAAGCATTATCAGCAATCATGTCTTCTGATATAATGCAAGAACTTATTCTTTTTTCAACATCTTTATTAATATAAATCATAGAATAATAGTCAGATAAATTTGGAATGTCAATTTCTAAATCTGAAAAATAATCAGTTAATTCTCTAGATATTCTTAATATATTACATATTTCTAACAATCCTTTAGAAGTTAATGAAATATTACTTTTCAAACTTTTTATTAAAAAATTTACGTCGTTAATCTCAGAAATAGGCAATTCACCTTTAATATTCATTACTTTTAAACATTCATCAGTCTCATTTAAGTTTGATTTTATTGCCATACTTTTAGAAGAAGGCATTAGATTTAAAGCCAATTTTTTACCTTCATAAGTTTTTGTATAATTAGCTAAATTTTCACGTATATTATTAAATTCTAATTTATCTAAATTAAACATATTAATCCTTCCATAAAAAATATTTATTACCAAAATATTATATACTAAAAATGCCGAAATTTCAATTACTTTAAAAAACGAAAATGTGATAAAATATATATAGACAAAGATTTTATTTTGATGTAATATATTTATGTATTAATTATTAAACACAAATGAGGTAAATTAAACAGATTATTCATAAGTTTGAGTAAAAGGGAAGTTAAAAAAATATGAAAAAAACAAGAAAAATACTGATATTATTTATTTTAATGTTTATTATATTAGCTTTTTACAATATCGTACATGCCGATTCTGATTTGTATTTAAATAATTTAAAATTTGATGCAAAAATTAATGAAGATGGATCCATGGATGTAGTAGAAACTTGGAATATTAATATAAAAAATACAGATACTTTGTATAAAAACTTTACAATTGATTCTGCAAAATATAAAAGTATTTCAGATGTTAAAGTTAGTAGAACAGATAGTAATGGAAATGTAGAAAATTTTGTAAAAACAGATAAATATTCATATCACTTGAATTCAGGAGAATATTATTTTACAAGGACTGATTCTAAGTATGAACTTGCTTATGGAATAGGATATGGAAGCTCATCAGGAACAGAAAATTATATAATAAGTTATCATGTAGATGGTGCTGTTGGTTTATACAATGACTGTGCAGAATTATATTGGCAATTTTTAGGAACAGATTTTAATATTTCTGCTGAAAAAATAACTGGAACAATAAAATTACCTAAAGAAGTAGAAAATATAGATAGTATACAAGCTTGGATACATACTCCAGATTTGAATGGAAATGTAACGAAAAGCGGTAATGACAAGCTAGAATTTGAAGTAAATAATAATTTACCAAAGAAGATGGTTGAAATAAGAATAGCTATGCCTAGAGACATAATAGATGGCTCAAGTAATGTTTATGTTACTAACAGGCTTGACACAATTCTTAATGAAGAAAAAGAATGGGTAGATGACCTTAATTTTATAAAGAAAATTAGATCAATACTTTTATTAGTTTTAATATTGTTAGTATCCTTGTTTATAATATATGAGATTATTAGGTGCTTAAAAATATTGATTACATTTAAAAAGAAAAAACCAGAAAAACATTATGATTATTTGGGCGAAATACCTAGAAAAAGTGCAACTCCTGCTGAGGCTGCTTATATAATTAGCAAAAGTTACAAAAACAATGTTAAATATAATATAGGCAATGTTTTTACTTCAATAGTACTCAATTTAGCATTAAAAAAAGCTATTAGATTGGAAAATGTTGAAGATGATTATAATATAATATTATGTTATGATGGAGATAATAATTTAAGTATAGAAGAAAAAATAGTTTATAATTATTTGAATAATGCATGTAATTATAATAATGAAAAAAAATCTAATCAGATATTAGTTAGTGAATTAAATAAATATATTAGGCAAAATGATGTTTATTCTAATAGTATAGCTAAAAATATTGAGAGAAAATTAGACAAAAAAGTAGATAAGTTAGGATTCTTTGATGAAAATGGAGAGAAAATAAAAAATGCGAATTCAATGAACTTTTTATTAGCTTTTTTTATAGGAATTATGATAATTATTATGGGCTTAGCCACTCAATATTTTGAAAATTTATTAATTTTGTGGATGGGTATTGTATTATTATTTGTTTTTAGCTTGGTATTGTTAGGAATAGTAAATTCTAGAATAAGTGCTTATTCACAAAAAGGAATTAATGAAATAGATAAATGGAAAGCATTTGAAAAATATATGGAAGAAATTTCATCGTTAGATGATAAGGATTTACCAGATTTTAAAGTATGGGAACAATATTTAGTATATGCTACAGTATTTGGAATATCTAAAAAAGTATTAAAACAATTAGAGTCAATATATACAAATAAAGATTTTGTTACTTTAAAAAATCAATTAATAGGTTTCTTCTTTAATCCCGTTTTCTTAAGTTCATTAGGTTCTATGTCTTCAGCATTTGCATCAATTTCTGGAGGCGGTGGAGGTTTCTCTAATGGTGAAGGAAGATAAAAACTTCCTTCTTTTATAATTATATTATTATTGAAAAAGAATTGGAAATAATATATAATCAATAAAATATTAATATTACAGAAAGGAAAATTTATGAAAACTATAAAAAGAATTGTTATTCTTGTTTGTTTTGTAATATTTGCAATATCTATAAATAATTTTGTTAATGCAGATTCAAATCTTGAGTTAAAGAGTTTGAATTATGATGTTCAAATTAATAGTGATGGATCAATGGATGTAGTAGAAATATGGAATATAGACATTACTGAAACTAATACTTTATATAAAACTTTTAAAATTGATTCGACCAAATATAGCAGTATAACAGATGGTAAAGTTAGTAGAATTACTAATGGAATAGAAGAATATGAAGATGTTAATATATATTCTTATCATCTTCCAGAAGGAGAATATTATTTTTTAGATAGAGGTTCAAATTATGAAGTTGCCTGGGGAACTGGATATGAAGACTCTTCTGGTAATGAAACTTATGTGATAAGTTATCATGTAAATGATGCTGTTGGATTATATAATGATTGTGCTGAAATATATTGGCAATTTATCGGGGAAAATTTTGAAATTCCAGCAGAAAAAATAACAGGAACTATAAAATTACCTAAAGATGTAGAAAATACTGATGAATTAAAAGTATGGGGACATACTCCAGATTTAAATGGAACAATTAGTATTATAGATAATAGTACAGTTGAATTTGAAGTAAATGATAACTTGCCAGAAAAAATGGTAGAAGTAAGAATAGCTATACCTAGAGACATAATAGAAACTTCAAATAGAGTTTATAATGTAGACAGATTAGATAGCATATTAAATGAAGAAAGTGAATGGGCGGAGGAAGCTAATTCTTCTAGAGTAAGAACTTTAATAATAATTGGAATTATTTTTGTTGTAATATTTATTATTTTAATTTATTATGCAATAAAAAATATAAAAATATTAGTAAAAGTAAAAAAGATTGTTCCTACAGTTCATTACGATTATTATAGAGAACTCCCAAGAGATGAAGTAACACCTGCAGAGGCAACATATATTCTGCAGGGAAATTATCAAGGATTTTCACAATATGATATAGGAAGAGTATTTTCAGCAACATTATTAGATTTATCTTTAAAAAAATTAATAAAATTAGAAGAAACTGGAAACAAAAAAGAAGATTGTAAAATAATTTTATTAAAAGAAGATATAAGCAAAGAAAAAATTGGATTGGATGAACATGTAGTATATAATTTTATAAGAGATGCATGTAAAAAACGTAATAAGAAAAATGAAGAATTAGATAATCAAAATGAAATTACTACTAAAGAATTAAAAAAATATATTAATTCTAATACATCAGAAGTATTAAATTTAAAAAATGCATTAGATAGAATTATTAAGAAAAGATTATTAGATAATAAGTATTTAGATTTAGCAAAACTAAAAAAGAAGAATGCCAACATGGCTGGGTGCTCATTATCAATAATAATATTTTATATCGTGATCTTTTTATTAGACAGAATGGAATATATTATAAATATTTTAGAAGAAATTGGAATATTAGGATTTATTATAGGTGGAATTGCAATTTTGATTATAGCAGATATGATTTTATCAATATTAGGAGATAAAAGGCTAAATGCATATACACAATTAGGTGTTGATGAACAAGATAAGTGGAAAGCATTTAAAAAATATATGGAGGATTTTTCTTTATTAAAAGAAAAGGATGTTCCAGATATAGTTGTTTGGGAAAAGTATTTAGTTTATGCTACAGCTTTTGGTATATCTGAAAAAGTTCTTGATGAATTAAAAACAGTTTATCCAGATTTTGATACTTTAGATTATAATATTTATCCAACTATATTTATAATGTCTCATATAAATTTTGCTAGTAGTTTTAAATCTGTTAGCAATGCAATGTCTACGTCGTTTTCATCTGCTTCTGGTGGTGGAGGCGGATTCTCTGGAGGCGGAGGCCGGAGGAGGGGGCCGGCGGAGGCGGTGGAGGAAGGTAAAACTTCCTCTTTTTATTTTGATTTTAGAGCTCAAAATTGAAAAAAATCTTGCTTAATTGACATAAAAATGATATAATATTTGCATTATGAAAGTTAAATTTTATACATTAGGTTGTAAAGTAAATACTTATGAGACAGAAGCAATGGAACAGCAATTTATTACTAATGGTTATAGTTTGAGCGATGATATAGCAGATATATATGTTATAAATACCTGTGCTGTAACAAATATTGCTGAAAGAAAGTCTAGACAGATGATAAGAAGGGCCAAGGAGCAAAATCCTAAGGCTATTATTGTGGTATGTGGATGCTATGCACAAACATCTAAAGAAGAGATTGAAAAAATGAATGAAGTAGATGTTGTGATTGGAATAAATGAAAAAACAGATATTGTTAATATAGTTTCTGAGTATTTAAAAAGCAATAATATAAAAAGTGATATAAATAAAAATATTAAAGTAAGTGATGTAATGCACCAAAATGAATATTTGGACTTTGGTACAACTACTTACACGGAACTAAATAGGGCTGTCGTGAAAGTACAGGATGGTTGTGACAGATTTTGTTCTTATTGTATTATTCCTTATGCTAGAGGTAAAGTTAGAAGTAGAAATCCTGAAAGTGTTTTACGTGAAATAGTTCAAATTTCTCAAAATGGAATAAAAGAAGTTGTTATTACTGGTATTCATCTTGCTTCTTATGGAAAAGATTTTAAACAAGATGAAGTTGAAGAATATAGAAGAACTTTTGGCTATGAAGAAAAGTATAATCAATTTAATCCAAAAGATGACTTACATACAGGTGGATTTAGGTTAATTGAATTATTAGAACAAATTAATAAAATTAAAGGAATAGAAAGAATTAGGCTAGGCTCATTAGAACCTAAATTAATTACAGATGAGTTTGTAAAAAGATTAAGTAATCTTGATAAAATTTGTCCACATTTTCATTTATCATTACAAAGTGGATGTGATAAAACTTTAAAAGAAATGAATAGAAGATATACAACAGAAGAATTTGAAAAATCTTGTAATATACTTAGAAGAGCATATCCAGAAGTTGCATTGACTACAGATATAATTGTTGGTTTTCCTAATGAATCTAATATTGATTTTGAAGAAACATATAAATTTCTTCAAAAGATTAAGTTCTATAAAATGCACATATTTAAGTATTCTCCAAAAAAAGGAACAGTAGCTATAAATATGCCAAATCAAGTTGATGGAAATATAAAAGAGGAAAGAAGTAAAAAATTAATTGAACTTTCAAATAAATACCAAAATGAATATAATAAAAGTTATTTAGGAAAAACTGTTAAGGTTTTGTTTGAAGAGTATAAAAATGGCTATTATAAAGGTCATACGGCAAATTATATAGTGGTTAATGTTAAAGGAAAAGAAGAAGAGAAAAAAGATATAGTAGATAAATTATTAAATGTTCAAATTATAGAGTGCGATGAGCAAACTATTGAGCTAATTGGACAAATTTAAGTTAAATAATTGACAATATATAATAAAATGTTAAAATATAAATGTTATAATATAATAAAGAAAGGAATGTATCTAGATGAAAGCAATAG
Organism: uncultured Clostridia bacterium; assembly: GCA_944391745.1. Taxonomy (GTDB): domain Bacteria; phylum Bacillota; class Clostridia; order TANB77; family CAG-508; genus CAG-793. Next base: position 55,691 of record CALXUS010000005.1, read on the forward strand.
ATATTAGAAATAAATATTTAAAATTCTTTGAAAATCATGGTCATAAAGTTATTCCTAGTAGTCCATTAATACCTGAAAATGATCCATCAGTATTATTTACTACTGCTGGTATGCAACCATTGGTTCCATACCTTTTAGGAGAAAAACACCCAGAAGGCAAAAGATTAACAGATTATCAGAAGTGCCTACGTACTAATGATATAGATGAAGTAGGAGATAATAGGCATTTAACATATTTTGAAATGCTTGGAAATTGGTCATTAGGAGATTATTTCAAGGAAGAGTCAATACAGATGAGCTACGAATTTTTGACGAAAGAATTAGGAATTCCTTCTGAAAGAATTTCTGTTACATGTTTTGCAGGAGATGAAGATTGTCCGAGAGATGAAATTACTGCTTCATGCTGGGAGAAGGCAGGAATACCAAAAGAGAGAATATATTTTTATGGAAAAGAAGATAATTGGTGGATAGCTGGAGAGGAAGGACCTTGTGGACCAGATACAGAAATGTTTTATGATACTGGTAAGCCAAAGTGCTCAGAGAATTGTGAACCATCTTGCGATTGTGGAAAATATGTGGAAATATGGAATAATGTTTTCATGGAATATTATAAAAAAGATGGAAAATATACAAAATTAGAACAGAGAAATGTTGATACTGGTCTTGGACTAGAAAGAATGGCAATGCTTTTACAAGGAAAACAAACACCTTTTGATACTGAACTTTTTAGCCCAGTAATGGAAAAATTACAAAGTTTAGCAAAAAATGATGATATTGCTAGTAGAAGAATTGTAGCAGAGCATTTACGTGCTAGTATGATGATTATTTGTGATGGTGGAAGACCTTCAAACTTAGATAGAGGCTATATTTTAAGAAGATTAATTCGTAGAATGACAAGACACTTAAATAAATTACAAATTGATTTAAATGAATTACCAAATTTAATTGATTTAAATATTGATACTTTACATGAAATGTATCCAGAACTAGAATCTCATAGACAAGAAATTAAAGATGTTATTGTTACCGAAAAAGATAAGTTCATGAAAACTTTGAATAATGGAGAAAGAGAATTTAACAAAGTTATAAATAAATTAAAAAATCAAGGAATTAATAAAATTGATGGAAAAACAATATTTAATTTATATGAAACTTATGGATTCCCACCAGAAGTTACTAAAGACTTAGCAACTGAAAATGGTTTTGAGGCAGACTTAAGCAAATTTGATGAACTATTTAAAGAGCATCAAGAAAAGTCTAGAATGGGTAGTGATCAAAAATTTAAAGGAGGTCTAGCAGAGCAAAACGAAAAAACAATAGCTTATCATACAGCAACACATTTACTTAATGCAGCTTTGAAAAAAGTTATTGGTGAAAATTCACATCAAAGAGGTTCTAATATTACAACAGAAAGAATGAGATTTGACTTTAATTGTGACCATAAATTAACTCCAGAAGAAAAGCAAAAGGTAGAAGACTTAGTTAATGAATGGATAAAAGAAGATTTGCCTGTAACAGTTGAGACAATGAAAAAGGAAGATGCTCTAAAATCAGGAGCAGAATGTATGTTTATTGAAAAATATCCTGATGAAGTTACTGTATATACTATTGGAGATGTTTCAAAGGAACTATGTGGAGGACCACACGTAAAACATACAGGCGAGTTAGGTCATTTTAAAATTGTTAAAGAAGAAGCCAGTTCACAAGGTGTTAGAAGAATTAAAGCTATATTAGAATAAAATGTAGTCTGTAAAAATAGAAAAATATATTGCATTATAAAAAAATTAATGTTAAAATTCCAGTTAGGAAGAAAAGAGGAAAAGAATTATTATGGAAGATTGTGTTTTTTGTAAAATTGTAAAAGGTGAAATTCCTTCAAAAAAAGTATATGAAGATGATGAGGTCCTTGCATTTTATGACATTAATCCTATTGCAAAAGTACATGTATTAGTAATACCAAAGGTTCATATAGAAAGTCTACTTGACTTAAAAGAAGATCATAAAGATTTATTATTTCATATATTCGAAAAAATAAATGAAGTTGCAAAAATAGTGGGAGTAGATAAAACCGGATTTAGGGTAATATCAAATGTTGGAGAAGATGCTGGGCAAGCTGTTAAACATTTACATTTCCATATAATAGGAGGAGAAAAACTTCCAACTAGGTAATTTTAGTAACATAAAACTTATGAAAAGACTAGATTAATCGTAAAAAATATGATATAATTAATATGATTAGTCTAGTAAAGAAGGGATGAATTATGGTAAATTCAAAATATAATAAAGTATTAACTGTTATTTTAGTAATAGTTGTAATCGTAATTTTTGCATTACTAGGTTTTTGGGGATATCAAACTTATGTTAATTACTTTAAAGAAAAAGATTTAGACCAAGCATTGAATGAGTTTAACGAATCTGTATCAAATCCAGTTGTAAATGTAGTTAGACCTGGTACAAATGCAGTAACTAATGAATCTACTGGAGGAAATTTTACTGTTGTAGATAATGGATTGTCTAATAATGGCAGTGGAGGAGGAACTTCACAAACCGAAACTGTAACATACAAGGGGTTTGTTGTATTAGGAAGAATGGAAATTCCAAAAATTGATTTAGATCTTCCAGTACTTGAAAAAGCAACTAAAAGATCATTAGAGGAATCAATAGGAGTTTTAATGGGACCTGGTCTTAATAAAGTCGGTAATACATTAATAATAGGACATAACTATAGAAATGGTACATTCTTCTCTAGAAATGATGAATTAGAAAATGGTGACTCAATATATATTACTGATAACTCTGGAACAAGAATAGAATATGAGGTTTATAATATGTATACTACATCTTCAGAAGATGTATCATATATGACAAGAAATACTGCTGGAAAGAGAGAAATTTCACTTTCAACTTGTACAGATGATTCTAGATATAGATTAATTGTATGGGCTAGAGAAAAAGAGTAATATCCAACTAACAAAATAAAAATTAACAAAAGATATTGACATTATAGAAAAAATGGGGTAGAATAGATTATGTTGTTATAACAAATGGTGGATTTAGCGTAGTTGGTTAACGCGCCAGTTTGTGGCACTGGAGACCATGGGTTCGAGTCCCATATTCCACCCCATTTAAATATATTGGGCTGTAGCCAAGCGGTAAGGCATTAGACTTTGACTCTAACATGCGCTAGTTCGAATCTAGCCAGCCCAACCAAAATTATACTTTATCTAATTTAGATAAAGTATTTTTTATATTAAAAAATGGGAGAAAAAGATGGAAAGTAAATTAAAAATTGTATTATTTTCCGATTTACATTTTACTGATTGTTTACATGATAATTTTGATATGGAAAAAAGTAATAAATTATTGCAATATTCTTTACCTTTATTAGATGAGTTAACTAAAAGAGTAAATAATGTAATAAAACCTGATGTTGTAATATGTTTAGGAGATTTAATCCAGGATAATAATGATCACAATACAGATTTAAATAGAATAAAATTAGTTTGGAAATTTTTCCAAAATCTAAAAAAACCTTTTTATACACTTTTAGGAAATCATGATTTAAAAACTATGAATTCTAGAGTTGAAGCTGAAAAGGCAATAGGTTATGAACGCTCAACTTTTTCAATTGATATTAATAATTACCATTTAGTTTTTCTAGGGACAGAAGTTGATAGAAGCATAAGTATAGCTTCAGGTGGAATAGAACGAACAAGAACAATTTCTGAAGATGACTTGAAATGGTTAAATGATGATTTAGAAAAATCAAAAAATCCAAGTTTAGTTTTTTGTCATTATGGAATAGCAGAAGATGACATGAAAGGTAATAGACAATTTGAAAATAAACCAGAAGATGGATTAATAAAAAACAGAAAAGATTTAAAAGTGATATTGGAGAATAAAGGAAATGTTATTGGAGTTTTTTCTGGGCATCAACATTGGACAAAAATGATTAAAGAAAATGGTATAAACTATTATTTAGTAGGATCACTCATTGAAAATATAGATAAAAAAGGAACTCCAGATGGTGTATATTTGGAAGTTGAAGCAGATGAAAATAAACCAAATATTATAGAAAATCATATTAAAGTTAATAGAAAAATGTCTAAAGAAGATTTTGAAAAATATATAAATAGAAGAGTTGAACAAATTAATAATAAAGATTATGAAAGATAAAATGTCAATAAGGTTAAACCTTATTGACATTTTGCTGGCTTTAAAATTAGCAACAACCTCTATTATTTCCACCACAGCAACAGAATATTAAAATTAAGAATATTATTAAAAAGCAACAATCATTATCTCTTCCAAAGAAACCACATCCACATTTATCTGGCATAATAACCCTCCTTTCCACAACTACTTTATGAGTAGTTTATTTAATGTGCTAAATGTAAAGTCCTATTAGCAACCACAATTGTTGTCGTTTCCACATCCGCAGTTATTTCCACCACAGTTACAGCAAAGTAATAAGATTAATATTATGAACCATAACATATCTCCATTACAACCTCTCATATTTTACCTCCCTCATAAAGAATTAATTTCTTTTGTATAATATATAGTATTCATAAAAAATAATTTGGTTACGGATACTGTACAAAAATATTAACAAATGATATAATTCTTATGAAAAAAGAGAATTTAAATGATATAGTATTAATCATTTGTGAAAGGAATGAAAATATATAATGGGTAAAATAGTTTTACTAGATGATTTGACAATAAATCAAATTGCAGCTGGTGAAGTTATAGAAAGACCGGCATCAGTTGTTAAGGAATTAGTAGAAAATTCAATAGATGCAGGAGCAAAGAACATTACTGTAGAAATAAAAAATGGAGGAATTTCCTATATAAGAATTACAGATGATGGAAGTGGTATTATGCCAGATGATATGGAAATTGCTTTTGAACGTCATGCAACAAGTAAGATACGTAAAGCAGATGACTTAGATACAGTAAAATCTATGGGGTTCCGTGGTGAAGCTTTAGCTAGTATTGCAGCTATTGCTAAAGTAGAAATGGTTTCAAGAACTGAACAAAATGATATAGGATATAAAATTGAATTACAAGGTGGAGATATTATTGATGAACATGAAGAGGGTTGCCCAAAGGGAACATCAATAACAGTAAAAGAGTTATTTTATAATACACCAGTTAGATATAAATTTTTAAAAAAGGATTTTACCGAAACAGGATATATAGAAGATGCAATTACCAGAATAGCTTTAGCAAATCCTAGTGTATCAATTAAATTAATTAGTATGGGAAAAATTTCAATTCAAACTACCGGTAGTGGAAAATTAGAGGATGTAATTTACAATATATTTGGTAAAGAGATAGCACAGAATTTATTACCAGTAGATTATGAATATGAAGATATGAAAGTGACAGGAGTAATTGGAAAGCCTTCTATTGCTCGTTCAAATAGATCTAATCAGCTATTTTTTGTTAATAAAAGATTTATAAAAGATAAAACATTAACAAGTGCAGCTGAGCAAGGATTTAAGGGACTATTAACAATAGGGAAACATGCATTTTTAGTATTAAATATAGAAATGGATCCAAAGAAAGTTGATGTAAATGTTCATCCAACAAAACTAGAAGTTAGGTTTCAAGAGGAAGGAAAAGTATTTAAGGCTGTTTACAATAGTATAAAACAAGCTTTACTAAAGTATGACTTAGTTCCTTCTCCAGATAAAGACTTTAATAATTCAACACCTAATGACATATTAAAAAGTGTAAATAAAAACCAAAATTTGTTTTCTACAAAAGTAGAAGTAGAAAATGAAAAAATAGAAAAGGAAGAAAGCAAAAGCAATACTGAAAATAATATACCTAAATATAGTGAATTTAGAAACACTGTAAGTGGATTAGATGCTGAAACAAGAAGAAAATTTATAGATGAATTGACAAATACTAAATCTCCAGAGGAAATAGGAGAAAAATTAGCAGATATGACAAAAGCTCTTATGGATAAAAAAGTTACTGAAGAGAGTAATGAGTCTTCTGAAAGTGTAAAAGAAACTGAAAATAGTGAGTATAAAATAGAAAATACTGAAAATTTAAAAAGTAATAATGATGAAACTTCAGATAATGTTGAAATTGAAGAGAAAAATCAAAATGTAGAGCTTGAAAATAGTCAAAATGAAAATATTAGTGCTGAAAATGAAAAACTATCTGAAGCAAATGAAGTATTAGATAATGAAAATAGAGAAGCAAGTGTAGAAAAAGTTGAGGATAGTAATCAAGTAACAAAAGCTGATGAATCTCAAAAAGATGATGAGCAAACATTTGAAGAAATGTATAAAAAGCTCTTTGGAAGGGATATAAGCGAAGCCAAAAAAGAGTATCAAGAAAAATTAGAAGAGGAAAACGAGAAAAATCCTTTATCTCCTATAACTGGTGAAGAAATTTCTATGTTTGAACAAGAAGGTGTTGATAATAACCCACCTTATAAATTTATAGGAATAGCTTTTAAAACATATATAATTTTAACAATGGGAGACGATTTATATATACTTGATCAACATGCAGCACATGAAAGAATAATGTATGAAAAAGTAAAAGCTAATTATTATAGTGATAGTAATAAAGATTGCCAATTAATGCTCTTACCAGATATTATAAAATTAAGCACTAGAGAAATGGGAATATTTAAAGATAATAAAGAAATGTTTAATAGAGCAGGTTTTGCAGTAGAAGAGTTTGGAGATAATACTGTTAAATTAACAGGTGTTCCAGAATTTTGCTTAGATTTTGATACTCAGGAACTATTCCTAGAAACTTTAGATGAAATTAATACTGTAGCAAGGACAGCTAAGCAGGAATTAGAAAATAAGTTTTTAGCTACTGTTGCATGTAAGGCAGCTGTAAAAGCAAAAATGGCTTTAACTAAAGAAGAAGTAGATAGTTTAATGAATCAATTATTAAAATTACCAAATCCATTTACATGTCCTCATGGAAGACCTACAGTAATTAAAATGTCTAAAACTGATATAGAAAAGAAATTTTCTAGAAGATAAATTAATTTAAATTTGAAATTAGACATTATGGTAAAGAATAAAGGTGATTTTATTAATTAAATTTCATAAGAATAAAAATTACTTAATAGATATGGAGCAGAGATGGAAAAAAATCAAGTTATAATAATATGTGGACCAACAGCATCAGGAAAAACAAAATTGGGTATTGATTTAGCTAATAGAATTAATGGAGAGATTGTCTCAGCTGATTCTATGCAAATATATAAGGACATGACTATTGGAACTGCTAAGCCTACAGATGAAGAAAAAAGTTTGGCAGTACATCATTTAGTTGATTTTATCTCTCCTGATAAAAGATATAGTGTAGCAGACTATAAAAAAGATGCTGAAAAGGTTATAGAGGATATTATTTCTAGAGGAAAAAAAGCTATCATAGTTGGTGGAACAGGATTATATATAAATTCTTTATTATATGGTATAGAATATCCTGATGTTGAAACTGATTTGGATTACAGAAAATTTCTAGAAGATAGAGTGAAAAAAGAAGGTTTAGAAAAACTATATAATGAAGCAAAGAAAATAGATGAAGAGGCTGTTAATAAAATTAGCATCAATGATAAAAAAAGAATCTTAAGAATCTTAGAAATATATCATGCTACCGGAAAAACAAAAACACAATTGGAAATTGAATCTAGAAAAGGACCTAAATATGATTATAAATTATTTGTTCTTAATATGGATAGAGAGTTATTATATGAAAGAATAAATAAAAGAGTTGATTTAATGATTGAACAAGGGTTAATAGAAGAAGTAAAAAATGTTTTGAATAAGTATAAAGAATTTCCGACTGCTATGCAAGGGTTAGGATATAAAGAAGTTGTAGAATACCTTAATAATGACATTACAAAAGATGAAATGATCGAAAAAGTAAAGCAAGAAACAAGAAGATATGCTAAAAGACAAATTACATGGTTTAAATCTTATAAAAATGCTATTTGGTTAGATGCTTTAAATAAAAATAATGTTAATATAATTATTGAAGAAATTGAAAAACCAAATAATAAATAACGGAGGAAGTAAGTGAAAAGAATCACTAAGAAAACCAGGAAAAAAGAAAAGATAATTCCGGCAAAAAATAAGCAAAATAATAAAAAAGTCAATAAGAAAAGTTTATTTAAGAAAAAAGATAAAAAAGAAAAAGTAAGTTCAAAGCAAGAAAACAAAAATTATAAAAATCTTATTTTCGATTATGATAAAGAAAATGAAGAAAATAATAATGCAAAAGAACTAAATGAAAATAAGGTAAATAAAAATAAAGTTGCTAGGAATAAAAAAGAAAAATATAAAGAAAAATTAGCACGAAGAGATGATAATAACACAAATGAAAGTATAATAACAGATGTTAATTCAAATGCTGTTAACATAAAAATTAAAAGAGGTGTTAATAAAAAAAGAATAGCTCTTCTTCTAATATTGGTAATAGCCATAATAATATATTTATCATTTTCCATTTATAATTTAATAGAAAATCCTACTGACTCAGTTTTGGTTAGTGAAGGAAGTATTGCACAGGAAGAGACAGTTAGTGCTTATGTAATTAGAGATGAAACTGTTATAAAAGGTGAAAATTATAAAAATGGAATGGTGAAAATAAAAAGCGAAGGTGATAAAGTAGCTAATGGTGATCCTATTTTCAGATACTATTCTAGTGGAGAAGACGATTTGAAAAAGAAAATAGCTGACTTAGATGTAAAAATACAAGAAGCTATGGAAGAAAATAATGAAAATTTATTTTCTACAGATACTAAATTATTAGATACACAAATTGAAAATACTTTAGATGAAGTAATTAATACAAATGATATGCAACAGATTAAAGAATACAAAAAAAGTATAACTGAAAATATTACTAAAAAAGCTAAGATAGCAGGAGAATTAAGTCCGTCAGGTTCTTATTTAAAAAAGCTTATCGATGAAAGAAGCGGATATGAAAATGAATTAAATTCAGGTGCTGAGTATAAAAATGCAACGAGAAGTGGAATTGTTTCATATAGAATTGATGGATTAGAGGATGTATTAACAACTAATGACTTTTCAAAAATAAACGCTGACTTTTTAGATAATTTGAATTTGAAGACCGGTCAAATTATTTCGGAAAGTGGTGAAGGTGGAAAAATTGTTAATAATTTTATTTGCTATATTGCTTTTACTAGCGAAAGCAATGAAGTAAAATCTGCACAAATAGGGGATAAGGTTAAATTATCATTACCTAGTCTTAGAGAAGTTGAAGCAAAAGTGGAATATATTACTAAAGAAAACAATGGCGATGTTACATTAATTCTAAGCTTTACAGAAGGAATAGAAGAATTACTAAGCTATAGAAAAGTATCGATAGACATAATATGGTGGAGTGCTAAAGGATTTAAGGTACCTAATTCTTGTATTTTTGAACAAAATGGACTTAAATATGTATTAAGAACAAAAGCAGGATATTTAGACAAAGTTTTGGTAAAAGTACAAAAAACGACAGATAATTATTCAATAGTTACGAATTATAGTACTTCAGAAAAAGAGGATTTAGATATAGATAAAAATGTTTCAACCTCAATAATATTATACGATCAGCTACTTTTAAATCCTACTGTCGAACAAATTAATCAGACTAATTAGTATTACAAAACTATTACAAAAACATTAAATAATCATTACATATTGTTTAAAAGTATTGACATTATTTACAAAAAGTTAGATACTAAGTATAGTCGTAGACGCGAATGAAAAATTTAGGAGGTTGTTTATAAATGTCGAACGCGGTTTTAAATAAATTTATGAATATTTTTGGAATGGGATCAGCGGAAGAACCTGAAGAAGATTATGATGAGGATATAAATGAAGCTTATGAAGATGAAGAATTAGATGAACCAAGAGGATTATTCGGAAAAAGAAGTAATAATAGAGTAGTTAATATGAATCAACAAGTCAGAATGGTTATTATGCAACCAACAGCTTTTGAACAATCAGAAGAAATTTGTGATTTATTGAAAGAAAAGAAATCTGTTATTATTAATTTAGAATATGTTAATAAAGATATTGCAAGAAGAATTATTGATGTTGTTAGTGGAGCAGCACATGCTCTTGATGGACACATGCAAAAAATCTCTAGTTCAATATTTTTAGTAGCACCTTATAATTATGATATTACTTCAGAAACAAAAGAGGAGACCAAGAGCAAATTACCAGTTTCTTGGCTTAAGAGTAATGCCAATAATTAATCGAAATGGGGGAATAAAATGATTACACCTTTAGATATAGAAAATAAGAGATTTTCAAAAAAGAAACTTAATGGATATGATCCTGAAGAAGTTGATGATTTTTTAGATGAATTAACTAAGGATTATTCAACCATTTATAAAAAAGTTAATGAAAGTGATAAAGAATTAGAAGAATTAAAGCTTAAAGTTGAACATTATACTCAAATTGAATCAACATTGCAAAATACTTTGTTAATGGCTCAATCTGCAGCTGATGAAGTAAAAAATGCTGCTCAAAAACAAGCTGATCAAATTATCAGAGATGCTGAAAGCAAAGCTAGTCAATGTACAGAAAATTTAGATATACAAATTTCAGAAAAGAAAAAGGAATTAGATGACATTAGTAAACAATTTGATGTGTATAAAGCTAAAATGGAATCTTTATTGATTTCACAATTAGAACTTTTAAAAGAAGTAAATAAGAATGAATAAAAAATTACAAAATTGTAATAAAATAAAGGGATATGGGCTTTTATTTAGCTTATATCCCTTTATTTTACTGTAAATTTGTGTTAAAATACCAGTATTACATAGATGTTAAGGGAATATTACAATTTTATTAATTGACTTGACAAGAAGGGATTTAAAGATAAAATAGTATTATGAGAGTTATAAGTGGTTTAGCGCGAGGAACAAAGCTAAAAACAGTTGAAGAAATGACAACTCGTCCAACATTAGATAGAGTTAAAGAATCATTATTTAATATATTGCAAGAAAGAGTAAAAAATTCAGTAGTATTGGATTTGTTCGCAGGAAGTGGTGCATTGGGTATAGAGGCACTAAGTAGAGGTGCAAAAAAAGCTTATTTTTGTGATACAAATTATGATGCTATAAAAGTTATTAAAGAAAATCTAACAAAAACTAGATTGATTTCAAATGCAACTATTATAAATGGTGATTATATTAAAGCATTAAATAAAATTCATGAATGTTGTGACTTAATATTTTTAGATCCACCTTATAAGTTGGATTTAGCGGTAAAAGCAGTTAGAGAAATATTAAGTAAAAAGTTGTTAGCAGATAAGGGGCTTATAGTTATAGAAACAGATGAACTAGATCGTGAAATTCAAGAGTTGAATGAAATTAAAATTATTAATATCATTGATCAAAGAAAATACGGGAGAGCTAACCTTATTTTTATAGAAGAAAGAGGAAACTAAGAATGGAAATTTTTACATTACTAGAAAATTTAGAAGAAAATGTTGAAAACTCTAAAAAAGTGCCTTTTACTAGTAAAGTCATGATTGAGCAAGAAGAGATTTTAGACATTATTAAAGAAATTAGATTAAAATTACCAGAGGACCTAAAGCAAGCAAAATGGGTAAGAGAGGAAAGAGATAGAATATTAGAAGAGGCTAAAAAGGAAGCTGACGATGTTGTTAAAGAGGCAGAAAATAGAATTATTTCGATGATTGATGAGCATGAAATTACTAAAAAGGCCTATGAACAAAAAAATCAAATAATGGAAGCTGCAAATGAAAATTCAAGACAAATTACTCAAGGGGCTAAGGAATATGCTGATAATATTTTGGCTGATTTAGAAAAAAGACTAGAGAAAGTATTAAAAGAAATTTCATTGGATAGGAAAGAATTAAAGTAATTATTGTTTATGTAAATTTTTAGTGTATGATAGGAGAAAAATATGGAACCAAATACAGGAGGCAAAAAAATAATAATTATTACAGCAGTAATAATTATTATTTTTGTAATCGCTATTGTTGCTGTTGTTATTGCTTTATCACAAGGAAATGATGGGCAAAATGGAATCTTAAATAATGTTATGCAAAATGAATTGGATATAAATGATAAAGAAAATACAATTTTAGATGAGGAAAATGTAGTAATAAATGATGATTCAACTGCTGAAATTTCAAGAAAATATGGTAGAATTGAATTAGTATGGATTGATCAAAATAACAATGAAATATCAAGTCCTTTACAACCAAACTTAAATGGATTGACACCAGTTAAATTTGACTCAAGAACTACATCTTTTGTTACAACTACTGAAGATGATAACGAATGGTATAATTATGATTTACAAAGATGGGCAAATGCAATTAATAGTGATGGAAGTTATTTCGTTTGGATTCCTAGATTTGCTTATAGAATAACATATTATTCAGATAGCCAATATACTAAAGTAATAGGATTTTGTGATAGTAGAGGTATAATGAAATTAAATGATGATGAGTCATTATCTATTATATCAAAAAATAATACAGGAATTAGAGAAACTGCAAATCATTATATAGTAGCACCTGCGTTTTCTAAAGATACTGCTAGTGGATATAGAAATGGTGGATGGGATAGTGATATTTCAGGATTATGGGTTGCAAAATATGAAATGAGCATGGAGACTAATGGAACTCATACTGAAACATCAAATGCATCTATAGGAAATGTACAAATAAGTGATACAATTAAAGCTGTTAGTAAACCTGGAGTTACAAGTTGGAGAAATATAAATGTTAATAATTGTTATTTAAATAGTTATAATTACGATAGAAGTAAAGACAGCCATTTAATGAAAAATAGTGAGTGGGGTGCTGTTGCATATTTGGCTTATAGTAAATATGGAGTAAATGGTAAAAATATTTCAAGTAATGCTAGTGCTCAATATATTACTGGAGGTACTCCTTCAGAAGAAAGCATATATATTTCTAATAAAAATCAATCTACCACGGGAAATGAAACAGGAGTGTATGATTTAGTAGGTGGAGCTTGGGAATATATTGCAGCTTATATTGATAATGGTTATGTAGGACTTGCAGAAAATGGTGGTTCATCGGAAGATGATATTTATGGAAGCAGAAATTCAAAATATAAATTAGTTTATCCTCATGATTCAAGAGATTTAGGTGTTGATTATGATAGAATTAATTCTATTAATAATTATTCATTGATTTATAGATATAGAGGAGATGCTTTGTATGAAACATCTGATTCAGGATATGGAAATGATGGTTGGGGTACGAATATAGCGTATTTTATGCAAAGTGATATTCCATATTTAATAAGAGGTGGAGATTATAATAGTACGATTGGAGCTGGAATATTTAGTTTTAATGGATATAGTGGTGCTAGCAACAGTGGGGAAAGCTTTAGAGTTGTTTTAATATAAAATAAAAAGTAACAAGATATTAAACTTGTTACTTTTTTTAATAATAAATCATATAATCAATGTCTGGGAAGATACAATCTTTTGCCTCTATATCTTTTAAGAAACGTTCATCAACATCTTCTCCCTTTATAAGAGCATTGTACATCTTATTAAATCTTCCAATGTGATCTTTGATTCTTTTTTTAGCATAATCAACCATTGTACCATTTGTAATAATAAATAACCAATCACTGCTTTGTGCTAGAACTAATTCACGAGCACATTGATTAAGAATTCTTCTTTTTCTTGATTCTTTAGGCTCATTTGGAAATTTCTTTGCTAATTTACACATTCTATCTCCAGCAGTATGTAAATGTTTATGAACATAATCATTTGATGGATTCAACCATACTTCTGAATAACCTTTTGCACCCCAACTTGATCTACAAGGTGTACATACCTGAATTTCAGGATATTTATCTATATATTCACTTGGAGTAATTAATTTAAAATTGCAATCATCATAATATATTTTTTTGGCTAAAGTATATAAAAAGTCAGGACCTTCATACCACCAATGACCATATAATTCAGCATCATAAGGACAAACTATTATAGGAGGTTTATCCATTTTTTTAGATAAATAATCAATTTGGGCATTACGACAATCAAAGAAATGTCCACTATTTTTATTAACAGAATCTTGAGCCCATTGTAAATCATATATATCTTTATTTTCTGTTTTACCAGTGATACGATGATATCTTATTCCAGTAGAAACACGTACACCGTTTGAAGCTATATAAGGTTTAATATAATCATAAGGTGCATCATATCCAATATCTCTATAGAATTCTCTATAATTAAAATCTCCTGGATAACCATTAATTGATGACCAAACTTGTCTTGAAGATTCTAAATCACGACCAAATGCGACAACTCCCTCAGGAGAAACAATAGGAGCATAAGTACCGTAAATTGGGGTTGGGTCTGCATATAATATTCCATGTGTTTCTGTTAAAACATATTGTACACCAAACTCTCTAAGGTATTTATCTGCTTCAGGAACATATCCACATTCAGGAAGCCAAAAACCTCTGATAGGTTTATCAAAATATTTATTATAAGTTTGAACACCAATTGCAATTTGTGCTCTTACAGTTTTTTCATTAACATATAAAATAGGGAAGTAACCGTGTGTTGCACCACAACCGATTATTTCTAACACTCCCAAGTCTTGAAATTTTTTAAACCCACTAATTAAATTACAGTTATATACATCTTTAAAAACATGTAAATCGTTAGAGTATCTTTCATAATAATAATGAGATAGTTTATTTATTCTTGGATTATCTTTTGTTCTAACGATTTCCTTTTCGGCTAATTCAATATGTTTTTTTAAATATTTTATATATCTTTCTTGAAGCATTTGATTATCTAACATATTTAAAAGTGGGGGAGTTAAAGACATAGTAAATCTAAAATCTACATGTTCATCAACTAGCTTTTGAAATCTTAATAGAAGTGGTATATATGTTTCTGACATTGCTTCATATAACCATTGTTCTTCTAAGTAGTCTTCACTTTCAGGATGATGCACAAAAGGTAAGTGTGCGTGAAGAACGAAACTTACATATCCTTTTATTTCTTTCATAATATATTCCTCTCTGAATTTTATTGCAAAATAATATTTTAAATTTAAGGCATAAAAGTTTTAAAATTAAAACTTAGGTTTTCACTACAGAAAACCTAAAAAACATTTGAAGTAGGATTTTGAGAAGAAGGGTTTTTAAAATCAAAACTTGTATTTGCTTTATCTAGATGTAATGTGCCATAAATTCCATATATATGTTTCAAGAATGGATTAATAACTTTCTTTGTATATTGATTTGTCTTAATATTCTTAAATAGAACTTCTTGATATTTGCTAGAGTCATAAAATAATACATGATCATTAGGAGACTCAATTGTATTTGAAGAAGTAATATAAAGATAATTATCTTGCAAATTATTATTATAACCTTCTTTAGGTCTTCTACCTAATTCTATAACATATTGTGCTTTTGTATCATTAACATGAATATACCAATTGTTAGCAAAATCATTTACTTCAATTTCAAAAGAATATTTACCAGTTAAATTATGTATTATAAGAACAGGTTTTGTTTCATTAAAGAAATTTTCTCCATATTGTTCTCTTAAATTATTTATATCATCATCTGAAATTTCCCAATAAACAAATAATGTATTTGGATTTTGGGCTAACGCTTTTATAACTGTTTTATTGTATTTGTATGGTAAATCATAATATTCTACTACAAATGGTAATTCTATTACTTTATTAAATTTACCATTTAATTTCTTGTAACTATTCTTTAATGTACGTAAAGTTTTTGAAGGTTTTTCTTCATCTTTAATAGCCTTAGTAGTAGAGTTTTTTCTAACGATAGCTTTTGGTTTTACAACATCAATTAACTCTTTTTTATTTTCTTCAGTTTCTTCTTTTAAAGTAGATAAATCTTCTGTTTCAGAAGTAGTATCTAGTACAGTATCTTCTTCTAATACAGGAGTAGAATCTAATGCATCATTTTCTTCAACTACAGGAGTAGTATCTAATACAGCATTTTCTTCAACTGCAGGAGTAGTATCTAATACAGCATTTTCTTCAATTACAGGAGTAGAATCTATTATAGTAGTTTCTTTAATTTCCTGATTAGAGTTTAGTAAAGTTTCTTCTTTTTGGATTGAATCTTCAACTTTAACAGATTTTTTTGTTAAAGTTGAAGTCTTTTTAGAAGTACTTAAAGATTTTTTCTTTGAAGTTTCACTTGTCTTTTTCTTTGCTCCAGCTTTTTTTCTAGATGATTCAGATAAACTTTTTGCTAAATCAACAATATCATTTGTAACTCTTGCAGATTTAGGTTTTGTAGAAGCAGTAGACTTCTTAGTAGTACTCTTTTTGGCAGTAGATTTTTTAGTAGTTGATGTAGATTTAGAAGTAGTAGGTTTAACTTCTTCAACTTTTGGTTCAGGTGTAATTTCAGCTACTTTTTTAGAAGTTTTTGACTTTTTAGTAGAAGCTTTTTCTACTATTTTTTCTTCCTTAGGTTCAATAGCTTCTTCAACTTGAACAGAAGATTTTTCCGTAATTTTTTTTTGTCTAGTACGCCTAAAAAGATCAGCTATTTTTTGCACTGTAGATTTTTTCTCTACAGGTTTAAATTCTTTACTAATTTCTACTTTTTTTGATTTTGTTTTTGAGTTATTATCTGAATCTAAAATTTCATTATCTACTTTCTTTCTTGAAGAACTTTTGGTGCTTGATGTTTTTTTCTCAGCTACGTTAGCTTTAACTTTGGAAGCCTTGGCTGTAGTTAACTTTTTTTCATTTAATAATTCTTCATTTTTTAATTCTTCCTTTGATTTTCTTGGCATTATTTTCCTCCTTAGTTAAAGTTATAATATACTCATAATATAATATAACAAAGAAAATTATTTATCAATATAAAAATAAAAAAAATATTAAAAAAATTTGTAAAATTTTATTTACTTTTGTAAAAAAGTTGTATAAAATATCATATAGAAAAAATAGTCGAATAAACTAAAGAAAATTATGAAAGGGGCTTAAGAAAATGAAGATTTTAATGCTAACGTGGGAATATCCACCAAGAGTTGTAGGAGGAATTGCGAGAGTTGTTCATGATTTGTCGCATAGAATGATAAAGGATGGTCATGATGTAACTGTAATAACATATAAGGACGGTAATGCCCCTTATGTAGAAGATGATAAAGGGGTTAAAGTTTATAGAGTAGATAATTATATGATTAACCCTAATACATTCATTGATTGGATTATGCAATTAAATTTCAATTTATTAGCTAAAGCTAATGAAATTATCGCTAAAGAAGGAAAGTTTGATGTTATTCATGCTCATGATTGGCTTGTAGCTTATGCAGCTAAATCTTTAAAAGAATCTTACAATATACCTGTAGTAGCAACAATTCATGCTACAGAAAATGGAAGAAATAGTGGAATTCACGATGAAACACAAAGGTACATTAATGATACTGAATGGATGCTTACTTATGAGGCAACAGAAGTTATAGTTAATAGTAATTATATGAAAGGTGAACTACAAAGAATATTTGGATTACCTTTTGAAAAAATAAACGTAATACCAAATGGTATTAATTTAACTAATTTTTCTGGTGTAGAAAGAGACTATGATTTTAGAAGACAATATGCAATGGATAATGAAAAGATAATACTATATGTGGGAAGATTAGTATATGAAAAAGGAATACAGAATTTAATAGGAGCAATGCCTAAGATTCTAAGTAATTATCATGATGCTAAGCTTGTTATATGTGGTAAAGGCGGAATGATGGATGAATTAAGACAAGAAACAAGAAACTTAGGAATAGAAAATAAAGTGTATTTTGCAGGTTATTGTGATTCTAAGAAAATTCAAAAAATGTATAAATGCGCAGATATAGCTGTGTTCCCAAGTACTTATGAACCATTTGGAATAGTTGCATTAGAAGCAATGCTTGCAGGAGTTCCAACAGTTGTATCAGATGTAGGTGGATTAAATGAAATTGTTGAACATGGTGTTGATGGAATGAAGAGCTATGCTGGTAATTCTAATTCAATAGCTGATTCAGTGTTAACTTTATTATTTGATGCAAAATTATGTAGTGCAATATCTAAAAATGCAGTAAAGAAAGTCAAAGATTTATATAGCTGGAATAAAATTGCTCAAGATACTCATTATGTTTATGAACAAGCAATTTGCCAAACAGAAGCCCAAAAACAAGCAGAAAAAATTGCTCAAGAAAAAGCGGAAAAGACAAAGAAAACTCAAAATCCAACAAAGGAATTGTCAAATTTATTAACTTTCAGAAAAAGGAATGCTTATGCATAATTTAATATAAAGAAAGGTAAAATAAATATGGAAATCTATGATACAGCAAATAGGTTAGCAGAAGAAATAAGAAATTCATTACAATATAAAAATTTAAAGCAAGCAAAAGAAAAAATAATGAATGATTCAACAAAAAGACAATTGGTTATAGATTTTGAAGAACTAAAAAAAGAAGTACAACTAATGGAAGTACAAAAACTAAATCAAGAAGAAATTGATGAAAATGCGAAAAAAGAAAAATTAGCCAAAATGTATAATGTCCTTATAGAAAATAAGGACATTAAAGAGTATTTTGACTATGAAATAGCTTTTAATCAGTTGATGGTTGATGTTAATAAAATCATTGGAAATAGTATTAAAGATGTGCTTTAGATTTATGAATGTACTTATTAAGGAAAGGATTTTATAATATGAAGTCAAATGAAAATGGTATTACATTAGTATCTCTTGTAGTTACTGTTGTAGTGTTAGCCATTTTGGCTGGAGTATTAATAAATATTTCAATAGATGATGGCAATACAATTGAAACAATGAATGAAATGAGAAATTCATATTATACTCAAGAAAAACAAACTCAAAATAAAATAAATGAAATGACTAATGGCTGGGAAGAAGTATTAAATTAACAATAGATAAATGTTACGAAAAAACAATTGATTAAAATTAAGGAGGAAAACAAATGAAAGCAAATGTAGCTTGGAGCACTGATGAAAGTGCTTATTTAGCAGGTAAGGCCTGTGCAAAAAAAGCAGTTTTAGATTTAGTTCAAACAAAAATTGCTTTTGTATTTAGTTCTGTAAAGTATGATTCACAAAAATTATTAGACGGTGCAAAAGAAGTTTTAGGAACAGCTCCTATTATTGGTTGCACTTCTAATGGAGGTATTTTAGTTCCAGATGGTTATATAACATCTGAAAAAGGTTTTGCAGGAATTATGGCTATAGGAGATCCAGACACAACTGTAGGTGTTGCTGGAATGCCAAAAATGATTACTGCAAGAGAAACTGGTAGACAAGTTGCTATTGATGCTATGAAAAAAGTAGGAACAACAGTTTCACCATCTTATTATTTCATGATTGCAAATCCAGGAGAAGAAGAAGAATATGCAAGAGGTGTACAAGATATAATTGGCGATGTTCCAATGTTTGGTGGAAGTGCGGCTGATGATGATGTATCTGGAAAATGGAAAATATTCACATCTGATAATGTATTTTCAGAAGGAGTTGCAGTAGCTTTATTCTATACTAATAAGAAAATAGTAAATGAATTTACAGGTAGATATCACGAAACAGTTAATTCTGGAGTAATTACAGATATATCTGGAAAGAGAACTCTTAAAGAAATTGCTAATGTTCCAGCAATGAAAAAATATGCTGAATGGACAGGTATTAAAACAAGAAACTTAATGGGAAGTAAAATGTTAACAGCTTCAATTTTAAAACCTTTAGGAGTTAAGACACCTACTGGAAATGTAACTTTAATTAGACATCCTATGGCTGGAAATACAGATTATAGTATAAATGTTGGTAATGACTTATCTGTTAACACTGCAGTTATACAAATGCAATCTAGTTTAGATGAATTAGTTAATGCACCTAGATTAACATTAAGAGCTTTAAAATCAAAATTAAGTTCAAAACCTGCAGCATATCTTTTAGTACATTGTGGAGGAAGAAAAATAGCAATAGGAGATAGAATAGGTGAAGTTGCTGATTTAGTTAAAGCTGAAGCTGGAGATGTTCCATTTATTATGCCATTTACTTTTGGAGAGTATGGTAGAGCTGAACATGAGGCAAATAATATGGGTGGCTTAATGCTTTCAGAAACAGCTTTCTGCGAATAAAATATAAAATAACAAAAGTAAAATAAATTAATTTAAGGAGGATAAAATCTATGGAAATAGAGAAATTTGTTTTAAATGAAACTTCATATTTTGGAGAAGGTGCAAGAAAAGTACTTCCAGAAGAAATTAAAAAGAGAGGATTTAAAAAAGTTTTAGTAGTAACTGATGAATCTTTATATAAGGCAGGAGTAAGTACAAAAATAACTGATTTATTAGAAGCAAATAAAATAGATTATGTATTATTCCATGATGTAAAACCAAATCCACCTATAAAAAATGTTTTAGATGGTGTTGAAATGTGTAAAAATGAAAAATGTGATTTAATTGTTGCAGTAGGTGGCGGATCAAGTATTGATACAGCAAAAGGAATTAGTATAATAATTGCTAATCCAGATAGATCTGATGTAGTATCTTTAAATGGAGCATCAAACACAAAAAATAAAGGATTACCAATTATAGCACTTCCAACAACAGCAGGAACTGCAGCAGAAGTTACAATTAATTATGTTATAACAGATCCTGAAAGAGAAATTAAAATGGTTTGTGTAGATGAGCATGATATTCCTATAATGGCAATAATTGATACAGAACTTATGGCCTCAATGCCTAAATCAGTTGCATCATCAACAGGTATGGATGCATTGACACATGCTATTGAAGGTTATATCACAAAATCTAGAAATATAATGTCTCAAATGTTTTCTATGAAAGCAATTCAATTAATATATGATAATTTACCAAAAGCAGTAAATGAAAAAAATCAAGATGCAATTAATAAAGTTGGTTTAGGCCAATATATAGCTGGTATGGCATTCTCTAATGTTGGATTAGGAATAGTTCATTCAATGGCTCACCAATTAGGAGCTGTATATGATACACCACACGGTTTAGCAAATGCTATATTACTTCCAACAGTTATGGAATTTAATGGAGAAGTAAGTTATGAAGAATTTAGAACAATTCTTACAGAAGCTATGCATATAGATGCTACTGAATTTACTAAAGAAGAAGTAATAAAAACATTCTGTGATTGTATAAGAAACTTATCAAATGATGTTGGAATTACTCAAACAGTAAAAGATGTAGGAGCTAAGAAAGAAGATTTTGAAATGTTAGCTGAAAAAGCTATGGTTGATCCTTGTAAACCAGGTAACCCAAGAAATGTTACAAAAGAAGACTTTATAATGTTATATAATAAAGCTTGGTAATATATATTTTAAATTAGAGGCGGTCCTTCTTGTAAAGTATTTTACAAAAAGGACTGCCTTTAACGTAAAATTTACGTTAAAGACAGTCCAAAAAGTAAGATTAAAATTCACAATTATTTGGTGTTCTAGGATAAGGTATAACATCACGAATATTCTCCATACCAGTAATGTACATAAGTAATCTTTCAAATCCTAAACCAAATCCAGAATGTATATCTGTACCATATCTACGTAAGTCTAAATACCAATAAAGTGGTTCTGTAGCAATACCCATTTCTTTCATTCTTTTAACTAGTTTATCATAATCTTCCTCTCTTTGAGAGCCACCCATGATTTCACCAGCAACAGGTACTTCTAGGTCAACTGCAGCGACGGTTTTTCCGTCAGGGTTAAGTTTCATATAATATGATTTAATATCTTTTGGCCAGTTCTTAACAAATACTGGTCCATTGAAATATTCTGTAATGTATTTTTCATGCTCTTTTGCTAAGTCTCCACCATATTCAGGCTCAAATTCCCATTTTCTATCAGCTTTTTTCAATAAGTCTATAGTATCCTTATGGTCTAATCTTACAAATTCTGAGTCTAATAATTTATTTAATTTATCTATTAAACCTTTAGAAATAAACTTATCGCAAAATTCCATTTCTTCAGGACATCTTTCTAGTACAGCTTTTACAATATATTTTAAGAAATCTTCTTCAATATCCATAAGCTCGTTCAAATCACAAAATGAGATTTCAGGTTCAATCATCCAAAATTCATTAGCATGTGTTTTTGTATTAGAATTTTCAGAACGTAGGGTAGGGCCAAATGTATAAATTTTGCCAAAAGCTTGAGCATAAGTTTCACCATGTAATTGTCCAGAACCTGTTATATAAGCTTCTTTTCCAAATAAGTCTTCTGAAAAATCAGTTTTTCCATCTTTTTGAGGAAGAGGTTTATTTAAATCTAGAGTTGTTAATTTAAACATTTCAGCAGAGCCTTCACAATCTGCACAAGTAATAATAGGAGTATTTACATAAACATATCCATTCTTTTGAAAATACTCATGTATTGCAAATGCCGCAACGCTTCTAATTCTGAAAACTGCACTAAATGTATTAGTCCTAGGACGCAAATGTGCTTGTGTTCTTAAAAATTCAAAAGATGTATTTTTCTTTTGAATAGGGTAAGAAGTATCTGCTAAATTAAATATTTCAACCTTATCTGCATGAATTTCAAATGGTTGTTTTGCATTTTCTGTTTTAACTACTTTTCCATTTACAATAATTGAAGAACTGATTGTTAATTTATTTACTTTTTCAAAATTATCAAGTTTATCATCAAAAACAATTTGTACGTTTTTAAAAAATGAACCATCATTTAATTCTATAAAACCGAAATTCTTAGAAGTACGAACTGTTCTAACCCATCCAGCAACTTGTACATTATTATTAATGTAATCGCCAGTCTTTCTATATAGATCTTTAACTAATGTACATTTCATAATTAACTCCTTTCTTAGGTAATTAATACCTTTTTATTAAATGATGATGTTATTATACAATAATCTACATAAAAAAACAATACTGCTAAATCAATTATTTAGCAGTATTGAAATATTTTTATTGATTTTCTATATTAATATTATTGGTAGATTCACCATTTTCAGTAGAAGTTGTATTTGATGTTGTATCAGGTGTTTCTCCATTTTCAGTTGCTTGTTCTGATTGATTTGTAATTGTAGTAAATGAAGTTAATACTTGATTATGAATTTCATCTGATATAACAGTATCAGTATTAGATAATATAAATTCTATAAAAGTATCAGTTTCTGGTACTAATACAAAGTAACATCTTTCTATTGAAGTAGTATATACTAGGTCTAAATATGAATAATATATACCTTGTTCATAAATAAATGAACTTTCACCTAATTCTAATGTAGTTGTTGTACTATCAATACTTGAAGAGAACAAATTATATAAATATGTGTGGAATCCACTTCTTCCTTCAGGAGTATTTATATCATATCCATAATTTGCTAAGCCTTCTAGTGCTTGAATATAAGCTAAACTATATGAATCACTAACTAAAACGCCATTAGCATTTTCTTGCCAACTATTTGGGTCATATTCTAATGTATAATCATTATAGAAATTAAATGTATCTACAGAATCAGGTATATTAGTAGGATCTTCTGCTACAATATTTGAATTATCAGGCTCATTTGGTTGAGATGGAAGTGTCTTAAATAATGAAGCTATGATAGATGTTAATAAAGTTGAAAATGCTATTGCTGTTATTATTCCACTAACAACTAAACCTAATAAAAGAAATACTATAGATTTTCCACCTTTTTGTTTTGCTGTATCTATTAGTTGAGTAGGATTGTTTATTTTACTTTTTAATTTTGTTAGTTGAGAATTTACATTTTTGTTGTAAATAGGGTAAAATAGAATACCATATACAACTCCAACTACTAATGAAAGCAAAGAGAAGATAATTGTAAAGATAAAGTTAGAGGTTGAAGCTGTTAAAGCTAATCCTATTATAGGAATTATGCAAGTTATTAATACAAAAATAAAACCAAATAAATAAACCTTTCTAAATAAATAGTATAAACCTCCAAAGAAAAATGCTGGAATACTAAATTTACGTTTTTGTGCTTTTTCATAAAGTGTATCCATCCAAGCTTTTTTAAACTCTTCATTGTTTTCGCTACCAAAAGAATTATTTTGTGAATTTTCCATATTAAAATTATTTAGTGTTGGATTTTCTTGAAGTATTTGACTATTTCCTATAGTTTGAGGATTTTCTAAAATTTGATTTGTAGCTCCTGTCTTTGAAAAGTCAGTAAATTGTGTATTAAATCCATTATTTGAATTATTATATTGCAAATTATTAGTTTCCATTTGTGGATTATTAAATTGAGTATTATCAGGTCCAACTGAAATATTGTTTGGCTGAGAGTTTAATTCTGGGGTGTTATTAAATTGTGCATTATTGGTATTAATAGCTCCGCCAAATTGAAAATTATCTGTTGGTGTATTGGATTGAGTATTATCAATTATAGGTGTATTGGGAATTTGATTTGTTTGAACTTCATCGTTATTCAATCCATATAATTGATTATCATTTGATGGTTGAACTTGAGTATTAGGTACATTAAAATTATTAGTATTATCCACATTTGAAACAGATTGATCTGCTACTGGTTCAGAAGAATTGTTTAATGATTGGTTTAGAATTGGATTGATGTGCTGAGAAGAAGATTCTTCTTGTAATTCTGAAGTATTATTCTCAGGTTCAACAGGCATATTAAATAAATCAACTGCATTATCTGCTGTATTATTTGTAGTCATATCTGAATTGTCTGGTGTAGCAGGCGCAACAGTATCTTTATTTGTTTCTGAATTATTCACATCCATATATGATTGATTGTAAATATCATTATTTAAAGTAACATCAGAACCATTAGCATTATAATAAGGAGCATTACTTATATCATTATATTGAAAATAAGGATTGTTATAAGGATTTTCTTCTGTATTTTGGTCAAATGGACTAGTGTTATTATTTAAATTGGTTGGTTGATTGTTATTGTTTAGGTTTTCTTTTTCATCCATGTTAGTTTCTCCCTTCGTTTTAATTATAAATATTATAAAATAAAAATAATAAATATACAATAAAAAATTTAAAAAAATTATGTATTATTTGAAATAAGTTTCTCAACAATTTGAATAGCATTAGATGCAGCACCTTTTCTAATATTATCTGCAACACACCAGAAATTTAAACCATTTTGAATACTATAATCTCTTCTAATTCGACCTACTAGAACACTGTCTTGACCTGTGGCTTGAGTTGCAATAGGATATTTTATGTGCGTAACATCATCTATAACTTTAATACCTGGAGAATTTTTTAGTATATTAATTAATTCGTCTAAATTATAGTTATTTTCAAATTCGACATTAATACTTTCACTATGAGAATTAAAAACAGGAACTCTTACCGTAGTTGCAGTTATAGGAAGATTTGGTTTACCTAATATTTTCCTCGTTTCATTTATCATTTTCATTTCTTCTTTTGTATAGCCATTATCTAGAAATACATCAATATGTGGTAGACAGTTATTGAAAATAGGATAAGGAAACTTTTTTAATTTATAGTTTTCTGAAGATACAATATTAACATTTGAGGTTTTTTGAAAATGATTTATTCCATTCTCTAAATCCTCAATTCCATCTCTTCCAGCTCCAGAAACAGCTTGATAAGTAGAATAAACGATTCTTTTTATATGATACTTATCATCTAATGGTTTTAAAGCGACTACAGCTTGAATTGTAGAGCAATTTGGGTTGGCAATTATTCCTTTATTATTTTTTATTTCTTCAGGATTTACTTCTGGGACAACCAAAGGTACATTATTATCCATTCTAAAAGCATTGCTGTTGTCTACTACTATGCAACCATGAGAAGAAGCGATTGGAGCATATTTTTTTGATGTTTCTCCACCTGCTGAAAAAATTGCAAAATCAAAACCTTCATCAAAAGAATGTTCTGTTAATTCTTGTACTATATAACTTTTACCCATAAAATTAATTTTAGAGCCAGCAGATCTTTTAGATGCAAAAAAGGAATATTCTCTTATTGGTAATTTTTTTTCTTCTAAAATTTGAAGTGCAGCTCTACCTACAACGCCAGTAGCTCCTACTACTGCTAATTTAAAATTTTTCATAAAATCCTCTCTATTCTATAATTGCATTAAAATATGCAATTATTTCAGAGTTATCGTATAATAATATAATTATATTATTTATACAAAGTTATTATATTATAAATTAATATTAAAATAAAGTAAATATATGCTTATTTTTGAATTATTGTGTGTATATTTTGTGAATTAATATTAGTCTACTTGAAAAAATATAGTCCTTAGTATATAATTTGGGCAAATCAGTCAAAAATATACTAGAGGAGGATTCGCATGCAAATTGAAAAAGTTTATTTTAATTCTATAGATAATTTAAACTTGGTTGGATTATTGCATACACCGGGTAGCAAGACTGAAACTGTTGTAATCTCAGTTCATGGAATTACAAGTAACTGTTTAAAAAGAAGAGATGACATTTTAGCACGCAAATTAACAGAAGTAGGATTATCATATTTTTGTTTTAATAATAGAGGAAATAGTATAATTAATAATTACGGAAAAATAACAGATAGTAAAATGCATTTTTATGGTTCAGGGGCTGAAAGTATATATGATTCGTATTATGATATTAAAGGTGCAATATTAGAAATGCAACAACTGGGATATAAAAAAATTATCCTTTTAGGGCACAGTATGGGATGTACGAAGATTGTATATACTTATAATCAATTCATTCAAAATAATGAGACTACTATTTTAGATATAATTACAGGAATTATTTTACTTTCAATGGTGGATATACCAACAGCTTTAAAAAATATGCTGGGTAAAGATTATAAAAAGATAATTTCATATTTTCAATTATTAAAGAAAAGAGGAAAAGGTGAAAAACTAGTTGTATTAGATGAAAATACACCGCCGGTAAGACCAAATTCTATTCTAGAATATGCTGAAAATAATAAAAAAATTGATTTTGCTAAATTTGGAAATAAGAATTCAGCTTTTAAAGAATTAAACAATGTTAAAGTTCCTTTATTCATGAGATGGGGAAATGTGAATGAATTAATATATCAAAGTCCTTCAGAAATAGTTAATTTATTAAATGAAAAGATAAAGAATGATAAGAAAGATATTTCTTTTATTAATGGTGCTAATCATAACTACACTGGAAAAGAAAATGAACTTGCTGATGAAATAGAAAAATTTATAAGAAAATATAACTTAATATAAAAATTAATGAACGAAAGAAAGGAGGTTTTGCATAACTTATTATAAGATATGCAGAAAGTATATGAAAATAACAAAAATTGAAGCATTAGAAAAGATTGCTAATAGAATAAGAATGGATATTATAACAGAAATTTATTACGCAAAATCAGGGCATCCAGGAGGCTCTTTGTCGATTGCTGATATATTAGCAGTATTATATTTTAATGAAATGAATATTAATGAAAAAATGCCTGAAAATGAACTTAGAGATAGGTTAGTGTTATCTAAAGGGCATGCTTCAGCAGCCTTATATGCAGCTTTAGCAGAAAAAGGATATTTTTCTAAAGAAGAATTATTGACATTTAGAAATATAAATAGTAATTTACAAGGACATCCAGATATGACAAAAGTAAAAGGAGTAGATATGTCTACTGGATCATTAGGACAAGGACTATCAGTTGCAAATGGTATGGCATTAGCTTCTAAAATGGATTCAATGGGATATAGGGTATATTGCATTTTAGGAGATGGAGAGTTAGACGAAGGGCAAGTATGGGAAGCAGCAATGACAGCTAGTAAGTTTAAGTTAGACAATTTATGTGCTATAGTAGATTGCAATGGGCTACAATTAACAGGAAATACTGATGAGATAAAAGGACTTAATATAGAAGATATAGAGCATAAATTTAGAAGTTTTGGATTTAATACTATAACGATAAATGGAAATGATATATTTTCAATAATTAATGCTTTTGGTGTAGCTGATATGACAAAAGATAAACCTTCTGTAATACTTGCTAAAACTGTTAAAGGAAAAGGAATATCTTTTATGGAAAAAGATGTTAATTGGCATGGCAAAGCACCTAATGATGTTGAATATAAAAAAGCATTAGATGAATTAGTAGAAAGAGATAAAGAAATAGACAAAAGAATGGAGGGAAATAACTAATGAGCATGATTGCAACTAGAGAAAGTTTTGGTAGGGCCTTAGAAGAATTGGGCGCTGAAAATGACAAAGTTGTGGTTTTAGATGCAGATTTGTTTAACTCAACTAAAACAGAATATTTTAAAGAGAAATTTCCAGAAAGGTTTATAAATTTAGGAATTGCTGAAGCTGATATGATTGGCACGGCGGCAGGTCTTTCTACTTGTGGTAAAATACCTTATGCAACTACATTTGCAGCTTTTGCTACAGGAAGAGTTTATGACCAAATAAGAACAAGTATTGCTTATCCAAAGTTGAATGTGAAAATTTGTGCAACTCATGCAGGAATAACTGTTGGAGAAGATGGAGCTACTCATCAAATGTTAGAAGATATTAATTTAATGAGAGGATTACCTAATATGGTTGTGATTTCAACAGCTGATGATGTGGAAACAAAATGGGCAGTTAAGGAAATTGCAAAATATAATGGACCAGTTTATTTAAGATTGTCTAGGTATAAAGTTCCAATCATATATGATAACGAAACAAAGTTTGAAATAGGTAAGGGAATTCAGATTGGTGATGGGAAAGATGCAACAGTATTTGCAACAGGAGTAACAGTAGAAGAGGCTTTAAAAGCTAAAGAAATATCAAGTACAGAGGGTATTGATATTAGAGTAGTTGATATTCATACTATAAAACCAATTGATAAAGAATTAATTATAAAATGTGCTAAAGAAACCAAAAAACTCATTTCAGTAGAAGACCATAATATTATTGGTGGATTGGGAAGTGCAATAAGTGAAGTATTAACAGATAATTATCCTAAGAAACTAGTAAGAATGGGAATAGAAGATACTTTTGGTAGATCAGGAAGAGCAGAAGATTTAATGAAATATTATGGAATAGATAGTAATGCTATTATTGAAGAAATAAAATAAAAAGAAACCACTCGAGCGCAGTGCCCGGGTGGAAAAGACTTTACGATACGGTGTGATAGAACCACCAGACCAAAATCGTCACAATCACCATGACCAACAGATGAGCGAAAGCAAGCTCTATCAAGTAGACCCCGGTGAAAGAAACGATAAAAAGGAAAATGAACTGAGCAAATCCATTTAGTCCAGTAAATTCACTATCTTCTGTGAAAAGGCACCGCATTAGAGTTTCTAAAAGTAAGATAACTTCAAATACGATGACGGCTTCAGTGAAGAAGGAAAGGATTCCGCCAATAGCTAAATACGTAAGTAGTTTGACGAATCCGAGTTTAAGCATTCTCACTATTATGATTATGCCTACCAATGTCACTATGGTATCAATCAATGAACCAATTAAACTCATACGAATGATTACCATGTAGGCAACAAGTACCGCACCAATCAAGCCAAGAAAGCCAAACTTGCTGACCAGCTTGAACAATAGAAATAGTCCAAGCAAAAACCACAAAATCATTGTCCAATCACGGATGGGGCCACTTGCGATGAAACGAACAACCCGTAAAAACAGGTAGGACGTTAACAAGGCAAGGATAGGTTCGCTTTGCCGCTGATTGGAGCTTCTCAGTGTGAAGAAACTGATTGCTCCACAAAGGAGTAAAATTAAAATTTGGATAGCACCCGGTAAAAATCCCAGGTAATACAAAATATGCGCATACATCAGATGATTCCTCCTTATTTGTAACGAAAAAGTTAGTCTTTTTTTTAAAAGGGTGTAAATATATTATAACATATTTCTCAATATTATGCAAACTAATGGCAGTTTTGATGAGAATAAGACATGAAAATAAAAAATAAAAAAATTTAAAAAAATACTTGCTAAAAGGTTTTTTTTAGTATATCATATAACAAAGTGTAGAAAATAACACATAAGATTATTTGAAAGGAGAATTATAATGGACGAAAATAATGAAGAATTAGATAATATTGTTACTTTAAAAGATGAAGACGGAAATGATGTAAAGTTTGAATTTCTAGATGTTATAGAATATCAAGGAGAGCAATATGTAGTTTTATTACCTGCTGATGAAAATGACTCAGATGCAGATGAAGTTGTTATATTACAACTTGAAAAACCTGCAACAGAGGGCAGTGATGAGGAAACTTATGTTAGTGTAGATGATGATAATATACTAAATGCTGTATTTGAAATATTCAAAGAAAAATTCAAAGATGAATTTAACTTTATTGACTAATATAAATGCGGTTAAAGTTTAAAAAAGGTCTTTTGGTAATTTTAGCCAAAGGACCTTTGAAGTATTTGATTGCTAAAGCACATAAGATTAATAATTATATTGGTAGTATAATTATTAAAAGAAAATAGGAGGATAAAATGAGAACATTTGCTAATTGGATGGTTGCTTTTTTTATGATTATGTATTGGGGATTTAGAGTAGTAGTTGCTTATGAAGCTTCAGTATATGCTGATTTCTTTATAAAACCTGTTAATCTTACTGTAGAAATTATATTATTGTTTGTTACAGTAGTATGTATTGTACTTGTATTTAAAAGAAAGCTTATAGGCGCAGTTATATACTTCTTTTCATATTTAGCATATTTTGGAACAGATTTAATTAATATTTTAAAACCGGTATTTGAAATAGGCTCTACTGAAATACCAAACTATATGGGAGCATTATCTTCTTTCATAGGTATTGTCCTTGCTGGAGCAGTGTTGCTAGACTTGTCAGTAGATAAAGGAAGAAAGCCAAAAGATAAAAAAACAGATTGGTTTTACACTAATAAAGAATATGATAGAGAGTTAGATGAAAGAGCAGATAAAAATAATTATAGAATATTATAGTTATTTGGATTTATAAAATAAGGTATGGGATTATAACTCATACCTTATTTTTGACATATATTGATATTGAAAATTTTTATTGATATAATGATAAAAAAAGGAGAAATTTAAGTGTTAGATAGCAAGATAGAGTTAAATTTGAAAAATAAAGATGAAGTTATTATAGCAGATATTAATTATAATAATAAAAAATATGTTCAATCTGCTGAACTAACTGATAAAGGATTAATCTACCGATATTATGAAATAAATAATGAAGAATTAATAGAAGTAGAAGATTCTGAAATTATAGATAGCTTTAGAAATTTATATGAATATAAATCAAATGAAGAAGTTTATTATTAAAGAGGATGTTATAATGAGAAGTGTTGAAAATAAGCAGGTAGAGAATTTTGTTAGAAATTTTGCTATAGAAAAGTTGGAATCATCTAAGCTTTTTACTAGTGTTTATGGAAAAAGATTTGCAAAGCAACAAATGGAAGAAAACGTAAAATCTGTTCAAGTTGAATCTGAAAAAAGTAAAGATTATATGAAATATAATCTTGCAGACAAATCTATTTACCTTTTAATAGGAAAAGGAGAAAATTTAGAAGTTAATTTAAATGATTTGAAAAAAAATAATGAAGTTCTATTTGTAATATTACATGAATGCATTCATGCAATATTAAGAAATAAAAAGGGAACCGGTCTTTTAGAAATATATGAGAATGAAACTGAATTAGGAAGAGGATTGAACGAAGGTCTTACAAACTGGATTGCAGATAAAACATCTAAATTAGGACTTTATATCAATGAAATAGAAGATAATATAATAAGAGAATTAGAATTAACTATTGGTCCGAAGAAGGTAATGTCTTTAGGAAAAGGAAATATAAAGAAAAACGGAACAAAGCTATTAGGAATGACGAAAACTGAAATGGTCGAATTTTGTAAAAAAATAGATCTTGTATATTTTTTAAAATTGGATATACAACAATATTCAAAAATAAAAACAATATTAGAAAAAAGTGATACAACTAGTGAGCAAAAAAATAGTGAATTAGAGAAATTAAAAGAAAATTTTACCGCAAAAGAAATTTTAGAAAAAAAGTTTCCTAAATATATGAAAAAATATGGGAAAGGAACTACAATTGAAGATAAATTGGAATTTGCTAAAAGAATGGAAAAAGATTTAACTGAAACTCAAAATGAAGTTAAAGAAAGTATTCAAATATCGATATTTAATAAATATTTTAAGAAAGAATTTTATGAAAATTTAAAGAAAAAATCTTTTCCGGATAAATCTTTTGATAAATTTAATAAATTATATAAATTATTTATTAATATTATGGGCTATTCTATATTTTTAGAACAAAAAAATAATGAATTAACAAAATTCCTAAAAGATTTAGATACTTTAAAAGATAGAATTGCATCTGAAAAAATTTTAAAAGTAGAGAAATCTATTAGTAAAGGAAAATTTTCAACTAAAAAGTTTATAAAATATAGTGAAAAAATTAAAGAATTAGGAATGAAAAATTTAGGTGATTATTGCAGATATATAGCTAAAAGGTTATATCCAGAAAGAAGTGAAGATGCTGAATATTTATTAAAGGCACTTGCTATAAAAGAAAAACTTAATCAAATTGACAATTATAGTGTTTTATCTATAGAAGGAAAAAATGGACAGGAAACAGTTATTTTAAAAGATGGCAGGATATGTAATTTATTCATGGATAATAAAGGAAAAAACATGAGAGCTAATGATAAAATATCAGGTAATTTTATAGATAATTTTGATTTTTCTACTAAACTTGGAGAGGATAGTCAGAAAATTATAAAACAATTTTTAGAATTAAAAGAAAAGATTTCAAAAGACGATGAAAATGCTGAGATTTCTATTCATGATAGATTAATATTAGTTAAATCTAATGGAAAACGACAATTATATAAAATTGAAGATGGTGAAATTAATTCTGTAAAAGTTGATCCAAGAGGTCCATTAAAAATTGAATTTCAGGATAAAAGAAATAGAAAATTACCTGTGGCATTTAATGCGAATTTTATAAACTCTATAAGAACAAATTTAACAAATGTATTTACCGGTAAAAATATTGAATCAAAAACTAGGATAACTTCTTCATCAAAAGAAGATTTCTACAAAAAGTATAAAGTTGACGGACTTAGTCAAAATGAAAGAATTAGCTATTCAGATGATGTAAAAAATATAGAAATAAGTAGAAATGAAAATAAAGATGAACAACAAAGATAAATATTGAAATATCAGACTTTATATAGTATAATGATAACAAGTTTTAAACTTATGTATAAAATCGTAAGTTTGAATTACAAATTCATAAGCGAAGGAGTAATGATAATGGACAATCAAGGGAACAAATGGACCATGATTGTAAAGATGTTGTTAGAAAAAAATATGACAATTACAACCATGGAAAGTTGTACAGGAGGAGGAGTTGCAAATGCAATTACAAGTGTTTCAGGCGCTTCTGAGGTTTTAAAAGAATGTGTCGTAACATATTGTAATGAAGCAAAAATTAGAAACGGTGTTTCTAAAGACGTTATTGAAAAATTTACCGTATATAGCCCCGAAACTGCAAAATCTATGGCTGAAGCGGCACTGACGAATGTATGTGCTGATGTTTCGATAGGTGTTACAGGACAGTTAGGAAGAATTGATCCCAAAAATCCAGTAGACAAACTTAATCATGTTTGGTTTGCTATTGGTGTCAAAGGGAAAAAGACTGATGTAACTGAAGTAATAGCTCCTAATACGAATTATAGAAACATCCAGAAAGAATTCGTTATCTGTGCTATTGTAGATAGGCTGTACGAAATTTTGAAACAGCAATAATCTATAAAATCAATAAAAACCGTATTATCACTTTAAATAAGTAATAATGCGGTTTTTATATAGTTTATTAATTAAAAAAAGAAATATTAAAAGAGCATTGAAAATGATAAACAATTTAGGATATAATTATAAAGAAAATAATGAGAAAGATTATACTAGTATAAAAGATAAATGGTATTTAAATTTACAAATGATTATAACATATAGAATACCAGAATATAGTAATATAAGGGGTTATAAAATGAGAGTAATAGCTGTAATATCTTTTATAATTATTTATTTAGAAATGGTATTTAAAATTGTTGTTTTAAAATCAGTAGGGATATTAGACATAGGTTTTACTTTACTTTTTTCTATACCAAATATAATGATATTAAATTTATTGTGTAGTGTTTTTAAAAAGAAAGTTTCAAAAATTATTTTAATTATTTCTACTGTAATTTTAACAATATATTTTATGATACAAGCTATTTTTTACGATTTATTTAATGTACCTTTTTCTTTTATGACAATAGGCTTAGCAGGTAATGCACTAGACTTTATAAGTATCATAAAAGATGCAATATTGCAAAATTGGTTTAGTTTACTTTTATTAATTATACCAATGATATTATTAATTTGCTTACATAAGAAAATAAGATTTAATAAATTTAATGGTAAAAATATTGGAATATGGATTTTGACTATTATAGTTTATATAATTTTTATAATAGGAATTGTATTAGTAGATAGTAAAGGAGTTTATTCATCATATAATTTACTATTTAATATAAATGCACAAGAAAAAAATATTGAAAAATTCGGATTAATTGATTCAACAGGTATTGATATAATTAGATCTATTTTTGGATTTGAAGAAAAAGCGATTATAGATAATAACGAAGAAAAAAATGAAGAAGAAGAAAATAAAATAGAAGAA
The DNA here is from genome assembly GCA_944391745.1 of uncultured Clostridia bacterium. GTDB lineage: Bacteria > Bacillota > Clostridia > TANB77 > CAG-508 > CAG-793. The sequence continues at coordinate 90,412 of CALXUS010000005.1, forward strand.
CCTGAAGTTGTTGAGCCTACTTACAATGAATTGGATTTAGGATTAGAGGAACTCATTGCACAAACTGATGATGAAGGGCTAAAAAATGTATATGAATATATTAATTCAAAAGAGCCAACAAACAAGAACAAGTATACAGGATATTTCAAGGGGAAAAATTTAATTTTTATCTTAGCAGAGGGATTTAATAGTATTGCAGTAGATAAAAACTTAACTCCTACATTATATAAACTCGTAAATTCTGGTTTTGTGTTTAATAATTTCTATACGCCGGTATTTTTAAGTACAACTGGAGGAGAATTTCAGGCAACAACAGGATTAATACCTACTCAAAATATCTTGAACCTATGGAAAAAGAATAAACCACAAATTTCTTATGCATTAGGTAATAGTTTTAGAAAATTAGGTTATGTGGCAAATGCTTATCATGATTGGACATATACATATTATTCTAGACAGGATACAATGGAAACATTAGGCTTTGATTCTTATATGGGGATTGGCAATGGACTAGAAAAACTAATGGATGGAAAATGGATACCTAGAGATGTGGATATGATAAATGTTACAACAGATTTATATTCTTCTGAGGATAAATTTGTTACATATTATGTAACAGTAAGTGGCCATGCACCTTATAATTTTGGCACAGGAAACTCTACTGCTACTAGGTATAAAGAAGATGTTCAAAATTTATCTTATAGTACACCTGTAAAAGCATATTTAGCTACCCAAATGGAATTAGACAGAGCATTAGAGTTATTAATAAATAAGCTAGAACAAAAAGGCATTTTAGATGATACTGTAATTGCTTTAGTTGGAGATCATTATCCATATACTTTAACTATAGATCAGGTTAATGAAGTAAGTAATTATGAAAGAGATGAAGTAGTTGAAGTTAATAAAAGTAATTTTATATTATGGAATAGTAAGATGAAAGAGACTATTAATGTTAATAAGGTGGGGAGCCAGATAGATGTTTTGCCTACATTATTGAATTTATTTGGAATAGAATACGATTCTAGATTAATAATGGGACAGGATATTTTAAGTGAAAATCCAGGTTTAGCAATTTTCTCAAATAGAAGCTGGGTTACTGACTTAGGAACATATTTTTCATCAGAAAGAAATTTTGTACCAAAACAAGATGCAGAGATACCTGAAAACTATGTCAGCGATATGAACAGGAAAGTAGCTAATATGTTTACAATGAGTCAGTTGTTTTTAAAATACAACATATATGAAAAATTATTAAAATGAGGTGAAAAATGGTATATACTAAATTAACTAGAAAAGCAATGATAATTGCATATAATGCTCATAATGGTCAGTTGGATAAATCAGGGGTACCATATATTTATCATCCAATCCATTTGGCAGAACAGATGGATACTGAAACTGAATGCATAGTTGCTTTATTACATGATGTAGTAGAAGATACAGATATAACTTTTGAAGAATTAGAAAAGGATTTCCCAAATGAAGTTATAGAAATATTAAAATTAATGACCAAGGATAAAAATATCGATTATATGGATTATATAAATAAATTAAAAGAAAATCCTATAGCAAGAAAAGTGAAGATTGCAGATCTTTTACATAATTCAGATGAAACGAGACTAGATGAAGTAACTTTAAATGATATAGAAAGAAAAAATAAATATAAAGTTGCATTAAAATTATTGAATAAATGATATAAATTTAATAAATATTATTGATTTTTATATTTTTTATTGTTATTATCTTATTGATTATAATTTTTATTTAAAATTAATATAAACACAAGATTAAATCTGTTATATTATTTTATAATAAATAAAAGAGGGGGAATAATAAAATGGATCAAAACACACCTTTTAATGGACCTATGAACGGAAGTCCAGAAGGACAAAACAATGAGCAACCTAATGTGCAAAATAATGAACAACCAACAAATCAATTTAATGAACAAAACAATGTTCAACCAACAAATCAATTTAATGGACAAAATTATGGACAACCAGTAGACCAATTTAATGGACAAAACTATGGACAACCAGTAGACCAATTTAATGGACAAAACTATGG
>CALXUS010000006.1 GCA_944391745.1 uncultured Clostridia bacterium
ATTATATATTAGGTTTTTATATGTGTCTATTTTTTTACATATTTTGTTGCATTAATTTTTTGAATTCATATTATTTTGCATTTTTTATTCTATCCGCTAATAGAAAAATGTTCACTTTAAAGTTAATTATATAATAGGTAATTTTATAAAAGTGTCAGTACAGAAATTATACTAATCTTTTCTTATTACTTTTTCATTATATTTTACTAACTTAATTGCACTTTCCAATGTTTTTGTACAGCAAAGTTTCCCATGAGTATCTATGTATACTATATCATTTATTTCCGCTAGTTTTTTAGCTAATTCTATATTTTCAGTTTTTACCAATTTTTCATAAAATTTATAAGAATTAATCGTTCTTATATCATAGCAATCTCTTTGAGATTTGTATATTATATACTTTATTTTATCTGTTTTTGATATTCTAATTGCATCCTTATATGGCATATCTGCATCTAATATCAAAAAACACTCTTTACATTTTTTTATTTTTTCCAAAATAATTTGAGTTGCTTCAACTACCGCTATAGAATGTTTTATATATATATTCCAAAATTCATCAGCTAATTTTATTGCAGATATAAAAGCTTTATTTTCAGATGTATCTTCATTCCATTCTGGATTACATAGTTTTATAAAATCTGGCAATATTCCATTTTTCACATACTCTGTTTGCATGTTATCTGCAGCGTCTATATATTGTATTAATTCTTCATCTATATATTTGAATGTTTTTTCTATATTATTTACATTTAATGTTTTTAAATATTCTTTTCCAAATTCTTTCCACAATAGTCCTATTGAGGAATAATATATTCCGTTTGGTCTTTTACCATTTCTATTTTTTTGATGATGGTCAAATTGGCCCTGCCCTATATCATATACAATTTTATTAGTTGCATCTATATTTTCATAAGTTGGTGTTCTTAATAAAATAACTTCATTTAAAATTTTACTTAAGAATACTGTAGATAATACATCATCAACATGAAATCTACCTGAATGGGTAATGCAATTTGCTTTTTCTAATTTATTTGTTAAAATTATATTTTTATATTTATCCATTTTACTCCTTTTATAACAATAATTTAAATTTTCCTATCTGCTATATTTATATAAGTAGAAATTTCTCTATAACCTTTCCTACTCCATCTTCATTATTTGATGCAGTTATATAATCGCTGTTTTCTTTTACTTTATTATCAGCATTTGCTACTGCAACTCCTAATCCTGCATATTTTATCATTTCTATATCATTTTCCCCATCGCCTATTGCAATTATTTCTTCTTGCTTAATTTTATATTTTTTCATTATAAATTTTAAAGCTTCTGATTTTTTTATTCCTTTTTTTACGAACTCTATATATTCAGGTACACTACTCGTAATTTCGTATTTACTTTTAATCATATCTGGAATATGATTTTTCATTTCTTTTATTCTTTCTGGTTCATCTATAAAAGCTATCTTATAAATAAAATTTTCTTCTAATTCAAAATTTATTTTGCTAAAATCTTCTGTTTTAAAATTTATACCTTTAGAGTTTTTTAAAGTAATCTCTGGAATTTGCTCTACATGATTTCTATCTTTTGAATAAAGCATCATTGGTGCCTTTAGTTTTTTCCCTAGACTAATTATCTCTTTGACTTCTTCTGTGCTTAGGTTTTGAGAGTATAAAATATTTCCTGTTATATTTTCTACAATCATTCCTCCGTTAAAGCATATTGTATAAAAATCTGCTCTTTTTAGTTCTAGTTCGTCTATGTATTTTTCTAACCTATAAAATGCCCTTGCACTAGAGATTACAATTTTTACATTTATTTCTATAGCTTTTTTTATATCTTCTATTGTTCTTTTTGTTAATTTTTTATTATCTGTAACTAGTGTTCCATCTAAATCTGTGGCTATTAATTTATACATTAGTAAATCTAAGCTCCCTCTCTTCATTTATTATATTTCCGAAAACACTTTTCCTAAGCTTTCATTTACTATTTTTTTTAATTGTTCAATTTTATCGTTCATTAATATTCATCTCCATTTTTGAAGAAATATTATTTAATATATTTATAAACCAAAATTTTTATATATGCAAGTGCTTTTTATTAGTTACTTTTTTTCTAAAAGAAAAAGCTAAATTATTTATCATAATTTAGCTTTTATTTGTTTTTGCATTCCTAAAATCATGTATAGTCCTACTAAGATTATAATTAAGCTTACTGCTATTCCTGTATACCCATTAATCATTCTTGAATTATAATTTTTTTCAAAAGTATCTAATAATGTTACTTGAGTTAATACAATATGAGTTAACGCATTTGCAAAATTTGTTAACTTAATACTTTTTATTAAAGGATTCTTATTCCTTTTATATTTTATAATTCCATATATAGCTGTTCCTATCGAATAAAATGCCATTAATGCAACTAAGTAAGTTATATATTCATGCATATATGTATTTGTTCCATAAAAATACATATATGAGCTTACTCCAAAATACATAATGCCTAATAGAATTAGCATTGCTCCATTTTTTAAATAAATTTTATATTCTTCTATTAATTGATTTTGCTTATTTTTTATTTTCCTAATCTTCCTGTAACTTTTTAATGTCCATAATCTACTAATAATCAAAACAAATCCGAAACCTGCATTAACACTAAACCATAGTGATGGGATAGATATTGCTAGTACAAATTTAGTAACAGCTACTAAGAAATTAATGATTATCGTATATTTGAGAATTAGCATTAATCGTTGTTCTTTTTCCATTTTTAAAATTTTATTAATTTTTTTCATTGTTTTTATTACTCTTTATATATGCATATATTGGATAATTTAAAACACAGATAATTAACCCAACAATTCCAGTTATAATTCCAATTATCATATCTGAAGTATTTACGTCTCCTACCATGACTTTGCTCATTCCAAATCCCATGATTAAAGCTCCTGCTAATCCGACTACCCATGTAAGCACTATTCCCCAATTTATTGGTGTATGCTCTTTTTTTGGATGTCCACTTTTATATACTGGAATAATTGCAAGTAAAATTACAAATCCTATTATGCTTATTATTATTCCTGGAGTAAGCATATTCCATTCTGAGATTAAACACATACACATTCCAATTGCAAATATTAATCCTCCAACTGTTCCTAAAATAATTTCTAATAATGTTTCTTTTTTCATCTTATCTTCTCGTATAATGAACATATATCATTATGCGAACTCCTTTCTTTCAATTTTTTATTGATGCTTTTTCTTTAATTCTTCTTGTTCCTTTTTTAGTCTTTCTTTTGCTTCTTCAATTGTCTCATTTTCTTCTCTTAAAAACTTGTCAACAAATTTGTCTTCTATCTTTTTATACCCTGAAACTACACCATTTTCTATTTTTTTATACCCTTCAACTGTGCCTTTTTCAATTTTTTTGTAGCCTGAAACAACTGCATCTTCAATTTTCTTATTTGCTTCTTTTAATTTTGACATATTATATCCTCCTTTCTTTATCGCAACACTTGTTGTTTTTATTTATATATATTATAATATGGTTAATTTTCAAAAACAATCATCAATTTTTGGACATTTGTTTGAATAAAGATAATATTGAAAGGATTTTTTATATGAATAAGCCAAATAATAAAAGAAGAAAAGAGTCTCAAGAGAAAATAGAAAAGGTTTTTATTGAATTATTACAAAAGAAAGATTTAAGTCAAATTGCTGTAACAGATATTTGCAAATTGACTCATTTGAATCGTTCTACTTTTTATGCTAATTATATTGATATATATGATTTAGCTGATAAGGTCAGAGAGAGGCTTGAAAATGAAGTTAATGAGTTATACGAAGATGAAGTTAAGAATAAGTATAATAGCAATAATTTTTTAAAATTATTTTATCACATAAAAGAAAATCAATTATTCTACAAAACTTATTTTAAACTTGGGTATGATAATCAGATTTCTATTTTTAAGTATGATACTAATTTGTCTAAAGCGTTTTATAATGATAAATTCATTGACTACCATATTGAATTTTTTAAAAATGGTTTGAATAGTGTTATTAGGTTATGGCTAAAAAACGGTTGCAAAGAATCTCCAGAGGAAATAGATTCTATTATTAAAAGTGAATATGCACATAAGTTGATTTGATAAAATAGCATGGTAAAAATTTGTTTGACCTGCTAATAATATTTTGCTACAATAATATTGCAAATAAAGGAGAAAATTTATGACTATTTTAGAATTTATTTTAAATAATAAAGATTTTTCAAAAGATTTATTTACAAGAAGTACATATCATTCAAATGCAATTGAAGGAAGTACGCTCACTTATGCTGAAACTTATGCAATTTTATATAATGACAATAGTTTTAAAATAGAGGGAAAAGAACCTATGGAAATTTATGAAGCAATGAAGCAATAAACCATAAAAATGCTTTAGAGATAGTTTTTAGCAATTTAAAGAGCCAAGAACCATTTGATGAAAGATTTATTAAGAAGTTAAATGAGACTATTAATAGAAATATTAAAGATACTGAAGGTTACAGGAAAGTTCAAGTTTTTGTAAGAGGTAGTGAGCATATTCCTCCAGAGCCTGCAAAAATACCTAATTTAATGAATTATTTTGTATATAATTATAACCATGATGAAGAATATATCTTTGATAAAATTGCAAAATATCATATTGATTTTGAAAGAATACATCCTTTTGAATATGGCAATGGTAGAACTGGCAGGCTTTTAATAAATTATGAATTGATAAAAAATAATTTACCTCCTGCTGTAATAGAAAAAGATGATAGAGTAAAATATTTTGAATTTTTAAGAAATGTTGATTATGTTGGATTTTCCAAGTGGCTAAAAGAACTATCTATTACTGAAAATAATAGAATGAAAAAGTTTGGATATGAAGAATAATTTTACTTATATTAGAATACTATAGTTCTTACTTATGAAAAGGACTGTCACAATTGTTGTGGCAGTCCTTCTAATTTAGTTAAATTTATTTCTTTTTATTAGCTATTCTTTCACATTTGAAATAAACAAATAGTTATCTCCATTCTTTTTTAGAGTTACTGTTTCATTTACATTTCCAGCATTTACTTTAACTACATAAGTTCCATCTTCATTTTTTAATCCACTTAAGCATTTTACATCTACCATTCCAGTGTCTCCACCTTCTGTATAATATGCATCATATTGCTCTAAGTAAATCCAGTTTAATCTTGAACTTAAATTTGTTAATGTTTCTCCTGTTTTTTCTAGATAACGTTGTTTTGCTTGCTCTGTGGTTACTTTTCTAATATCTGTATCGCCATATCTTCCCATTGCTTTATAAGCATTTAATTCATCTTCACTTAACGAATTGTTTCCACCCTCTAAAGCAAATGCGTCATAAAATATTGTATTTAAATTTATCTCACTTGGTTTTGTATAGGTATTGTAAGGTGATACAAATCCATTGTTTTCTTTTTGATTTAGGTACTCCTCAATTTCTTTTAATTCTGAAGTTGTAAGATTTACTGGATATATTACTTTTTCTGGTTTTGTATTAGTATCTTCATTATTCTCTTGATTTTTTATTATGTTTTCATTATTGGTTTCTTCACTATCAGATGTATTATTACTTTCGTTATTTGTTTCATTTTCTTCTATTATTTCTGCTAAGCTATTTCCTGCTCCACTTTCTAATTTATTATTTTCTTCATTATTAATATTTTGATTAATATACAATGCTCCTAAGACTATTAGAACTATCACAATTATTGCTATTATAAATTTACTTAATTTACTCATTTTTTCCTCCAATATAACATATTTAAAATTTTATAAATATAATTTTCTATATCTCCGAAAACACTTTTCCTAAGCTTTCATTTATTACTAAATCTGCTCTATTATCAAAAGGAGTAGCATCTCTATTTATTAATACTAGATTTTTCCCTCTAAAATAATTAATTAATCCGCTTGCCGGATATACAGTTAATGATGTTCCCGCTACAATTAGTAAATCCGCATTTTTTATTGCATAAACAGCATTTTCCAAAGTGTTTTCATCTAATCCTTCTTCATACAAAACTACATCTGGTTTTATTATTCCACCACAGGTACATCTTGGAATTCCGTTTACTTTCAAATACATATTCTGCACTGTAAAATTTATGGCATTTCATACAGTAGTTTCTAAGAACACTTCCATGTAATTCGTATACATTTTTTGAGCCAGCCTTTTGATGTAGCCCATCTATATTTTGTGTAACTACTGCTTTTAGCTTACCTTCATTTTCAAGTTCTGCTAATTTTATATGTGTTATGTTTGGTTCGTATTTTAAAGAATTTAATTTGTCTTTATAAAACTTAAAGAATTCCTCTGTATGACTCATAAAAAATGTGTGACTTAGGATTTCTTCTGGTGGATAATCATATTTTTGATTATATAACCCATCCTTACTTCTAAAATCAGGTATTCCACTTTCAGTAGAAACTCCTGCTCCTCCAAAGAAAACTATATTACTACTTTCATTTACTATTTTTTTAAATTGTTCAATTTTATCGTTCATTAATATTCATCTCCATTTTTGAAGAAATATTATTCTAATATATTTATAAACCAAAATTTTCATATATGCAAGTGCTTTTTATTAGTTACTTTTTTTCTAAAAGAAAAAGCTAAATTATTTATCATAATTTAGCTTTTATTTGTTTTAATTGTTTTTATTACTCTTTATATATGCATATATTGGATAATTTAAAACACAGATAATTAAACCAACAATTCCAGTTATAATTCCAATTATCATATCTGAAGTACTTACGTCTCCTACCATGACTTTGCTCATTCCAAATCCCATAATTAAAGCTCCTGCTAATCCGACTACCCATGTAAGCACTATTCCCCAATTTATTGGTGTATGCTCTTTTTTTGGATGTCCACTTTTATATACTGGAATAATTGCAAGTAAAATTACAAATCCTATTATGCTTATTATTATTCCTGGAGTAAGCATATTCCATTCTGAGATTAAACACATACACATTCCAATTGCAAATATTAATCCTCCAACTGTTCCTAAAATAATTTCTAATAATGTTTCTTTTTTCATCTTATTTTCTCGTATAATGAACATATATCATTATGCGAACTCCTTTCTTCCAATTTTTTGATGAAGTTAAGAATAAGTATAATAGTAATAATTTTTTAAAATTATTTTATCACATAAAAGAAAATCAATTATTCTACAAAACTTATTTTAAGCTTGGGTATGATAATCAGATTTCTATTTTTAAGTATGATACTAATTTGTCTAAAGCGTTTTATAATGATAAATTCATTGACTACCATATTGAATTTTTTAAAAATGGTTTGAATAGTGTTATTAGGTTATGGCTAAAAAACGGTTGCAAAGAATCTCCAGAGGAAATAGATTCTATTATTAAAAGTGAATATGCACATAGGAATGATTTTAAATAGCATAAAAAAAACTACCTCTAAACTTGAGATAGTTTTTTTATTTGCAAAATTTTTTTCTTATTTTTTCTATATTTTCTTTTGATACATTACAGCTTAAAATATATTTTTCAAAAGATCCATATTCATTAAGCAAATTCTTAATAAATGTTTCCATATATACGGGATAAGATTTTCTTATATTTTCCGGATAATCATCTGTCATAGCTTTATCTAATAAATTGGTATTACTAACTTCATAATTTGCAATAATATCTGGTATATCTACATTGCATAGTCCTAATATAAGAGCACTAATTAATCCTGTTCTATCTTTTCCTGATGTGCAATGATATAATACTCCTCCTTGGCTGTTTGCAAGTATATCAAATATTTCATTTATTCTTATTTTATTTAATAATAAATATGTATAACCAACTCCATGATTAAAACTTTTCTTATCTAAATTATTTTTTAAATATTCTTCATATTTTTCATTAGATATTGGAATATAATAAAATTTAAAATATTTTCTATTTATATTATCATCGCTAACAAAGCTTGATTGAATATCTGTTTTTCCCCTTAAATCAATTATATCAGTAATTCCGTAGTTTTTTAGAGTTTCGTTGTCTTTATCTGTTATGTCAGTAAGTCTATCACTTCTAATGTAAATATGAAATTTTGTTACTTTATTGTCTTTTGTAGGATATCCTCCTAAATCTCTGGTGTTCAAAGTTCCTTCTAATGGTAATCTTACATAGTCCACACTTTTTACCTTTCCATATTCCATTGGATTTTTCATAATTATCACCTTACTTTTCTTTATTTTTGTACCATTTTGCAAATTCTTCTAAAGAATCTACAGATTTATATTTTACTCGATTTTCTCTTTCTTCATCAGTCATTTGTGCAAGTGTTTTATCGTATCCGTAAGGTTTATAAATATACCATAAATCAGACCACTTCTTTTTTGTATCATTTCCTAAAACTTTTTCAGATAATGTTCCATCATGCTCTCCCATGAATTGATATAATTTATCTCCATCATAATAAGACAAACATTCAGTAAATTTACATTCTCTATTCTTTTTTCCTTCCATTAATTTTAATATTCCATCTATGCCTATTGTATCTAATGCAAAATTAACAAAAGCTTTAGGGAAACCTCCTAGCTCATCTATCCAAAAACCAGTATCCATTGATATGCATGGTTTATTTACTAACTTATATGCTTCCATAACTTTGTATTTTGATATGTATTTTATATCATCGCTTCTTGGTTCATCTAATTCATATTCAAATACTTTAAAATTTACATCTTTTAATTGTCTATTAGCTGATGCTATTTTTCCTTTGTTATGTGTTACAAATACTATTTCGTCCATTTTTAGCTCCTTTCTTTTTTTAATTTTCAAAATAGAATTCATATCTTGTATTATCTTTTATTAATCCTTCTTTATAATTTTTATTGTCTGCGTTTTTTATAACATTTCTCCAAAACTCTTGGGCTCTTTTATTCTTTAATAGAGTTACTATTTTCCATTTTCCTTTATATTGTTTAAATATTTTATTTGCCATAAATGAACCCGCTCCATTTTTTCTATACCTATTTAACACAAAGAACTCGGCTATTTCATTAATTTCATTTTCATTATATCTTTCTAAAGCAAATCCAGCTACTTTATTATTATATTTTAAAATATAAGGATGTCTATTATTTTCTGAAAAGTATAAATCTATATATTTATTTACTTTAAAAGTTCCGTTTTCCTGAAGTTCAAAGTTTGTTGTTTCATCTTCATAAAATGTTAATTCATAAGTATATAATTGTGCTAGATTATAAATTATTATTTTATCTTTTTCTTCCGCTTCAAATAGTTCAAAATTCATATATTCTCCTACTTTTTCCATTTCATTAGATATTCTTTTTCTCCTGTATCTTTATCCACATTTTCTTCACTAATTGTGAATTTATTTTTTATATAAAAATTAATAGCTCTATTATTTTTCTTGTAAACATTTAGCTTTAATGTGTCTCTATTTTCTTTAGCTTTATTTAATAAGGCTGTGCCTATCCCTTTACATTTACTTTCATTATCCACAAAAATACCTTCTATATAATTTTCTTTTATTCCTATAAAGCCTTTTATTTTATTTTTATCAGTATATACATATATTTCTGAATTAGGCAAAATTTCTTTTACATATTCATAATTATTTTTCCAATATTCTTCTGGTATGAAATTATGAACTTTTATATTTTCATTTAGCCATATTTCCATTATTGAATTTATATCTTCTTCTTTAAATTTTCTTATCATAAAATATTACCTATATCCATTCTTCAATGTAATCTGCGGAGATATTCAAATTTCCTCTACCTATACCTATTTCAATATCTGGTTTTGGATTTCCATGATAATCGCTTCCACCACTAATAAATAATTTATTTTTTCTTGCATATTCTACTAATATATCTTTTTTATTATCATCGGCAGATGATGGATGAAAACATTCTATTCCATCAAGTTCACTTTCTTTTCTTATATTATCTATAAACCCAATAGTATTTTCAAATTTATATTCAAATGGATGTGCTAGAAATGCTTTTCCTCCTGCTTCATGTATAATCTCTATAACCTCTTTATATTTTGGTTTAAATTCACCTAAATTCATATAATATTCACTTTGTGGATTTGATAGTCCTTTTCTAAAGAATATACTAAATGATTTACCTATATCACCAAGTATTTTGCGATTTTCTTCATATTTTATTATCTCCTCATAAATTGGTCTTTCTACATATTCAGATGCTTTTTTAGGTTTCCTTATTTTGCTTTCATCATACATTATTCCTTTTTTATCACATATTTTTAACAATCTATCATAACAGATTTTTTGTTGTTCTTTGAGTTTTTCTTCTGAATAGTATTTTTCACACCATTTATTTATTATATCAGTGTTTATTTTATACGCTAATACTTCAAAATTCGTATTTTGATATACTGCATGTAATTCACAGCCTTTTATTATTTTTCCACTAAATATTATATTGTTCTTTATTGCATTGTCTTCATATTGTTTACATGTATCATGGTCAGTTATTGAAATATATTCTAACTTTTTTTCTTCGCACATTTTTAATACTTCCTCAACTGTTTTATCTCCATCCGAGTAAATTGTGTGTAAGTGTAAATCAATCATTTTAAACCTCCTGTAATAATTGTTTTATTCCAAAATCCATTTAATGCCTTTTGCCATTCTTAAATCTGCATTTTGAAAATGATTGCCTTCGTTTTCTTCATATATCGTTTTTATTCCTTTGTCATTTAATAATTTTTCTAATTCTTTAGTATTATTTTCTACAGTTGCTAATACTTTATTTTTTACTTTACTTTCTTTATTTCCTAGGGAAAAATATATTTTTTTAACATCTGCTTTCAATTTATTTTCTTGTGCAAATTCTATGAATTTTGGGAACCAAAATGAACCTGATGCTGATGCTATTCTAGTGAAAATGGTTGTTTTATATGCAGAATATATTGCAAATAATCCTCCTAAAGAATAGCCTGCTATTGCAAAATATTGTGTTTTTGTATTTAAGACTTTTTCTATATAGTCTTTTGCTTTAGGGATTATATCATTTACTAATACTTTTAAGTACTCATCTGCTTTTCCTAAACAATCTACATCATTTTTATTAAGCTTAGGGGCAAACCAAGGTGTCGTATCATTATTCCAATCTAAATTTGATATTGACACTAATATAAATTTTTTACATTTTAGATCTATACATTTATTATATACCGCTTCTCCTTCATTTCCGAAAGTATTTAAAACAACAACCGGTAATTCTTTTAATTCTGTATCTTTGTAATGAATTTGTATTTTTTTATTATCTATTTTAAACTCTTTTATCATCTTTTCTCCGTAATTAATTTAGTTTCTCAAATTATATCATAAAAAATAAAAATACTCTATACATTGCCTGTATAAAGTATTCTTATTTTTCAATTGATTGGTGCACATTTGACATATATATGTGTCAAATATTTCAAAAATAATATTTATTTCAAATATTTTCTAAAAAACTCTTCTATTTTATCAAAAGGAATTACATTTAGATTATCATATAAATCTGTATGCACTGCTCCAGGAATAATCATTAACTCTTTATTGTCAGTATATTTATTATTTTCAATCATATATTTATAAGCATCTTTACTCATATAGCAAGAATGAGCTTTTTCTCCGTGTATCATTAATACAGCACTTCTTATTTCATTTGTGTAATGTAAAATTGGTTGATTCATAAATGACATTGTTCCTGTTACATTCCATCCATCATTTGAATTTAATGACCTTTTGTGATATCCACGTTTTGTTTTATAATATGCATAATAATCTTTTACAAAGAATGGTGCGTCTTCTGGAAGTGGGTCAACTACTCCGCCCGCTCTTTTATATGTTCCTGTTTTATAATCTTCTGTCCTCTGTTTATTTAATGATTCACGAGATTTATGCCTATCTTCTTCACTGTTTTGTGCATCAAAATATCCATTTGCATTAATTCTACTCATGTCATACATTGTAGATGAAACTGTTGCTTTAATTCTTGTATCTATTGCTGCCGTATTTAATGCTAATCCTCCCCATCCGCAAATTCCAATAATTCCGATTTTTTCTGGGTCTACATTATCTTGTACTGATAAAAAGTCTACTGCAGCTTGAAAATCTTCTGTATTTATATCTGGAGATGCCACATAACGTGGTTCGCCACTGCTTTCTCCTGTATATGATGGGTCAAATGCAATTGTTAAAAATCCTCTTTCTGCCATTATTTGTGCATACAATCCTGATGCTTGTTCTTTTACTGCACCAAAAGGTCCACATACAGCTATTGCTGGTAATTTTCCTTCATAGCTTTTTGGCTCATATAAATCTGCTGCTAATGTTATTCCATAACGGTTATGAAATGTTACTTTTCTATGATTTACTTTTTCACTTTTAGGGAATGTTTTGTCCCATTCTTCAGTTAAATTTAATTTTTCTTCCATACTACCCTTACCTTCTTTCTTATATATTTTATAAATTATTTACTTTATTTTTAATTATATACACATTATATCTACTTTTTGTTAAAATAGCCAATACTTATTTTGAATAGTTTACCATAGTTGACAGGCATTGTAATCAATAATATAATTATTCCAAATTTATATTTTTGAAAGGAGTTTGCTTTGGAAATTAGGGTTTTAAGATATTTTTTAGAGGTTGCTAGAGAATTAAATATTACCGCTGCAGCTAATACATTACATATAACTCAGCCTACTCTTTCTAAACAACTTATGGATTTAGAAGATGAATTGGGAAAAAAATTATTTATTAGGGGTAAAAGAAGAATTACTTTAACTGATGATGGTATTCTTCTTCGTAAACGTGCTAGTGAAATACTGGAGTTAGTTGAAAAAACTGAATCGGAATTGCAAAACTCAGATGAAATCACTATAGGAGATATTTATATAGGAGCTGCTGAAACCCAGGGCATGGAATTTATAGCTAAAATATGTAAAAATTTGCAACAAAACTTTCCTCAAATTCATTATCATTTCTTTAGTGGAAATAGTGAAGATGTTTTAGAAAAATTGGATAAAGGTCTTATTGACTTCGGCATTTTACTACAGCCTTTTGATATGACAAAATATGATTACATTAACCTTCCTTCCATAGATATATGGGGACTTTTAATGAGAAATGATTCACCTCTAGCCAGTCTTGATTTCATCCAACCTGAAAACATTAAAAATATTCCATTAATTTTATCTAGGCAGTCTCTTAATAACAATGAAATTGCTAGATGGTTTGGAGAACCAATCGACTCCTTGAATATTGTTGCAACATATAATTTAATTTATAATGCTTCATTTCTAGTTCAAGAAGGCTTTGGTAGTGCTTTAACCATTGACAAATTAGTTCATCTTTCTGATGATAATAATTTATGTTTTAAACCCCTTTCTCCCAAATTAGAATCTTCTCTTGTTATGGTTTGGAAAAAATCTCAAGTTTTTTCTAAGCCGGCTCAGAAGTTTTTTAATGAAATTAAATCTAATTTATAATTTTATTAAATATCAAATTAAACGACTCTATTTTTTATTTATAGAGTCGTTTTTGTTTATTTATTTCTAATTATTACTTTTCCATTTACATCCATAATAGAATCTTCATTAATTATTTCTCCTACTGAATCTACTATTATTGTTCCTGATTTAGGATTTTTTATTGATACTACATTTCCTTTTATATCTGCATCTACTTCTGAATATTCAAAGGCTAAATCACAATCTTCCATTGTGCAATTTATTAATTTTAAATTTTCACAATAACAAAGTGGTTGTGTTCCAATAATTTTACAGTTAATTAATGTTAATCCTTCTGAAAACCATGCTAAATATTCGCCTTTTACTATTGAATCTTTTACAGTAACATTTTTACTATGCCAAAAAGCATCTTTTGTATCTAATTTGCAATTTTCTATTTCTAAATTCTCCATATACTGAAATGAATATTTGCCTTGGAAATCTACATTTTTTAATTTTACATTTTTACTATCTAAGAAAATGTATTCTGATATTATTTTTGAATCTTCTACATTTACATTTCTACATTTCCAGCCGGACTCTGGTGATATGATTGTTGTATTTTTTATTTCAGTATTATTGCATTCTCTTAATAATTTTACTCCATTTAAAACACAGTTATCTATTAATCCATCGTTTGAGTACCAGATTGGAGCTCTAGTTTTATCATAAAAAGTTGAATGTATTAACTCATATTTTTGTGTATGCCATAATGGATATCTTAAAGAAAATTTGCTATCTATTACTCTTATATTTCTAGTTTCTTTAAGTACTGATTCTCCATCTTGTGGTCCTGCAAATGTGCAATTTCTAACTTCCGTATCTTTTAAATTGTATAAGGCCCTTTCTTCATCAAAAGTTTTATTTTCTATTGTGCCCTTTAAATCCATTTACTTTCCTCCTCGTATAACATCTATTTTTATTACTTTTAAAATTTTGTTTTTCTATTGAGCTACATCAAAAGTTATTGTTATATTTCCATTACCTAGTTCAGAAACGAAGCTATCCACATCATCTACTGTTCCTAAATTTGTATAGCTATATGATGTATTAAAACTTTCATAAAATACTACTAAGCAGTTACTTCCAAATAATTTTATATCCCCTGCATTTATTCTACTTTGTCTGCTAGCATTCGTTGTTAAGTTTGTATCTAAATAATTATATTTTTCATTTGAATTTAATTCATTCATGTTTAATGTCATAGGAAACATTGAAACTAACTCTTTAGTTGTCTCATTATTTTCTAAAGTCGCATTAAAAGTTTTATTATTTAATGTTAATTTTATTTTAATTTCTTCTTTGCTATTCATATTTTCCTCCATATCTTCATTATTATTTATACTTTGATTAATAAGCATATCATTTTCTGTATTTAATATTTCATTTTTTCCTTTTGTATTATTTATACTCACAATATATCCTACTATTATTATGACAAATATAAAAATTATAAAAAGAATTATAATATACAATTTTTTTATTTTTATCACCCCATTTTTTTATAATTTTAATACATTTTTTATTTGAAGTCCAATACTTATATTTTATATTTTATAATAGTTTTTAGGTATAATAAAAATGAACCCTCCTTGTTAAACTTTTTGTCTAACATTTTAGGTTCACTTCAAATAGTATCTATCTTTCATAATTTTAATTTACCATTGTTTTAAATGACGCCAATGAAGTTGTTTTAGAAATTCTTACTCTTGGTAAGGCATATTTATTTGCTCCTGGTTTTACTCTTCCACCAGCTGTGGTAAACGCTAGCTTATATCCTGTTTCTTTTAGCATTTCTATTGCATTATCATTATACTGTCCAAATGGATAACAAAATACTGTAGCATTTCCTCCTAAAACATTATTAGAGTTAACTAAGTCTGCTTTAATTTTCTCATTACTCCATGAAAGCATTACGCCTTTCCCATTTGAACCACCTTGATGCATATCATCTGAATGTGATTCGTAAATTACATTTTTCTGTTTCTCATTTGCTCTGTATCCATACCAAGATGTTATAACAAATGAAGTACCATCCACATCATATTTTTGCAATACGGGAACCGCTAACTCAAAGAATGAATCATCACCATCATCAAATGTCAACACAATGCTTTTCTCTGGCAATATTATATCTCCATCTACATATTTTTCTACTTCTTCCCAAGTTGGAAAATAAAAGTTATTCTCCTTAAGATATTTTATTTGCTCTTCGAAATCTGATATTTCTACATAGTTATTATCTCTATTTGATCCATCTTCTTTTGTTCCATCATAGAAAAAGTGATACATAAGGACCGGCAAACCAGCCTCACCTAAAGGATTACATACTATTACTTTTTGTTCTTTTTGAGCTATATTTCCTGCTTTATCTGTTACACTGTAAGTTAATTGATATGTTCCTACTTGATTTGGATTTACATCTCCATTAACTTTTATTAAGTTTGATATATCTCCGTCTAAATTATCTGTGGCTGTAGCTTTATCATTTGAATATTGGCTTCCTACTGCTAAAATCTTAACATCTTCTCCATCTATTTGTATTACTGGTGCTTCCGTATCTGATATTGTTGTTACACTATTTTGCTGAGATACTTCCTTGGTTTCATTTTGATTTGAATTATTTCTAGTATTAAATAATATAATAGCTACTATTAGAATTATAAGTAAAATTAATACTATAAATATTCCATTTTTACTCTTTTTTCTAGTTCTTCTTTTCATTTTTATCCCCCTTTCATTTTTAAGGAGATTATATCATATATAATACGACTTTTCAATTTTATTGTTATTTATTATTTGAATCATCTATTAAATCATATCTTTTAAATATAGTGATTATCATACTATATACAAGCTTTTTCCCTAACAATTCTCGGAATTTAGTTGTCTTACTTTTTCCTTCATTTCTTAATTTTTCTAATTCTTTTCCTAACTTATCATATTCACTTAAAATATCTTGTAATGCTTTTTCAAATCTTTCTAATTTATTCATAAATTACTCCTATTTTTCATTATTATCTAATAAATATATTCCTATACAAAACATTCCTATTCCCAACATTATTAGTGATGAATTTATTTCTATTTTATCTAATATATTTAATACAACTACCCCAATTCCCATTGCAATAGCTACTGCTTTTAAAATTAAATTAATTAAATCTTTTATTTTGTTATTAGAATAATCTTGTTTTTTAGCTTTTAAAAGTTCTTCAACTGAAACGTCTAGCACGTCTGCCAATTTAGATATTGTATTTATGTCTGGGCAAGATAAATCTCTTTCCCATTTTGAAACAGCTTTATCTGTAACATTCATTTTTTCTGCTAGTTCACTTTGTGTCATTCCTTTCTGTTTTCTTAAATTTGCAATTGTTTCTCCTATGCTTTTCATATTTTTCCTCCTTATAAGTTATATTTTTATTAAATTCTAATATTTTTCACAAAAAAAGTAAACCAATAATCGGTTTAGTTTACTCGACCATTGGTTTACTTTTAGTTTATTTTATTTCGCAAATCTTTTTTTGTTTTTTACTTTCTTTAATATCTATAACTCTTTGATTTGAAGAACCTTTCCATTTTAAAGTTGGATCATGTAATTCATCTTGATATTGTCCATCTACTAGTACATCTATATAATTGAATACATCATTATCCTTTATATCTTCATATTTAAAGCCTGTCCATGCCCAAATATTTTTTTCTGGATATTTTTCTTTAAATGCTTTTGCAAGCTTTGTAGTTCCTCCTATATTGGTAGGGTGCATTGGCTCCCCACCTAATATAGATAGTCCTTTTACTTCTGGTTTATTGCTTAATTCTAATACTTTATTTATAGTATCATCCGTAAACTCTTGTCCACCTTCAAAGTCCCATGTTTCTTGATTAAAACAATTTTTACAATGGAAACTACATCCTTGCATAAATATTGATACTCTTACTCCTGGTCCATTTGATATATCCATTTTTCTGATTAAATTGTATCTCATTTATTTCGCCCCTTTTGCCTTGTTAATTTTTTATAGTTATTTCATTTCTATATATCTTATATTTCTTACGCATTCTTATTATCTAAGTGTAATACTCTTTCTTTTATTTCTTGAGTTCTTCCTTTATTCCAGAAGTTTGTTCCTATATATCCGCAAGTACGTCTTGCTACATTTAATGTATTGTGGTCTCTGTTTCCACAGTTTGGGCAATACCATTCTAAGTTGTCATCTATTAGAATTTCTCCTGTGTAGCCACATTTTTGACAATAATCTGATTTTGTATTTAATTCTGCGTACATAATGTTATCATAAATGAATTGAATAACTTCAAGAACTGCTTCAATATTATTTTGTAAGTTTGGTGTTTCAATATATGAGATTGCTCCACCAGGACTTAATCTTTGGAATTCACTTTCTAATTTTAATTTAGAAAATGCATCTATTTCTTCAAATACTGGAACATGGTATGAATTTGTTACATAGCCTCTATCTGTTATTCCTTTTATTGTTCCAAATCTTTCTTTTAAGCATTTTGCAAATTTATATGTTGTAGATTCTATTGGTGAACCATAAACTGAATAGTCTATATCTTCTTCAGCTTTCCATTTTGCTGTTGCATCATTTAAATGTTGCATTACTTTTAGTCCAAACTCTTTTCCTGGACCATTATCTGTATGTGAATGTCCTGTCATTACTTTTACACATTCATAAAGGCCAGCATATCCTAATGATATTGTTGAATATCCGTGATGTAATAATTCATGTATTGATTCGCCTTTCTTTAATCTAGCTAAAGCACCATGTTGCCATAGTATAGGAGCTACATCACTTGTAGCATTACTTAATCTCTTATGTCTTATTTGTAATGCTCTATGGCATAGTTCTAGTCTTTCGTCAAAGATTTTCCAAAATTTATCCATATCTCCATCTGCTGAAAGTGCAACATCTGGTAAGTTAATTGTTACAACCCCTTGATTGAATCTTCCATAATATTTGCCTTTTCCTTCAACATAGTTTTTAGCATTTGCAATATTTCCTAAATGCATTGTTCTATCTGGTGTTAAGAATGATCTACATCCCATGCATGGATAACAATCGCCTTGTCCCATTTCATTTATTTTATTTTCTTTCATTACTTTTTCAGAAATATAATCAGGAACCATTCTTTTTGCTGTACATTCTGCTGCTAATTTTGTTAAATACCAGTATTTTGTTCCTTCACGAATGTTATCTTCTTCTAGAACGTATAATAGCTTTGGGAATGCTGGTGTTATATATACACCTTTTTCATTTTTGAATCCTAATATTCTTTGTTTTAGGAATTCTTCGATAATCATTGCAAGTTCATCTTTGTATTCATCTGTTTCACCTAAGTACATGCATACTGATAGAAATGGCGCTTGTCCATTTGTATTTGTCATAGAATTTACTTGGTAATTGAATGTTTGAACACCATCTTCTACTTCTTTTTTAGTATCTTGCATTGCAAATTTTTCACAATCTTTTTTACTTAAGTTTCTGGCTTGGTATTTTTTCAAATATTTTTCATAGCTTAATCTAACAAATGGTGCTAGATGTGTAAGTGAAACTGTTGCTCCACCATAGCTTGATGATGTAACTGCTAGTATTATTTGAGTAGCAATTGTTGCAGCAGTAATAAATCTATGAGGTTTTTCTATCATTACACCATTTATAACCGTACCATTTTGTAACATATCATCTAAGTTAATTAATTCGCAGTTATGCAAAGCATTTTGTGCAAAGTAGTCTGCATCATGAAAGTGAATTATTCCTTTGTCATGTGCCTCTACTATGTCTTCTGGAAGTAAAAATCTTCTTGTTATATCTGTACTTGTTATACCTGCTAGATAATCTCTTTGCGTTGTTACAACTTCAGCATTTTTGTTAGAGTTTTCACTATTCCAGTATTCGTTTTCGCCTTCAATTAATTCTTTGATTGACTTATCTGTTGTGTTAGCTTTTCTAACTAATTCTCTAGTATATCTGTATGTAATATATTTTTTAGCTAAAGGATATTTTCCAAATTCCATAAGTTTTTCTTCAATTATGTCTTGTATATCTTCAACTAATATTCTCTTTTTATTTAATTCTTCAATATATTTTATTATTTCATCAATTTGCTCTTTTGATACTTTTTCTTTTCCTTTTACTTCGTTATTTGCTTTCCCTATAGCTATTCTTATTTTTTGTGGATCATAATCTACAATGTGTCCATCCCTTTTTACTATTTTCATTTTTGGTTCCTCCCTTGTCTCTTGATTTATTGATATATTTTATATCAATAAACTCAAGAATATAAAAGTTGCACTTGCACCTTTTTTATTTTTGTGTTAATATTATTTTAGAATCACATATATTGGATGTATCACTACTCTATGGCGGTTTATATCCATTTAAATTTTTTATAAAAAATAACTTTTAAGGCTAGCGATTATGTATATCATGATTTTTTTGTTTATTTACTCAGGTTATTTTTTAATACATTTTTCTACAAATTTTTTATTACATTTTTGTTAAAAATAGATTTCACAAATAATTTTTAAGGAGGTTATAATTCTTGAAAAGTCCATTTGAAAGTTTATCTAAAGTTCAAATTGAAAAATTATATAGTTTATTAGGAGTTCATATTTATACTTTTTTAAAAAATGAAGAAATATTACCCACAATAAAGAGTGAAAATATTTTTGCAATTATTTTAGAGGGTTCCGCGCAAATAGTAAATAATGATTATAATGGTAATGAAATTTTGATGGAAAATCTAACTAAAAATAGTGTTTTTGGAACAAATATTTCTGCTACAAATAATGAAGATTGTAATATAATTGCAAAAGAAAATAGTAAGGTTTTAGTAATTGACTATAACAAGTTAATGAATCCGGAAAATCTTAAATATAAATATTTTAATATTTTTTTTAGTAATTTATTTGATATTATAAACTCTAAATATAAAGAAACTAATGAAAGAGTTAAAATTTTAGAAAAAAAACAAATTCGTGATAAATTGCTTCAATATTTTGATATTGAATATAGTAAGAGTCGTTTAAATTATTTTTATTTGCCTTTTTCTTTTAAAGAATTAGCTGACTACCTTGCAGTAAATAGATCAGCAATGTTTAGAGAACTTAAAAGTTTAAAAGATGAGCATTTTATTGAGATTCATGGGAGGAAAATTATTTTATTGCAAGCTAAAAGTATTAATTTAATATAAATACAAAAAATCACCTGGCAGATTTTGTAATTCTGCTGGTGATTATTATCTACTTTCTTCATTTTGTTCTTTTTCTTGTATTCTCTTAAACTCTTGTAGTATTTTATTGTCTTTAAAATATTGAGATTTTTCATTTATATTTGTAAGTCTATACCTATTTAATTGATATAGATTATCTTTATTTATTAAAAAATATGCTCCTAAATCTCTTACTAAAAAGCGTTTTGCCCCTTCTTTTCCAAATATCATTTCTAAGTTCTTTTTATCTTCATTAAATTCATAGCTTAATAATACTTCTTTATCTTTTCCTTCTTTTTCATTCAAATACAAGAAAGTTTTCATCCATGATTGAAAATCTCGATATCCACTTACTATTTTTACAGGATATGATGCATTAATGTCCTCTCCTCTTATTTTAATTTTTTTGTGCTTTTTTAAATAATGATTTAGCACTTCTTGTGCAAAAATATCTTGAGTTCCTTCTTCTATTTTTTTATTTAAAAATATTATTCTGCCTACATTATATCCACTTATTGCATGCCCATATTCATGTAAAATTACTTGAATTATATTTAATGGATTTTTACGATTAATTTTTTTTACAATAATCGTATTTAAACTTGGTATGCAAGCACCTATTGAACTTTCTCTTCTATCATAAATAACATCGGTAGTTCTAAATACTGAATATAATCGCTCATGTTCTTTTTCGTCGAAATTTTCTTTCAAATTATCCTTACAGAATTCCCAAATCATCTTTTGAGCAAGCTTTACTTCTGGAGCTATTCCCTTAGAAATATTATTTTTTATTGATGATATTATTTTCCACCTATTTTCTGTTTGAAATGTTTCTGAATCTAAAAAGGTTAATTTTATATATTGGTTTTCCAATGATAATATTAATTTCATTTTTTTCTTCTTCATTTGTACATTGATTTATTTCCTGCCTAATTTTACTATATAGCTCTATCTCATCTATTAGCTGTTCTACTAATTCTTTTGACGATAATCGACCTTTTATAGTTTTCCCTATTTTATTAAAAAATCTAATAGCTGCTTTCTCATTCTCCTTGTTATCAAATACTATAGCCATTAATATCATTCTTTTTAAATAATTGTCGTTTATTTTTAGAAAAACATCAATTCTAATAACTTTTGATTTCATTACCAAGACAGCTATATCCTCAAAATTTTCTAATGACATTGCAAAATCCATTAAATCGTCTTCATATTGTTCTTTATTATTTTTCTTTTTATCTTTTACCCCTGATTTAAAGCTTTTTATTACTTCATCCATTAATAGGTATTTATCTTCCCCATTGTTATTTATATAATCTATTAAATCTTTTGAGGTTTCGAAATCAGTTATTTTCTTGTTTTGTTTAGCTCTGTTCTCGTTTAATATCATCTCTACATCCTTCAAAATTATTTGAATATTTAAAATAATTTTTCTAATTCTATATAAACTTGATTGGTCAACACGCAATCATTTAGTGCCCTATGCTCATTTCTTTTTGTTAAGTTAAAATAATCAATTAATGTATCTAATTTATGATGTTTTAAATTAGGTAGTACCTTTCTAGAAATTCTTAATGTATCAACAAAATCATTTGTTAAATACTCGTTAATATTTTCTTTCATATTGTCATATATAAAATTAATGTCAAAATTTACATTATGACCTACTATAATGTCATTCTCTAAGAAGTCTTTAAAATTATATAATACTTCTGTTAGTTCTTTTCCTTCTCTTAAAACCATTTCATTTGTTATTCCAGTAAGTTGAGTTGTAAAATATCCTATGTCTTCTCTTGTTTTTATTAATTGTGAAAATGTATCCACCTCTTTTTTATCTCTTACTTTTATCGCACTTATTTCTAAAATTTCTCCATTAAAGCTGTCCAAACTTGTAGTTTCTATATCTAGTACTGTGTAATTATTTAATTTTTTTATTAAACTCTGACCTTTATATATTCTTGTATTTTTGTACATATTTTTCTCCATCTTTCAAATTTATAATTCCGGTCCATCCTCATTAGGTATCTTTTCTTTTTCAAATCTCTTTAATATGCTATTATCAGCATAATATTTTGATTTTTTATTTATTTTTCTAAATTTTTCTTTATTTGCTTCATATATTTCATCTTCTTCTAAATATCTATAGGCAATTACTCCATTAATTGAATAAGATTTTATTTTGTCTTTTCCTAATGTCATTTCTATAGTCTCTCTATCTTTTCCCAATTCATAATCTAGTAGTACTTCAATATCTTTTCCATTATCTTCTTGTAAATACATAAAAGTTTTCATCCATGATTCATAATCCATATAAGCATTTCTTATTATTATCGGGTAATTGGGTTTGATTTTTTTACCTTCTATGATTATATTTCCATGCTTTTTTATATAATGATTTAAGACTTCTTGTGCAAAAATATTTTGCGTTCCTTCTTCCATTTCATGCTTGCGAAAGCCTCTTTCAGTCGTTTTTAATCCTCTAATAATATGTCCGTATTCATGTAACAATACTTGTATTCTAAAGACTACATCTATTGGATTAGCATTATTAATTTCAATTTCTAAGTAATCGGGTCTTGCACACCCGATGTGATTATAATTTTCATCAAATATAACATCTGTTGCTTTAAATGCCATAAAAACTCTTTCTATGTCTTTATTTGTAATACCACAATTTAAATTATCTTCTAAAAATTCAAAAATCATTTTTTGAGATAATTTGACCTCTGGTTTAATCTCTGGTGAAATTTTATTTTTTATCGATTTTATTATCCTTAGTCTATTTTCTTTTTGTTTAATTTCATAATCTAATAAACTTTCTTTAATAAAATCGTTATCTATTGACATTAAGAAATTAGTTTTTTCTTCTTCCGATGGAAGATTAGCTACTATTTCTTTTATTTTTACGTATTCGTGAACTTGTTCAATTAATAAATCTTTAATTTCGTTACTATTTATCTTTTTATTTTTACCTTTAATTTTTCCTACTTTCCTAAGAAATAGAGCAGCATTATTATCGTATAATTCATTTTTAGTAGAATATATAGCTAATATCATTATTCTATTCAAAAAATCATCTTTAAAAAATGTAAAAATATCATTTCTGCAAAATCCTAATTTTATTATGAATATTGCTAAATCATCATGCCTTTTTAATTTTTCAGCTATATCACTTAGTCCATCTTTGTATTTTTCATTATCCCTATAATTTTCGCCTTCACTTTCATATTTTTTATCAAAAATTTTTATTATTGCATCCATTACTAGGTATTTATTTTTTCCATTTGCATTAATATATTTTATACATTTATTTATAGTGCTTTTTTCAAATACAAATTTATGTCTTTCTTCTTTTGGTACTTTATCAAGATAATCTAAATCTATGTCTATTTTTTCATCTGTACGTGAATTATTTTTACTTATATTTATCTCCATATCTTTTACCTCGGAAAAATTACTTATAATATAATATCACATTTTTTGTTGAAAATAAAGGGTTTTGAGGACATTAGGCATTGATTTATTTAAAATCTTATGATATAAAATATAATTGGAGGTAAAATATTATGGAATATAGAAGATTTAATAATACAATTGTTGCAAGAATTGATAAGGGTGAAGAAATATTATCTCAAATAAAAGAAATTGCTTTGAAAGAAAATATTAAACTTGCTAATGTAAATGCATTAGGTGCTACTAATGACTTCGTAGTTGGCGTATTTAAGACAGCCGAAAAGAAATATTATTCAAATGAATTTAAAGGTGATTTTGAAATAGTTTCATTAACTGGAACAATCAATACAATGAATGGAGAATTTTATACACATATACACTTTAGTGCCGGAAATGACAAAGGCGAAGTCTTTGGCGGTCATTTAAATACGGCGATTGTAAGTGCTACTTGTGAAATGATTATAAATATTATTGATGGATCAGTAGATAGATATGCTGATGAAGAAATTGGATTAAATTTATTTAAATTTTAATTTTATTTTGTTTGGAAAGGTTGTGATTTAAATGATTAAGCATATTGTAATGTGGAAATTTAAGGAAGGTCATGAAGAAGAAATGAACAAGTTTCTATCTGATTTAATGAGCTTAAAGGATAAAATTGATGTTATAAGAAGTATGCAAGTCGGCGTTAATATAAATAAGAATAGTGAATTTAATGCTGTTTTAATATCTGAATTTGATAATCTTGATGATTTAAAAGCATATAAGGAAAATCCTGAACATGTAAAAGTATCTAACTTTTGTAAATCTATAAGAGAAAAAAGAGAAGCTATAGATTTTGAAGAGTAATCAATTATATATAATATTATTTTCAATAAGTTTTGATTTATATTGAAATTTTTAATGTTTATGCTTATAATTTTCTTATGGAAAATTTAGATATTAATTTTATAAATGATAATATAAGAAACGAAGAAGATATTAAAAATTGTACTTTTGACTCTATTAATGGAATTATTGATAATTCAAATGAAATAGAGTTTAAAAATTGTACTTTCTTAAGATCTTCTTTTGTTATGAGTAATTTAGAATTTTTTTCTTTTACAAATTGTGTATTTGAAAATACCGATTTATCTAATTGTAAATTCGACAATTCCTCTTTTGTAAAAGTGAAATTTAAAAATTGCAAATTACTTGGTTGTTCTTTACTTGAATCTAGCTTTTTATCTTGCAGCTTCGAAAGTTGTATATTTGATTATGCAAATTTTGATAGTTCTAGCCTGAAAGATTTTTCTATTACTGAATCTTCAGTTAAAAACGTAAATTTTAATAATTGCAAACTTTCTCGCTTTTCAGTAAAAGATTCCTCTATGATTCTTTCATCACTTATAAATGTCAATTTAAATAATATTGACTTTTCAAGTAATGATATTTCTGGAATAATTGTAGATAAGAATAACTTAAATGGTTTAATTGTAAGCACAGAGCAAGCTTTAGATTTGTCTAAGTTACTTGGAATTGTAATCAAATAGTTTTAGATGTTTTTGGGGACACCTTCCAAAAACATCCTTCAAAAAAGTAAGATTATTTCGCATAATTTTTTAAAATTAGGATATCCAAACTCTTGCTTTTTTCTTCTTTTATGTGTATAATTAATTATGTTATGCACCTGTAGTTTAGCTGGATAGAATGCAAGGCTACGAACTTTGAGATCGGGGGTTCGAATCCCTCCAGGTGCACCATAAAGATTTAAAAACAGCACTTTTCTATAAAGAAAGTGCTGTTTTTGGAAGGTGTCCCCAAAAACATCCTCCAATATATTATTAATTCATCTCTACTTTTCCTACTATATCTTCTATATTATCTACATTGCATTTTTTCATGTATTCTTCAATTCCTTCTATAACTTTGAGGCTTACGTAAGGGTCTGCAAAGTTTCCTGCACCTATTGAAACTGCCTTTGCACCCGCAAGCATAAATTCTATTGCATCTTCTCCTGTCATTATTCCTCCAAGTCCCATTATTGGAATTTTTACAGCTTGTGATACTTGATATACCATTCTTACAGCAACTGGCTTAATTGCTGGACCTGAAAGTCCTCCCGTATTATTTGCTAAAACAGGTTTTCTTTTATATATGTCTATTTTCATTGCTAATAGTGTATTTATTAATGATACTGCATCTGCTCCGCCGTCTTCAGCACCTTTTGCAATGCTTGCTATATCTGATACATTTGGAGTTAGTTTTACAATTAATGGTTTATCTAATACTTTTCTTACTTCCTTTGTTACAGTTTTTACGCCGTCATAAGAGCTTCCAAATGCCATACATCCTGCCTTTACATTTGGGCAAGATAGGTTAAGCTCTACTCCATCTATGTCTAATGTATTTAATATTTTGCATAGTTCTACATATTCATCTATTGTACTGCCACAAGCATTTACGATAACTTTTGTATTAAATTTTCTTAAAAATGGTAAATCATTTTGAGCAAAATATTCTACTCCTGGATTTTGAAGTCCTATACTATTAAGCATTCCGCTTGCGGTTTCACATACTCTTGGAGGTTTATTTCCACTTTTAGGTTTTAGTGATGTTCCTTTTGTAATAACTGCTCCCAATTTTCCTAAATCAAAGAAATTACTATATTCTCTGCCATATCCAAAAGTTCCTGATGCTACTGTTACTGGATTTTTCATTTCTATTCCTGCAAAATTTATTTTTGTATTCATTATTTTCCCTCCTTATATTTCTACATCTTTAGCGTTAAAGACTGGTCCACCTTTGCATACATGAAAATACTCTGGATTATCTTTTGGACTACTTGCTTTTTTTACTGCACAACCTAAGCATACACCCAGTCCGCATCCCATTTTTTCTTCTAAAGATATCTGGCAATTAATATTATTTTCTAGGGCATATTTTTGAACTGCTTTTAGCATAGGAAGTGGTCCACAGGCATATATACAACTATTTTCTATGTCACTTGAATCTTCAAAATCCTTTTTTAGAAAATCTATTGCAAATCCTTTTTCAGCATAAGAGCCATCATCTGTCGTAATAACTAATTTATCCGATACTTCTTCAAACTCTTTTTCAAGCATTACTAAGTCTTTATTTCTAAAGCCTAAATATGTATTAACTCTTTTTCCTTGTTCTTTTGCTTCTTTTGCTAACTCATATAGTGGAAATATACCTATTCCTCCACCTATTATTGCTACAGTATTATATTTTTCAAATTTAAATGTTCCATTTCCCAATGGACCTAGTATATCTATTTCATCTCCTACCTGTTTTTTTGATAAAATCTTTGTTCCATTCCCTTTGACCTGAAAAATAAACTCTAAGATTCCTTCTTCTCGATTCATATTAAATATACTTATTGGTCTTCTTAAAAATGGCTCTGACTGGTTACTTACTCTTATCTCAATAAAATTTCCTGGCTTTGCAGTCTTTACCATTTCTTCTGCTTTTACGCTAAATTTAAATACGTCTTTTATTATTTCTTCTTTTTTTATTAGTTTTGCATAAGTTTGTATTGGCATGTTAAATCTCCTTTCATTTTTTACAGAAATGACCGTCTCAAACATAAAATTTATTTTTGATTTATTCCCATTTTAAGTTCGTCTTTCATTCTTAAAGCTTCTGCCCTTGTTGCTTTTTCAAATTCTTCTTCGCTAAATTTTTCTTTCCATAAATCTGATTTATATGCACACATTAAACCTCTTGAGCTATTTACTATTCCGCCTATTCCATTGATATCATAAGCTTTTGCTATATCACTTGCTTTTCCACCTTGTGCACCATAACCCGGTATTAAGAAAAATGTATGCGGTGCTATTCTTCTAAGGCTTTCTAATTGTTCTGGATATGTTGCTCCTACTACTCCTCCTACGCTACTATATCCATACTCTCCTCTTAAATCTTCTCCCCATTTTTCCACAAGTTTTGCAACTTTTGTGTATAACTCTTCTCCATCTTCCATTTTTACATCTTGTAAATCTCCTGATGAAGGATTAGATGTTTTTATTAATATAAATACTCCTTTATTGTATTTTTTACAATCTTCTATAAATGGTTTTATACTGTCTATTCCCATATATGGATTTAATGTCACAAATTCTACATCAAATATACTTTCTTCTTTATTTCCTATTTTTGTTTTTCCTAAGTATGCATTTGAATATCCTTCTGCTGTTGAGCCTATGTCACCTCTTTTTATATCAGCAATTACTATCATACCATTTTTCTTTGCATAATTGCAGGTTTCCTTAAAAGCTTTTATTCCTTCTATTCCAAACATTTCATAAAATGCTATTTGTGGCTTTACTGCCGGAATTATATCATAAGTTGCATCTATTAATCTTTTATTAAATTCTATAATTGCTTTTGATGCTCCTTCTAATGTTTGATCATATTTTTGTGTTATACATTTTGGTATCATTTCATATCTAGGATCTAATCCTATTACCGTTGGATTGTCTTTTTCTTTAATTTTGTCTATCAAATTATCTATTGCTTTTTTCATTCTTTTACTTTTTCCTCCATTTTATTTAAAACCTCTATGAATTTTTACATATTATAATTCAAATTAACAGTTTCATCCTTTGTAAACAATTTTTCCACCAACTATTGTGTATTTTACCTTTCCTTTTAATTCTTTTCCTATGAATGGACTATTTTTAGCTTTTGAAACTATCATATCTTCAGTATATACATATTTTTCGTCAGGGTTAAATATTGTCAAATCTGCTATTTTCCCTTCTTCTATAATTCCTTTATCTATTTTTAATAATTTTGCTGGATTATATGATGTTAGCCTTACTAAGTCTAAATATGTAAGTTCATTTGTGTCTATTAGATTCATTATTTCAGCAGGGAGAGCTGTTTCAAATCCTATTATCCCATTTGGTGATTTTGCTAAGCCTTGTTCTTTTTCTTCCTTGCTATGTGGAGCATGGTCTGTAATTATACAATCAATTGTTCCATCTTTTAATCCTTCTATTATTGCTTTTCTATCTTTTTCTTCTCTTAATGGAGGATTCATTTTTGCATTTGTACCAGATTTTAATACCTCTTCAACTGTAAATGTAAAATAATGTGGGCAAGTTTCACAAGTTATTTTTACCCCTCTTTTTTTAGCATCTCTTACCATGTTTTCAGTTGTTTTTGTACTAATATGGCATATATGTGCTCTTACATTATTTGTTTCAGATATTACAATCTCTCTTGCTGCCATTATTTCTTCTGCTTCTGGCAAAACTCCTTCTACTCCCAATTTTTCTGCTATTTTCCCGGCATTTATAGCTCCTTTTGAAACAGACTTTTCTTCGCAATGTGACGCTACAAACGTGCCTAGTTTATCCGCTTCTATTATTGCTTCTCTCATCATTTTACTGTTTACTACTGGCATTCCATCATCTGAAAAAGCTATTGCTCCTGCTTCTCTTAATTCATTAAAATTTACTAATTCCTCCCCTTTTTCTCCTTTGCTCACTGATGCATAAGGTAAAACGTTGCACAAGTTTACTTTTTTACCTTTTTCTATAATTTCTTTTAATACTTCTACATTATCTGGAGTTGGTTTTGTATTAGGCATTGGACAAATTGTGGTAAAACCTCCTGCTACTGCACTTTTTGATCCAGTCTCTATTGTTTCTTTATATTCATATCCTGGCTCTCTTAGATGGCAATGCATATCTATCATTCCTGGAATAATATATAACCCTGTACAGTCAATTTCTTTATCTACATTTTCGTTTAATTCTTTTCCGATTTTTTCTATTTTTTCATTTTTAATTAAAATGTCATAGGTATCGTCTAAATTATTTTTATAATCTACAACATGTCCATTTTTTAATAATACTGTCATCTTCTTCTCCTTTCTATTTTTATTTTATATCTGTATTCAGATGAAAATTTTAATTTACTTGCTCTTCACAATATTTGCATCTGTATATTCCCTTTTCTTCATCTGTCAATTCACATATATGTATTAAATTTTTTTCAACTGAAGTTATACACCTTGGATTTTTACATTTAATTATATTAACTAATTCCTTCGGAAGTTTAGGATGATATTTTTCGACTATTTCTCCATTTATTATTTTATTTACAGTTATATTAGGATCAATATACCCTAATATATCTAGATTAATATCCGTATGCTCATCTATTTTTATAATATCCTTTTTTCCACTTTTTTTACTCCTAGCATTTTTTATTATTGCTACTTGAGTATCTAATTCTCCTAAATTTAAATACTTGTATATTTCGAAACTTTTGCCTGCTTGTATATGATCTATTACATATCCATTTTTTATACTATCTATATTCATACCATATTATTTATACTTTTAAAGTATAACCTTTCTCTAAAATTAATATTTTATTTAATTTCAAGTAATTTTAATATTAATGCCATTCTAATATATTTTCCATATTTAGCTTGTTTAAAATAGCATGCTCTTTTATCCTCATCAACATCTACAGCAATTTCATTTACTCTTGGTAAGGGGTGCATTATGCATAAATCTTCTTTGGCTTTTCCTAATTTTTCTTTATTTAAAATATAGTAATCTTTTAATCTTACATAATCGTCTTCATTAAAGAATCTTTCCTTTTGAACCCTTGTCATATATAAAATGTCTAATTTATTTAAATGTTTTTCTATGTCATCTGTCTCTATGTATTCAATATTATTTTTTCTTAAAATATTTTCTTTTATATATTCTGGGGTCTTTAACTCTTCTGGAGAAATTAATACAAATTTAATATTCTTATATCTAGACATTGCAGTAATTAATGAGTGTACTGTTCTACCAAATTTTAAATCTCCACATACTCCAATTGTTAAATTGTCTAATCTTCCTTTTTCACATTTAATTGTTAATAAATCTGTTAAAGTTTGAGTTGGATGGCTGTGTCCACCATCACCAGCATTTATTATTGGGACTTCTGAGCTAGATGCGGCAACCATTGCAGCTCCTTCTTTTGGATGCCTAAGTGCTATGATATCTGCATATCCTCCAACAACTCTGATAGTATCTGACAGACTTTCTCCCTTTGCTGCTGAGCTAGAATTTGCAGAAGAAAAACCAAGCACATTACCTCCAAGTTCTAGCATCGCTGCTTCAAAACTTAGTCTGGTTCTTGTGCTTGGTTCATAAAATAATGTAGCAAGTTTTTTTGTATCACATTTTTTTGAATATTTTTCTTTATTGTTTATTATATCTTTCGCAATAGTTATAAGTTCATCTATTTCCTCTGTAGATAAATCTTTAATATCTATTAAATGTTTCACTCCTTACCTCCTTCTATTATTTTCTTATAATATATATGATTAAATACTAAAAGTCAATTATTTTCTTGACTTATTTCTTTTAATATAATAAGATGATTTTAGAAAATTTTACGAATTGGATGAGGTTAAACACAGAATTTTAAGAGAATGATAGTCCTTATCGTAAAAAGAAGGGAGATTTTATTATGTCTGATTTAGCGTCTTATTTATTTAAAACTAATGCAATAAGATTTTGCGAAGAAAATAAACCTTTTTGGTATACTTCTGGGAAAATAGGTCCTTATTTTATTAATACTCATTTTGTTTTTGGTAGTGAAAAAGAAGCTACTGATTTTTTGTCTTATATAGATGAATGCTTAAATGATAAATTAACATTACCTGAAAAAATTTTTAAAAAAATTTTAAATCAATATAATACTAATGAAATTTATCATAATGTTATTAATCTTATGAAAGAAGTTATTGAAAAAAATATTGATTTATCTACTATTGATTATATTTCTGGCGGTGAAAGAAGGGATTGGTTTTTCTCTAATATAATTAGTTATCTTTTAAAAAAGCCCCATTTATCTATTTATAAAGATTTATCAGTTGTATGCAGTGATTGTAATTTTACTTCTTCTAAACTTATAAATAATCTAAATGGAAAAAATGTTTTACATATTGCTGATTTAGTTACTGTTGCATCAAGCTATATTAGAGCTTGGATTCCAGCTATTAAAGCTATAAACGGTATTATGAAATATTCTTGTGTCGTTGTAGATAGAATGCAAGGTGGAAAAGAAAAGATAGAAGCAGAGGGTGTAAAGTTTTATTCTTTAATAAATGTAGATAATTCTTTATTTGAAATGGCTTATAAAAAAGGTATAATCAATGAAAACCAATTAGAAATGCTTAAAGGATTTTTTAAAAATCCTGATGAAACAATGAGACAATTTTTAATTAATCACCCTGAATTTTTGCAAAATTCGTTAAATGCAGATGAAAAAACTAAAAAAAGAGCTAAATTATTGATTGATGGAAATTTATATGGATTAAATTAATTTTTATTATATAAAGAAATGACAAGTTTTATACTTGTCATTTCTTTCAATCTATTCAGCTGTTTCTATCCACTTAAAAGAATTTGCTATGTTATCTCCAACATTTTCAATTTCTTTTTTATCTTCAACTTGAAAAGTGTATATATCTATGGAAGCCATCATGTCGCCATTTAAAATATAATAAACATATTCATATTCTTCATAATCTGCCGTTCTATTTAAACTGTATTTTATAGCATCATATCCATTTTTTGTTGTAAAGAATTCTTGATTTAATTCTTCTATATCTTCTAATGAATTAATATATTCTACCATTTCGTTATTAATATCTTCTATTGAATCATAGTTTTCAGTATCAATTTTATAATAGCTTACATTTAACATTGCTGGGACTTGTGAATAGTCATCTCCGCCTTCTTCAATAGTATTTGTTTCAGCAGCTAATAAATTACTTATATATTTGTAATAATTCCATCCACTAGAAAAGTAGTTATAAAATTCATTCCATGAACTATTTATTTCAAAGCTAACTACACCATCTGAAACTTCTGTAGTTTTATTTTTTTGTATTTGTCCTGTTACAATAACAACTATAATAGATATTACTGAAATTATTGCAACAATTATTGCTATTAAACTTTCCTTAGAAATTTTCTTTTTATTTTTTATTTTTTCATCTATTTCTTTATCTTCATTTTCTTCTATATAATAATATCTTCCCTTTTCCTTCTGAACTATTTTTAATGTTTTAAGCAATTTAAATAATTCTTTATTTATATTATTTTCAGAAAGTTCTGCTGAAATTTCAAGTTTTTCTATAGTATGGCTTTTAGATGTAGCATTATATTTAATGAATATTGGCTTTATTTTGTCAATAGCTTCTTTTTTAGCGTCTTCTATATTTTCTTTTTTAGTATTTATATTATTACTATTTAAACTTTTCTTTATATTTGCATTAATAACGCTTGTACCTAATATTGCAAATATTACAGCTATAATCGTATCTTTAAAAATTGCTGTATTAAATTCACTATCTTGATATAAGATTTGCAACATATTTGCATTTACATCTAATCCATTAGTATGTAATAATAGTGCTGGTATTATTACTAGGCTAGTAGCAGATACTATAACTATTGATAATAAAGTTATTATTATTGGAAGTTTTTTTGTTATTTTTCCTCTAAATAATTTATATCCAAAATATTCTCCCCCTGCAATTAATATTGCTAATACAGCTATCATCAAATTTCCATAAATGTATACTAAAATCCAAGGTATTGCTCCTATTAGTCCCCCTATTAGGGCACCTATAATTCCTGTTATATAACTTCCTGTTATTTTAGTTTTTTTATTATCTACTTTAATTAAACTAGTTTCTTCCTTACTATCACTCTTCACATCATCTTTAATAGAAGTACTTTCTGTAATTTCATTTTTTTGTAATTCTTTTTCTGTTTTCTTTATTTCTTCATTTCTTTTTACCTTTTGTGTGGTTGTTTTTATCATTGGTTCATCTGTAACTATAACCTTTTTTATATGTTTATATGTAGGTAAATTTTTATTAATTTCTTTTACATCTTTCCATATTATTTTCTCATAGTCTTCTTTCTTTGTGTCAGGATAGTCATGTTCCATTACGTCTTTATTGTAAACAATTTTTGCAACAATTGCAGTATCTGTATTAGATTCATTTCTTGCAAATACCATACATTCTGATACATAAGGCAATTTAGATATTAAGAATTCTAATTCTTGAGGATAAACATTTTTTCCATTTCTTAATACGATTATGTCATTTTTTCTACCAGTTATAAATATAAAACCTTCATTATCTATATAACCAAAATCGCCTGTTTTAAACCAACCATCTTTAAATGCTTCTTTTGTCTTCTTTTCATCATTGTAATATCCTAGCATTATATTAGGTCCTTTTGCTAAAATCTCTCCTACTCCATCTTCATCTGGATTATCTATCTTTATTTCAACATTATCTAATGGATATCCTATTGATCCTGGTTTATGCTTATTTTCTGCTTCTGCTGTTAGTACTGGTGATGTTTCTGTAAGTCCATATCCTTGTATTGAGTTAATTCCAAAATTGTTTAACCCTATTATTGTATCTTTATCTAATGATGCAGCTCCATATAGTACCATTCTAAGTTTCCCACCAAAATTATCTATTATTTGTTTAAACAATAGTTTTCTGATATCAATATGTACCTTTAACAATGCATTTGAAATTTTTGTCATGGTATTTATTAATTTTGTCTTGCCTTGGTCCGCAATTGCTTTTGTTATTTTTTTATACATTGTTTCTAATACAAGTGGTACAGCTACGAATATTGAAATTCCATATTCTTTTAGGTTTGATTGTATATATCTTAATCCATCACAAAAAGCTACTGTAGCTCCACTGTAAAATCCATATAGTATTGTTATGCTACATTCAAAAGTATGATGGATAGGCAGAAATGATAATAAAATATCATTTTGGTTTATTTTAAAATGGGTTTGATATGCATATAAATTTGATAATATATTATTTTGCGATAGCATAACTATTTTTGCAGTACTAGTTGTTCCTGATGTAAATAGCATTATAGACATTGCATTACTATCAATTTTTATTTTGTCATATTCTTTATTTTTTTCTTTAATAAGCTTTTTTCCTTTATCTAGCAATTTTTGAAAGCTAATTACTTCTTTATTATCATCTTCAATATCCATACATATTAATAAATTCAAATTAATACTTTTGTCATTTTTTAGCTTTTTAAACAAATCTTCATGCTTTTTTTCATAAATAACTGCGTCTACTTCACTTCTTTTTATTAATGACGCTATTTCCTTATCTGGAAGTGCCTTATCAAGTGGTGCTATTATCATTCCTCCACAAGTTACTGCCAAATAACTAATAACCCATTCATATCTATTTTCACCTATTAATGCAATTCTTTTTCCTTTTAAATTCCTATCCAAAAGAGCTGTTGATAGTGCCTTAACATCTTTAATAACTTGATTGTACTTTTTTTCTACATATTTAACAGGCTTTTCTTCTAAATTTTTCTTATATTTATATGCAATATTATTTGCATAGTTTTTTCCGTGCGTAATCTAATAATTCTCTATAATTATTCATCTTAGGGATTAATTTTTCGTTATTCATCTTGAATTTCCCTCCTAATATATGTTTTATTGCCTACATAATACAATAAAATTCGCTTTTTTTCAATGTTTTATCCTAAAATAGTTAATTAACTACAATTATATCATATTGTATTTCCATTTTTTTCTATTTTTAAAATGCAATGTTTTGATAATTTTTTACAAAACTTTATTTACAAAATATTGCATTTTAAATTTTTATGTGTATAATATATGTATATTTTACTCATTTTGAGAGGATGTTTAATATGAAGAGATTAATGGAACTAAGCAGTCAGCAAAAAAATATTTGGAATTCTGAAATGTTTTATTCCAAAACTAATATAAATAACATTGGTGGTTATTTATTAATTAATCAAAATATTAATATCAGTTTGCTAGAAAAATCAGCAAACATTTATATAAAAACAAATGAAGCTCTTAGATTACATTTCGATTTAAAAAATGGTGAGCCAGTACAATTCATTACTGATTATTCTCCATTTAAATTAAAAAAAGTCACATTAAAAAGTCTTAATGATTTATATAAGCTAACTACAGAGCTTGTTTCTAAACCTTTTGAAGTAATAAATTCTAATTTATATAATTTTACATTATTCACTCTACCTGATGGTAAAGGCGGTATTATTCCAGTTTTCCACCATTTAATTGGTGACGCTTGGAGTATGAGCTTATTTATTACAAGATTTATTAATATATATTCCGAATTATTAAAAGGAAATAATTCTTTTGAAGACACTCCTAAGTATTCAGATTATATTATTTCTTGTAATGAATATAAAAAGAGTGATAGATATCTTAAAGATAAGAAATATTGGGAAAATACCTTCGATGTATCTCCTGAACTAACTTATATTTCACGTAAAAAAGATGTTAATAACTCATGTTCTCGTCGAATGGTATGTTCTTTTGACGACTCCCTTTATGACAAGATTTTAAATTATTGCAAAACTAATAAATGTTCTATTTATACATTTTTTATGGCAATTTTCTCTATTTATTTAGCGAAGATTAATTCATCATCTTCTGCTATTTTAGGTACTCCTGTATTAAATAGAAGTAATTTTAAAGAGAAAAACACTTCTGGAATGTTTGTTAGTACAGTTCCATTCAAGATAACTATTGATTCAGATGTTAATTTCAAAGATTTTTTAGAAAAGGTTGCATTACAGCAGGCTTCTATCTTTAGACACCAAAAATATCCATATTTAGAATTATTAGAAAATATAAAGAATAAATACAATATAAGTGAAAACTTATATGATTTTGTGCTATCTTATCAAAATGCAAGAGATAATAAAAGTACTTCTACAATAGATTACAAAACCACTTGGGAACCTATTTCTCATATTGCAGAATCTTTAGAAGCTCATTTTTATGACATGGATGGAAATAACGGAGCTAATATTTTATATGATTATCAAATTGCAAAATTTACAGATGATGATATAAAAATGCTACATAAAAGAATTTGTAATATAGCTAAACAAGCAATTAAAAACATAAAAGTAAATGACATTTCTATTTTATGTGATGATGACGAGAAAATTATAGATAAATTTAATGATACTAAGTTTGAGTATAATAGAAATGAAAGTTTAATTAATATATTTGAAAAAGTTGTTGCGAAGAATTCTGATAAGCCAGCTGTTATTTTTAAAGGTCAAATTTTAACTTATAAAGATTTAGATAATGAATCAAATAAATTGGCTAATTATTTAATAAGCAAAGGTGTTACTAGAAATGATGTTATAGGTATAATGTATAATCGTTCTTTTAATATTCATATAGCACTTTGGGGTATTTTAAAAACAGGGGCTAGTTATATGCTTATAGATCCTAGTTTACCCGAAGAACGAATTAATTATATGTTAACTAATGCAAGTTCAAAATTTGTTTTAACTAATTTATATATTAATTATCCTTCATTAAATATTGATGACCGTAATTCTTTTTCTAATACTTTGCCTAAAATATCTTCTTCAAATGAAGACAGATTTTGCGTTATTTATACATCTGGTTCTACTGGTACGCCTAAGGGGGTTGAATTAAAAAGGGTTAGTATTATCAATTTATTGAATGGTTTTAAAAAACAAATAGGTTCGTCTAATTGTAACAATTTTTTAAGTGCTGCTACTGTTGCTTTTGATATTTTTATTGTAGAAAATTTTGTTTCTATTTTAGATGGTAAAACTGTTGTTTTTGCAGATGATGATGAGCAAAAAATACCAGCATTTACAAGTAAGTTAATAAAAGATAATAATGTAGATTTTCTTTTAGCTACTCCTTCAAAATTAGATTTATTAATTGCGGAATCAAATTGCTTAAAGAATGTAAAAATTATTCAAGTAGGTGGAGAAGTATTAAAGAAAACATTCTATTTAAAATTGAAAAGAGCTACTAAAGCTAAAATTTATAATAGCTATGGTCCTTCTGAATGTACAGTTTGTGCATCAAATAACCTAGTAAAAGAAGATGACCTTTGCATTGGATATCCATTTTTGAATACTGAAATTTTTATAATGAATTCTTGTGGAAATATACTACCTATTAATACTCAAGGTGAAATAGTTATTAAGGGTGACGGAGTTGGAATTGGGTATATAAACAAATATAAATTCAATGGTATATATCATACTGGGGATTTAGGTATGATATCTGATAATGGAGAACTAATTTATTTTGGTAGAAAAGATAATCAGATAAAATTACATGGATTAAGGATAGAATTAGATGAAATTACTAATAAAATTATGCAATTAGAAAATATAACAAATGCGATTACTGTAATCAAAAAAGTTAATGGAACAGATTGTATTTGTTCTTATATTCAATCAGATTGTGACATAAATGAAAGTAATATAAAATTAGAATTATCTAAGGTTTTACCCAAATACATGATTCCTTCTCATATTATTAAACTAAATACTTTCCCTATTACTTTGAACGGAAAGATTGATACTAAAAATCTTCCAAATGTTGAAATTAAAGAGGAAGAATTTGTAGCATGTTCTACTGATTATGAGAAAAAATTAGAAAAAATATGCAAAAATATTTTCAATAAAAATAAGATTAGTGCTAAAGCAAATTTCTTTGATCTTGGTGCTGATTCTCTTGCTATAATACGTTTCGTTTCAGAAATATATAGTAAAATGAATATTAGAATTTCTATCCAAGATGTGT
The DNA here is from genome assembly GCA_944391745.1 of uncultured Clostridia bacterium. Lineage (GTDB taxonomy): Bacteria > Bacillota > Clostridia > TANB77 > CAG-508 > CAG-793. The sequence continues at coordinate 38,972 of CALXUS010000006.1, forward strand.
ATTCCCATTGTTGTATAAAGGATTTAGCTCAATTTATGAGTAACTTGAAAACGGAAAAAGTTTCTAATATAAAGAAACATAAGGAAGCCTCATATTATCCTGTTTCATCTGCTCAAAGACGTATATTCTATACTGTAAATATGGAGCCTAATAATCTAGCTTATAATACTCCTTTTGGATTAGTTTTTCATAAAAAGCCTAATATAAAGAAATTGGAATCATGTATAAAAAAGATTTTAAATTCACATGATGCTTTTAAAACATACTTTTATTTAGAAAATAATGATGTTGTTCAAAGATTATTACCAAGTGTAGATTTTAAATTAAAAGTTTGTGATTATAAAAAGGACAAATTAATTCAGCCATTTAATTTAGCTAAAGCTCCTTTGGCACATATTGAACTTGATCATTATGATAATAAATATTTATTGCAACTAGATATTCATCATATAATATGTGATGGTTCTTCAATAAGTATTTTTATTAAGGAATTATGCGATTTATATAATAATAAAGAAGTAAAATTCTCTAAAATTGATTATATAGATTATTCAGTTTCTGAAAAAATAAATAAAGAAGATGAAAAATATTGGTTAAACCAATTTTCTGGTGAAATTCCATTACTTAACATGCCTACAGAATTTGAAAGAGGAAGTACTAAATCTTATGAAGGAGATAATGTATTTTTAAAATTAAATAATTTTACTGATATAAATAACATTTGTAAAAAGTTTAATGTAACTCCTTATATGTTTTTACTTTCATGTTTCTATATACTTCTTTATAAATATACAATGCAAAATGATATTGTTATAGGTACGCCTATTGTTGGTAGGAACTCTATAGATATAGCTAATGTTATTGGTATGTTTGTCAATACTTTAGCTTTAAAGCAAAATATACAATCAACAAATAAGTTCTCTGATTTTATTAAATTAGTAAAGGAAAATTGTTTAAATGCATACAATCATCAAACTTATCCTTTTGATGAATTAGTAAAGAATTTAAATATTGTTAGAGACCCAAGTCGTAGCCCAATTTTTGACATATTATTTATTTATGAAAGTGAAGGAATTCCTAGTTTTGATTTTGGCGGAGACAATGTTGAATATTATATTCCTCAAAATAATACTTCAAAATTTGACTTTTCATTAGAAGTTACTCCTAATGAAAATAGCTATAATTTGAGATTAGAGTATTGTACAAAGTTGTATAGCAAAAAATTTATGGAAAGTTTGCTTGATTGTTATAATAATGTTATTAAATCTGTTATTGCAAACAGTGATATTCAAATTTCTAAAATACAAATGCTTTCTGAAATACCAAATATTTATCCTACATTAGATTATCCAAAAGAAAGCAGAGTTATAGATTTATTTGAAGAACAAGTTAAAAGAACTCCTGATAGAATTGCTTTAGTTTTTGGAGACGAAAAATATACTTATAAAGAATTACAGGATAAAGTAAATAAATTGGCATATTATTTGCATACGTTGGGCGATAATGAAGTTATTGGTATGATGATGGATCGAAGTGCTAATTTAATTATATCTCAACTAGCAATATTAAAATCTGGCGCAGGATATTTGCCTATAGATCCAACATATCCTGAAGAAAGAATTAAATATATTATAGAAGATAGCGGTGTAAGTGTAATATTAACAGAACAAAAATATAAAGATCTTGTTCCTGTTAAAGCTGTTTTTGTAGATAATGATGATTGCTTTAAAAATTATAAGGATTTTTCTACTAACCAATCTCCTGAGAGTATTGCCTATTTAATATATACATCTGGTTCTACGGGAAAACCTAAAGGGGTAATGGTAAAACAACAAGGAGTTGTAAATTTCATAATTGGTATGTTTAGCAGAATGCCTCTAAAAAACTTGAGTATAGTTTCTATTACAACTATGTGCTTTGATATTTTTGCATTTGAAAGTTTACTTCCTTTATGTACTGGCATGAAAGTAATTATGGCAAGTAATGAAGAGCAAAACAATCCAATTTTACTAAATGATTTATGCTTAAAGAATAAAGTAGATGTTATTCAAACTACTCCTTCTAAGTTTAAATTATTAATGACGGATAATTTACCTTATTTAAAAGAATTAAAATTAATATCTTTAGCTGGTGAACCATTTCCACTAGATTTATTAAAAAATATCAAAAAAATAACACAAGCTAAAATATATAATATGTATGGTCCGACTGAAACTACAATAGGTTCAACATTAAAAGATTTAACAAATACTAATAAAATTAATATAGGTACTCCAATGCCTAATACACATGTACTTGTTTTAGATAATGATATGAATTTTGTACCTTACAATGTTCCTGGAATGTTATTTATAGGTGGTGATGGTGTTTCTATTGGATATAAAAATAAGCCTGAATTAACTTCTGAAAAATATATTAATTATAATGGTGAAAGGATATATAATTCAGGCGATTTAGTTAAATTACTACCTAATGGAGAACTAGAGTGCTTAGGTAGAGCAGATTTTCAGGTAAAGGTTCACGGACTAAGAATAGAATTAGGAGAAATAGAAACTGACATTTGCAGTTATAAAGGTGTAAAAGATGCAGTTGTTACTGTCAAAAAATCACAAGGGAGAGACATTTTATGTGGATATTTTGTTGCAGAAGGAAGAATATCTTTATCACTTTTAAAAAAGCATTTGAGTAAGAAATTACCTAATTATATGGTTCCTAATTATTTGGTACAGTTAGATACTTTTAAATATACTCCTAATGGAAAAATTGATAGAAAGGTTTTACCTGAACCTGTTTTTGAAGCTAAAAAAATTGTTCCTCCATCTAACCAATTAGAAAATAAAATCTTAAATATTTGGAGAGGAATTTTATCTTTAGAAGAAATAAGTATTAATGATAATTTCTTTAATATAGGTGGAGATTCACTTACTGCACTAAAAATGCAAATAGAACTTATGAAAAATAATTTTAATGTTAATTATGGTGATATTTTTAAAAATAATACAATTCATGACTTAGCAAATTTTATACAAAATCATATTACTCAAGATGCAGTTACTAATTATACTAAAAAAGATTTTAAGAACATTGACAAATTATTAAAGAAAAATACAACTTTTAGAGCAATGAAGTTAAAGCAAAAAATTCTAAAAAATGTTATGCTTGTTGGAGCAACAGGTTTCTTAGGTATTCACGTTTTAGCTGAATTATTAAAAATAGATGATATTAAAATCTATTGTTTAATTCGTAAGGATCCTAGTACTTCTCCTGAAAATAAATTAAAACATAAATTTCAATATTATTTTGGAAGTGATTTGAGTAATTTATTTGGTAAAAGATTATTTGTAATTGCTGGAGATATAACTGAAGATAATTTCGGTACTTCCAACGACATATATAATCTTTTAGGTGATGCAGTTCAAACTGTCGTTAACTGTGCAGCTTCAGTAAAACACTATGGATATTATGGTGAATTTGAAAAAATAAATGTTACTGGTGTTAAAAATTTAGTGAAGTTTTGTGAAAACTTTAATAAAGAATTTTATCAAACATCTACAATAAGTGTTTCAGGAAATACAATGACTTCGCTTCCTAGTAGTTATACACCAAAGAAAACCATTTACTTTGGTGAAAACAATTTATACATAAATCAGCCCCTTGATAATGTATATGTAAGAAGCAAATTTGAAGCTGAAAAATATATATTAGAAGAAGTTGCAAGTAAAAGATTGAAAGCACTTATTTTAAGAATTGGTAATATTACCAATAGATATATTGATGGAAAATTTCAAGAAAATAGTAATGATAATGCTTTCTTAAATAGATTAAAAGCTTTCATATTTTTAAAAGAATTACCTAAATCTATGATTAATAATTATATTGAATTTAGTCCTGTAGATAAGGTCGCTGAATCTATTGTAATTTGTATGAGGTACTATACTTATCCAATGACGGTTCTTCATTTATATAATTCAAACCATTTGTATATTAATGTTTTTCTTGAATATTTAAATGAATTAGGTTATCATATAGATGTAATAGACGACAAAATTTTTAAAGAGCATTTAAATCAGTTGTTATTTAATAGTAAAGATTCTGAAAAGGTTAGTGTTTTATTGAATGACTTAGACAAAGATAAAAATTTGGTTTATAAAACAAATTTAAAAATAACTAATAAATTTACTTTAAAATTTTTATCTAAAACTGATTTTGCTTGGCCTATTATTACAAAAGAATATATTGAAAAAATATTAAAAAACTTATGAGGAGGATTTAAGATTAAATGTTATTTTTAGGTTACTTTATAGCTTTATTAGTTACCGTTTTTTTAGAAATAGTTGTATTCTATTATATAAAAAAAAGAGGTAATAAACGTAGTCAACTTGTAAAATCATTTGAATATACTATGTTATGTATGATGCTTTGGTGTATAAGCTTAATAGTTCAAATACTAATAATTAACTATGCTTCGGTTGATTATGCAGTATATGTTGACTACTTTACATATTTACCAGTTGTACTAACCCCTGTTGCATTATTTTTTGTATCATACATTTTTGCAAAAGGGAAAATCCATTTTAAAAAATGGTATTTATTGCTTTTTATAGTACCATGTATTACATTGGGTGTTTTATGGACAAATGATATTCATCACTTATTTTATAGTAATTATTCTTTATTATCCGGAGACGCTGAATTTGGTCCATATTTTTATGTTCATTCATTATATACTTATGGATTATTCTTGGTAGATATAATTATATTATTACGTGCTTCAGTAAAAAAATCTTCTATGTTATCTAAGCAGTCATTATTAATCTTATTTGGAGCACTGATTCCTATAATAGTAAATGTAGCTGGAATGTTATTTTTTAGCTATAATATATATGTAACACCAATTTCTTTTATAGTTACAATATTCCTATTTGGTGTTGCCATACTTAGATATAACTTTTTAAGTGTTGCTCCTATTGCATTAAAAAAAGTTGTAGATCAAATGTCTGATTTATATTTAGTATTAAATCAGGATTGCATAATCTCAGATTGTAATAAACCTTTTGAACAAATTTTTAAAGTAAATAAAAATTTCTTAATTGGTAAAAATTTGTTTGATTTAAACATCTCAAAGGTAATACAATCCACAAAAGGAAGTTTAGTAGATTGTATAAAAAATGCTAAAAAAGAAGAAAAAGTCTTCCGCTTAGAGATATCATTATCTGGTTCTGAGAAGCACTATAATGTTGAAATTAGTGGTATATATGAAGATAAACAATGTATTGGTATTTTAATATTATTTAAAGATATAACTCAACACTTAATAGATATGCACAATCTTGAAAAAAATCAAAACACTTTAATGGAAAGAGAACGTCTAGCTTCTCTTGGTCAAATGATTGGAGGTATAGCACATAACCTAAAAACTCCAATTATGTCTATAGCTGGAGCTGCAGATGGGCTTGAAGATTTAATTACAGAATATAAAGAATCTATTGATGATCCTGAAGTTACAAGAGAAGATCATCATGCCATTGCTAATGACATGAGTAGCTGGCTTTCAAAAATCAGAACTTATGATTCATATATGTCTGACGTTATAACTGCTGTAAAAGGTCAAGCAGTTAATATGAATGATGAAAAACCTATTTTATTTACAGTTAAAGAATTATTAAATAGAGTAAATATTTTAATGAAGCATGAATTAAAAAATGCCTTGGTTACCTTAAATATTGATTATAAAGTTAGTGAAGAAACACAAATATTAGGAAATATTAATAGTTTAGTGCAAGTTCTTAATAATTTAATATCTAATGCTATACAATCATATAACGGCAAACCAAATCAAACTATTGACCTAATTATAGATAGTAAAAATAATAAATTAATAATATCTGTTGTTGATCATGGATGTGGAATTTCTAAAGAAGTTCAAGATAAATTATTTAGTCAAATGATAACAACTAAAGGTCAAAAAGGTACCGGCTTAGGTCTATTTATGTCTTATTCTACCATAAAAGGTCATTTTGGAGGAGATATGAATTTTGAATCTGAAGTCGGTAAGGGCACAAGATTTAATATTATTTTACCTAAGGAATAAAATTATTATTAATTAAAAAAATTTCATTTTCTGAGGAGGTTTATATGAGGAAATATATTCAAGAAGTTGTGTCTTCTCCTTTTAAGATTATTGCTGTTGATGACGATCCCGGAATATTAGATTCATTAACAGTAGTATTGAAAAGGCAAGGATACGATTTGAAAACATTTACTAATCCTGTTGAAGCAATTGACGAAATGAAAAAAACTAAATACGATTTACTTTTACTAGATTTTATAATGTCCCCTCTTCATGGAGATCAGGTTGTTGCTGAAATAAGGAAATTTGATAAAGATTTATATATTCTATTACTTACTGGCCATAAGGATTTAGCTCCACCTTTAGATACGATAAAACAATTAGACATTCAAGGTTATTGTGAAAAAAGTGATAATTTTGACCAACTTTTATTGTTAATAGAATCTGGTTTGAAATCTATTGAGCAAAGACAAACAATAAGTGATATGAATGAAAAACTTACTGAAGCCAATAAAAAATTAGAAAAATCCTATATGGATACAATTCAAACTATTAGAGCCACAGTTGAAGCAAAAGATTCTTATACAAGAGGCCATTCTGATAGAGTATCAGCTTACTCAGTTCTAATAGGGAAATACTTAGGTTTAAGTAATTCTGATATTGAAGATTTAAGAGTTGGTGGTTTATTTCATGATGTTGGTAAAATTGGTATACCAGATACTATATTATTGAAAAATGGCAAGCTTAATGATGAAGAATATGCAGAAATAAAGAAACATCCTATGATTGGCGTTCAAATACTTGGAGATTGTGATGTATTTAAAAACATTATTCCTTTCGTAAAATATCACCATGAAAGATATGATGGTAAAGGTTACCCAGAGGGATTGTCTGGTGAAAATATACCATATATGGCAAGAATTGCTGCAGTAGCTGATTCTTTTGATGCAATGTCTTCTAGAAGGGTTTACAGAGATAGCTTACCTAAAGAAGTAGTAAGAAATGAAATCATGAAAAATTTAGGAACTCAATTTGATCCTCACATAGGCTCTGTATTTTTAGATATACTAGATAATCATTACGATGAAATTGAGGAAATTAAGGAAAAATATAAATAATGTTTTATATAAGCTGTTTTTGGGGACACCTTCCAAAAACAGCTTAATTTTTCTTTTTAATATATTATTTTTTAGAATGATTTGCATTTCTTAACATAATGTGATATAATAATATGTACCGAATTTATTTTGTGAGGTGTGTCAAAATGGAAAAGACCAATTTAAAAACCCAATTCATCGGCTTGGGAATGCCCGATAGTACTCTCGTAAAGGGAGACTATAAAAGGCTTCAGCGTGGTCACGTCTATGACGTGGTTGGCAAACTTGATTGTCCGGGACAGTTGATTATAACTGTTTCGGAAGGTAAAGGGAAAAAGCCGCTGGGTAGTTTTCCGGCTCAGTGGTTCAATCCGCTACTTCGGTAAATTCCATTAACCCACAGTCTCTCTGGTTTTCCAGAGAGGCTCTTTTTTTTTCATCAAAAAAAAAATAACACCTTCCAAAAACAGCTGTTTTTGGAAGGTGTCCCCTTTTTCACCCTTTTTCATTATTCTATTTTTTATTCTATTCCTAAATATTCATTATAAGTTGTTTCTCTATCTACAAATCCATCTTTTTTAATATCAAATATTCTATTTGCAACTGTCTCTGTTAATTGATGGTCATGTGATGTAAATATAATATTTCCTATAAACTTTTTCATTCCTTCATTTAAAGAAGTAATTGCTTCCATATCTAAATGATTGGTTGGTTCATCAAATATTAAGAAATTTGCTCCAGATAACATTATTTTAGAAAGAACACATCTTACTTTTTCTCCTCCTGATAATACATTAACTGGTTTTAGTGCTTCCTCTCCTGAAAATAGCATTCTTCCTAAAAAGCTTCTTACATAAGTTTCATCTGGGTCTTTTGAATATTGTCTCAACCAATCTGTAATTGATTTATCTGAATTAAATAAATAACTATTATCCTTTGGAAAATAACTATTCGTTATTGTAGTTCCCCATTTTATTTCTCCTGAGTCTGGTTCTAATTCTCCTGCTAAAATTTGAAATAATACAGTTATAGCATTTTCATTTTCAGCTAGAACAGCTATCTTATCTTTACTTTTTACTTTGAAAGAGATATTATCTAATATTTTTTCTCCATTTATAGTTTTGCTTAAATTTTTAACTTCTAATATTTCATTTCCTGGTTCTCTATCTGGCTTAAAATCTACATAAGGGTATTTTCTATTAGATGGTTTTATTTCATCTAACTGAATTTTTTCTAATGATTTTTTTCTTGATGTTGCTTGTTTTGACTTAGAAGCATTTGCACTAAATCTAGCTATAAAATCTTGTAATTCTTTTATTTTTTCTTCTTTCTTTTTATTTTGCTCTCTCATTTGTTTTTGAATTAATTGGCTAGATTCATACCAGAAATCATAATTTCCTGGATATACCTTTATTTCACCATAGTCCACATCGCATATATGAGTGCAAACTTTATTTAAAAAATATCTATCATGCGAAACTACAATTACTGTATTTTCAAAGTTAATTAAAAATTCTTCAAGCCAAGAAATAGTTTTTAAGTCCAAGTCATTTGTTGGTTCATCTAATAATAAAATATCTGGATTTCCAAATAGTGCTTGTGCTAAAAGTACTTTAACCTTGTCCTTTGCTTCTATCTCACTCATTAATTTATAATGTTTTTCTGGTGATATCCCTACATCATTTAATAGTTGCTCTGCATCGGACTCAGCATTCCAACCATCAAGCTCTGCAAATCTTTCTTCTAATTTTGCTGCTTTCATTCCATCTTCTTCATTAAAATCCGGTTTTGCATATATTTCTTCTTTTTCCGTTTTAATTTTATATAATTCCTTATTCCCCATTATGACAGTATCTATTACTGTGTATTCTTCAAAAGCAAAGTGATTTTGATTAAGTACTGATATTCTCTCAGTTTTATCTTTGCTTACTTCACCTTTGCTAGGTTCTAATTCTCCTGAAAGTACTTTTAAAAATGTAGATTTCCCCGTTCCATTAGCGCCTATAATACCATAGCAGCATCCTTTGTTAAATTTAATGTTTACATCTTCATATAATGATCTTTTTCCAAATCTGACTGATACGTTATTAACTGTTAACATTTTTCTTTTTATTAAATATTACTTATGGGTAATATTTAACTCTCCTTTTTTATATTTAGGTTTTTAAAGACTCCTATAAACTTTTATTTAATAAATCTTTCTTTTTTGCTGAAATTTATTATACCAGATTATGTTTAATATGGCAAGTTAATTATCTGTCTTGGTTATTTGAAATTTTTGTAGCATCTTCTGTTTTTTCACTATTATGTTCTTTGCAAAAATCCTCAAAATCTCTTGTCACATCACTTCCTAATATTGGTTCTAGCAATTCAGGATTGTTACTTACATACATTAGTCTTGACGCAAATTCCCATTTTCTAGGGTTTAGTTCTGGCATTCTTTCACTAGAACTACTAATTAAATCTTCTCCTTCTTGATCTTTGTATTCTATAAATTTATATATTAATGGATGTATTTGTTCTTCTGGAATTCTTACATTTTTCAATGGTTCTTTCTTTGCTTTCATTAGCCAATTTTTAGCATCTGGTTTAATTTCTATTTTTATTGTATTATCCCTAAAATTTTTAGCTATACTTTTATCTTTTAAATTCTCTCCTGATAAGATTATCCTCACATTTTGAGGTAAATCCCATTTTCCATTTATCTTTCTTTGATTTATTATATTTTTTATATCTTCTTGAATCTCATCTGATACTTTTTCTATTTCGTCGAAAAGTAATATGTGTATTTTATTAGGATTATTTTCACATTTTCTTTCTATACTATCCAACCATTCAGGTTTTATTTTTACCATTTTTTCTATTCTTGGATTATAAATATTTTTTCCTATCAAGCTTTCTTTATCTATATTATTTAAGCAAATTATTTCACAATCTGGATCATATTCTTTTATTATTTTACTCTTCCCATCTACTTCTTTTCCCTCTAAAAGTATTGGTACATTACTTTTTAATAAAAGTTCTAGTAATTTTTCTTGATTTATTTTATTTATATTTGCACTTTTATCTTCTGATAATTTACTAATTTCTAAATGATTTTCTTCTTTTTGAGATTCTAATAATATTTTTTTATCACCTAGTAAATCAGCAGCAAATATATCTAAAAACTTTTTCAAGTCTGATTCATTCCAATCCCAGTTTTTGTCTCTTTTTTTGTCTGAAAAATCTATTCCAGCAGCCAATATGTACTCTGATATTAGTATATACTCATCTTTAATGCTAGTTAAATACCATGGTACATCTTGTATACGAATCCAATCTAATTCATCATCAATTATTGGTCTGCCATGATATTGGGGCTTTATACGGATATATTTTTGGCCTTCAAATTCAATTTCATTATATACTTTTAATTCTTTATTTTTAATTATTGTATAAGTTTTTCCAGTTTCTACAATATAATCATCTAATTTTCTACTATTAAGTCTCTTTCTTGATTTTGTATATTCTCTAGTCATAGGATATTTTCCTAAATAATATATATCTTTGTCATACATACTTTTAGTAAGACCATATTCTTCTAATTCTTGCATATTTGAAAATCTAATAATTGGCCTAAATCCAATGCCTAATTGTCTATTTCCAGATTCAGCTAAACCTATTCCATCATTGCAAATATAGGTATATTTTCCTGTTTTTCCAACTCCATAAATATTATCATTAACCCAAAACTTACCATCCGTTACTATTATAGCTGCACCTAAATCAACTGCAAAATCTGTAGGTGAAGCCGCAACTTTTTTGTCTACTAGACTTCCTATAAACCTTAAATCATTATTATGATAACATTCTTCTAGTCTTAGTATATCAAATTTAATCATCAATTTTCTCCTTCTTTACAAGTTTTCATCTCTTTCTTCAATTGTATTATTAGGAATAATTTTTTGAGGTGTCATCAACATCTTAGCAGTTGCTTTAAAATTAATTTTCATATAATTTTTTAATTTTAATTTTTCTTCTATTGTTAAATCTTTATTTTTTGATATAATTATTCTTGAGTTTTTTGGTAAATTCCATTTTCCAGCTACTCTTTTCGATTGAGTTGTTTCTATAATCATATTCTTTATCTCTTCATCTGCTCGCTCAATATCGTCGAAAAATATAATATGTATTTGGTCAGGTTTTTCTTCACATTTTTGTTCGACTCTCTTTAACCATGTTGGTTTTATTTCTATATTTTTTCCGTAATCTTCATCAAAAACAGTTATTCCTGCCAAATTATCTTTTTTCATATTTCCTAAACATACTATTTCCATATCGGAATCGTATTTTTTCAGTAATTCACACTTTTCATAATTTTCTTTCCCTAGTAAAAATATTGGAATATCCTTTTGTAGCGCTAATTGTAATTTTTCCAAAGATTTTATTTTTTGTTCATTTTCAACATTTTTCATTATCTCTTTTAACGTAAATTCATCTAATAGTGTATTTAAGTCTACTTTTTTATTATTTAATTTCATTTCTGATGCTTCTAAAATGTCTATATCTTTATCATTAATTCCTTGTGCTGTCATTAAAACTTTCTTTGATATTAAATAATATTTACCTTCTCTTTTTATCAATCTCCATGTAATTGGATTAACTTCTATCCATACTGGTTTTGAATTACCTTTGCTATAATCATCCGAAATAATGTAGTCTCCATCTATATTTCTTGTCGGTACTATTCTTATATATCTTTTGCCTTCATATTCATATTCTTCAAATGATTTGTTTTCTCCTTTTAATCTATAAGTGTATAAATTTCCTGTTTTTCTTAGTTTAAAAGATTGGTATAATGAATCTAAAATTACTTTTTCACTTTTTATCCTATCTTGTGGAAAAAATCCTAAATTTATGTCTTCTCCATTAGAATAATAAATATCTTTTGAATTTATTATTTTCTCTTTATCTTTTATTAAATCTATTATTTCTTCTAGCTCTACTTTAGCTTTTAATCTTATGCCAATATTATTTTTTATAGGACTATACCATATTAACTTTTCCTTATATCTAATTTGACTTAAAATATCATTATCACAAAATCCAACTGTTGCAAACTGATAATTAAGCTCTTTATCTACTTTAGCTTCATTAATCCAATATCTTGCGTAACTAAAAGTTGCTATTTCCCCTCCCATAACTTTATACAAATCAGTTGCTTCTGAATTTATTGAATCTTTTATGTCCTCCATACTTACAATTCCAAGCTCCATTTTTTTCGCTTCCTTTTAATATTATAAATCTGCTTTTTCTGAATCATCTCTTTCTTCTCTATTATTTTGCTTCATTTCATAGAATTTTTTAAAATCTTCTGTTATTTCACTTCCTATTATTGACTCTAATGTGTCAGGATTATTTGTTACATATAATAGTTTAGATGCCATTTTCCATCTTCTCAAGTTTAACTCTGTTATTCCATCTTTTAATCTTTTATTTATCAAATCTGTTCCTTGTTTTTCCTTTGACTCTATATAATCATATATACTTGGATGTATTTGTTCAGGTATAGCCATGCTTGTTATTCCTTTTATTTTGCTTTGCCTAATTATACTCTGAACTTCAGGTTTCATTTCTATATGAGGAAAATCTTTAAGTTTTTCTTCTATTTCATTTGGTATATCTTTTCCTACAGATACTACAATTCTTGCATTATAAGGTAAATTCCACTTTCCATCCAATTTTCTATAATCTATAATGTCTAATACTCTTTTTTGTATATTTGTATCCGAACTTTCCAATTCATCAAAATATATAATATGTACATTATTAGGATCTTCTTCACATTTTCTTTCAACGTTTTTAAACCATGTAGGTTTTACATCTATCATTTCTTTAAAACCACTATCATATATGCTTTTACCAACTAAATTTTCTTGATTCATATTTCTTAAGCAAACCGCTTCTATATTTCTGTCATATACTCTTAGTAGTTCTACATTTTCTCCGTCATCTTTTCCTTTTAAAATTATTGGAATATCTCCTTCTAAAAAATCTTCTATAAAGTATGTTTTTTTATTTTTCTCTTCATTATTTTTTCTAGCAATATTATTTGCTTTTGTTTCTTTATCAAGTACACTTCCCCTTAATAATTGTTTTTCTAAACTTTTTAGAAAGTATTTTATATCATAATATACTTGTCCAGCTAATAATGTATCTTCTGATATTAAGCTATATTGATTATCATTTTTTACTAATTTCCATTTAACTGGTTCTACTTTAAACCATAAAACAGAATGGTATTCAATGCCGTAAGTATCATCTGTTGTATACCCTCCAGACTCATCTATTTTTGGCTGCATTCTTATATATTTTTCGCCTTTATATTCAAATTCTTTAAAACTATTTGGCACTTTTATTCTAGTTGTATATTGTTCCCCTGTTTCCAAAAGGTATTTATTAATAGTATCTGGATCTAGTTCTCGTAAAGAGTAATATCTTTCTAAAGTATTTCTTTTTTCTTCATCTATATTAGTTTGAGGATATTGCCCTAATTCAATGATAATTTCATCATTATACTTTATTTTACTTCTCTTTTCTAATTCTTTAAAATATTCTTCATTGTTTATTATTTTTTTTAATTCGTCTTTTTCCAATCTTATAACCGGCCATATTCCTACATATATGTCCCCATAGTCTCTTTTGGCCAATCTACCTTCTGTAAATAAGCAATTTTTATCATCTTCAGTCTCATTTATCCATGTAGCTCCAAAATAATTATTTTCATCCTGATTGAAATAATAGTATCCTCCTAAATAATAATAAAGATCTGATACATTTGATTTCTTTAAATTTTTAATGTTTTCAAAATACTCTTTCATAAATATTTCTATATCATTTTTATTTAGTAACTCTAGTTTTGCCATTTTTATAAACCTTTCTTATATTTTATTTTTCTATACTAGATTGTTTTTCTTTTTGCTTTTTATAAAATTTTTCAAAATCTTTTGCTATTTCACTTCCTACTAATGGCTCAATTATTCTTGGATTTTCTGAAACATACATTAACCTAGATGCTAGATTCCAAGTTGATGAATTTAGCTTTACGCCTGTTTCTGAAACAATTTTGTTTATTAAATCTTCATTATTTTTATCTTTTTCTTCTATATAGGCATATATAATTGGATTAATCTGTACTGGTATATTTATATTTTTTATAGTTTTTACTCTTTCCGGTTTATTTTGTTCTAACCAATCTTTTGATGTAGTTTTAATATCTACAGTTAGAAAATTATTATATTCTTTAAACTTATTTTCTAAATTTTCTTTTCCTGTTGATAAAATTATTCTTACATTTGGTGGTAAATTCCATTTTCCATTTACTTTTCTTTTATTAATAATATTAGAAATATTTGCTTTCAAATCTTCAGAAATATTATCTATTTCATCAAAATATATTATGTGTATATTCTGAGGATTTTCCTCATAAGCTCTTTCTGCTTTTTGCAACCAATCTGGTTTTACATCTAATATTATTTTATATTCATTATCATATATTCTAGTCCCTATTAGACTTTCTTTATCAATATTTTGCAAACATACTATTTCAGGATTGGGATCATATTTTTTTATTGTTTTAATTTTTGTTTCTTCATCTTTTCCTTTTAAAATAATTGGTACATCACTTTTTAATGCAGTTTCTATTAACTCTTTCTGATTTATTCTATTATCTTTTTTTTCTTTTAATATGCTTCCTTTAAACATATCTTCTTCCATATTTTTTAAAGTCTTACTAATATTAGGATACTTAATTTCTGCAATTAAAATTTTAGTAGAAATTAAGCAATATTCACCTTCATCTTCATATTTTATTAATCTCCATATAACAGGTTCAACTTTGTAAGGACTTTTTACTTCATCATCTAGATAATGCTCTATATATTCCATATATTTTTCACCATTATATATTACCTCTTTGTATGGTTTAGAGTTGATCCTATATTCTTTTCCTGTATACTCACTATTTAAAAAAATATCTTCCCTATTAAATTCATAGCTTTGCGGATATTCACCAAATTTTATTTCAATATGCTCACTATATCCAATTTGATTCTTACTTTCTATGTCTGAAAAATTTAATTTTTCATTATTTTGTATAATTTCCTTTAATTCATCTTTAGTTATCCTTAAGACTGGTAGAATTCCCGATTTTTGGAGATTTCTGAAAGTATAAATAACAATAATTTTTCCGATCACTTTTAATAAGTTTATCTATATTTTCACCGCCTACCCATGCAGTTCCGGAATTTTCTGGGTTTTTCTTTTCTAGCCATCTACATAAATCTGTCTCTTCAAATTTAATAGCATCTTTGCCCATTCTTTTTACATCTGATTTATTTATTAATTCTAGTTTCATTTTACTTTCCTCATTCTTTATATTATCTCCTTAGAATAATTATAATTCTTCTCTGCTATCTCTGCTCCCTTCTAATTTTATTCTTTGGTTTTCTTGTGCCCACTTAATCCAATCTTTCATTTTTGGATTTACATTTATATTTATACAATTATCTAATATTTCTTTATCTACTCCTTCTGCATTAATAACTATTTTTTCATCTGATAGTACTATTCCCATATTTTCTGGTAAGTCCCATTTTCCATTTACTTTTCTTTGCTTTATTATTTCTAACACTTTTTCTTTAATCACTTCATCTGATTCTAATATCTGATCAAAGCATATAATAAATATTTTATTAGGATTTATTTCGCTTTGCATTTCTATTCTTTTTAACCATGATGGTTTAACATCAATTTTTTTCCCTCTTTTTGAACTATAGGTACTAATTCCAATTAACTTTCCTAAATTTGAATTTTTTAAACATAATGTCTCACTATTTTGATATAATTCATTAATTAATTCAAATTTACCATCAACTTCTCTTCCATGTAAAAATACTGCTTTTCCTTCTTTAATAGCATTCTTTATTGTTTCTTTTTTATTATCTTCTTCTTTTTTCTCTTTTTTCTCATCTTCTTTTTCATTGCCTTTTTCGTTAAAAATTTCTTTTGCTAATTCATCTAGGAAAAAATATATTTCAGGATTTTTGCTAATAGATATTTCTATACCATTTTGTTCATTTTCATCTATTGATTGTCCTGCTAATAATACATTTTTAGATATTAGACTATATTTATTGTCCTTTTTTATTAGTCTCCATGTAACTGGTTCTACTTCCATCCATATAGTTGCACCTTCATGTAAATAAGTATTTGTGGAAGTATACTCTTCTTCAGGAGCAACCTTTATAACCATTCTTATATATTTATTATTATTATATTCATATTCTTTAAAGTAATTATTAGGTTCTCTTAGCCTATATTTGTATATTTTTCCTGTTTCTTTTAATTTATTCTTTTTGTAAAGCATTTCCAACTCTGTTTCAAGGCTAACGTTTTTAACTTCTGTTTGAGGATATTCTCCTAAATTTATTTCTATTTTATCAAAATATGAAATTTCATCTGTATTAAGTATTTCTTGATAATCTTTGAAAAAATTTTTCACCATATCTAAACTTATTCTAGCTATAGGTTTAATTCCTACATTTATATTGTCATAAATCATTGTTTCTCTGATATCAGGTTTATCAAAAATGTTTCTACTTACTATATAAAATTTATATTTTGAATCATTTTTTTGATCTACATAATAACATGATCCAATATTTGATAAATACACCTGTCTAGTATATCCACCTAAATAATTATAAAAATCTGTTGGCTTTATCACTTCTTCATTTAATTTTTGTTCTTCATATTCATTATAATCTATTAAATCTAATATCATTTTGATTCCTTTCAAATAGATTTCTACTTATTTTCCGCTTCTTTTGTTTGCTATTGATATTTAAATAATTATTTTATATAGCCTTCGTTTTTCGAATCCTCAAAATTAATTGATTTTCCTTTACAGAAATTTTCAAAATCTTCTGAAATTCCTTCTCCTAATAAAAATTTTAAAATTCTTGGATTATTTGAAATAGACATAAGTTTTGAAGCCATTATCAATTTTTTAAAAGTTATTTCAGGCTCTTCATCCCTTGTCGTCTTCTTTAATAAATCTTCACCTAATTGCTCTTTATATTTTATATAATCATATATAATTGGATTTACTTGTTTTTGAGAAATTATTATATTTTTAATTTCTTTTTCCTTTCCATCTTTTAAATTGATGTCTTGTAAGAATATTGGAACTAAATTTTCAAATATTTTATTATCCTTATCTATTTTATCTTTATTTATTTCTCTTCCATTAACTATTATTCTTGCATTTAATGGTATATCCCATTTTCCGTCAACTTGGTTTCTTTCTATTATATTTAATACCTCATTTTTTATTTCTTCTGAAGCGTCCATTATTTCATCAAAATATATTAAATGAATTTTATCGGGTTCATTTGCACACTTTCTCTCGATATTTACTAACCAAGATGGCTTTATATCTATCATTTCTTCAGTTTCTTCACAAAATGTGCTTTTTCCTATTAGAGATTCTTCATTGATGATTCCTAAGCATATAATCTCTGCATCATTATCTAATTCTCTAACATATCTAGATATTTGTTTACTATTAATATTGCTGAATAAAATTATTGGTATTTCACTTTGTAGTAATGTTCTAATTATTTTATCTTGTTCTTCTTTATTCAAATAGTTAATTAATGAAGTGTTTTTATGTTTTACAGCCATTGCTTCTTCTATTGTTTTTTCTTGTACTGGTCTATATGTAAACATCTCTTTAGCTATATAGTCATTCATAAAACTTAATAATGGAGACTTTTCCCACTTTGTATACTTTTTAATTTCACTTCTATCTTCAAGTTCTAAAGGTATATTAAAAGGTCTCATCCCTCCAAATAAAATTTTTTTACTATAGCATTCATCTTTTTCTCTATCGTATATCCATATTACAGGCTTAACTTCTACCCATATAGGCTCATTGCTCTTAGATGATGCATATCTATTTAAATCTATGATTATGTTATCACTTTCAAATTCATTATAAAGATTAGCTAGAAGTCTAATATATCTCTTCCCTTCAAAAATATATTCATCTAGTTTTAAAGGCATTATTTCTGTGAAATATGATTCATATAATGCTCCAATTTTTCCATCAATTGTAAAGCCATTTCCAGTTCTTTTTAATCTTGATTTTTTAAAATATGCTTCAAGGCAATTATTAATTGTCCTTTGTGGCGCATCTTGTGGAAAATATCCTTTTCGGAATTCTATAAATCGACCTTTTTCATTTTTTAGAATCTCCTTTTTAAACTCTTCTGGTAATATTAAAGATGGTCTTATCCCAATACTTTTATCATAAGGTTGAAATGTCATTTTCCTTCCGGCATAATTATATCCATAGATTGATCCGAAATTATTTATTTCTCTCGTTATAAAATTTCCATAATTTTTTATATTATCTTGGTCTTTTTCTTGTCTAAATTGGCATCCTAATATAATAGCAAAATCAGATATTTCTGCTTTTTCTACATAATCATTACTTCTATCATTTTTTATTAAATCTAATTTAAACATATAATTTAGTTCCTTTTTGTCTGTGATTTTCCATACTAAATTATCGTTTGTTTATTTCTCCAGTTCTTCTTTTTCTTGTTTATTATAAAATTCTGTAAATTCTTTTGTTATTTCCTTGCCTAAAACTGGTCCTAGAGTTCGTGGATTGTTTGTTGCATACATTAATTTTGATGCTATTATCCATTTTTTTAGGCCTATCTGCATTTTTTTCTCTTTTTTATTTGATATATATTTTTGTATAAAAGGATGAATTGGTCTAGCTTCTAAATCCTTGTTTTTTATTGCTGGCTTTTCGCTATTTTCAATCCAATCTATCAAATCTACTGTTGTTGAGTCTATATTAACATTAATGCAACTATTAAATTGTTTTGTTAATGAATCATTTATTTCATTTTCTCCTGAAATTACAATTCTTGAATTCACCGGTAATTCCCATCTGCCATTTACTTTATTTTTTTCAGTAATATTTATTATGTCATCTTTAATATCCTCACTTGCTTGATCTATTTCGTCAAAACATATTATATGTATTCTTTCAGGATTTATTTCACATTCAACTTCTAATTTTTTTAACCATGCAGGTTTAATTTCTCTCATTTCTCCTATTTGATCATCAAATTTGCAAATACCATTTAAACTTTCCTTATTTATATTTCTTAAACAAATTGTTTCTGCATCTTCATCATATAATGTAATAATGTCGCTTTTTCCATCTATTTCTTTCCCATGTATAAATAGTGGTATTCCACTTTCTAAAGCTGCTTTAATCATTTCTTGACTTGACAGATTAGCATTATTTTCTTCACTATTAGATGTATCAATTTCTAATATATCTTCTTTATCTTCTTTGCTTTTTATTCCATTTGCAAATATTTCTTTTAAAAAGATGTCGTTTAAATATTTATATATTGTTAATTCCTTAATATCTGATAATCTATATTCGTACCTTTCATTAAGCATTTGCCTAGTTGTTAAAACTTTTTCTGATAATAATATATATTGATTATCTTTTTTTAGAACATTCCAAACTATAGGTTCTACTTTTATCCATGTTGGTATTCCATCGCGAGTATCTTCCGACTCATGATATACTGTATATTCTCCATGAGTCACATTAGGAGTTATTTTGATATATCTTTCACCTTCGATTTCGTATTCTGGAAATATACTACTATCATCACCCATGTTACATGTATAGTGGTTTCCTGTTTCTTTCGCTCCTCTTTCAATTTTTTTTTGCTTTTCAAAATATTCTTTTGTCTGAGGAAATTCACCAAGTTTAATTTTTACATTATCTGAGTATTTTATTTCATCTCTTTTAAGAATTTCGTTACAATTTTTAAAAATTTCATTTACATCTTCTTGACTTAATCTTATTATGGGTCTAATTCCCATATTTCTAACGCCGAATAAGCCTTCTCCTATTAAACCTATTCCATTATTATAATAGGAATAATACATATTAGATCTTCCTTGTATATCAACAGTTATATTATTGATCCAATATGAAGCGTAACATTTATATTCTAATTTATTAAAAGTCATTCTTCCGCCAAGAAGTCTGTAAAAGTCTGTAGCTTCTGCATTCATATCATATTTACCGATAAATTCTTGTGCTTCTTCTTCTTTTATTAAGTCTACTTCCATAAAAATTTGTTGCCTCCTAAATTAATATTTTATCTCATTTCTGTTTCTTTTTCTGTTGTTTCTTCATTTATTTTTGAATATAATATTTTTCGTATTTGAGTATTTTCATTTGCTTTATGCATTTTTAGCCACAATTTTGCATTAGGTTTTATCACTATTTTTTCAGATTTTTCTATAACCTCTTTATTAATATCTTTATCATTTTCTGCAGATAGTACAATTCTTATATTTGGTGGTAGATTCCAATTATTTACTTTTCTTGTATTTATAATTCTTAATAAGCATTCTTGTATATCCTTTTGTGCTTTATCTATTTCATCAAAATAAATAATACTTATTTTCTCTGGATTTATCTCATATTTTCTTTCTAATTCGTCTAGCCATGCAGGTTTAATGTTAATTATTTTTTCTTTATCACTAATGCTTATTCCCATTAGGCTTTCTTTTGTCTCATTTCTTAAGCATATTATTTGAAAATCATTGTCATATTGTTGAATTATTTTACTTTTTCCATCTATTTCTCTTCCTATTAAAAGAATAGGTTTATCTTTTTGTAATGATTTTCTTATTAATTCATTTATGTCTACTTTTTCATCATTTGCATTTAACTGATTATTATCTTCAAAATATCTCTTTAATTCTGTATTTCTAAATATATCTCTAATTAAAATATTTTTTAAATATTTGTATATATCTAAATCTTCTAAATTTATTTTTTCATCTTCTCTTATTTCTCTGCTTTGTACTTCCTGTCCTGAAGTTAAGACATATTCAGATACAAGTACATATTGTTTATCTTTTTTTAATATTCTCCATACAACAGGACTTACTTTAAACCATTCTCCTTTGCTTTTTCCTTCAGTCTCTCTTAATAGCCTTACGTATTTTTCACCTTCGTACTCATATTCTTTAGAAGGATTGTCGTTTGTCCATAAAGAATAACTATATTGATTTCCGGTTTCTTTTAATTCATTAGAATGATTATTAAATTCTCCTTCTAATATCAAAGATTTTCCCCCAGAAACTTTTTCTTGAGGATATTCTCCTAATACTACCCCCCAATTATCTTTATATTTTATGATGTCTTCATCTTCTATTAAACCTAGTTTATTTTTTATGAAATTGTTAATTTCTGATTCATCAATTCTAATTACTGGTCTAATTCCTATATTTTTTTCTGCCATACTAATACTAAATGGTATTCCATAGGAATTTATGTATATATATTTAGATAATTTTATATTACTTATAGGATTTAAATTACACCAATAATCTGCACTATGCAAACGGCTACCTTCTAAAGCTCTATAATAGTCTGTTCCTAGTGCTATGTATTCTTTATCAAAAAAACTTATGTAATCATCATAACCTAATAAATCAACTTTTATCATACTATCCTCTTAATTTATCTTTGCTCTTTTAATTCCTCTTGATTTTCTTTTCTTTTTTTATTCTTCTGTTTCTGACAAAAGTTTATAAAATCTTTAGTTATTTCTCTTCCTAATAAAGGTTCTAATATTTTAGGATTATCTGTTGTATACATTAATTTCGATGCTTGTATCCATTTTATAAAATTTATATTTTCATCTAAGTTTTTATCTGCTAAGTAATTATATATACTTTGATGTATTGGTTTTTCTACTGTATCTTTATATTTTACTTTTATTGTCTCTGTAATTTTTGACCAATTTAGTAAATCTCCTATTGTTGGATTTATATTCAGTCTTATAAAGCTTTCATAGTTTAATTTACTATTTGCATCTTCTCCAGAAATAATTATTCTCGCATTCTGAGGTAATTCCCATATTCCATTTACCTTTCTTTTATTGGCTATATTTATCACAGCATTTTGTATATTTTCCGGAGCAGAGTCTATTTGTTCAAAACATATTATGTGAATCTTTGATGGTTCCATTTCACATTTATTTTTTAATTTTCTTAACCAAGATGGTTCTATATCTATTTGTCTTAAACTTTCTTGACTGTAAACACTATTTCCCAATAAACTTTCATTATTTGCATTTTCTAAACATACAATTTCTGGATTACTATCAAAAAGTTCTATCAATTTACTTTTTGGTCCATTTTCAGGTCCTCCTAAGTAAATTGGTACATTACTTTCTAATGCAGCCTTTATAATATCTTTTTTATTTAATTTGGTTTCCTTTTCATTCTTATTATTTTCTTTTTTATTATCATCAATGTTATGTTTTTTTATTTCTATTCCTTCACCAGAAAATATTTCTTCTCCCATAATATCTAAAGTTTTAAATATATCTAAAAGTTCAACATTTTCACCTTTACTAATTATTTTTGATGTACTATCTATTGCTCCATAGTTTAATACATTTTCGGCTACTAATTTATATTCATTATTCGTTTTTATTAAATTCCATAGAACTGGACAAACTTGAACCCAAGTTGGTTTACCTCTATAACTAGTTCGAATATATTTATAATATCCTACCACGCTTGTATAAAGCATTTCATTATAACTTTTTGATGTTAAATTTCCATTGTATGTATAAATTTTTCCAGTTTCCTTCAATACTCCTCTTGAATATAGATCTTCTAAAAAAGCATTGTCACTATCTGAAACAAAGTATTTAGGATATTCACCCCATTTAATAAGTATATTATCTTTAAAAGTTATTAAATCTTTTTTTAATAGTTCTAAATATGGATTAAGACTCTTTTCCCTAATCAAATATTTTAACTCTTGTTCATCGATTCTAATTACTGGTCTTATTCCTATTTCATCCTGATTTAATTTTCTTGTTTTTTTTTCGCCTTTAATATTTATTGAATGAGCTTCAAGTTTGTCAATTTCAAACTCTCTAATCCAGAATTCTAAAGTTGTATTACGATTATAGCTCCATAATACCTTACAAAAGTCTGTTTCAATAACGCAAACATTCATTATATTTATGTCTTCTGTTCTAGGTAAATCCATTTCTATCATGATATTGAAATCTCCTTTATATTAAAAACCTTTTTGCTATTTTTATCTGATAGTTTCTTATTTTATTTCCCTAGTAAACCTTTTTTATTTAATAGTGCTATCGTTGCAGCTGTTACTACAAATGCTATTGCACAAAGTATCCAAAATCCATACTTAGCTATTTCAAATGGTACTTCTACATTCATTCCCCATAAAGATGCTATTAAAGTTGGTATTGATATTATAATTGTTATTGATGTTAATAATTTCATAACTTCATTTAGGTTATTTGATATAATAGATGAATAAGCGTCCATTGTACTATCTAAAATATCTTTATATATTTTACTCATTTCAATAGCCTGTTTATTTTCAATAATTGCATCTTCTAGTATATCTTCATCATCTTCATATAATTTTATATTTTTAATTTTTATTGTTCTCTCCATAACCGCTTCATTTGCTCTTAATGAAGTAATAAAGTATACTAAAGATTTTTCTAAATCTAGCAACTTTAATAATTCTTTATTTTTCATAGAGTTTTTTAGTCTATCCTCTGCGCTTTCTGTTTCTCTATTAATTAATTTTAAATATGTTAAATAACTTGATGAATTCTTATACATTACTTGTAATATAAATCTGCTTTTCTTATAAGTTGCAAATCCTTTTACTTTATTTATAGAAAAGTCTTTTAAAATATCTAGTTCTTTTAAAGAAACTGTAATAATGTAATCATCTCTTACTACAATCATTCCAAATGGCATTGTTGTATAAATTTCATGGTTTTCTTCTGTTTCTTTAATAGGCACGTCCATTATAAAAAGGACAGTATCATCATCTTCTTCATAGTCAATTCTGGCTTTTTCTTCACTATCTAATGAGTACCTTATAAAGTCTTCTTGTATACTTAACTTTTCACATACTTCTTTTATTTCTTCATCAGATGGATTTACCATATCAATCCATGCTCCTATTTCATAGTCATTTATTTCATTAAATTCATTACTTTTTATATCTGTTTTATATATTTTTATCATGAGTAATTTTCCCCCTTATTATTTTTTATAATTCTCATGTTTAAATTACTTTTTCCATGATGCAATCTTTTGCAGCAGTAAAAAAGCTTAATATCATTTTTCCAATCATTTTCTTATCATTTTCATTTATATTTTTATATGATTTTAATATTATTCCGATATTTCTTGCTTTTGAAGAATTGAATTCTTTAAATGTTTTTACATTTGTTTTCGTTACTATTTCATACATTATATTTATGAAATTTGCCCTTTGCTCCGGACTAGTTGACTTAAGCCAATTTCTAACTGTTTCGTTAATTATATCACTTCCATTGGTGACTTTTTGCATCTTTTCTAAAGCGTTTCCTACCACTTCCCAAGAAAATATATCATGTTGCAATATCACTATTTGAGTGCTTCTAACAACAGTATATTTTTCTTTATGTTCTAGTAATCTTCCAATAATTGAAGATTGAGGAATGTAAGTATATATTTTATTTAATATTCTTTTATAGTTTTCATTTTCAATTACTGTTTCATCAAATCCAGGGCCATCAAAATTTGTAACACTTATTATTCTTTCTTGTATATTTACAGGACAAAATACTGCAGAATATACTGCTAAATTTCCACCTTTTGAATGCCCTCCCAAAATCATTTTTTCTGTATACTTAGATGAAACATTTTTTATATATTTTACTGCCTCTATTTGAGATGGAATATGTGTCATAAAGCTTAAATTAAAATCTTCCTTCCATCCTACTAAAGTATTATCTGTTCCACCATAAGATAAATACATTATACCATCGCCTAAATGGATAGTAATTGCTACAAATTGTTTTTCTTCTTTTTCATCTCTAGAAAAATAATAATCTGTTACAATAAAGTCTTTGAACCTTTGACTATTTCCTACAAGTTTTATTAATTCTTTATCTATTTTCATGTTATATTTATCTTCTTCTATATTTTTCATTTTTTGTGCTATAGAATTTAAGCTTTCTTGTTTTTCTAATTTTATATTTTCGAATGGCAAATAAGATAACCTTGAAAGAATTAAGTTATCTACTTCATTAAACTCCATATTTTGAATTGTTTCATTTTTATATTGCTTTATATAGTCTAATATATTTGCCATAGTTTACCTCGCATAAAATATATACGTTATTATATCAAAAAAGCTTGTATATAGCAATATTTTGCTCTGTTTATTTATGTAAATTTTATAATATTTTTTTCTAGAGCAGGTTGACAAAACAAAATATTAGTATTATAATAAGTTGTGTTCATAATTTTTATTCTTATGCACCTCTAGCTCAGTTGGTAGAGCAGCTGACTCTTAATCAGAAGGTCCGGGGTTCGACCCCCCGGAGGTGCACCAATTTTTTATTACTGACTTTTTGATGAAGTTTTTTTTTATAATAGATATTAATTAGAATTTATATAGTCTATTCTTTTGAGAATAGGCTATTTTTTTCGTAATATTATCTAATAGTTTATAATATGTTCATAATATAAAAAAACTCAGACCTAAAGCATTAGGTCTGAGAAAAACATAATAGTAGTAGGTTTAGTAATAGTTAGTTAATGGTTACCTTGCAGAAGATTTGGCTTAATAAATCCAACAGTTTACTCTTCCTGCAGAGTCATTGCTCATAACTTCGCACTGTACCCAGTATGTTCCAGTAGGTGCAGGGTTGAAACTGATATTTTCCCAGGGTCCATCATTGATGGTTACGTTTTCACGATAAAAAATGACCTGGTTCTTTGTTCCAGAACTGTCTGTGATAGGACTGAAAACCCAAATCTTAAGTTTTGTGTTACTATCGAAGTTTTCAAGGCTAACAGTAAGGTGTCCCTGATACCAAGGAATTCCATTTACAGGAACAGAACTTCTCTTTGCAGGATCTCCTACATTGTGCCATACATTGCCATATCCACTCAGAGAGCCATAAGGAACAGCAGAGTCATCAGCGACTTCATCAACTACACCTACTTCCATAGTAAGAGGAGTTGATACCTCAGCAGCGAAAGCTGTGGTACTGAAAGTCGTTCCAAACAAAGTGCAGAGAACGGTCAATAATACCAATAAACGGTGATGTAATTTCATGTAATATACCTCCGTGCCATACTACTACCATGTTTTTTTGCGACGGTATTAATACCGTTAACATAAATTATAGTGTAAAAACAAATGTAATCAATCAAAATAAAAAAATAAAAAAACTTGTAACAAAATGTATTTTTTTCAGTCTAATAGATGAAGAGGTTATTGGAAAAATTTTATATAGTAAAAAAATAAAAATTTTGTAATGAATTAAATATTTATAAGTCTAATATATAGAAAGTAATTTTCCATAGAACCATATTAGTATTGCAAAAGAAAACAAATGAAAGGAGAGTGAAAAAATGAAAATGTCTATGGAAGACTTTGACGAAATATATAAAGAAAATTATCAGCTAGTATATAAGTATTTATTATCTCTGACTCATGATGAAGATATATCGGAAGAACTTACCGAAGAAACCTTTTATAAAGCTACCATAAATATATCTAAATTTAAAAATAATTCAAAATTATCTACGTGGTTATGCAAAATAGCCAAAAATTTATGGATAGATGAGATAAAAAGAAGAAATAAATTTGCCAAGATAGATAATAAAGATGTTATCGTAACAGAAGATGTATTTTTAGAAAAAGAGGAAAGAATTCAATTATTCAAATCAATTCAGAAATTAGATGCTTTAACAAGAGATGTAATTTATTTAAAAATTAAGGGGGATTTTAACTATAAGGAAATTGCTGAAATAATGAATACAACTGAAACATGGGTAAGAGTAACTTTTTACAGGGGGAAAGAAAAAATTAAGGAGGATAATAATGAAAAATAAAGATTGCAATTTAGTGAAAGATTTATTACCAAATTATATTGATAAATTGACTAACAGTGAAACCAATACTTTTATAGAAGAACATTTAAAAAATTGTGATGCATGTAGAAAATCTTTTGAAAATATGTCAGAAGAAATGAAAGTAGATTATAAAAGTAAAGAAAACAAAAAAATTAATATTTTTAAGAAAGTAAATAACAAAATTAGAATTTTAAAAACTATCATATTTATAATTATTTTTATAATTATAATAATTTTTGTTAGAAAGATAGTCATAATAAATAATATAGAAAATAAGGCAAGTAAAGCAAATTATAATAATTACTCTAAAATTATGATTGAAACAACAGAAAATTATATTTCTAGAACAGAATATTATCAAAATAATGATAATTTTATAAAAATTAACACAAAGATAAATGAAGAAGGTGTTTCAAAAGTAATAAGTTATAAATTAAATGGTAAAGAAGATATAAAAATGTTTGATAATGGTGTCGAAAATCAAAATATTAATAAAACCAGTATTGAAAAAGACGTACAATACCAGTTTTTAAATAAAAGCTTTTGGGGCAATATAGGATTAGCATTATCTTTTGGCTCTGTTAACGATATAACATTGTATAATAAACCATGTTATTTACTAAATGTTGATAATTACTTAAATTTTATAGATAAAGAAACTGGTTTAACAATAAAAGAAATAAATATTAATAATAATTCTGTAATCGATTATAAATATACATTTGGAGATATTTCTGATGAAAAAATTGAAAACCTAATTAATAATTTATAAATATGGAAGTGATATAAAAGTAAATTTGATTTTATATTTTTATATTACTTTCGAATTGAAATAAAGTGACTAATATAATAATTTAATTATGAAAAATTTTGCACTTTTATTTTAATATATTATACCTTTATATTTAGTTATTCACTAGATAACTTATCTTCTAAAGTCTATCATCATATTTATAAGAACAATTAATTATAAAATTAAGTTTTGATTTAGTCTATTTTTGTTATACTATATTTTTATTTTGTTTACTAATGTTGTATTACTTTCTTTTTATAAAATTAAATTAAAGGAATTTTTGAGACTTTTTTATTTTATAATTTACTTTAATAAATAAATTCAATATACATATAAAAAGTGAATTGGGGGAATTTTAGAATTGGAAGAATTAATTGAAAAAGCTAAAAAAGGTAATAAAGATGCTTTTACTGAGCTAATTATAAGTATGCAAGATGAGCTTTATAAAATAGCTAGAATGAGATTATCAAATGAGGAAGATATTGATGACGTTATCCAAGAGACAATGTTATCGACTCTTTATGGAATCAAGCATTTAAACTATCCCCAATATTTTAAAACCTGGATAATTAAAATTTTAATTAATAAATGTAATGCGTTATATAAGAAAAAAAAGAAATTAGATTACTATTATGATACTAATTTTATTAATAACAGTATTGTTGATTTTAAAGAAAATAATATTGAATGTAATATCGATTTTTATATTTTAATTAAGGATTTAGATTATTTAGAGAGGTATATACTCATTTTATATTATGAAATGGGATATTCTAGTAAAGATATTAGTAAGATATTGAATATAAATGAAAATACTTTGAAGACAAAAATATCTAGAAGTAAAATGAAAATTAAAAAGATTATTGAAAAATATTAATAGAAAGGTTGAAATTATGAGTAATGATTTAAAACAATTGTTATTAATGGATTTTCAATTAATTTTTGCTACATAATAATTATTATACCCCAGATATCAAATCTATCTGGGGTCAATATTATTTTTCATCAATTACTTCAACTTTTGTAATATTATAAATTATACCTGGATTTGTAGTTACTACTGTTTCGTCAGTAGGCATTGTTACCTTTATATAATCGCCTTCTTTTAAATCATTTATATTGACTTTTTTTCCTTCTATACTTCTAATTTTTGCTTTATCTAAATGAATATTTGTTAACCCTCCTCCTACCGGCTGATCATAAGTAGTTTCTATTAATATAATTTGACTGTCTGGTTTTATTTCAACTATTGTAGCATAAAAAGTGCCATATTTTAGTTTGTAAATAAAATATGTACATATTAAACCAATTACTAAAAAAATAATTATAACTGATATAATTGTTATTATTTTTCTTTTCATAAATTATTTCCTCTTTTTATATTTCAATTATTCAAATTCTTCAAATGCTTGCATAATTGTTTCTGCTAAAGTTTCATTTATTCTAACTCCACATGCATTTTGTTCAAAGTACTGAAATTGTCCATGTATAACTCCTATGACACGGTTATCAGAATTTAATACTGGACCTCCACTATATCCTTTTTCTACATAAGCTGTATTTCTAAAATATCTGTCGTGTACTTCTGAAATATTACCAAATGAATTGTATGGATATATCCCCCCGTGCGAAGATGGGTATCCATAATTCATAATTGGAATATCTTTAAGATCATTATATTCTGTATAATATACAGCCTCCACATAATCATTTATATTTGCTCCTAAGCTATCATTAAGTACACATACTGCCCAGTCATATTCTTTATCGTGGGTTTATGACCATGTTTTTGAATAATAAACTACACTCCAACCTGTTTGTCCATATTCACTAGATCCTATTTTTCCTGCATGTGCAACCCAATTAACAAACTTTTGATTATTGTTATCAAACACACAGTGTGCACATGTTAATAATGTCTTTTTTCCTATTAATGTTCCTGTTCCAGACCCTCCATTATAGGTTATTTGACATATTGCTTTATTTGGGTGAAAACTTGTATCATTTACTTTATTTTGTGTAGGATCGTCTGATTCTAAAAGCTTTCTATTATTTAAAATATCCTCTTCTTTTTTTGGATTTAAAATAATATAATTATTATTAATTTTTTCTTTTCTTTTATTTAGTAGATTATTATCTAATACTATTTCTGTAGTTGTGTTTGTTCTTGAATCATACTTCATTATCGTAAATGTATCTTTCTGAATAGTTTCTTTGTTTAACGTCTCATTATTTATTTCAGATGCATTTGCTAAATTTATATCATAATTGAAGAAAAATATAAATACTATTAAAATAATTAATACATATTTAAATATTCTTTTTATTTTCATTTTTATCCCCTTTAAAACTTATTTTTTATTAAATATTTATTTAATATTAATTTTTAAATTCTTAAATAAATTACAACTAATTTTGGATAATTTTTTGTAATCATATTTACACCTCCTTAATAAATATTAATTTTATCCATAACTTAATAAATCTTTTCATCCTTATAGATTTATTTTATCTTAAAAAAGTTTCATTTTTTCTTTTTTTATCAAACTAATTTGATTATATTAACTATTAGTTTTAATCTATATAAATTTGAATAAATAAGATTTGTAACTATTCTAATCGATTAATAATAATCAATAATAGTTTATTCTGCTAAAATATCTGGTTATATAATGAATATTAGAACGCTGATTTATTTATGTGCACCAAAAAAACTTCCGATTTATGAACTGCACCCATTAGGGTAGACATTAAATAAAAAACTAGTAAAATGCGAAGAATGTTTATTTCTTCGAATCTTTTAATCGTGTAGTGTTATAAAATTCTATCCAATTTTCAACTAAATCTATATATTCTTGTAAAGATGTGATATTATTATTATTATACAAAGTTTCTTTCTTTAGAAGAGCGTGCCAGCTTTCTATTGGAGAGTCATCTATTGGAGAACCTTTTCTAGACATTGATATTTGAATTCCTTTAGATTCACAAATAGCTTTGTACTCATAAGATGTATATTGGAAACCTTGATCACTGTGAATGATTAATCCATGTACATCCTTTTCTTTTTTTAGAGCCTCGTTTAATGTATCCATAACAAGTTTATTATCGTTATTTTTAGATACTTTATATGCAATCACATGTCTATCATATAAATCAATTATTGTTGATAAATATGCTCTAGCCCCTTTAAAAATCAAATAAGTAACATCAGTATCCCACACTTTATTTAAAGCATCTGTTACAAAATTTCTATTTAATAAATAATAAATTAGGTTTTACATTGTCTTCAATTCGTTTGTTTTTATGTTTTATTTTTGCTTTTCTTATATATTCTGCTTGAATATTATATTTCTTCATTATTCTTAATACCTTTTTTCTATTCATAATTACACCATATTTTTGAAATAGGCCATCAGCAATCCTACGATACCCATATGTGCCTTTAGAATCATCAAATATTTCTTTAATTATTAAATAATCATAATAATCAGGATCTTCACTATTTCTATATTTGTAGTAAGTTTTAGGACTTATTTCTAAAACAGCACACATATTTGAAAGCTTAAAATTATTTCTATATAAATTAATAAAAGTTATTTTTCTCTCGTTGTGCCTTGAGGAAGGCCTGGTATTTTTTTAATATTTCAAATCTTTCTTTATAATCTTCTTTGGTTAAATCTTTTTCTTTTGGTCTACCACGTTGTTTAAATGTAATTTTTTCAGGATGATCAATTTTTGTCTTCCATGTTTTTATTTTACCAACAGGTATTCCATATTGTTTAGATAATTGATATCCAGACTCACCATTTAAATACCTTTGAATTATTTCATTTTTTTCTTCCTTTGTATAACTTGAAAATCTTTGACCTTTTGAAGCCATAGAAAAAATACACCTCCTTTCGAAAGTGTATTTTATCATAAAGTAGTTTTTTATTTAATGTATCCTAAGTAGGGTTCATATTATTAGTCGGAAGTTTTTATTTATACATTATAATATAATTTCCATATTTCTCTTTATTATAAATTGAATTACATTTATATCTATTACAATTATATATTATTATTTCATTATCATTAATATTTTTCAACTTATTTTCTACATCCTCTTTAGTATTTAATGGAAAATATACTTTATTTTCATCTTTATTTATTTCTATAAAATTGCTTTCTTTCCTTGCAATATCTATTCCTGAATTATCATAATATACAAACATTTTATCTATGTTTTTTATATAACTTAATGATTGATATAATCCTCTGCTAAATGTATCTTCATTTGCTATTACATTTTTGTAATTGGTATTAAAGTATATGCTAAATGATATAAACAGTACAGTATATGCTGCCACGGTTATACTTATAAATAGCTTTTTCATCTTAGTTATGTTAAAAGATTCATATATTCCTAAAGATGCCCATATTAATAATATATACCAAATTGAATTTATTCTATGAATAGACGTATTATTTATTAATATCCCTGTAAAAAAACTTATTAGTAGCCAAATTATTAAAATGTTATTAGCTATTTTATCATCTTTTTCCTTTTTATTTTTTATTCTTAGTACAATCCCTAAAATTGTGAATACAATTGTTATATGATATATTGTTCCAAATAATTTTGGAGTATTCCAATTTAAATAATCTCTTTGAAATAGAATAGTTTCAATTGTTGTTATAAAATTGATAAGTATTCTTAGTAATTTATTATTTGATAGTAAAAGCATATCGCTTTGTCTATTAAAGTCTTCATAGTAAGGTAGTGTAATATTAAAAATAATAATGCTATTTCCTTTATGCAATCCATTTATTGCAAATGTAATTATTATTGGTAATGTTAATATAATAAATATAGCTATGCTGATTAATAAATCTTTTACATTTATTATCTTTTTCTTCAGTAAATAAATTGCTGTAATTATTAAAAATAATGGTGTAAAATAAATTGCAATTCCATAGCAATAGAGTGTAATTGCAAAAAATATCATTGATATATAAATAAGATATTTTTTATTTTTAATTATTGCTGTATATAAAATATCCACAGAAATTAGTAAAAAATGTGGAAACATATTACAATCTAATGACCACATTGATTGAATAATATGCCATGGTGAAATTGCAACTAATGCTAATCCTATTAACCCTGCATTTTTACTTTTTGTAATCTTTTTTATTAAATCATAAAATATAAATAGTGAAATACAGCTAATAATTAACATTGGTAATCTAATAGCTAATAAATTATATCCTAGTATTTTGATAATTATTGCCATAAAATATGCTAATACAACGCTTTGTCCTCCCCACCCTTTGAGGTATACGGGAAAACTTTGCCCTAATATATCTTTACCAGTTTCTGATATAGACTTAGCATTTTTAGCAGTAATCATTTCATCTACATTAACTTCTGGAATTCCTTCTGGAAAATTATATATCCTTATTCCTATTCCAAGTAAAATTAAAATTATAAAAATTATTGTCACATAATGTCTTTTTATTTTATCTTTCAAAATGCTCCCTCTTACTTTTTATTTTTTTTAATTATTGTTGGTAAATCATTATAGGTGTCTTTTGATATTAATGTTTTTGAAACTACCACTCCATTTTTCGATAGGATTTTATAGGTTTCACTCGTACATCCATTTTCACCATTTTGCACTGTAACTTGTTCCCCTTCTTCTAATGATTTGTCTTCTTCATATATAGTTTCAACAGGAATAATACTTGTTTCTTGTGATTCTATTGCAACATCATAGTCATCTTCTTGTTTTATCCCATATATATCTACTTTAACGACTCCATCTTGTGCAATAGCAACAATTTTTATTGGATATTCTCTATTATTTTTAAATTTAAAATCTACTGAGCCCCATGAAACTGTTGCATCTCTTCCAGCGGGTAAATATGAAGTCTTAAAATAATGGCTTCTTCTTTCTATTATTTCCAAATTTGAAAATAAAGCTGAATTATAAAGTGTAGATGAAAGTTGGCAAACTCCGCCACCTACATCTAAAACCACTTTTCCATTAGCATAAGCTTTTGCTTCTTTGAACCCTGCTGCTATTGTTCTTTGGCCTACGCTTTGATTATATGAAAATGTTTCTCCTGGATTAACAATAGTTCCATTTATTTTTTCTGCGGCTAACATAAGATTATTATTTCTATTTATATTACTAGCATCATAATTAGTGGTACAAGTTCCAAGTAAATTTGGAAATGCATCTTCTCCTAAATCTTCCACTTTTATATCTGCCTCTGTTATGTTTAAAGGAATCTCATATTCTTCTTTATCTTCTTTTAATATATTTTTAGCCTCATCTATTGATATTGCTAGAGAAATTCCATCTTGATCTGCATGTACCTCAAGTGGTCCTTCACTTACATAAGCATTCTGAGGTTCACAAGTAATTCCATTTACTATTTCTTCAATATTAATCTCTTCAGGAGTAGTCTCTATAACAGGTATTTGTATTATATTATCATCATCTGAAAAATCTTTAATTTTTTTAATTATTTCATTTTTTAGTTTATCTTTTTCTATTACTACACCCTTTTTTCCTTTTGTAATTATTAGTTTGCTTCCTTCAATATAATAGTCATTGTTAATAACTACATTTGGTAATTTTGATTCTACATCTTCTATCACTTTATCAATACTTTTTTCATCATAAGTCATTTCTATTTCTATATTTATAGGTATGAAATATCTTAACAATATATTATAGTTATTTGTTATTATGTTTCCTGCTCTTCCTATCGAATAAGCTTCTGTTACTGCTTTTCCTATATTTGCACTTACTCCTAACTGATCATAAGATATTACGGTCTCATAATCTCCTTGCTTTAACTTTATACCATTAATTTTCTTTTCACTATATTTTTTGTTTAATTCTGAATTGATTTGCTCTTGTTCTTTTCCATAAGCAGAAACATTTTGTATTTTAATGTTATTATAAATTTTATTATTTCCAATATTTATAATGCTAAAAATAATAGATATAAAAATAAGAATTACTATTATGCTAATAATTATTAAGATTTTTTTCTTCATCTTAAGTATTATCCTTTCCTGCATTAAATATTTTTTCCTTATATTTCAATTTTATTTCTATATATTATATTTATTCCAATATATAAAAATATTATCATACCATATATTTTTTTACAATAATTTGCTTTACTTACTAGACATTTTTTGTAGAATTTTATATAATTAGTTCGAATTTTATGAGAATACTCTTATTCATATTTTAGGAAATTGAAAGGACTGATTTATTATGATAGGTGATATGCTATCTAAAATAAGAGAGGATAAAAAAATTTCTAAAACAAATTTAGCTAATGCAACCAATATTAATGTTGGTCATTTAACTCATATTGAAAAAAGTGAAAGAAATCCTAGCCACAAATCTTTAAAATCTCTTTGTGATGCGTTAGAAGTTCCTTATCAACCTCTAATGTATACTTATGACAAAAAATTAACTGAAGAACAATTAGATTATGAAGTAGTGAATCATATTAAGTATGATTCTATTCCAATGTATGATAACTTGGTAGGTTTTGCTACTGTTCCTAAGGAATACGCTTCTGCTTCTATGTGTTTGAAGGTTCAAGATGATTCTATGGCTCCAAAGTTTGAAAAAGATAGCTATGTTTTTATAGAATTAAATACTCCTTTAAGTAATAAAGATGTTGGACTTTTTGAATATAATGGTCAATATATAATTAGAAAGTTTATTAAGAGAAAAAATGATTTAGTTCTAAGAGCTGAAAAAACAGACATTGAAGATATAATACTTACTTCTAAAGATACTTTTTATATTATAGGTAAAGTTCTTGGAAAGGTTCATAAATAGACAAAAAGTGTAATATTTTTCACAAATATTACACTTTTTTTACATTTCTGATACAAATTTATAAATCTATTGAATATTTTGTAAAATAATAATATAATATTCTTAGTTTTTAAGCATAGGAGAAAATTATGGAGTTAGTTAAAAATATATTTTTTAATACTGATAAATTAATTCAAGGTGCAAATGTTAAAATATCTTATACAGGGAAACTTTTTCAGGAGAATTCTGAAGAAGTCTTTATTCACTATGGATTTGGAGATAATTGGGATAATGTAACTGAAGCTCCTATGAAGAAAACAGAATTAGGATTTCAGGTTGAATTAGATTTAAATAATTCTAATAAATTAAATTTGTGTTTTAGAAATTCTAATTATGAATGGGATAATAATGATGGTCAAAACTACATTTTTAACATAGAGGAAGCTCCTGTTTCTTTGGCAATTGTTGAAAATAATACTTTAGAAATGCCAAGAAGATTAAGGAAGTCTTATTTATGGAGCAAAAAAATTAAATTAGCTGTTTATAAAGCTATAAAATATTTTCCAAAACTAATCTCTGGAAATTATAAAAAGAAAACAGAAGATAGTAATCAATAGGTAAAATAAATATTTTATAAAATAAAAAAGCACTTTAAGTGCTTTTTTATCTTTTATTCTTTATACATTCCATCCACCATTAACTTGAATAACTTGTCCTGTAATATAATCAGAACTTGCTAAAAATAATACAGTTTCTGCTACGTCATCTGTTTTACCAATATGCTC
The DNA here is from genome assembly GCA_944391745.1 of uncultured Clostridia bacterium. Taxonomy (GTDB): domain Bacteria; phylum Bacillota; class Clostridia; order TANB77; family CAG-508; genus CAG-793. The sequence continues at coordinate 75,640 of CALXUS010000006.1, forward strand.
TAATGGAATTTCTGAAATAATTTGTTTTTTCTCTTCTTCAGACAAAAATTTATTCATATCTGTGTCAATGATACCTGGAGCTATGCTATTTACCTGTATATTTGATGGTCCTAATTCTTTTGCTAGAGATTTTGTCATAGCATCTATTCCGGCCTTACTAACAGAGTATGCCATTTCACATGATGCGCCTATTATTCCCCATATTGAACTTATATTTATTATTTTGCCATACTTAGCATTTATCATGTATTTTGATACTTCTTTAGATGTATAGAAAACTGAATATAAATTTGTTTTTAAAATATGGTCAAAGTCTTCTGTGCTTGTATCATTTATTGTCTTTACTAAATCTATTCCTGCATTATTTACTAATAGATCTATTTTTCCACACTTTTTTATTGCAAAGTCAACTAACTCTTTTACTTCTTCATATTTTGATACATCTGCTTTAAATGTATGTACATTATTAAATTGATTTTCTATTAATTTGGCTTCTTTCTCTGATTTATTATAATTAAGTATTACTATATATCCTTTTTGTGCTAGCTTTTTTACTACTGATGCACCTATTCCTTTTGCTCCGCCAGTTACTATCGCCACATTATTCACTATATTTTTTTCTTGATTTTCTTCCATTTTTATTGGCTCCTTTATTTTAATATAAAAAAATAAAAGCCAATAACAATAGCTTAACTAAAATTACTGACCTTTAATAATGGAGCCACTTGTCCGATTTGAACGGACGACCTACTGATTACAAGTCAGTTGCTCTACCAGCTGAGCTAAAGTGGC
>CALXUS010000007.1 GCA_944391745.1 uncultured Clostridia bacterium
TCTGTAAGTATTTAAAACAACACCAGCATAGCTGGCGGTTTTTGGTTTCGCTTGTGGCTCAACACGCTAAAGCGAATGAAAAAGACGCTCAAATGATTCAAACCATTTGGGCGCCTTTTCATTATTTTTTGTTTTTGAAAATCAAATTTAATTTTTCAACTAACTCTGCATTATTTTTTGTAGCCATCATCTGAGCTAATAATTGCTCTGTAACTTCCGCCTGAGGCATTGTAGACATTGCTTTTCTTAATGAATATACTGCATTCATTTCTTCAGGTTTTAATAACAAGTCTTCTCTTCTTGTTCCAGATTTATTTATATCAATTGCTGGGAAAATTCTCTTTTCTGATAATGACCTATCTAATACAACTTCCATATTACCTGTGCCTTTAAATTCTTCGAAAATAACTTCGTCCATCCTACTACCAGTATCAATTAAAGCTGTTGCCAAGATTGTTAAGCTTCCACCATTTTCTATTTTTCTAGCAGCTCCAAAGAATTTTTTTGGTTTATGTAATGCTGCTGGGTCCAAACCTCCTGACAATGTTCTTCCTGAAGATGGTATAGTCAAGTTATATGCTCTAGCTAATCTAGTAATACTATCTAATAAAATAACTACATCTTTCTTCTGTTCAATTAATCTTTTAGCTCTTTCTAAAACCATTTCAGCAACTTTTGCATGATGTTCAGGTAATTCATCAAAAGTAGAATATATTACATCCCCCTTAATTGATCTTTTCATATCAGTTACTTCTTCTGGTCTTTCATCAATTAACAAGACAATCAACTCAACTTCTGGATTATTAATTGAAATACTATTTGCTATTTTCTTTAAAAGAGTAGTTTTTCCAACTTTAGGAGGAGCAACAATCATACCTCTTTGACCTTTTCCTATAGGACAAATCAAATCAATCATTCTCATTGCATATTCATTTGAATTTGTCTCCATTTTTATTTTTTCATAAGGGTATATAGGAATTAAGTCATCGAACTTTTTTCTTCTATATGCTAATTCTGGTGCTTCACCATTTACTTCACCTACATATATTAAGGCAGGAAATTTTTCACCTTCTTTTGGACTCCTTGCAATACCTTTTATTTTATCTCCATTGTCTAATCTAAATCTTCTTATTTGTACTGGTGAAATATATATATCATCAGGTGTTGATAAATAATTTTTTCCCCTTAAAAATCCATATCCATCTGGTAAAATTTCAAGTATACCTTCAGAAATTTTATCATCTGGACTAGTTAATTTATATCCATCTACATATCTAACTTCTGAATCATTTTCTTTTAATTCATCTGTTTTTATCTCATTATTTTCTTCAAAATCATCATTAACATCTAATTCATTATTTGAAATATTATTATCTTTTTCTCCCTCAGAAAGAACTTGTATTAATTCATCTTTTTTTAATTTTGAAACATTTTTTATTCCTCTTTCTTTTGCTAATTCACGCAATTCAACAAGAGTATAATCTTCTAAACTCATATTTTTCTCCTTATTTATTGATTTATAGATTTAAAGAACGATTGAAAAATTTTATCTTAAATATAAAATTTGACATAGAAATTATAAGATAAAAAATAAATTTGAAATCTACATATAACTATTATACAATATTTGATAAAAAAAGTAAACCAAGTTTTGGAAAAAACTTGGTTTTAATATAAAATACAACATTATTTCGTTATATCGATATATACTCTTTCATTAGGAAGATACATATCTAGTTTTTCTCTAGCCTGTTCTTCAATATATTCAGTTGAATTTAAATCTTGTATAGTTTCATTTAACTCAGCTTGTGTTTCTTTGGCAGATTCAATCTGACTCTCATATTCTTTACTTTCAGTAGCATAAGAATTAAGAGTACTTTGCTGGGTTATAAAAATATGAATAACATATCCTAATAATAAAAATATAAATGTAAATTTAATTAATTTTTTCATAAGTTTTCCTATCTATAATTTAATTTAACTACTATTAATATTCTACAAAAATCTTTAAATTCCTTTATTTTTCTTGATTTTTTCTTTTACAACACCTTTTTCTATATTTTTTCTCCAATTTTTTATATTAATACATATAATACAACAGATTTTTTTGTTAATCTTTAGTAAAATTTTTATTGGAATACAAATTATATTTATTACTTTAATACAAATTTTTTTTAAGATCTCTAAAATCCTAACTGATACCTTCAAAAAATATTTACTAAATATAATAAAGTAAAGTGTGCAACCAATAATTAATGCAAAAATCATAAAAAACCTTATCGAGCCATTTCCCAATATAAAAATTATATATATTAATAATGCTAATACTAAAATCCAAAAAATAATATCTTCGATACTTGTAGTAATATCTGAAGTTTTTATAGTTTTTCTAATTGCTCTAAACAGGTCAAAAATTACACTAATAACCACACCTGCAAGCAAATATATTACAAAACTTATTATTTGATTTCCAAAATAACTTCCCACTATATTCACCTATTTAAAAATTTTATTTAGAAACCCTGTATTTTTTCTTTCCTCTTTTTCACTATATGAAAGAGAATTAATATTTCCCTCAATTATTACATCTTGTGTATCTATACTTAGTTTGTTAATTCTTAAATCTTCACCTTTTATAGTAAGCATTCCTAACTCAGTTTCTAAAATAACTATTTGGTCATCAAAACTAAGAACATCTATAACTCCAGATATAGATAATTTTTCTCTATTTTCCAATATTAGATTTTGAAATTTATTTTCATCTTTTATTGCCATCTTGCGTTCTTCTTGAATCATAACAACCTCCTATATACTTGTCTATTTATATTTAATTATATTCAAGGTTTATATGATTTATGATAAAAAAACTTCAAACTTGAATTTTAAGTACAAGTTTGAAGTTTTTTCTACTTTATATTGTTTATAAGTAAATTATGAAGATTATTTAAATATTTCGTTTCTACTATTTTATTAAATAAGACCGATATTTTACATGCAGATATGTCAAATTCAAAAATATCATACTGTAATTCAACAAAACATTCATATATCTTTTTTAATATTTCTAAATGATTAGATATACCAGAGCCAACAACAGAAATTTTACTTACTGCTTGTATTGTAATATTTCCATTAACTTTATCTAGAATTTTTTCAATTTTCGCTCTGTTTTCTTTAGTAATTGTAAAAATAGTTGTTTTTTCATCAACGCTAAATTTTCCTATTTTTATTTTATTTTCATTAATCTTTTTTAATAAATTATAAGGATTTGATAAATTTTCTATTTTAACAATTAGAATATTGTCATTTTTTATTATGCTTTTTATAGTAGTTTCTTCCATATTGTTTGAAATTTCGGTTCCCTTATTATTATTAAACGTGCTTGCAGCTATAATTGGCATATTATATTTTTCTGCTAACTCCACACATCTATCATGAAGTACTTTTGCACCTTCACCAGAAATATATGACATCTCCTCATAAGAAATAGAATTTAATTTATGTGCAAGCTTAACATCTCTAGGATCAGCTGTATATACACCATCAACATCTGAAAAAATATAACAATGAGCTGCATTCATTGCTGCAGCAACTGCAACTGCAGTTGTATCAGAGCCCCCTCTACCAAGAGTTGTAATATTTTCATTTTCGTCTATACCTTGAAAACCTGTTATTATAACTATCTTCCCTTGCTTAAGTTCTTTTTTTATTCTTTCTGTTTTTATGTCAATTATTTTAGAGGATTGATAATCTGAGTTTGTAATAATTCCAGCTTGCCAACCTGTAAGCGAAATGGCTTTATGTCCAAGCATTGTAAGTAAAATTGCTAACTTCGAAGCAGAAACCTGCTCTCCAGTACTTAAAAGTGCATCCATTTCTCTCTCATTAGGAATAGCACTTAACTCTTTAGCCTCTTTGATTAAATTATCAGTAGTTTTTCCCTGAGCAGAAACTACACATATTATATTATTGCCAGCCTTTTTTAATTCGATTATTTTATTAGCAACAATGTTCAAGTTTATGTTATCAGATACAGAGCTTCCTCCAAATTTTAATACTATTGTATCCATTTAGTTTCCTCTTAACTATTAATATAAATAGAAAATTTAATTATAAATTTTCTATTTTAGCTTAAAATTAAAGCTTATACTACATTATATGAATATTATTTTATTATTGTTCTATCTATTAAACAAATACATAATAAAAGAAACAATTAATGCAATAACAATTAATACAATCAATAAAATTCCTATAGCTTTAAATAAGATTTTTTTAGCTTCATCAGCCTTTTCTTCTTCTTCTTCGGCATCTTTTAATACATTTACGTCAAAACATTTAAAGAAATCTATGGTCTTCTTTTTATTAAGCATTATTGTTGGAAAAGAATAAATATTCATTTTTTCTTTATCTACATATTCAGTTATTTTTAATACATAATAATGTATTGGAATAAAGAAAAATCTTTTATGTGCTCTTTCCAAATATATACCTATCAATTTGTTATAAGGAATAAATGTCTCTTGAAAGTTTATCTTAAATCTTACTCCATCCTTATCAAGTTTTATTTCATAAGTTGCATATATTATAGCAAATATTGCTAATGCTAATAGCAAAACCAATGCAATTAGCATTGTACCTATTGTTTTCCAAAATGTAATTATTAAAATTATAAGAATAATAATAGTTACAGTTAAAATTGGTACACCATAATTTTTTAACAAATTCTTCAAATTAGATTTTAAACTAAAAGTATCATATACATTTGTAACCTGACTTATTTCATGATGATTACATTTTTGATAAACATCTTTCCAGGTTAATTTCTTTCTCTTTTTCCTACTATTTTTTCCCTTTTCACTCATATTAGCTCACATCCTATTATTTATTTTCTTCATTTTCTGATACTAACCTAAGTGTATCTCTAGCAATTACAAGCTCTTCATTAGTTGGAACTATCCATACAGGAATACTTGAATCACTAGTTGAAATACATATTTCTTCACTTTTAGCTTCATTTCTTTCATCATCAATCTTGACACCCATAAATTTCAAATTATCACAGATGCCTTTTCTAATTCTTTTTTGATTTTCACCTACACCAGCGGTAAAAGTAATAACATCTATTCCTTGCATTGATACCGCATATTTTGCAATAGTTTGAGCTATTATATATCTATAATAATCTAATGCTAGTTTTGCTCTTTCATTACCTTCATCTACAGCTGCTTCTATATCCCTTACGTCTTTACTAACTCCAGAAATACCATATATTCCAGATTCTTTATTTAATATATCATCCATTTCATCAGGTGTTAAGTTTTCATTTTTCATTAAAAATGTAACTATTGATGGATCTAAATCACCTGAACGAGAACACATAGGAATTCCTGAAATTGGAGTTAATCCCATAGAAGTTTCAACTGATTTTCCATTTTGTATTGCACATAGACTTGCACCTTGTCCTAAATGACAATTTACTATTTTTAAATCTTCTACATTTTTGCCTAATAATTCAGCGATTCTACGTGATACATAAAAATGTGATGTACCATGAAACCCATATTTTCTTATCTTATATTTTTCATAATATTTATAAGGAATTGGATAAATATATCTTTCTTCTGGAATTGTTTGATGAAAAGCTGTATCAAATACTGCAACCATTGGTTTTCCAGGCATTAATTCTTGACAAGCTCTAATTCCAATTAATGAACATGGATTATGTACTGGTGCTAAGCTAGAGCATTCTTCAATTCTTTTAATAACTTCATCATCTATTATTACCGATTCTTTAAAATATTCTCCTCCATGAACTGTCCTATGTCCTATAGCACCTATTTCATCTAGGCTATTAATTGCTGGATAGTCTTTATTAAGTAATTGCTCTATTGCAAAATTTAAAGCTTCTTTATGAGTTTTTACTGGATTTTGTAAAACATATTTCTGTCCATTAATTTTATGAGTCAAAAAAGATTCCTCACCTATTCTTTCATAAGTTCCCTTTGCAATTAAATTTTCTCCATCCATATCTATCAATTGGTATTTTAATGATGAACTACCACAATTTATAACTAAAATTTTCATAATATATTCCTTTCTAAAATAATATTTTTTAATTAAATTCAAGCATTTATTTCTTTAAGTATTTTTTCAGTATCTTCTGCTATTAGTAATTCCTCATTTGTAGGAACTACCCATACTTCAATTTTTGAATCATCTGTTGATACTTTTCTCTCTATGTTTTTTCCATCATTTAATTTCTTATCTAATTTTACTCCAAAGCAAGCTAATTGTTCACATATAGCTTCTCTATCTTCAATTCCTTTTTCACCAACACCAGCGGTAAAAGTAATAACATCTATTCCCTGCATTGCAACAGCATATTTAGCAATAGTTTGAGCAACATCATATATAAATATTTTCATTGCTAAAATTGCATTATGATCACCTCTAGCTGCTTCTGCTTCAATATCTCTAAAATCTACAGATACTTCAGAAACGCCAAATACTCCAGATTTTTTATTTAATATTCTATCCATTTCATCAGAATCTATATTCTCATGTTTCATAATATAAGTAACAATAGATGGATCTAAATCACCTGAACGAGTTCCCATTGGAATACCTCCAAGTGGCGTAAATCCCATAGAAGTATCAACTGATTTTCCATTTTGTATAGCACAAATACTAGCTCCCTGACCTAAATGACAATTTACTATTTTTAAGTTTTCTATAGGAACATTCTTTAATTCAGCAACTCTATGTGCTACATAATTATGTGATAAACCATGAAAACCATATTTTCTCATAGAATATTTTTCATAATATTTGTATGGTATAGGATAAATATATCTTTCTTTTTCAATAGTTTGATGGAAAGCGGTATCAAAAGCTGCAACCATTGGCTTTCCTGGCATAATTTCTTGACAAGCTCTAATTCCTGCTAAAGCTGATGGATTGTGTAGTGGAGCTAAAGGTATACAATCTTCAATTTGTTTTATAACATCATCAGTTATTAATACAGATGATGTAAATTTATCACTACCATGGACAACCCTATGTCCAATTGCATCTATTCTATCTATCCCTGCTATAACGCCACAACTTTTACTAGTAAGTTTACTTAAAATAATTTCTAAAGCCATCTCATGATTTTCAACTTCTAACTCAAATTTATGCTTCTCTTCACCGACTTTATGTGTTAAAAAAGCATCTTTTTGCCCTATACGTTCAAAATTGCCTTTTGCTAAAACTTCTTTGGTAATTGTATTTATAAGTTGATATTTAAGAGATGAACTACCAGAATTTAAAACTAAAATTATCATTAAACTTCTCCTTTTTATTTATTTTTCTCAATATGTTGTGCTTGAACAACAGTTATTGCTACAACCCCTGCTATATCTTCAGCTGAGCAACCTCTAGATAAATCATTAACTGGCTTATCTAAACCTTGACATAATGGTCCATAGGCTTCTGCATGAGCTAATCTTTGAGTTAATTTATAGCCTATATTTCCAGCATTTAAATCTGGAAATACCAATATATTAGCATTCCCTTTTATTGGACTTCCTGGTGCTTTTCTCTCAGCAACTTCTGGTAATATAGCTGCATCTAATTGTAGCTCTCCATCTAATAATAAATTTGGATCTTTTTCATGTGCTAATTTTGTAGCCTCAACTACTTTTTCAGTTAATTCAGAATGAGCACTTCCTTTTGTTGAATAAGAAAGCATTGCAACTTTAGGTATTCCTTCAGGATTTACTAATTCTTTAAAAGATTCACTTGATGTAATGGCTATATCTGATAATTGTTCAGCTGTAGGATTTTCATTCATCCCACTATCTGCATAAATAAATACTCCATTTTCACCAAATTCATCATTTGGTAAACACATAATAAAAAATGCAGAAACAGTTTTAACTCCAGATCTACCTTTTATTATTTGAAGTACTGGTCTTAATGTATCTGATGTTGGATGAGAAGCTCCTGAAACAAATCCATCTGCATCTCCCATTTTTACCATCATTGTTGCAAAATATCTTGAATTTTCTTTTAGTATTTTTCTTGCATCCTCTAATGTCATTCCTTTTGCTTTTCTTAATTCGAATAAATAATTAGCATATTCTTCAAATTTTTCATCAGACTGTGGATTAACTATTTTTGCACCTTTTATATTAATATTATTTTCCTCAGAAACTTTGTTAATTTCATTTTCATTACCTAATAAAATAATATTAGCAGTTTTATCCTTTAATACAATTTCAGCACCTTTTAAAACTCTAATATCTTCAGTTTCAGGTAAAATTATTGTTTTAATATTTTGTCTTGCTTGTTCTTTTATCCTTTCAATAAATTTCATGACTTTAACCTCCGAAATAATTATATAAGAAATATGGAAAAAGTACAATAATTTTGATAAAATATTTTAGTATAACAAATTATATAGAATATTTTAAATTTTTTTGAAAGGAACTTATATGGTATTATCTTATATAGTAAAAAAAGAGTTAAATGTTAGACAAGTTTTGAAAGAACAGTTTCATATATCTAACAGACTTCTTTTAAAATTAAAGAAAAATAGAAAAATCTTTTTAAATAAATCTAATAATATATACTTGGATTTTCCTGTAAAAAAAGATGATTTAATAGAAATAGATCTGGATTTTGATGAAGATAATTCAAATATTGTTCCAATTAAAATGAATCTAAAAGTATTATATGAAGACGATTCTTTAATTATCCTAGACAAACCACCTCATTTACCTGTACATCCATCGCTAAATCATTATGAAAATAGTTTATCAAATGGTCTAAAGTATTATTTTGACTCTATAAATCTTCATAGATTAATTAGACCCATTAATAGACTAGATAAAGATACTTCAGGTATTGTAATATTTGCAAAAAACGAATATATTCAATCACAATTAACTAATTATACAAAAGAATATATAGCAATAGTAACAGGAACATTAAAAGAATCTGGCATAATAGATAATCCTATAGCTAGAAAAAATAATAGTATAATTGAAAGATGTATAGATTCAAATGGTGAAAAAGCCATAACTGAATATTTTGTTATAAAAAACTTTTCAATAAAAGGCGAAAATTTAACTGAACTAAAATGTATATTACATACTGGAAGGACCCATCAAATAAGAGTCCATCTTTCATCAATTGGTCACCCTATACTTGGAGATACTCTTTATGGCACATCTTCTTCAATTATAGATAGACAAGCACTACATGCTTATAAAATAAAATTTATACATCCTATAACAAAAAAAGAATTAGAAATAATATCTCCAATTCCATTTTTAAAAGATTATTTATAATGTGAGTAAGCCTATAAGCCGGGTTCTGTTAAAAGTAATCATTTATCTAGAATATATATTGCTATATATTTCATGCCACCAAATTAAGGAGATGACGAGCAGTCTTAGCCTCCTAGTCTCGGTGTTGCTCCAGATGGGGTTTACACGGCTAGATGTGTCACCACATCTACGGTGAGCTCTTACCTCGCCTTTTCACCCTTACCTAAAAAACTTTAGGCGGTTATTTTCTGTTGCACTTTCCTTAGGGTCACCCCCACTAGACGTTATCTAGCATCCTTGCTCTATGGGGCCCGGACTTTCCTCACACGTTGCCTTTCGGCATTAACAATGCGCGATTACTCAGCTTACTCACCTGTTCATTATAGCACATTTTAATATATTAGTCTAGTATTTAATATTTGAATATATTTTTATGTATAAAAAAAATATTTAAGTCAATACTATATTTAGACTAAAAAAAGAAATGGAGGTGCCTTAATTTATGGGTAAAAATAAAGATTGTAAGAAAGATAAGAAAAATTCTAACAAAAACTGTCCTAAAGGAAATGAACAAAATAATACAAGTAAACAATCTGAAGAGAAATAAATTCAATCCCCTTTATGTTAAATCATAAAGGGGATTATTTATATAATTTCCAGTTGTTCCATGGCAAGTTTATATTTTAAATAAAATATATCTTTATCTTCCAATCCTATTCCTCTTTTTAATTCTTCTAATAAAATATAAGATTTTTCTAAAGTAGTCTTTTCTATATCTGTTACATTTTCTAAATTCATATTTTTAGACAATTCATTTATTGCATTAGTTACACTATTATTCATTGATTCCCAATCTTCATTATTTGCAGATACATAAGCACTCAAAATATTAGCTTTAGCATTATATACATTAATCATTTGATCATCATTAGTAAAATTAGACAAATATCTTGGTAATAATATATATAAATTATATAAATTTATAAGTGCACTATTTTTATCTTGTACTTTTACTGCTTGTGCTAAACCATCTAAAGTAGAGCTAAAATTAGCTATATCATTTTTATTTAAATTAAGTGCTTCCATGTCTAAATTTATACTTGGCCAAGAAGTATATAAAGTTTCAACTCCATAAGAAATTTCATCCCAAGAAATATCATCATAATTAGAATTTAATAAAGAATCCACCTGAGCCAACCTAGAAGTTCTAGATTCACTTTGTTCACTACTTTGATTAGTTTCATTTGTGCTTTCTTGCCCACCACTTGAAGAACTTTCTTGATTACTTTGTTGATTACCACCTGAATTACTTTCCCCACTATTTTCACTAGATACACTTTGATTACTTTCACTTGGATTATTTTGTTCACTCTCATTTACTTCTTTAATTGTAACTTGATATCTAGTATAGGAAATATTATTTAATTTGTTCATCATTTCAATTATTGATGAATCTAAATATTTTATTTCGCCTTGCACTTTTTCAGTTAAAATTGCATATTCTTCACTTTCATTATTATTAAAAAATCTAACATAAATTAATACACCTAATAAAATAAAACATATAATTATTAATACAGTTAATAAATACTTACTAATTTGATTTTTCATAATTTACTTTCCCTTCAATTCACAAAAAAATACCTCGCTTTTAGTATTTTACGCGAGGTTAAAATTTATTCAATTTTCTTTATAAATAAAACTTTAAATATTATTCATTTTCAAATTTTACATTTCTAGTCATTAACATAGTAACAGCATCTTTTGGTTTTAAATTATTATATAAAACATCATAAGCAGCATTTACTATAGGCATTTCTACTCCATATTTTTCTGAAAGTTTTTTTGCAACATCTATATTTTCTACACTTTCTATAGTCATACCTATCTCTTTTTTAGCTTCTTCAACAGTTTTTCCTTTACCTATTAATCTACCAGCTCTTCTATTTCTGCTTTCATCACTTGAACAAGTTAGAAATAAATCTCCCAAACCTGAAAGGCCAAAAAATGTTTCTTTACTAGCTCCCATTTTTACTCCAAGTCTTGTAATTTCTGCTAATCCTCTTGTAATAAGAGCTGCCTGAGCATTTGTACCTAAATTCAATTCGGCACTTATACCAGCACAAAATGCAATAATATTTTTTAGCGCTCCACCTATTTCAACACCTACAACATCTTTAGATTTATATATTCTCATATAATTATTCATCAATAATTTTGATACATTATCTAATACATCATCATATTTTGAGGCTAATATTATTGCAGTTGGAATATGATTTATCACTTCCGTTGCATAACTTGGACCAGAAAAGGCAGCTACTTTTACTGTAGGTAATTCTTCAACTAATACTTCGTCCAAAGTTTTTAAAGTAGAATTTTCTAATCCTTTAGAACATATAATAACTGGTGTATCATTTACATATTCTTTATAGTCATTAAATACTTTTCTAGTCACTTTTGATGGAGTTACATGAAAAATATAATCCGCACCTTTTACTACCTCAACTACATCATTTGAACAATATATTTTATCATTTAAAGTTACATCTGGAATAAATTTGCATTTATGTTCATTATTAATTAAATTCTTTTCCTCTTCTGTAAAAGACCATACTTTTACATTATTCCCCATTTCTGCTAAATGATTGCTAAGGGCCATTCCCCAACTTCCACTACCTATAACAGCTATGTTTTTACTCATTTGATTACCTCCTAAAACAATTATAAAATTGCTATTACATTTGTTAATTAGTGATATATTAATAATTTTGTAAACCTTGCTGCTCGAAGTCTAAATAAGACTTCTCGAAACTCCGCGGTATTACAAAATTATAATATATCACTAGTATAAAAGTAAATTTTGTTTTAAAAATGTAATAGCAATTTTTTTAAGTTATTTTTTAAATATTAATTTATTTTCTTTTCCTGTAGCCATTCTTTGTATATTAGATCTATGATTAAATATAACAATAAGAGCCATAATTATTCCAAATATCAAATAACTTATTCTTGTAGAATCATCTCCTACTAAAAAGTTATTGGTTATAAAAAAGCATAATACTGGAAATAAGATTGCTGCGGCTATAGAACCTAGTGCAACAATTCTTGTTATTGCCATCAATATTAAGGCAAATACAAGACAAATTAAACCAATTTGCCAATTTGTAACTAATAAAACTCCTAATGAAGTAGCAACTCCTTTTCCACCTTTAAATCCAAAAAATATTGGAAATGTATGTCCTAGTACAACAAAAACACCTGCTATTTGAATTAAGAATGCTCCTGACTGTACATCTGCATTAGCTATTTTTCCCATTAAAAAAGCAAAAACGACTGCAATAACTCCTTTAAGTATATCACATATAAGAGTTAAAATTGCTGGTTTTTTTCCAGCTGTTCTAAGCACATTTGTGCTTCCAGCATTTCCACTTCCTTTTTTTCTTACATCAAAACCTGCAATTTTTTTTGTAAAAATAATTGAAAAACTTATACTACCTAATAAATATGCAATAATTGCTGTTAAAATACAAGCCCAAATCATATTATTTATCCTCCCTCTCTCTTACTAAAATTCTTATAGGCGTACCTTTAAAACTAAATTCTTGTCTCAATTTATTAACTATATACCTTTCATAAGAAAAATGAAATAATTTTTTATCATTAACAAATACGGCAAAAGTTGGTGGCTTTGTACTTACTTGTGTCATATAAAGAACTTTTAATCTTTTTCCTTTATCTGTAGGTGGCTGTACTATTGCAACCGCTTCTGCTAATAATTCATTTAATACAGATGTAGAAATTCTCATAGAATTATTATTTGAAACTTCATTAATCAATTCAAATAATTTTTCTACTCTTTGACCAGTTTTTGCAGAAATAAATATAATAGGAGCATAAGATAAGTAAGCTAATTTATTATATACATCTTTTGTATATTTTTCTAATGTTCCATTTTCTTTATTATATTCATCCCACTTATTTATAGCAATTATAACTGCTTTACCAGCTTCATGAGCTTTCCCTGCTATTTTTGTATCTTGGTCTGTTACTCCTTCATTAGCATCTATCATCAATATACAAACATCTGCTCTTTCTATTGCTAAGTTTGTCCTTAACACACTATACTTTTCAATATTTTCTTCTATTTTAGAATGTCTTCTTAATCCTGCAGTATCAATAAAAATATATTTTCCATGATTATTTTCAAATTTTGAATCTATACTATCTCTAGTTGTTCCAGCAATATTGCTAACAATACTTCTATTCTCTCCTAATATTTTATTAACTAATGATGATTTTCCTACATTAGGTTTTCCAATTACTGCTACTTTTATATAATCACTTTCTTCATCTTCATCATCTTTTTCTGGAAGATTTTCATATATTGCATCTAATACATCTCCTATACCTTTAGCATGAGAAGATGAAATTGGATAAGGTTTACCTAGTCCTAAATTATAGAATTCATAAGTATCATTTTCTAATTTTCTAAAATCATCAACTTTATTACATACAAGAACTATAGGCTTTTTTGATTTTTTTAGCATAAGTGCAATATCTCTATCTGCAGGTGTAATTCCAGTTGTAACATCTGTCATAAAAACAATTACATTTGCAACATCTATAGCAAGCTCAGCTTGAATTCTCATTTGTGAAGCTATGACATCCTCTGATTTTTCTTCAATTCCACCTGTATCAATTATTGTAAAATCTTTACCTCTCCAGTTTGTTTCACCATATATTCTATCCCTTGTAACTCCTGGCGTATCTTCTACAATTGCTAATCTTTGACCAACTAAGTAATTAAAAAAAGTTGATTTTCCTACATTAGGTTTTCCTATTATTGCTACTGTACCTTTAGACATTTTGCTATCCTTTCTAAAATTATGATTGTATAAATTTAAACTTTCGGTCTAAATCCCATTTTACAGTATTATTTTACTATATATTACAAAAAATATCAAGAAAATTTAATCTTAAGATTATATTAATATTTGTAATCTATTTTCTATTTACAAACTTTTTTATTACAAATATTCCCAATAGAATGCATACACTAAGTATTGAAATTGCATAAGCTATTTTCATAAGAATAGTTCCTGTGTATTTTACATTTATGGTTATATTATTATTAGGTACATTAACACATACAAATCCATTATCTGATTCATAATTGTCTATTTTATGAACATCACCAGAATCATCAACATATTCAACATTGTAGCCAATATAATAAATATAAGGCAATTCAACTTGCAATTCTTTAGCATCATTTTCTGAAGATTCTATGTGAAAACTACAATTTGTGCCATTTTTATTAAAATCTTTAATTTCAATGTTATTAGCATTTAAAATAATTGGTAAATTACTTCTTTCTTCAATATATTTTCTATTTTTAAAAGCCTTACTAGGTAAATACTCAAAACTTGCACAACCGGCATGCACTCTTCCAGTAGAACTAGTAACTCTTATACCATTTATTAAATCTTCTTCTGAAATATAACTACCATACTCTAATCCACTTAAATTTGGAATTAAGGTCAACACAGAAATACATAATAAGCATAATGTAGTATAAATATTATATTTTTCAAAATTAATTCCAATAGCAGTTGATGCTATAACAATCAAAAAGAATCCTCCAAATTCTAACATTCTAAATGAGAATTGCATCATAGTAAAAATACTTGGAAGCTTTTCAAAAGGAAAGCAATTCAAAGTCATTATTACAGATATAATTCCTACTATAAGAAAAAATAAATAATTTTTTAAGTCTTTTACTTTTCTAAAAGTAAAAAAGCTTAAAACTACACCCACAATTGTTACAAAGCCTAATCCATAAAACATTCTTCCAGGCTCATATATTAACAACTCTATAGGATTAACTTTTAACATTTCCATTACATCCCATCTTATCATGTGATTTTCATTAAACACTTCATAATCAGCAGAAAGTTTGCTTTCTAACAAAGGTATCCAATAAAAAGATGTAATTAGCACAATTATAGCTGCATTTATTAAAAGATTAATAATTACTTTTTTATTAATTTCTTTATAATTAACAATTAAATAAATTATGCAAAATATAACTAAATATATAGTTAACAAACTATGTGTTAAAAGCATACCTACACTACCAATAGTAAGTAGATAGCTTTTTTCTTTCAAATTTACTATACTATATAAACCATTAAATACTAATGGTATAAAAATAAAAGAAGTTAGTTCTGGAACAGCCACTCTTACATACATATCATTTAATCTATAAGGAAATAGTAAATATAATATACTTGCCAAAATAGCAATCGCTTCTATTTTTTTATCTGAAAATTTACCTTTTAAGAATTTTTTCATAAAAAAATACATTGCATAACCGCTAACAAAATTCACTAATAAAATAAATAGTCTTAAACACATTTCATAAGAACTAGTAAATATTCTAAATATTAATGGTAAATAGCTAGTTAGTGGACTATAAAACAGATTCCATGAATATCCAAATTCATTACAGAAATTAGACATAATAACTGGCATCAGTTGTCCTTCCTCAATAGATTGCTCTGTTCCTATTAATCTACAAATATGTTGAATTCCGTCATCAATTTGTATGTTTGAATCCAAGAAAAGTAATGGTATAGACATAATTAAACTAGTTAATATGATAAATATACTTGCTATAAATAATTTCGATGCAATTATTTTTTTAAGATTACCTTTTATCTTCTCCATTTTTAATTACTCTTCTACCCTTTCTATAAATATAAATTATAAGTATTACTACTCCTATTAAAGAAGCCAAATAAGATATTTTTTCAATTAATGTCAATTCATATTTAACTTTAATTGTAACACTTGCACTTTCATTAACACTAATAGCTAATAAGCCATTTTCTGATTCAAAAGTGTTTACTTTTTCAAAATCTTTATTATCATAAGATACTTCAACACTATAACATAAATAGTAAATATAAGGTAATTCAAGTATAGTTCCATCACTTGTATTTTCTATAATTAGTTTATCTTGAAGTTTATCTTTTTCCTCTGAAACTATATTCCCTTTGCCATGTAATATATAAGTTCTATCTTCTCTTTCATCAATATAATCCAAATTATAAAAAGCTTTTATCGGTAAATACTCTCTATTAATACTATATACATATATTCTATCATTATCTAAAACATAATCTTCTAATTTTTCTTCATTTTCTAATTTGCCTACATTATAATTTCTCATAACTCCTAAAAAAGAAAAGGTGCAAATAGAAATTACTACAGCAAACAAAAATGTATCCTTTAAATTAACATTTTTTATAATATTTTCAGCTAAAGTTATAGCATTAATTCCACAAACCAATGAAATAAAAAATGCAAAAAATCCCAAATTTCTCCAAGCAAATTGTATGACTCCTAAAGTATCGGGTAAAATAAACCAAGGAAAATATTTTGTAGACATCCATAAGGCTATAATAGCTAAAAATGCAAAATTTAAATAAATATTCTTATATTCACTTTTAATTTTTTTATAACAAATTATACTTAATAAAATTAAAACTAATGTTACTATTCCAATAGAAAATCTAACATCTTGATTTCCAATTTCATTGTCAAATAATTCTTGTAAACCAATTGCCGAATCATAAACATCATTACTTGTAGTATTCATAAGCCCTTTGTCAAAAATAGCATAGTCTACTGAGAAAAAATGTTCTAGTAACGGAATAGCAAAAAAACAGCAAATTAAAAATGCTATAAAAATATTTATAATAAATTTTTTCCATATTTTCCATTTTTTTAGTTTGGAAAAGTTTAATAATAAATATAAAATTGCAAATAGTGCTGTATATACAGTAGTAATAGTATGAGATAATACTAGTCCAACCACACCAATACAAAGCCAAAAATCATTTTTTTCTTCATTAAGTATATTATAAATTCCTAAAAATACAATTGGTATAAAAATAAATGCAGTATATTCGCCTACCGCTGCTCTATCATATATATTAGATAATTTATAAGGTATAGAAATATAAATTAATGCCGTAATAGTTGAAATATTTCTTCTTCCACTAACTTTAAAAGCAAATTTATACATAGCTATTCCAGATAAAAATACTGTAATAAAAGTAAACACTTTTAAAGCTAATCCAACTTTTCCTAATATATTAAATAAAGTAATAGGAATATAGGTAGTAAGCGGTCCATAAAATAAATTTAAAGCATATCCAAAGCCATTCATAAATTCGACATCTATTATAGGTGGAATGTTCCCCTCTTTTATCGAACAGTCAATACCTAAAATTCTAGATAAATGAATTTTATAATCATTATTTCTTGTTAAATCCATAGTAAAAATTGGAGCCATAATAATAATTGTTAAAAACAAAATTAAAATATAACATAAATACTTACTTTTTATAAACTTTTGTATTAATTGATTAATTTTCTTCATTAGTCAAAGCCTTTCTATTTTTCTGATTATATTAAAATAAAAAAAAATAATCAACTATTTGTTGATTATTAATTAATTATTTGTTGTATTTAAAGGAATAATTGTTAATGTATTTGTGGTAGTATTCTCTGTTGTTTCATTTTCTGATACTACATTGCTAGAATTTTCTGCATTTACTTCTACAGTGTTAGTCGTCTCTGTTGAATTTTCTTCTACTGCATTATTTGTAACTAAGTCCTGTACATATTGAGCAGATGCTTGCAATTCATTTTTAAAAGAATTTCTTTGAACTAATTTTAATGTTATATCAAACAAACATGCAATTACTAAAATTATAAAAAGTATTTTTTTCCAAAGCTTTCCCGCCATTTTTTATTTCCTTTCTAGGATTATTTCTCTTAATAACTATACTATATATTATAATTAAATTCATAAAAAAAGTCAATATGGGAATAATACATATTAATATACAAAATAAGGAGAGTAAAAATGAAGAAAACTATTATTTTGTTAGGTGTAATGGCTTTAATAGCAACAATAAGTGTTGTTCTTTTTATTTTTTATGATAGTAATACAACTAGTGAAGATATTGCAGAAAATAATGACGAATATATAATTAATAATACAATAAATGAAATAAACAATTCATCTATACCTGATAATAGTATTATTATGTCAAGACAAGTACAGCACACTCCTGTAGAAACTGAAATAGCTAGTTTTTCAACAACACTAAGTGGTGATAGTGCCAGATTAAATAATATAAATATTACTTGTAATACATTAAACGGAACAATAATAAATCCAGGTGATACTTTTTCCTTCAATTCTGTAGTAGGTCAGCCCACTGCTGAAAAAGGTTACCAAGAAGCTGATGTTTTCGTTAATAAAAAAACCGAAAAAGGTTATGGTGGAGGTAATTGTCAAGTAAGTACAACAATATATAATGCTGCTCTTGAAGTAAGTGGAATAGAAGTTATTGAGAGAAATCCTCATAAGAAAAAAGTTGCCTATATAGAGGAAGGTAAAGACGCTGCTGTTTCTTATAGTGGTGGACTAGATTTAAAACTAAAAAATAATACTGAGAACGAATTAAAATTATATGTAACCTCTGATGAAGATAGTATAGATGTAAAAATTGTAGAATTAACTTAAATTTCAAAAAGGGTTGGGTGCTATTTCTAGCACCCAACCCTTTTTTTCTTACTCGCCACTTCGATTTTCTTTCAAGATAAAATAGGCTTGAATCAACACAGAAGAAGCTAAACAGATGATGGAGACAATTTTATAAACCATCTTTTCCCGAACAATGGCTCCCTGTTCTTTGATAACCACCTCTAAGGGATAAAATGGAGTACTAATAGTCCATTCATTTGATGTTTTATCTTGTGAAATTTTGTATTGTACAGTATTCGTTCCAGATGAAGCACTCCCAGTTTCAGAATTTCTTTGAGCCGACTCTACTTGAGTTTCTCTAATCAGCCCATCTGTACTAAATCCGCTGCTCTCCAAAACTGATGAAGCCGATTGTGCTTCTCCTACAATGGAAATCATTCGTGCTACCTCTTCATCGGAAATTTCCATTGCTGAGATAAATGTTATTATCACAACCGCACTGACCATGATAATAGACATGACTTGCAAGAACTTTTTCATAAATTTCTACCTCTTTTCTTTTGTTTTATGCCCTACAGAGCATATATTAAATACGAACGAAGCTATATTAATTATATCATCTTTTTATGTTAATTACAAGCTAAATCCCTATATTAAGCAATTTGCTGTGTATTGTCTTACTCAAAGCACAATTATTTTTGTACAATTTATTGTATTATTTAATAATTTGTGATATAATTAAATTTGCTCTTTGAAAATTTTGGAGGTGAATGGCATGAACTTTACCGAAGCACAAACCAACAGGAGTTTGCAAGAACTCCTTACAACACCAGGAACTTTTATTCAACTTGGGAAACTCAGAGAAATAAAACTTGAATCTGGATTAACTATCAAAGTAATTCCGGAGTTTTACTTCGTAAATTGCGAAATGGAAGTTTTTGATTCACATTTAGAGTTTTTCTGCCAGGTTTCAAAAGATGGTTTCATTTCTTTTAAAACACCCCATAATCAAAACAAAGAAATGGAATCTTTCGTGAAAGAGAAAGATATCGATGCAATTCAAGTGAACGCGAATCTGATTTTACTTTGGAAAAAAGGTAAGGCTACAAAGCTTTCCTATTATGCCATGAAGAGTAGGTTTTTCAGAGACGTCGATACTCACGATGATGTAGAATATTTCTCCCAGGTAGTTCCATCAAACATTATGTAATTTCATGCTTTTTACCGCTGTGGAGGTCTTCCTCCTAGGTCAAAGCAGCAGAACAGACTGGTACAAATCATTAATACCAGTCTGTTTTGTTTATTTAATTATTTCTCAGTAATGCAAACCAAGTTTCATATACTCTTTTAATCATAATTCCTAAACCATATTTAGGTATATCTTTATTAGAAATTAAATCAACTTTTCCTATTATTTGATTATTCATTGTAAAACTTAATTCTCCTATTTTTTGACCTTTACTTACTGGAGCCACTATATTATTAAATAGTTCCATATTTTGTGTTATATTACCATCTTCCGATTTTTTTATTACAATACCTACATCATTACTAATAACTGCATCTACACTATTTTCTAATCCTTTTTGTATATCTACTGTTCCTACAAGAGCATCTTTCTTTGCCAATTCCTTATATTGATAATTATTAAATCCATAATCTAATAACTGCCTAGCCTCTTGAAATCTTATACTACTAGTTTGCCCTTTCATAATAACAGCAATTAATGAAAGGCCATTACGAGTTGCACTAGCAGATAAATTAAATAAAGCTAAACTTGTAGATCCCGTTTTTAAACCTGTACACCCTTCATAATTTCTTACTAATTTATTTGTATTTACTAATTCAGACTTTCCATCACGAAGGCTATCCATATATATTGTAGTATAATTAGTAATTTGAGGATGATTTTTTAACAATTCTCTTGACATTATAGCAATATCGTAAGGAGAAGTAATATGTCCATCTTCATCAATTCCATGACAATTTTTAAATGTTGTATCATACATTCCTAACTCTTGTGCTCTTTGGTTCATCTTTTCGACAAAAGCGTCTTCAGAGCCTTCTAAAAATTCTGCTAAAGCCACTACACAATCATTTGCAGATGCTATACATACTGCCTTTAACATTTCATCAACTGTTAATTCCTCAGTTGTATCAAGCCAAATTTGTGAGCCACCCATGTTACTAGCATTTTCACTACAAGGTACTTTATCTGTTAGAGATATTCTTCCACTATCTAGAGCCTCCATAATTAAGAGTAAAGACATTACTTTTGTCACAGAAGCAGGTCTTAATTGCTCATGCATATTATAATCATATAAAACCTTTCCTGAATCTTGTTCAATTAATATAGCCCCTCCGCAAGTAAGCTTTAATGGATTATTAGTAATTGCATCCTTAGAATCTAACGTTTCTAAACTTTCTACTTCAGTATTAACATTTATAGAATTAGTATTAATTTCATTTGTATTGTCCTCATCCAATATATTTTCAATACTACTTTCATTTAACTTATTATTTTGACTAGACCATACAGGAATATCAAGTTCTTTCGCTTCAGAAGCCGAAGACATAAATAAAATTACAGCTGTACATATAATAAAATACTTCAAAAACTTTTTCTTCATAAAATCTCCTCCAACTAATTAATAATATTCATTATAAATTTAGTTTATGAATATAAACTTCAATACGGTAAAACGCTTGAAATTACCAATAAAAAGTTATATAATATTGATTGACTCTTTTTAGAGAATTTGTACAAAGGAGAAAAACTATGGTGACAGATGAGAACATTGTGATTTTGATTTGTATCTTCTTTTTTATCTTTATTTTATTTCTTGCTGGCGGATTAATGTTTCAATACAAGAAAAATAATGAAGCTTGTGAAGAAGCAATCTGTACAATCAGAACTCAAATCAACGAATATTCAAGAGACTTTATTAAATTTACAGATTTCGTAAATTTGGAAAAAACAAATAATCTTCGGGTAATTACAAATAATGCATTCATCGAAAATGGAGTATTATACCCAAATCCTAGTACTGAAAACCACGAAATAATAATACTTCAAGATATTGAAACTTTAAAAATTCAACTTTATTTGTATGTAGATTCACTTGAAGAAACGCCTGTAATTCCTTATTCGCTTTACTATTAATGAGGTGCAAAATGGAATCTTTTATTGCTGTTATCGTTTTCTTTATAATTTCCAGTTTTTCATTTTTTATTGGAACTTTAATGTGGAAAAACAGATATAATGAAAAATTGAAAAAAATCTTAAAGTCCAGCCAAAAAGAACTTGAGTTTTATGAAAATAATATTAAAATTATTCATAAACAAGAAAAACTCAAGATTCCTCTCGAAGGTTTAACTATCTTAACCGGAAATGCCTTTGTTGAGGATGGATATCTTTATCCAACACCTGAAGTTGCGAAAAATCAAGTTATTGTTATACAAAGCTCTCTAAATGATGAAGTATACATATACAAATATGTATATTTAAAACGTTACGAGCAAACTTTTAAGCCTGCTCGTGTAGAATCACAAGTAAAGTTACTTAATTAGTTTTTCTCTTGCTTTACCTATTAATTTAGGGAAGCAAAATTTCAACCCCAAAGAGTTTCTTAAGAATAAGGAATTTTTTGGGATTGATTTTTTTTAATGCTACTTACATAAATCCTATTGGATTAGCTAAAGATTTGGTAGAAACTAAAAATAAGAAGGATTTATTAAAACTTCCTTATGTTAGAAGATGTTTTCATACAGTTAACTGGGTCAGTATGCTTGAAAACAGAATGAAAGAAGTTAATCCTGAAATGGAATTTGATAAACAAAATACTGATAAATGGGTTAAAAAAATTAGTCAAAATTATAGAGAAAGCAAAGAAAATAATAGATAAAACAAGTCTACAGAAAACTAATTGTTTCTGTAGACTTGTTTTATTTAATAATTTTTTCAATTTCCTTTTTCAAATCATCACTCATCTTTATATCTCCTTCTGGAGTTTTATAATAAGTATATAATACTATTTTGCAAGCTTCCTTTTCAGACTTATCTAATTTATGTTCATTATAAAGTTTTACAACTAAATCCGCTTTATCTACTTCATACTGTTTTAACGTTATTGTATTTAGCCCATTAGTGTTTATTTCATCTATTTCTTTTTGAATCTTATTAAACTCATCAGGATAGTATTCAGCTAATAGTTCATTGACTACTCTTCCTTTTTCTCTGTATTCCTCACCCTCTTTTGCCCATTTTTCATATTGTTTTCTATCTTCTTCACTTATCTCGTTATTTTGATATTCCTCTGTCGAAATATTTTCAATAGGAATATCCTCACGAACATAATTTTCCTCATCAAATAGAGATAAAGAAGTTGCCTCATTATTAGAAATGCCATTATCAGATAATTCAACTTGTTTCCAATTTTGATTTTTATTTGCTGTAACAATAATAGGAATTACTATTGCTAATACAACTAACATACAAAAAACCAATATTGTTATTTTCTTTTTCATTTTTTCCCCTCTTTTCCTTTAATTAACTAAATATATACTTTCATCTGAAAATTTAACAACTATATAATCATCAATTTTCTTTATTGAATTAGAAAATGGATAAATTTCCATAAGCTGTACTTCACTCCTATTTTTTAAATCATTAATTTCAGTTTCTGAAGCATATTTAAAGTCAACTCCAATATAATTTAAAATAAATCTTTCTTTAGAATAAGCATTAATCATTTCCAAATTGTTTATTATGCCAGTAAAATCATTTAAATCATCAAAAACATAATTATTATATGTAAGCATAACACCTGAATATTGCCCTATAAATGCAATTTTTGAGTTTTCATCAAATCCTTGTGTACTTTCAATTCTTGTTACTAATGTGTTATAAAATGCATAAGTATTTTCGTAAGAAAGTTTTAGTTCAAAATAACATTCATTTGCATAAACTACATATTTATAAGACACAAAAATCAATGTAATTACAACAACTTTATTAATCCATTGTTTTATTTTAGTTATTGGCACTTCTTCTAATAAAACTAAAGGTAATATTAATATAAAACAATTTCCATATAACATTAAAGAATGAATTTCGATTTTTGAGCTAATAACATACATTAAGTTCATTGATATAGGCAAAATTAAAGCTAATAATATATAGAGAATCGTTTTTTTCTTGCTAACTTTACTTATATTTTTTAATTGCATAATAGCAAGAATTAATATAGAAGCCAAAGCTATTGCATAACCAATTTTTAAGATTATTCCTGCAGAAAGGCCATAAAAATCTCTTAACACTAATCTTGGCAAAGTCATATAAGAATTTGCAATTCCGCTTAATATAGATTTAATAGTTATATTTCCAACTTCATTAGCTCCTTGGTAATCACTTAATGTATTTCCAGTGTAATAATTTATTACTACTACAGTTATTAAATAAATTAATGAAGCAATAATCAATATAGCTAAAAATTTTAATCCTTTAAAAATTATTTTTTTAAAATCCTCTTCTTTATTAATGCAATCCTTTATTAATAAAATAATAAATAATGTTGCTATAAGTCCTATATAAGCCTGATAAATAGATAACGAAAATATTAAACAAACAATGGATAAAAACAAGTGAGTTTTTCTTTTCATTTTTACAGCGAAATAAACACTAAGAACACTTAGCAATATGGCTACACCATAACTGCTAGCGGTAAACATATAAGCCATAGTACAAGTTATAGAAGTATAAGTTACCATAATAGTGCCAATTAAACACTGTTTAACTTTTGATTTAACACCTAATATTTTTGCAACCAAACAAGCTGAAATTGCTACAAGTATTATTAATATTAGTCCATTAAGCCAGGGCATACTAATATTAGGAAAAATACTCTGTAATAACTCTAATCCCCATCTTCCTAATTTAAAAGTTACACCTTTAGTAAATGTCGATTCTAAATCATCATGGTTTGGAAGTTTATTAGCGAGCATAAATCCATGAGCTATTACTCCTACTATTATAGTCATAATGAACATAATTTTATATTCACTACAAAAATTTAATAATCTTCCCTTTATATTATTACATAATTTTTCTTCATTACTTTTACTATTCTTATTTTTCACTCCCATAACCTACTTCAAGACTCCCCTTTCTTTTATTTAATTAATTTTGTTTAATAATTCTTCTAGCTTTTCGTTCATATCATTAACTCCATCATCATAAAGTTTTTGAAGTTTAGCCTTATCTTTTTCAAGTCTTGTAACTTCAACAGGTCTTTTAGGTTCAATTACCATTATTCTTCCTTCCGCTTCTAGTCTATTAATATCATCTTTTATTTTGTTATATCTTTTAGGAGCAGTGCATAATTTTTCAACTAACTTCGGATATTTTTTAAATACCCTTTTGTATACTTTAACCATTGCCTTGCTAACTTCAGGCTTTCTATATCTTTCATCTCTTGTAAGGACAACTAATATATTCTTATGATTTTGTTCAAGAGGTATATTTATTGGAATTGGATTCGTAACCGCTCCATCTAGATAATGATAACCATTCATTTCAACCATTCTTGAGCAAAGTGGCATACTACTAGATGCTTGCACAGCCTTGTATATATAACTTTCGCTACAATCATCTTTGCTAAAATATTCTGTTTCACCTTTTTCACAATTTGAAACTACTGATATAAAATTCTCCTTAGAATTTTTAAAAGTTTCATAGTCAAAAACATTTTTATTTTTTGAAATATCATTAAATAAATAATCAAAGCCAATTAATCCATGCTCATTTTTTAGTGCTTCTATTCCCACATATTTTTTATCATCTCTAAATCCAATATTAATATCTTTACTCCTACCTATTTGTTTAGAGACATAATTCATACCAGTTAACGCTCCAGCTGATACACCAATTACACAATTTGCCTCTATATTATTTTTTAGTAAAACATCTAAAACTCCGGCTGTATATAAACTTCTAAATGCCCCACCTTCTAGTACTAAAGTTAAATCATTCATTATTTAATTTACTTCCTTTCTGCGTTTTTGATAGAATTATTTTGGAAGAATTATATCACATATAATAAAATAATAAAAGGACTTTAATATTCACTATTAAAATCCTTTTATTTTAAGCTTAGAAATTCATTGTTTTCATTTCTTCTTTTCTTTTTATTTTTTGTGTAGTAGTTTTAATTAAAGGTTTATCTGTCAAAATCATATATTTAATATATTTATATGGAGGTAAAGTTTTATTAACTTCTTTAATTTGATTCCAAATTTTTTCATGAAGATCTTCTTTAGATATATCTCCATATTTTTCTTTTACTTTATCTTTGTTGTATACAACCTTAATCGCTACTTTTATTTTTGAAGGATCATCCTCCTCAGGCATACCAAACACAAAACTTTCTTCAACTTCATAGATTCTATTAACTAATGTCTCTAACTCTTCTGGAAAAACTTTCTTACCATTTTTTAATACAATCATATCTTTTCTTCTTCCAGTAATAAATAAGAAACCTTTTTTATCAATATATCCTAAGTCACCTGTATAAAACCATCCGTCTTTTAATACATCTTTAGTTGCCTCTTCATTTTCATAGTATCCTAGCATTACATTTGGTCCCTTTACTCTAATTTCTCCAATCCCTTTTTCATCTTTATTTACTATCTCAACTTGAACATCTTTTAATGGCACTCCAACAGAACCATATTTAACTTGTTTAAAGTTTTCAGCAGCTATAACGGGAGATGTTTCAGTAAGACCATAGCCTTGAACCATTTTAATTCCTAAATCGTTAAAGCCTTTTTCTGTTCTTTTGTCTAATGGAGCACCTCCTGAAATTACAAATCTCATCTCTCCACCAAGTCCATCTATAACTTGCTTAAATAATTTTCTCTTTACATCAATATGTAATTTAAGTAAAACATTGCTAATTCCTTTTGCAAACTCTATAAGTTTAGTTTTATTTTGCTTTGCAATTTCTTTTTCAATGTTTTCGTACATTTTATCAACTAATAAAGGTACTCCAACAAATACAGTTACTTTATACTCTTTTAAATTTTGCTGAATATACCTTAATCCATCAGTAAATACTGTTTTTACTCCACAAGCAAGCATTACTATCATACATGTAGAACCAAATATATGGTGAAATGGTAAAAATGCTATATTAACATCTGTGTCTCTTATATCTTCTACAAGTTGCATATCATATACATTAACAGCAATTCCTCTCTGTGCAAGCATTACCGCTTTTGATTTTGAAGTAGTACCAGATGTAAACAATAAAATACTCATTCCATCAGAATCAACTTTATAATTTATATACTCTTTATTTCCCCCTTTTATAATTTTTTTGCCTTCATCCAATAAATCTGGAATATTAATAAAATCATTTAACTTACTCATACAAATAAAAACTTTTACCTTTGTCTTAGCATTTTTTCTGATTTCATCAATCTTTTCTTCATATTTTTCATCAAAAACAATCGCTTCAGCTTTACTTCTAACTAATGAGTCTTCCAATTCATCGACTTGTAGCTCCTTATCCAATGGAACAGAAACCATTCCTCCAAGTAAACAAGATAAATGTGAAATAACCCATTCATATCTATTTCTTCCACAAATTGCAATTCTTTTTCCTTTTAAGCCTAGTTTGTATAAAGCACTACCTAGAGCATTAACTTCATCAAGCATTTTTTTATAAGTAGTATTTTTATACTCAATCCCCTTATCTTTGATAACTTTCGTTACAAAAGCTACATGGTTTGGATATTTTTTTACAGAGTTATAAATAATCTCTTTGATATTCTCAAACTTTGTAGCTTGCCTCAAAATTACTTCTTTCATATTCCTATTTTCCTTTTATTTTTATTTAGGTTTTGGGATTAGCCTATAAACCTTGGCGATATTATAAATATTATAATTTGTATATTATAATAAATTTATTACCATAGCATTAGCTTAACACAATAATAAAAGGCCAGTCAATTTATCGACCAGTCTTTCAAATTTTGGGATGTTTTTGGGGAAGCTTTTTTGGAGCTGTTTTTGGGGATGTTTTTGGGGACACCTTCCAAAAACAGCTCCCATACATCAAAGAAGTATCTACTTAGTCATCTGCTTCTGATAAATTTTCATCATACTTTCATCAATTTTGTTAATAATCCTTGCATACCAAGCTAATTTTTTGGAGTCTTTATTAGAAAGTTTTGCTTTAGTCTTATATTTCATTTTATGTTCTGCAGAAGCCCAAAAATCCATTGCAAGAGTCCTTATCTGTATCTCTACTTTTATTGGTATATATTCTCCATCATATTCAATCATTGTCTCAATTATAATATGATATCCCATATAACCACTTTTTTTAGGCTTAGTTATGTAATCCTTTTCTTTTATTATTCTTGTATCAGGCATACTTCTAATAATATTTCTTACTCTAAAAATATCATCTTGGAAAGTACATACTACCCTAATACCCGCTATGTCATTTATATACTCAATTAAATTTTTATAATTCAGAGCATAATCTTTCTTTTTCATTTTATTTATTATGCTTGTAGGAGTTTTTATTCTACTTGTAATATGATTAATAACTTCATAATTATATTTATTATTAAAATATTCTTGTAATGCACCGAAGTTTATCTAAAATATCAATTTGTGCTTTTTTATATAAAGACATAAGCATATTAAATTCTTTTTCCTCAGGATTTAACGGGACTAATCCATTTGCAATTAACTCATTATTATTTACGTGCAACGTTTCTGTTCTAACCACCTCATTTCTAGTTTTAAAATAAGATTCAAATCTTATCTTGGTTAATATTTTACACAATAATTGTATCCATATTGTGTCCTATTGGTAAATTAAAATTTACCATATTCTTTAAACTTTTATATTATATTCTTAAAACATTTTAAAAATGAATAAAGAAGCTTATTAAATAAATTTAAAGCTTCTTCATACTATATATTTCAATTAACAATTTTCTATCTGTTTTATCATCCAGCATTTTTTATTATAATCCTTTAAATATTCATCCATTATACTAGAAGTAACTGGACAATTTTCATTTTCAGCATCTGTCTTAATCTTTTTGCAATTTTCTATTAATGTTTCATAATCTTTTAAAATATTCTTCCATATTTCACAAGAATTCACTTTTTTACTCTCTACCTCTTTTATTTGACTAGTCTCTAAATACTCCTTCATCGTAGCCATAACATAGCAATTTTTTGAAACAATAAGTTCTGCTATTTCATCAATTTGTTTATTAATACAATTATAATATTCTTCTAGCTTTTCGTGAGTTGTAAAGAAATCTGCTCCTGTAACATTCCAGTGATAATTTTGTAATTTTCTATAAAACACATTTAAATTTGATAATAATAAATTTAAATCATCACACATAATTTTAAATACCTCCTAAATTTTACTTATATCATTATTTCCATTTTAATTTAATTTTATACATAATAATCAAAGGCTGTTTTTGGGGACACCTTCCGAAAACAGCTTAAGAGATATACATTGCTTTTGCTATATAAGGAAGAATATCTTCCGTATCATACCATCCGGACATCTTGATTTTTCCATATAGCCCATTTGGATTTGATACATATACTTTATTTCTATTATCTGTTGCAAGTAATAACATATAATGTGAAGATGTGGTCCATGTACTATCAGGATTATTCCATACACATATAAGTATAGGCTTATTTTTATTCAACTGCTCCATAACATAATCCTTTTCAAAATACAAACTAGCATACAAAAAATCTGTATTATCAATATTAAATCTATTTTTTAGTTCTTCACTCATCTGATTTCCTTCTAAATGTTCCCCATCAAATTTGACATATATTTTTCTCAAATCTTCTGGAGTATAGTCATATCCATATCCACTTAGTAAAGTAGCTATTGCTGCTAGACCACAACCATTTTCTTCAAATGTTCCACCCCAGTATTCATTATTTTTATATGATGCATTTCCAACTTGTTTATATTCTTTATATACTTTTCCGTCTATTGTTGTAAAAGTAGTATCATATCCATCTTTTCCCTCTACTCTCTTTTGTCCAGGGCCACTATAATTAGGATTATTGCTAAGTTCTTCTACATTTATAGACAAAGTTTTTGTTTTTTGTAATCCATAATTTAATTTAGATATCGCTCCCGCATATTTATTTACTAAAATATAAATTATCATAACAATTATCAAAATAACTATAACAATCCTTTTATTATTTAATTTTTTCTTTTTTATATTTCTACTAATCATATTACCCTCCTAACAAATGTATAAAATGCTTTTCATTTTCTTTAAATAAATTATAAAAAAAACTAAATAAAAATGTTTTAATTATTTGTGAAGAATTTCTTACAATTTCCTTACAATCTACACTAATCCAATAATTCTGTGTTATACTATAACTATTAAAATTTAAAAGAGGTTTATATGAGTTACAATATTTTAGTATTAGATGACGAAAAAGAGATTGCCGATCTGGTAGAATTATCATTGAATGACTCTCTTTTCAATGTTTATAAATTTACAGAAAGCAAAAAAGCCATAGACTGCATTAAGACAACAAAGTTAGATATGGCCATATTAGATGTAATGCTTCCAGATATTGATGGTTTTACAATCTGTAAAATGATTAGAGAAAAATATAATTTTCCTATACTTATGCTGACTGCAAAAGTTGATGATGTTTCAAAGATAAAAGGTCTTTCTATTGGAGCTGATGATTATATTACTAAGCCATTCAATCCATTGGAATTACTAGCCAGAGTAAAATCTGCTCTTAGAAGATTTCATGAATATAATGGTGAAATTTCTAAAGAACCCGATATTATAGAAATTAACTCACTAAGGATAAATGAAAAAAATCATAAATGCTATTTATTAGATGAAGAAATAGATTTAACGCCTATTGAGTTTTCAATTTTATTATATCTTTCCAAGAATAAAGGAAAAGTTGTAAATTCAGAAGAACTTTTTGAAAACGTCTGGAAAGAAAAATCTTATGATTGTAATAATACTGTGATGGTTCATATCAAAAGGTTAAGAGAAAAATTACATGAGCCACCTAAAAATCCAAAAATTATAAAAACTGTATGGGGTATTGGATATGAAATCGAGTGATAAATATAGCAAAATTATTTTTAAAAGAATTGGAATTAGAATCCTTTTATTTTCCATAATTTTCTCATTAATATTAGCCTCTTGCTTTGCAATTGGAGAAATAATATTTGGAAGAATTATTTGGCAACCTACTGACATGTTATATATTTTTTTAGTAAATTTAAGAAGCCTACTTCCTTTTATATGGGCAGTTGGAATAATTGGAATAATCTTCTTTTATTTAAGAAGAATTTTAATTTATTTAGATTATGTAATGGATGCTAGTAATAAATTAATAACTAGTGACAAAAATTTTATTGAATTGCCATCTGATTTAAAAATTTTAGAGAGCCGATTAAATCAAAGTAAAAAAATTGCTTTGGATAATGCAGCTATAGCCAAAGCTAATGAAGATAAAAAAAATGAATTAATTGTATATTTAGCACATGATTTAAAAACTCCTCTTACATCTATTATTGGCTACTTAGAGATTTTAAACGAATCGCCAGATTTGCCTATTGAGTCAAGAGCAAAATATAGTAAAATAACTCTTGATAAAGCATATAGATTAGAAGAATTAATTAATGAATTCTTTGAAATTGCTCGATTTAATGTTGGAAAAATTATTCTTAATAAAACATCGCTTAACTTAAAACTAATGTTTGAGCAAATTTCTTATGAATTTTATCCTATGTCTAAAGCCAATAATCAACCTATCTTAATAAATTGCGATTCACAAATAAACATTCAAGCTGACCCAGACAAAATTTCAAGAGTTTTTAATAATATTATCAAGAATGCCATCTCTTATAGCTTTCCAAACTCTTCAATTGAAATAAATGTAACAACTGACAACTCGAATGTAATTATTAATATAAAAAATCATGGAAATACTATACCCAAAGAAAAACTTGATTATATATTTGAAAAATTTTATAGGCTTGATGAAGCTCGATCGACTAATTCTGGTGGTGCTGGTCTCGGATTGGCTATTGCAAAGGAAATTGTAGAAGCTCATAATGGAAAAATTACTGCTTCAAGCGATAATGAAGAAACTTGCTTTACTGTAACTCTACCATTATGATGAGGCTGTTTTCGGAAGGTGTCCCCAAAAACAGCCCCAAAACAGCTCCAAAAATAGCCTAAATTTTCAGATATTTAATTGATGAAAGTATGCAATCTGCAATGCAAACTACAATTAAAACAATTATTATAATGTCTTGATAACTTGGTTTTAAATGATTCTTAATTTTGTCGGTTAACCTTTTTATATTAGGATGTATACCTTCCATAAGCAATATTCCCAAAGCTCCCCAAACAATCGTATAAGCTAAGCTTACTCTTCCTTGTATATTCAAAAAATCATTTGAATAATCCCACCATCTAAGACCAAATACTGCTTCTAAAACATAAGATACAACATACTCAAAAGCAGTAAAAGCAAATGCTGCTATAAGAAATTCCGTCATTGGCTTGCCTTTACAATTTCTTAATAAAAAAATCAAGAAAATTGCTCCAAAACCATATATAGGACAAAGTGGTCCAAGTAAAAATCCTCTATTTACAAATTTTCCTTCGACAAAAAAAGCATAAATAGTTTCTAAACACCAACCGATGAAACTATAAATAAAAAAGTATAAAATTACATTTTTTATTTTTCCGTGCTTTTTTATGACTGTCAATTCGTTCATTATCAATATCCCCCATTTTGAACAAACTATATTACATCAGAAATATTCTATTTTATACTTTTTTCTTTGGTTTTATCATCTCTAAAAAAATTAATTGCCTCTTCTGTGGTTTTTGATTTATCTAATTTACTAACAACTAAAATTACTATCCCTACTATTAAAAAAGTAGCTACATAAGCTATAATAGAAACTTTAAAATTTCCACCTAATATATTCTCTCCAGCTATTGTTGAAGATATAACCGAAGGAAATCTTGCAAAAGTAGATATAAAAATAAATCTTAATGGCTTAATTGGTAATAACCCTGCTATATACACCAATAAATCTTTTGGTGTACCTGGAATCAAAAAAAGTATAAGCATTATCCACTCTATCTTTTTAGGATTTTGAAATAATTTGCTATTTTCTATTTTCTTTACACTTTCTTCATTGCAAAAACTATAAACAAATTTCCTTCCTAAAGCTCTAACTGCCAAAAAGATAATTGTAGTTATTATAAATGCTGAAACAGTAATAAATATTGCTCCTCCAATTTGTCCATAGCACATTCCTGCTAAAATTTCTATTGGCTCTCCTGGTATTATTATTAAAAAAATCTGAGCAAATTGAAGTCCAAATAGCATAAGCATTCCAACAAAACCTAAATCGTCTATTTTCTGCTTAAAGGCTAACTTTCCTTCAGTCGTACTTATACCTTTAAACAAAGGCCATAAATATACTATTGCTACAATAAGTATTCCAATTATTAATGCTAACATTAAAAGTTTAAATATTGTTACTTTAGTTTTTCTACTCATATTTTCCTCTTTTATACATATTTGTAACTTATTCACATATTTTATATTATACTATAGAATTACATAAAAATAAAGTGGTTTAAGAATTTCTTAATCTTTATTAAGACTAATTTAATATTTATCGGTTTCTTCATCTATTAATTCTATTTCTATATACTTTATCTAAAACTTTATCAGGAAAATATTCATCTAAAAATTCATCTATTTCTCCATTAGCTTCTATATTTTCCCTCCTTTCATATTCTCTTTGAGCAGCAAGAGATGATATTGAAATATTAAAAACCATAAAAACAACAGCAAAAATAGTGATTACCCTTGTACCTATTCTGTATAAAAATTTATTAAAGAATTTTTCAAAATACGGATATACAATCTTTATAAAAACAACCCCTAAAATCCCCCATACAATACAATATAAAATACTAGTTCTCCCATTAAAATTCAGAAATTGATTTGAATAGTCCCATGAAACCGTTCCAAACATTTTTTCCTGAAAGTAAGAACACAAATATTCAGTAACACCACCTAAGATGCTACTAGTCACAAATACTTGTAATGAATTTCTCATCTTTGGTAAAATCAAATAAAATGCAAGTGTTCCTATACCATAAACAGGTGCAAATGGTCCAAAGATTAGCCCCTGTCTTGTCTCAAATTCTCCTGTTCTAACAAAATTAAATACAACCTCCATAATATATCCTAATAAACAACCTATAACAAACACCCAAAACAATTTGATAAATTTTTTCATAAATTACACTCTCCTATTTATATTAACCTTATTATGGACAATTTTTTAAGTTAAAATACTATATTAATATGTTTTTATGTGTTAAAGTTTGACTCAACTCTAGATGTTGATATATAATATTAAAAAATTTAGAAAGGAAGTTTTTATATGTCATATACAATTGGAGAAGTTGCGAAAAAAATGAATTTATCTGTTCACACAATAAGATATTATGAAAAAGAAGGCTTAATTCCTTCAATATCTAGAACTAAAAGCGGCTTAAGAACATTTGAAGACGCAGACTTAGAATGGATAAAATTAATTGAATGCTTAAAAGCTACTAATATGCCTTTAAAGGACATTAAAACTTATATAGACTGGTATATTGAAGGAGACAGTACTATTCCTAAAAGATATGAAATGTTTTTAAAAAGAAAACAAATTGTTGAAAATCAAATTAAAGAATTGCAAAAAACATTAACCTTTATTAATTTTAAGTGCAATTATTATGAAAATGCCATAAAGAATGGATCAACAAAAATGAAAGAAAAATTATATAAGTAAAAATAAACTCTAATAGTTTATATACTATTAGAGTTTTATGAAATATTAAAGTTTATTTATATTAAATCTATATCTTTATTTAAAGGGGAGTTAAAGATATAGGTTTAACCGAATTAATTTAAATAGAGTTTTATAACTCTTCTATATATCATTTTACATTTCTCTAAAATTCAATTTATACAGAAATGTAATTTATTTTATGCTACAAGTTTTTGAGCTCTGTAACTCTGATAAGACAAAGAATATTCTTCTCCTTCCTTCAAAAGTTTATTAGCATCTTCTTCAGGTATGACATTATATTTTACCATTGCTTCTATAACTTGTTTAGCCCTTTGTTTAGCCAATTCAAGATTTATAGTTGGTGCATATACTGATGGTGCATTTGGAATACCTGCAAGCATTACTGCTTCATAATCTGTAAGTTCTAATGGATCTTTTCCAAAGTATCCTCTTGATGCCTCTTTTACAGTTTCATAGCCATCTCCAAAATAACTAGTATTTAAATATAATTCTAGGATTTCATTCTTACTATATTTATCTTCTATTTTAAAAGCCATAAAAACTTCTGCAACCTTCCTAGTAAATTCTTTTTCTTGTGTAAAATATATATTTTTAGCTAATTGTTGCGTTATAGTACTTCCACCTTCTGCCAAACTCATAGTCTTTATATCATTCCATATTGCTCTACCTATTGCTATAATATCTATTCCACCATGTGTATAAAATCTATGATCTTCAACTGCTACAACTGCCTTTTTATAAATATCTGGCATTTCATCTAATGTTGTATAATTATCTTTTTCTTTTATTTGTGATACCTTTTCGTCTAAAGGAGTTTTGTCTATAGCTTCTTTATACATATTGTATCCTGTACCAACTATTATTAAAGCAAAACTCAGTAATACTATAAATATAACAATTAATATTTTACCTATTACTTTTTTCATTACTACCTTTCCAAAACTTCTATAAAAAAGTTTTTTTATGCTCCAAATCTTATTATATTTTGGATAAACTCATTTTCTATTTATATAATAACAAACAAAAATGAATTTAAAGTGACTTTTTTCTTAATTAAATCTTAATTTTCTTCTTTTATAATATTTTTACTACCATAATATGTAGCTAAGAAATATCCTCCATATATTGCACCTATAAGCACTGCTGTCATAATAATTGAACTAAATATGTCTTGTTTTCCAAATACAGATAATATTATGCTAGCAACTTTCATGCCAAATATTGAATGTATTATTGCTAAAAATAGTGGTAGCATGAAGAATATTGCAATTTGCTTAAACAGTGCGCTATTTATCATTTTTTCATCTGCACCAATTCTTCTTAACACTTTATAACGTTCTTTATTATCTGAGCTATCAGATAATTCTTTAAGTGCTAATATTGCTGCACTTGATATTAAAAATGTTATTCCTAAATATAATCCAATAAATGTAACTGTTGCAGATATTCCTACACTTGCTTCATAATTAGTTATTTTAGTAAATGCTGACATATTTTCAAATATTACATTATTTACCGCTTCTCCATTACTTGAAATGTCCACAATTTTGTTTTCAATAGCTTGTTTTTCTTCATCAGTTTGACCTTTATATATTCCTGATAAAAGCATACTATATTTCCATTCCTCTTTTACTGCTTCGTCTGGAAGAATTATTGTTCCAGTTTCCATTGCCTGTGTTGAAATAGAAATTACTGTATTTATACATTCACTAAATGCTGGTTTATATTCTTTTCCTTCAATTGTCAGTTTTGTTCCCATGCTTAAAGATGTATCTCTATAACTTTTCATTGCATCATAATTACATACTACTGCATATTCATCATCTTTCAAACTTATTTCTTGTCTTCCATATAATTTTTGCAATTTATTATAATCTGAAAGTTTTATTACAGTTTCAGGATAGTCTAATTCTAATGCGGGAAAATCTTTTGCTATTCCTTCAAGTACTGGTCCTAAAGTTTCTTTTGCTGTAACCCCATTTACATGATATTCAGATATTTCTACATAATCTGAAAAATTTGATTTATCAAATCCTACTTTTTCTAAAGAATCTATTATTGGAACTAACGAATCAGCTCTTTGCTCATCGGTATAGTTAAATGTATCTTTACCATTTGAACTTGTATAAGTTTCTGGTAAGTTATATGGTTTGGTTATCGTAATATCCGCAGGATTCATTTCCTTAAGTTGAGCATTTAATGAATTATTTAAGCTTATTGCTGATGAAAAAATACATATTGTAAAAAACAGTAATAAACATATAATGCTCATTGAAAATACTGTTGTATTAATTTTGCTATTTGTTTGTCTTAGTACAAACATATTCAAATCTTTTAAATATATCTTTTTGCTTGCTTGAACAAGCTTTAATGCAAATCCTGAAAGTGAATAGAAAAACATAAATGTGCCTACAACTCCAAGACCAATAGCTGTCATAAATTTATCTGCAATAGGTGATGTAACTCCTGTAATGGCTAAATAATATGCATATCCTAAAACTGCTATTGAAATTATAAATATTATTACAGAAATTACTGGATTTCTTAAAATAACTTTTTCATTTTTCTTTCCTGCATTTAATAAGTCTATTAATTTATATTTTGCAACTGTGAATAAATTTAAAATCATTACAATTAAATAAATTCCAGCAAAATATATAATTGTTTTTAGCATCGCTGCTTGTGAAAAAATGAATCTGTACTCTTCCATATCTGCTTCAAATAGTTTAGCTACAAGTATGGACATTAGCTGTGAGCCAAATATTCCTACAATTAAGCCTACTGCTAAAGAAAAAATACCAATTAATAATGTTTCTAATAAAAGAATTACTGATATATTCCTTCTCCCCATTCCAAGTAGCATATATAGTCCAAATTCTTTTTTTCTTCTCTTAATCAAAAAGTTATTTGCATATACTATTAAAAATCCTAAAACAAGTGTAACAAATACTGAAACCATACCCAAAACTTGTATCATAAGTTCTATTATTTGCTGTTTAGATGTACTTAAATCAAGTGCTGCTTGTTGTTCATCCATACTATTAAAAATGTAAAAAATTGCTACGCCAAGAACTAATGTAATAAAATAAATTACATAGTCTTTCATATTTTTCTTCATATTCTTGAAGGCTAACTTAAATGACATCATTTAGCTCACCTCCAAGAAGTGTAACAACTTCTATTATTTTTTCAAAGAACTCTTTACGACTTTGTGAACCTTTAACTAATTCATTAAAAATCTTTCCATCTTTTATGAATAAAATTCTGTCTGCATAACTGGCGGTAAAAGCATCATGTGTAACCATTAGGATAGTTGTATTTAGATTTTTATTTAAGTTTTCAAAGCTATCAAGCAATTGTCTAGCAGACTTTGAATCTAATGCTCCTGTTGGTTCATCTGCTAAAACTAATTTGGGATTAGTAATAATCGCTCTAGCTGATGCTATTCTTTGTTTTTGTCCACCTGATACTTGGTAAGGATATTTCTTTAAAATTTCTTTTATTCCAAGTTTTTCTGAAACAGTTTCTATTCTTTCTTTTATTTCTTTAGGATTAACTCTTTGTATTGTTAATGCTAGTGCAATATTCTCATAAGCTGTTAATGTATCTAATAAATTAAAATCTTGAAATATAAATCCAAGTTCTTCTCTTCTAAATTTATTAAGTTTATTACCTTTTAGCTTAGTTATATCAGTTCCATTGATTATAATGTTCCCCGATGTAACTCTATCGATTGTAGAAATACAATTTAATAATGTTGTCTTTCCTGAACCAGATGCTCCCATTATTCCTACAAATTCTCCCTCTTGTACTTTAAAACTAATATTATCTATGGCTTTTGTTAAGTTTGATTTATTACCATAGTATTTTTCTACGTTTCTAACTTCTAATACGTTTTTCATAAAATTTTCTCCTTTCGATTATATTTTAAACTCTTTTTATATTTCATACCATCGATTTGTATTAATTAAAAGTGACATTTTTGTAAGAATACTTACTCTCTTTAAATAAAAAAGGGACCCAGCAGAAACCTGCTGGGTATAAGTGATTTTGTTGTTCTTGTTTAGACCCTGTAGTAGAGCCATTTTTCTTCTTCCGAAGCCAGGTCAAACTTCTTGCTGGCCTTCACCACATAGCGAAGCCACGATAGTGTGTGCCAGCCGCTGGTGAGCTTGACATACTTTGAATACCTTGCGGCATTCTCACCTTCGTCAAAGTACACCTTGATGGCGAAATTCGCCATCCAAATGCTTTTGACTCGATGAAGATGTTCATAATCCTTTTTCAGGTTCTTGACTAGCATCGCCACCAAGCCACTCTCTGTTTCCTCATTGATGCCAAGCATCATAAGGTCATCGAACGAGAGGCTATAGTCGTCCTCGTCAGATCTGATATCCCACCATGCAGGGAGATAATGTCCATCCTTCAATAAGCCTATAAGTTCCCAGTTTTTCCTCCGGCTAGCGAAGAACTTCCTGATTGTGTACAACATGTATTTCACTCCTTATAATAGTTTACAATATATTATACCACATTTTATCAATTATGTAAAATCTGTCATACTATTAATAGGAAAAATAATGCTAGTAATTGTTCCTTTATTTTCCTTAGACTTTATAATTAATCCTAAATCAAGTTTATCACACAATTTTTTGCATAGATAAAGACCTATTCCGGTTGACTTTTTTCCAATCAATCTTCCATTTTCACCAGTGAAACCTTTTTCAAATACTCTCGGAATGTCCTTTTCTTTAATGCCAATTCCATTATCTTTAATCAAAAGTGTAACATTGTCCTTCTTCTCTTCCGAATATATTTCAATTTTCTTTTCATCCTTTTTTGAATATTTAATACTATTTTGAATTATTTGATTTAAAATAAAAATGCACCATTTGCTATCTGTGTATACTGTTTTGTCTAAATCATGTAAATTTAATTCAATATTATTGTATACTATTGACTCCTTGTTTCTAACAACTGCTGAATTAACAATTTCTTTAAGGTTACTTTTACTTACTAAATAATCTTTCTCAACAGTATTGCTCCTTGCATAAAACAACACTTGCTCTATATAATTTTCCATTTTATTTATTTCTTCATCTATGCTTTTAGTTACTTCAGATTTATTATTTTCAATAATTAATTTACTTGTAGCTATTGGTATTTTAATTTCATGAATCCACATTTCAATATAATCTTTGTAGTCTTCCACTGCAAACTTATACTTATTTACATTTTCAATCATTGCTTTGTTAGTCTGTCTAAGTGTTTCTTTTAAAATCTTGCCTTCTTCAAAATTTGCATTTGGTATTATTTCAGAAATTAAATATTTTTCATCTAATTGATTTAAATTTGATTCTAATGTATCGTAATAAGACTTTTTGTTTATGTATTCAGCTACATTGAAGACTAAATAAATCGCTGTTGGAACAGCTACAATATATACAGCTATAAATCCCTCTACATTATAAGGTAGCAAAAATACCAAAATTGTGAACAGTGCTAATACTAACACCATAAAAGATAAAAGTTTTTCTTTTATAAAACCTTTTAAGCTCATTTTAATAGTTCTCCTTTATTTTAAAAGATATCCTTGTCCTCTTCTTGTTTCAATTAAATCTTTCAAACCAACTTCTTCAAGCTTTGTTCTTAGCCTTTTCATATTTACTGTAAGAGTATTATCATCTATAAAACTTTCACTCTCCCACAAATAATTTATTATCTCTTCTCTTGAAACAATTTGTCCTCTTTTCGATACTAAAAAATATAGTATTTTTAATTCATTTTTCGTAAGTTCTATTTGTATATTTTCTTTTTCCAACATACTTTTAGATACATTTAATATAAAATCTTTACAATCTATTCTATTTTGATTTGTATCAGTAATTTTGCTTCTCCTTAAAAGCCCTGCAATTTTTGCAAGTAATATTTGCAAATTAAAAGGTTTTGTAACATACTGGTCTGCACCATAATTTAAACTTATTAGTTCTTCTAGCTCATTATCTTTACTTGTTATCATAATTATAGGCACATTAGACACTTTTCTTATTTCTTTTAAAATATACTCTCCATCTATATTGGGTAAATTTATATCCAATAATATTAAATCAGAATTTATTTCAATTGCATCTTTTACTGGATTTTCAAAGTTTTCTAAACTTGTTGCTTCATATCCATTTTTATTTAAAAATATTTCTAATTCTTTTCTTAATTTTTC
Organism: uncultured Clostridia bacterium; assembly: GCA_944391745.1. Lineage (GTDB taxonomy): Bacteria > Bacillota > Clostridia > TANB77 > CAG-508 > CAG-793. Next base: position 41,059 of record CALXUS010000007.1, read on the forward strand.
ATCATCTTCAATTATTAGAATTTTTGACATACATTTCTCCTTACATTAATATAATATAAAATTGTACATTTTTATTATGATAATTGCAATACTCAATAGTAATATATCTTAGTTCTACTAAAAATTCCAGCAAAAGAGAAGCAGAAAAATCTGCTTCTCTTTTACATATCAGTTTCATCATATTCAATTTCATATTCTTGTCCCTGATTATTATCTTGAGATGCTTTTTGCTTTACCTCTGTTGTTGTTCCAGCTGGAGTTGTCGTTATTTTTACTTCACTGTTTTTTCCATTTTTTAATGCTTCCTTTTGTAATTTATTTAATTTCATACCATTCATTGTTTTTCCTAACATTTCACTTAATTTATCTGCCAAATCTGGTACCAAATCAAGTAGTTTATCTACTGATGATGAATGCTCTACTGGAAGTAATTTAACACCACTTGCTTGTACAACAATAAATGCTATTGGAGATATGCTAACTCCAGCTCCAGAGCCTCCTCCAAATGGAAGTCTTTCCTTAGGCGTTTCCATTTCTTTTTTCGTAACATCTTTTGTTTTTCCATTGAACTCACTTCCACCTGCTGCAAATCCAAAATTAACTTTAGATACAGGTATAATTACTACATTATTAGAAGTTTGTATCGGATCTCCAACAATAGTATTGACATCTACCATTTCCTTAATGCTATTCATTGCAGTATTCATTAACCCTTCAATTGGATATTCGCTCATTTTTTCCTCCTTATTATTACACTTTTAAAGTGCTTTATTTTTCTTACTACACATTATTTTAATAATATGTATTAATCTACTAGTTATTATGCAACTAAATTGTAAAAAAAATACATTTTGTTTTAAATAAATTGGGGTAACTTTATAATAATAATTTTTATAATTTTTTAAATCAGTTATATAAGGAAGAACTATTGCAATTATTATGCTTATTACAGAAGTCATTATTGCTGTTACTGCTGCATCATCAGTTCCAATTTCTATTTGTAATTTACTTTTTCTAAAATATAATTCTGGAATAATTTTCTTCGAAATTTCTTTTGCTTTCTTTTTATCTTCTTTAATATCTTTATTATTTTTTATCTCTTTTTCTAATTGTTTTAGCATTATTTTTTTTAATCTTTTTTCATCAAAATTTAATGAAAATATTTGAATTCCATTAAAAATCGTTAGTTTTAAACTTATTTTTAACCTTATATAATCTAAAAATTCTAATTTCAATTTATCTTCATTTTCACATAATAATATTTTTAATATGCTAACTGCGGAATCTATATTTTCTATTCTTATATCTTTTACAATCAATTTTAAACTTGCAGTACTTAATATTAAAGAAATTAAAATACTACACAGTAATATCCAAAGAAAAACTATCACAAAGAATTCCTCCTTTATAATAGTTTTTCCATTTTTTTACTGTATATTCAATTATATATTTAATTTATATTTTTTATCTCTCTATTTTTCTTATTAACGTTAATATCTCCAAATAGCTCATTTTGCTCTGTAACTACTTTACTCCTTCTAGACATTTCTAAAAGACCTGAGAAGGCAGTAACAACCTCTTGTGGCTTACATTTCTTTACAGAAAATAGCTTATTAAATACAAAATGCTTATTTTTAATTAATTCTCTATACATTGTTTTTACAGAATCTCCAACACTGTAATTTTCAATTATAGCTATTTTCTCGATATTTTTTGCATTTTTATTAATCTTATTAGTATTTTTATCTAATATATCTTTGTATGTTTTATATATATCTTTTCCAGTAAAGTTAACTTCTAAATCAGTTCTTTTTGGAATTTCTAAAGGCTCCGGTAATCTATAATATCTATTAGTATTCATGCTGTACATATCTCGTAATTTATTAGTTACTTCCTTATACTGTTTATATTCAATAATTCTTCTAATAAGTTCTTCTTCTGAAAGCATTTCCTCCTCTTCTTCCTGTCTTGGAAGTAATTTTTTTGATTTAATATAAAGAAGGTTTGATGCCATTATTAAAAACTCACTTGTAACTTCTAAATTCATTTGTTCTGCCATATTAATATACTCTATATATTGGTCTGTTATATCACTTAAAGATATATCATATATGTCCATTTTATTTTCATCAATTAAATGACAAAGTAAATCAAGTGGGCCTTCAAAATTATCAATTTTTATTTTATATTTATTAATTTCTAATGTAAAAACATTTTGCATCTTATTTTCCTTTCGCTTTAATCATTTATAGCCTCATTAATGCTTTCAAATTCATAGCCTTTTTTTCTTAAATAATTTATAATTTCTTCTTTTTCTAGATTTGACTTCTTATTTGCAATATTTTTTGCTGATTGAACCTCATAATTTTTTAACATATCAATATTTTCTGAAAAGTAATCATCTAATATATTTTTATTTATCCCCTTAGATAATAACTTATATTTTACTTCTTTTATTGATAAGTTCTTAAGAGCCATAAATTCATTTACAGCTCTCTTTATGTATTTATAGTCATCTATATATCCATTTTCTTTTAATTCTTCTATTGTATCATTTAATAAATCATCTTCTATTATTTTATTAAACTTTAACCTTACTTCATTTTCAGTTCTTTTTTTGAAAGATATATATTTCAAAACCTTAGTTTTTGCAGCATCTAACTCTTCAATACTATACATATTGACCCCTATTCTTCGTCTTCATCAGTAGGCTCGATTTCTTGTTCTTCATCAACTACTTCTTCACCTAAACTCTGTTCAAAAGCCTCATTAAAGTTATTTCTGATTTTTTCTTCGATTTCGTTCATTATTTCTGGATTATCTTCTAAATACTTTTTAGCATTTTCTCTACCTTGACCAATTCTTGTTCCATTATAGCCAAACCAAGAACCACTCTTTTCAACTAATCCAAGATTTATACCTAAATCTAAGATATTACCTGATTTAGAAATACCTTTACCATAAATTATATCAAATTCAGCCTCTCTAAATGGTGGCGCTACTTTATTTTTTACAACTTTAACTCTAACTCTATTTCCTACTACATCACCATCTTGCTTTATATTTTCTATTTTTCTAATATCCATTCTTACAGATGCGTAAAATTTAAGTGCTCTTCCTCCTGGTGTAGTTTCTGGATTTCCAAACATAACTCCTACTTTTTCTCTTAACTGGTTAATAAATACTATTACACTATTTGATTTATTGATTACACCAGCTAATTTTCTTAAAGCTTGAGACATAAGTCTAGCTTGAAGTCCAACGTGTGCATCACCCATATCTCCATCTATTTCAGCCTTTGGTACTAATGCTGCAACTGAGTCAACTACTATTATGTCAATAGCACCGCTTCTAACCAAAGCTTCTGCTATTTCAAGGGCTTGTTCACCTGTATCAGGTTGTGATACTATTAAATTATCTATATCAACTCCTAAATGCTTAGCATATACAGGATCAAGAGCATGTTCTGCATCAATAAAAGCAGCTTCTCCACCCATTTTCTGTGCTTCAGCAATCATGTGTAAAGCTAGTGTGGTTTTTCCTGATGATTCAGGACCATATACTTCTATAATTCTTCCTTTTGGTATACCTCCTATACCAAGTGCTATATCTAGACTTAAAGCTCCTGTTGGTATTGCTTCAACATTCATTGCTTTAAATTCACCTAATTTCATAACTGAACCTTTTCCAAATTGTTTTTCTATTTGTCCTAATGCTGCCTCTAATGCTTTTTGCTTCTCTAAATTTGCTTTTTCTGTACTCATAATTTTCCTCCTAATTAAACATTTGTTTGTACGTTACATATTATATACTAACCATTTTATTTGTCAAGAGTTTTCCAAACATTTTTTCGATTTTATTTTTTACTAATTTTATTTTTGTCTAAACCATTCGTTGAAATTATCATATACATCATAACTATTTGGTGAAAAATTTCCTCCCACATCTGCATTTAAAATTAATGTATTTTTACTTCTATATAATCCAATGTACGGTACTTCATCATTAACTACTTTTTGAATTTCTGCATAATTGTCTAAAGAATTTAACTTTGATTTAACATCAGAATTATTGTAATTTGCAAGATTGCCATCTCCATAAAAATAAGTTAAATCTGGATTCATAGAATTAGTGACACCAGTTATAATCATCTGATAATTTTTATTATTCAAATACTCATAATACTTTTCAGTAGATACCTTAGTAATATTTACTGTAATTCCTACATTTTGTAATTGTCTCTTTATTTCATTTGCAGCATTTACTCTATCAGCGTTTTCTTCTGGTACTATTAAAGATAATGTTAATCTTCTAACATATCCATTAATACTTTTTTGCCACTTATCATTTCTATAAGTCCATCCACCTTCTTCTAATACCGTTCTAGCTTGCTCCGAATTATATGAAATTTCCCCTTCGTGAGAGTACAAATAACTTCCATAGTCTAAAGGCGAACTTGCAGTATAATAATTATTAGAAAAAACCGTAGATACTAAAGTATTGCGATCAATTGCATAATTTATTGCTTGTCTTACTGCCTTATCTTGTAAAATAATATCATTACAATTAAGACTTATATAATCATAATTTCTTCCTTTATATTCTTTTTTATTATATCCCATTGTTCCTATATGCTCACTATAAGTACTTGTAGAAGTATTTATTATGTCTATATTACCTAGTTTGAAACTATTATATATTTCTCCCATAGTTCCATATCTTTTTATTGTTATAGATTGAGCCTTTGGAGTTTTCTCCTTTATAAATCTCCATCTATCATTTCTAGTAAGCAAAATTGTATTATCATCTATACTAGCTATCTTGTACATACCTGTGCCTATTGGGATTTTATTTGTAGTCTCAAAGTTTTCATTAAGATAATACATACTTGGTAAAATTGGAAATGTTAAATTAAATTCAAAAAAGTTCACAGCTCTTGAGAGATGAAAAATTACAGTTTCTGTATCTGGAGTTTCAACACTCTGCACATCTGCCACATTTGCTGAATATACAGTATTTCTTTCTTTTAACCTATCAACAGTAAAGCTTACATCTTTAGCTATTAAACTACTTCCATCTTGCCATTTAATAGAAGTATCTATTTTCACTTCATAAGTAGTATCATCGATTTTGGTCCATGATTTAGCCAAACATGGTTCTACTCTATAATCTGATGTTATATTCAATAATGGATCAAATATCAATTTAGTAATATTAATTATTTCTTTATTATTCGTTAAAATAGGATTCATTGTATCATAATTAGATATGCCCATAGTAAGGCTATCTCTCATATCTATTGTAGATTCTTGTGTAGTTTCCTCCTCTTCAACATCATCTTCTGTAGTATTCTGATTATATATAACATAAACAGTTCCTATTATTAACAATATTATAACTACGATAAATATATATTTAAATACATTGTTTTTCATAAGTTCACTCCCAAAGTTAATATAAAACTATTATTACCTATTTATAATATAATAAAACCATATATTTTTCAATACTTTGTTAAAAATCCCATAAACATAAAAAAGACATATATAAAATGTTCTTCACAAAACATTAAAATATGCCCCCATAAGTTTATACTAAACCGATTTTAATAAACTTTTTATATAATTTTATCTAGATTCCACTATAAGTCGTATTCCTGTCCTATCTTCGCCTTCTATTTCAACCTCTGCGAATGCTGGTATACAGACTAAATCTACTCCTGTTGGTGCTACAAAACCTCTTGCTATTGCCACTGCCTTAACAGCTTGATTTAATGCTCCTGCTCCAATTGCTTGCATTTCTGCCTTTTTTGTTTCTTTTACCATCCCAGCAATCGCTCCTGCTACTGAGTTTGGATTTGATTTTGATGAAATTTTTAACACTTCCATTTTTTCCTCCTAAAATTTAAATTATTGTTTATTTGTAATTACATATATAGTTATAATACTTTAAGGAAAAAATGTCTAGTATTTTTTACCAATTTATAGTAAAATCGTTCGACGTTTTCTGACATTTTATGGTACTTTTTACAAGTTTATTCTATAAATCTTCTTTGTTCGACTATTATCTACATCAATATCAAAAACCACTCCATTAAGCATACATTTTCCTTCTGCTAATTTGTATTTTTCTGGTAAAGATGTTACAAATCTTTTTAGAGAAGCTTGTATATCCATTCCAATAACTGATTTTTCAGGTCCTGTCATACCAATATCAGTTATATATGCTGTACCTTTTTCTAAAATTTTCTCGTCTGCTGTTTGAACATGTGTATGTGTTCCAAATATAGCAGTAACTCTGCCATCAACATAATATCCCATAGCTATTTTTTCAGCAGTAGCTTCTGCATGAAAATCTATTATTTTTATATCTGCATCTATTTTATTTAATATGTCATCAATGCAATAGAAAGGATTATCAGATAAAACGCCCATATCTGTCCTACCAATTAAATTAATCACTGCAATTTTTTTGCCCATTTTTTCTACAATAGTATATCCTTTTCCTGGACATCCTTTAGAATAATTAGCTGGTCTTATTATCTTTTTGTCATTAATAAAATTAAATATATCCTTTTTTCCCCAAGTATGATTTCCCATTGTAATGACATCTATATCTAATCTATTTAGTTCAGCAAAAATTTTACTAGTCATTCCCATTCCACCAGCAACATTTTCACCATTTACAATTGTAAAATCTATATTTTCAATTTCTTGCAAACTTGGTAAATCATGTTTTAACTTTTCTAAACCTGTTTCACCTACCAAGTCTCCTACTGCTAAAATCTTCACACTAATTCCTCCTATTCTTATGTTAATTTATTTCTTCTTTTAAAACATCCAAAATACTATTAATTGCAAATTCATTATCATATTCTACTTTTTTTAGAGATTTTAGTTCTTTTATAGTTTCACCTACTTTTGATGTATCACTCAAATATTTAATATAATCGAATTTGCTTAACCAAGCTTTATAAGATTCGGTAATTTTATTATCTAAACTCTTAAAAACTATGCATGGAGTTTCAGTAATAGCTGAAAAAATCATACCATGTAATCTATCAGTAATCACAACTTCTGATTTTTCGAATTCATCAAATTTATATTCTAAGATTTTTTCTCTTAATTCTCCTCCTAAGCAATTAATATCATCATCTATACTATTCTTAAATAATCCGTATTTTGAGAATTTATTTTTTAAATAAATTTTAGATTCTTTATTAATAGTTTCTAAATTCATGTCCGTTATAAAATAATTATCATAATTTTTCTTAACTAAATTTAGTATTTCACATTTTGTTTCACTGGAAATTATGCTTTCCTTATCACCTCTAAATAATACTAATGCTCCATTTCTGTCATAATTTGATTTGATTTTCAATGTCATAACAATATCTGGTGTCAAATAAACTCTTGCGCTGGTAAAATGCTTTTTAATAAAATCATAAGACAACTTTTCCCTCGCTAAAATCACTAAATTACTGTGTTTATTATATATTTCTTTTGAAATTTCTAATTCCTTGGCTCCTTCTTCATCAGGTGTAAAATATGCAGTTTCAGGAAATAAAATTATTTTATTGTTTGGAAAAGTTTTTATTACTTCTCTTCTTCCTCTTTCTGGTCTAGCATAAATATTTCCTAAATTTCCACCACCATGAATCATTATTATATCATCAGTATTAATCATATTTTTCATTTTTTTAACACAGATATCTAATTTATCCTCATGAACATGATAATATTCAAAATTTGGAAAATATGTTTTTATAAACTTCTCTTCAGCATAATATATTGCTTGATCTCCGATATTTCCATGATATGGCTCACCCATTAAAATTATCTTTCTCATATTATATTTTCCTTTCGCTTAATTATTTTATAACTGCAATTATTTCGTTTTTATATTTTTCAGGTAATGAATTTTCAGTTTCTCTACCATTTTCTACTTCAATAGAATATTTATTGCTTATTTTTTCTTTTCTAGTAGCACCCCTTTTAAACCATTCATATTCTATATCAAAATTTCCTGTATCTATTGCTCTGTACCCTTCTTTTGCTAAATCATAAGCTAAAATTGTTGCTGTAGGACCTAACGAAAGTAATATAATTTTATTTTTTCCCACTTTTTTCAAAGTTTCAAAAATCTCATAATATTTATCATAAGCATTTTCAGCTGGACAAATTACTCTTTGAACAGACTTACTTCCATCTAGTAAATCATTTCCAACCCCAACTCTTGTTTGTTCTCCTTCACAAACAATAACATCTTGCCCTTTATAAATATTTTTTAACATTTCGAAATGTACCTTGCATCTACTTTTATCCTTATATCTCATATATAACCTAGTTATATTAGCTGTGCAATATGTAATTTCAGAATTTAAATATTCCAACCAAGATTTTCTAGTTCTATACATATTGTTAATCCAAAACTTTTCACTTTCTTCAGTCAAATTATCAAAACTATTTATTACATCTGGAATGCCAATTAAACAAAAATCTTGCTTTTCGCCAAGTATTTCTACTAGTCTTTTAGTTAATTCTTGATTATATTTTTGAAAAGGAAAACTCTTTCCTTTTATTATGTCTAACTCACCATCTCCAAACCTAGCTATTGATTTTCCATTGTTTAATAAATTTAATGATTCTTCTATATTTAAGATTTTTATGTTAGTCTTTTCCATATCCTTTAATAATATATTTTTCTTTTCTTCTATTGTTAATTCTTCCATAAATATCCGTTCCCTCCAAAAAATACCCATTAAAAATTATATCATAAATTAGTCTTGTTTTCAATATTAACATAAATTTTTTAGTTGCTCTAAATTGTTTTTAAAACACAAATAAAAAGACTTATATACCAAAAGTATATAAGCCCTTTTATTTATTTTGCGTAATCAATTACTCTTTTTTCTCTAATCATATTAATTTTTATTTGACCAGGATATTCCATTTCATTTTCTACTTTTTCAGCAATTTTTCTAGCCATAATAGTCATTTCATCATCTGAAATTTTTTCAGGTTTAACTATTATTCTAATTTCTCTACCGGCTTGTATAGCATAAGATTTTTCAACTCCATCAAATGAATCTGCAATTGATTCAAGTTGTTCTAATCTCTTAATATAAGCATCTAGAGTTTCTCTTCTTGCTCCAGGTCTTGATGCTGATATAGCATCTGCTGCTTGTACTAAATATGCTTCTGGTGTTTGAGGTTCTACATCACCATGATGTGCCTCAACAGCATTAATAACTTTTGGATCTTCTTTATATTTTTTGAGAATTTCAACACCAATTTCTACATGTGTGCCTTCCATATCATGATCAAGTGCTTTACCAATGTCATGTAAAAGTCCTGCACGTCTTGCAAGTTTAGTATCCAAACCTAATTCATCAGCCATTATTCTTGCTAAATTCGAAACCTCTATAGAATGATTTAATACATTTTGACCATAACTTGTTCTATATTTTAATTTTCCTAACAACTTAATTATATCAGGATGTAAATTAAGAACTCCTGTTTCCATCGCTGCTCTTTCGCCCTCTTCTTTAATGGTTTTTGCAACTTCTTCTTTTGCTTTCTCAACCATTTCCTCAATTTTAGCTGGATGAATTCTTCCATCATCAATTAACTTTTGAAGAGCTATTCTTGCAACTTCCCTTCTAAGTGGATCAAAACCAGAAATAACTACTGCTTCAGGTGTATCATCTATTATGAAATCAACTCCTGTTAATGTTTCCAAAGCCTTTATATTTCTACCTTCTCTACCAATAATTCTACCTTTCATATCATCATTTGGAAGAGCAACTATTGAAACAGTTGATTCTGAAGTATGATCAGCTGCACACTTTTGAATAGCATAAGTTATAACATTCTTAGCTGTTTCGTCAGATTTTTCTTTAATATCCTCTTCCATCTTTTTAATTCTTTCAACTTTTTCAGCAGTAAGTTTCTCATCTACTTTTGATAATAATTGTTCCTTTGCTTGATCTACAGATAATCTTGCAATTCTTTCTAATTCATCTAATTGAGAATCTTTAAGTCGTTGAACTTCTTCTCTTTCTTTGTCAATATCTTCTTCTCTTTTATTAAGTTGTTTTTCCTTTTGCTCTGCTGAATAAAGTTTCTTTTCTAAATTTTCTTCTTTTTGTAATAATCTTTTTTCTTGTAATTGAATATCACTTCTTCTCTCTCTAATCTCTTCTTCTAATTCATTTCTGCTATTAATTATTTCCTCTTTAGCCTTAACAATTTCTTCTTTTTTCGTATTCTCTGCTTCTCTTTGAGCATCTTCTACAATTTTTTGTGCTTCTTCTTCAGCACTTTTAATTTTTGCTTCTGCTGTCTTTTTTCTAACAATATATCCTATAACTGAAAAAATTATCGCTGAGACTAGAAAGATTATGATATAAATTGCAATTTCCATATCATACACCTCTTTCTATTAAATTTTCAATGTTCAAATATATATATATACTTTAAATATATTCTCCTTTACTATTTTATTATTATTATGTGAATATGTCAAGTGGTAAATTTGTCTTTTTAGAATTAATAAAAGAGAAAACAAATTGAAATAACTAAACAATTTATTTTCTCTTTTATTAATTTAATATTTTATTATTAAGCTCTTGGATGAGTTTTCTTATAAATATTTTTCAATGTTGGATCTTGAAATTGTGCATATACTTGTGTTGAAGATATATCTGAATGGCCAAGCATTGCTTGAATTGATTTTAAATCTGCTCCATTTTGTAGAAGATGTGTTGCAAAAGAATGTCTTAAAACGTGTGGAGTAATATCTTTGTCAATATGAGCTTGTTCTTTATAATATTTAACAATTTTCCAAAATCCTTGTCTTGTAAGTCTTGAACCATTAACATTAACAAATAATGCCTTATTATTTTCATCTTTTATTAAAATAGGTCTAGCCTTTTCTACATATTCTTTTAATGCTTTTTCTGCTAGTGCACCTAATGGAATAGTTCTTGATTTTTTACCATTAGAACAAGTTACTGTATCTTCTTCAAAATTAACATCATCAATATCTAAATCAATTATTTCAGTAACTTTCATTCCTGTAGCATAAGCAAATTCAAGCATCGCTTTATCCCTAGTCCCTTTTAAGTCAACATCTTTAGGTTGATCTAATAATAATTCAACTTCATCCGCTGTAAGTACACTAGGAACTCTTTTTTCTATTTTAGGAGATTGAATTGAAGCTGTAGGATCACTTTTTGCCTTTCTTGTTCTAAGTAAAAATTGATAAAAAGATCTTATAGATGCCAAGCTTCTAGATGCAGTAGATGTTTTTTTACCTTCTTTTTGTAATTCTTTTAAGTAGTCTTTTATATCTTCTTCTTTTGCTTTAGCGTAATTTATATTATTTGCCATTACATAGTCTCTAAATTGCATAATATCTCTTCTATATGATTGAAGAGTATTCTCTGACAATTTTTTATCATTTTGTAAGAATTCTAAAAAAAGTTTAATCTGTTTATCCATTTTTGCTCCCCTATTCTATATTTATTGTTTTAATTGTTTACTTAAACTTATTATGTTATATCAAATTATTTAACAAAAGTAAAGTGTTTTTATAAATAATTTACAATACTTATTAATAAATTACTACTCAAATAAGTTTCTATAAGGGCTGAAAATCCTATAATTACAAGGATTATTAGGCACAAAATAGTATGTCTAATTATTTCAATTCTTATATTTTCTCTTCTTCTATCTTTAATTATCGATTTATACAAATTAACTCCACTAACAGCAATTGCTATTAAACATGGTATTATTATTATATTGTGTAAAAATAATGCTGAAAGTACAAATGCAATACCTTTTCCTGTTCCTAATGTTAAAACAATTGATGATATTGTATACCCCATGCAAAATCCTTTATACCCAATAATTCCATATACAATTGGTATACCAATTATCGTTGATCCCATAAACCATAATAATAGCACTATTAAAAAATTATTTTCCAGAACATTCTTAAGAAGCTTTATATAATCTATTTTTTCTCCATTTTTTAATCCATTAATAAAACTATTAATATAATTATTTATAGAAGTAATTTGCTCTTGAGAGGAATTATTAGCAATAATTATTCCTATGATTAATCCAATTAAAAATATTATTATTAATATTAAATAAATTTTTGCATTATTGATAATGTGTTCTTCTATAACACTTTTAATTTTTTTCATTCTATTCCTCCTAATACATAATATCTATGTATTAAAAGGAGTAAATAGAACCAATTTTACCCTATTTGTACTTTTCCATACACTCCGCCACCGCCGGCATGAATGTGCATTTGACCTTTTCTTGCGTTATCAATTATTTCAGCTTGTTTTGCGCCAACTACTGCCTCTATATCATCTTTAGTAGCCTTATGTAAGATTGTCATTTCTGTACCAAAATTTGAAAGTAGTTTTTCTATAGTTTTACCACCAATCCCTGGCATAAAACCTAAAGGAATTTGATAATTATATGTCGGCCTAAAACTTGGACTTTTTGAATCTTGATCTTTTATTATTTCAATTCTGTCATACACTCCCATTGTAATGTTAGTACCACCACATTTATCACAAACAGTTGCTGGAGGTGGTGTTTCAATTGAGCAATTACAATCTTCGCAAAAACTTCTATTATATTTTCCAAGTTTAGGATCTAATCCATAATTAGCAATAATCTTTCTTCCATCTTCCATTTTTATTGCTTTCATTATTTCTTTAAAACTAATTTTATCAACTAAAAATTTATTATATTCTCTTGCTATTTTAGGTAGAGAATGTGCATCTGAATTAGTTATAAAATTCTTTTTTGAAAGCTCACTAATTTCATCTGCTATATAAGTATCAGCACTTAATCCTAACTCTACAGCAAATATTTTATCATATTTTTCTTTAAAAATTCTTTCAAGTCGTTCTGTACAATTTCCATAATAGCTTTTAAATGGAGTAAAAATATGCGCTGGAATTAATACTCCATTATATTTTTCAACTATATCAATAAGTTCATAACCTGAAACATCAGATTTTTGTGTACTTAATGTAATATTATGAATATGTGTAGACATCTCTTTTGAGAAACCCTTTATATCTTTTAAAGTTGGAAAATAGCATAAATTATGTGCACAACCATGTTTGCCATCTTCTCTTAGTTCAGTTGTTTCTACTTCACTACCCAAAATAATGCATATTTTATCTTTATAAATAATTCCACCATCTTCTATTTCATAAGCATCTCCTGCTCTTAAGAAATTTTCAATATCTTCTATTACATAAGGTGAAGCACAATCTATTATTCCAACTACATCTATACCTTTTCTTTCAAAACATTCTTTAGCAATATTTGCAAAGTTTAATGACTTCGCTGCTGTTATTTTTATTGGCTTTCCATTTTCACTTCTTCCTATGTGTACGTGTAAATCTGCAAATATTTCGTTCATTCTATGCCCCTTCTCAATTTTTATCTATCATCTCTATCTGAATCACCAATATCTTGGTTCTGTTTAGCTTGTGTATCTTCAGGATTTGTATAATTCAAGTCTTTTTTATTTATCTTATTATATAGCTCTTCAGGATTTTTTAATTTTGACTCATCTATTTCAGGATTTGTATAATTCAAATCTTTCTTGTTCATCTTATTATATAGCTCTTCAGGATTTTTTAATTTTGACTCATCTATTTTAGGATTTATATAATTCAAATCTTTTTTGCCCATTAATGGATTTTCTTCTCTAATCACTCCTTGGTCATAAATTGAATAATCTATTTCAGGGTCATTTATCGAACCTCTTTCAAGACTTTCCACACCCTCACGAGCCTCAGCACCAGAAAGGACTCTTGGTTCATCACTTTCTTGTTCTTTCATTTTTGATTTCGTTATACTTCTAATCTTATCTGCTATATATTGATCAAACATTGCTCCTGCAAGTTGTGCTCCTTTTGATACATCATCTGGTTCTAATCTACCAATTTCAGTAGCCATCTCATTAAAATCACTCATAACTATGCCTCCACTTTATTAACAAAATTAACAAATTCTAAAAATTTATCTAAATATCTATTATATTTTCCTTTTAAGTTTCTATACTTAAGTAATACTACTGCCTCATCTGCTTTAAATCCTACTCTTTCAGGTCTATTTAAAAGCATACCACCGAATTGATCAGCAAGTTCCAAAATATCACTTTCAGGCTCTCTATTCTCACCAATAGTATATCTATTGACCCCTTCGCAAATTCTGCAAAATCTTTTATCAAAGCCTAATTTTGCAAGATATTCAGCACCCTTACATGCATAAGAGCGAATATCCTCTAAATCAGTGGCATTTTCTTTTTTTAGGCAATCACATAACAATCTTGCAGTTATAATTAGATTTTCATCAAGATCCTCATCTGGATAATTTTCCTTTAAATAATTCAAAAACATTTTAGTTATAAGAGTTTTAAATACAACAGTATTATCATAATAAATTCCTGTTTTTTTCCTTAAATAACGCATTATTTCCATTTTTTTAAGCCAGTCTTTTTCACTTAGCATATAAGATGCAAATGTTTCTCCTTCCATTTTGGTTCCTCCTCTTTCGTAAATTATATTTCATAAAACTTATATTTTCAATCTTTGTAACAGAAATGTAATATTTAGAAATTTTATTGTAATATTAATCCTTTTGTATAATCAAGACCTGCTACTGAATTCTTTTTATATCCTAAAGTATAAATATCTGTAGCTAGTTTATCTATTTCAAGCATTCTTGCTATTCTTTTATTTTTGTTTGCCTTTTCAAATTTTTTAAAAGAAGTTATAACTTTAGCTCTTCCATTTATTTGAGACAAAAGCATTTTTCCATTTTCAGAACATCCTAATACTCTTACATAAGGAATCATCTTTTTAGAAATTTCCATATCTTTTTTAGTAATTCCAATTAAGGCATATAACAAAATTCTTTGAATTCTGGTTTGAGTGTATCTTTTTGACTTTATACTATTTATTAGCTCAATTAAATTATTTGTTTTATTCGCCTTTTCCTTTATAAGGTTTTCTAATCCTTCATTAACATCTGGCAAATTAGCTATATCTTTTGCAGACATAGATCTTAATTTATATATTATTTCATTATTAAAGGCTGTAATATCTAATACATAAGTTCCTTGTCTAATATCATTAAGTAATAAATTAAAGACCTTTGAAGGTACTACTCTTCTTACTTCATCTAATTGATTTCTCAATAATAAACTTCTAATGCCAGTTGCACTTGCATATTCATCTATAATTTTTGTACTATTATAATATACTTTTTCACGTTTAATTCCCACTGGCGTAATATTACTTTTTTGTTTTTTTAAAGCTTTCAAATATTCAATTGCAAGAATATTATTAGAGCCTTTTAAAACATTAGCATATCTTTTTATATCATTTAAATACATCATTGTTGCATTTTCTCTAGCCTTAGGAAAAGAATTTCCTTTACTAAGTTCATGCTCTAATATACTTTTATATTCTGGTGGCTCATTATAAAGTACATTTGCTACATTATTTAAAGTTGAAATATCATCAGCTTCCATTCCAAAAGAAATTGTATCAACAATTCCAATATTTTTTAAAATTTTAACTGCTCCATTTGCAAAGTTTTCAGCACTCGAAATGCTATAAATTGTAGGTAGTTCAATTACTAAATCAACACCACCAATAAGGGCCATTCTTGTTTTTTCCCACTTGTCAACAACTGAAGTATTACCTCTTTGCGTAAAATTGCCTGTCATTACAGCAACAACGTAGTCACTTTTAGTTTGTGCTTTAGCATTTTGAATATGATATGCATGTCCATTATGAAATGGATTATATTCTGCTATAATGCCTACAACTTTGCTCACTTTTTTAGCCTCCCTCTTGAACGTTTTTTAATTTATTGATATAATATCACAAACTTTGCATTTTATCAATAATTGTAAGGTTTTATTTTAAGCAAAATAATTAATTTTTCTGAAAGGATGTAAATATGAAAAAAGTTACAATATATACTGATGGTGCCTGCTCTGGCAACCCAGGACCCGGCGGATGGGGTTCTATATTAATGTATAATGATAATAAAAAAGAATTATCTGGTGGAAGTAAAAATACAACAAATAATATAATGGAGATTACAGCAGTATTAGAAGCCTTAAAAGCTTTAAAATTTCCTTCTGAGGTTGATTTATATAGTGATAGTGCTTATGTGGTTAACTGCTTTAACCAAGGGTGGATTTATAACTGGTTAAAAAAAGGATGGAAAACAGCAAATGGTGAGCCAGTAAAAAACAAGGAGCTATGGGAAGAACTATATGCTTTGACTAAAATTCACAAAGTTACATTTCATAAAGTAAAAGGCCATGCAGATAATGAATTTAATAACAGATGTGATGAACTTGCAAGAAATGCAATAAATACAGTATTATAATTATTTAAGGAGATTTTTATGAATATAGGTATAGATATAGACGGTACACTTACAAATATAAGTCAATTCCAGCTTGATTATGGTTCTAAGTTTTTTTCAAAATATGATAAATATATTGAAAATCCTTCTGGTTTTGAATCTAATGAAGTTTTTAATGTTGATAACAATTTAGATGATAAATTTTGGGATGAATATTATATAAAATATTTAACAGAAGAACCTCCAAGGAAATTTGCCAGTGAAATAATTCAAAGGTTAAAAAATGAAGGAAATAAAATATACATTATAACTGCCAGACATAGTGAAAGAATAATAAGTATCGAAGAAAATAAAAAGATAACTGAAGAATGGCTTAAAAAGAATAATATTTTATTTGATAATCTTATTTTTTCACCAGAAGATAAATTAGAAATATGTTTAAATAATCATATTGATATAATGATTGAAGACAAGCCTACTAACATTAATAGAATTTCTTCAAAAATTCCTGTTATATGTATGCACTCAGAATATAATAAAGATTGTAAAGGTCACAATATCAATGTTGCTTATTCATGGTATGATATTTACCATAAAATCAAACTTATAAGTAATTTAAAAGAGATGGAATAATTAAATCCATCTCTTCTAGTTTATTTTCCAAAATACTTTTCTATTTCCTTCATTTTATCCACTTGATCAACCTTAAAAGGGCATCTACCATTACAGTGTCCACAGCTTATACAATCTTGAGCTGTTTTTGTTAGATTCATATAATGATCTTTAGCCAAACTATCTCCAGAAAGACTTAAATCATAATATTTATTAATTAGTCCAATATCTAATCCCGCAGGACAAGGTTCACAATGATTACAATATACGCATTTTTCCATTGCATCTATAGGTGTAAAATTAGATATTATAGAATAATCTTTCTCTTCAGCAGAAGCACTAAAGTATTTTAATATTTCTAATAAATCTTTATTTCCTCTTATTCCTGGTAAAACTGTTAAAACTCCTGGTTTATCTAATGCATATTGAATACATTGGATTCTAGAAAGTTTTTTACCATAAGGAGAGGTACTGTCTTCTAATAATTGACCTCCTGAAAATGGTTTCATTACAGAAATACCCACACCATCTTTTTCACATCTTTTATATAATTCCATACGTTCATCCATACTTCCATTAGCATAATCACCGCAATTATAATCATAAGCTGGATTTATACTAAACATAACCATATCTATTAAATTAGTATCTAATATTTTTTGAACTAAACTTGGTGTATGTGATGACAATCCTATATGTTTTACAATCCCTTTAGATTTTAGCTCCTTAATATAATCTAAAACACCATTAGAAACATAACTATCCCAATCGCTTTCTTCATCTAAGCAATGGATAAATCCATAATTTATATAATCTGTCTGTAATTCATTTAATTGCCACTGTACGGATTTTTTTACTTTATCCAAATTAGTTGTCCAACCATAGTTTCCAGTTTCATAATTAGCTCCAAAATGCACTTGATAAATTACTTGATTTCTAACCTCTTTAAAAGCTTTTCCATAAAACTTAAATCCCTTAGAATCACTAGTTGCCAAATCAAAATAATTAATGCCATTTTCAAAAGCCATTTTCAAAGTTTCTATTGCTTCTTGTTCGCTTGATTCAGAAATAGAACTAGCGCCAAGACCAATAACACTAATTTTGTCCTTAGTTCTTCTATTTTCTCTATATTCCATAATTCTTTTCCTTTCTAAATTTTTTATAATTATACTATAATTTTTATAAAAAGACCACAAAAGGCCAGGCAAACGCCCAGCCCTTTGTGGTATATACTTATTAGTTAGTTAAATCTTGAGTGAGAGAATCTGCTTAGATAATTTATCAGCAAAATCATCAGCTTCTTCCCAAGACTTTAATCCATCAATTGGCATCTCATTAATGAGGTCACCATATCCATCAGGAATCTTGATTCCCAACCATGCCAGTCTGGAAAGATAATAATTGAATTGTTTCTTTGAATTATCGTATAAATATTGCATATCATGCAGATACTCAGAAGAATAAGCAGATTTATCTTCCGCCAGATTATAATCCACATACCCCATTACTGCAAAATTAAATGCAAAAGCATTTGCTCTTAGTTTATCAATAGCATCATACTTCCTATACTCTTCTTCCATTTGGTCTATCTCTTTCGTGACAAATTCTTCTCTTCTAGCAATTTCTGCATCTCTTTCCTCTTTGTTCGGAAATTTGATATACAGTTTAATGACTTCAACTATTGATAAAATGTACTCTACCGGAATAATCGCAAACAAAAAAAGTGTGTTTAGAACTCTTTTCCGATACTTTTTCGAAGTAAAAAACATCTTAATTTTTTGTAACATAAGTTCGTCCTCCAGTTATTCATGTTTTTTTTCGACAATTCCTCTCCAGTTCTTTCTAAATTCGTCTGCCTCCTCTTCAGATTTGAAAGCCAATACTATAGGGTTATCAAAAACAGTTCTCATTACGCCTTGATACTCCAAGGCTCTAGCATAAACCTCCAATTCCCGCATAAGATCTCTTGTCAAGACCTTATCATCAGTTGTTACTACGATTTTGACGACAATTCCCTTAAATGGTTCTACCATTTTCATAGGAATAACAGGTTTTTCTTTAAGTTCACTACTGTTTTTTGCCCTTGCCATGATGCTTATCCTCCTAATAAGATTAATACCATTCTACATCCATCAACGGCTTAAACATAATTATTATACCATAAATTCCTATTTATTTCAATCTAATTAGCCAAATTAACATAATTTTCTAAAAAATAGACCTTAATTTCAGAAAATTCTAAAATTAAAGTCTATTTTTAGAGGTAAGATAATAATAACTTTATTATAAACTCAATGAATCATCTTTTTTACTATCTAAGCGCAAATTTGTTGATTTTTCTTCTTGTTTTGCTTTTTGTAATGCTAAAACTTTGTCATATTCTTCTTTTGATTGTTCCTTTATTTTTTCAATATTTCCATGCATTACACTATATGTATCAAGTTCTTCGGCATATTTTCCATTGCCACTAGCATATTCCATCATTTGAGCTACTCTTAAATTTCCGTTTTTATCTCTATAAGCAGAGTATTGTATGCCATCTTTTGATTTGAATGTTTCTAGAGCTTGTTTTTTATCTAATACATTTAAACTTGTTCGTTTATCATATCCTGTTTTCATACCAGTAGGAAAATAAATTTCTTTTTTGGCCAACATATCTTTATTCATACCTGGATATGTTTCGCATTTTCCATCTTCCCCAATACATACCATTTCGTATGATTCAACACCATTTTCTACACAAGCAACTACATAAGCATTTTTAGTTTGTGGATTTCTTCTTTGATCATAAGTAACAACTGGTATATCTTTTACTTGTGTTATATCTGCAATTTGTTTTTCTTTTCCTAAGTATTCTTGGATTGATTTAGTTATAAGTGCTTGTTCTATATCTTTACGAGATGTTTTTATACTTTTTCCTGTATATTCACTTGAGTCAAATTGTATTACTTTTCCATTCTCTTTTGCCTTTGCAAGTTCTTCTGTACCATTTATTAGACTCATATCATTTGACCTATCTTGTCCATCTATACTTATAGTTGTTTCCATTTTTCCTGTTTTTTGATTTATTTTTCCACTACCTATACGAACCATCTCTCCGTTCTTATCTTTTGTATAGTATTCATATATTGGAGCCCATTTTCCTTGTATAGCATAAGATGTTGGACTAAATTCAGATTTTACTACAAATACTTCTCCAAAATTATGTCCTCTTGCTGTAAAATCTTGCACTTGTTCTACTTCTAATAAATTCTTTTTCCAAGCTCTATTATCTGATGCACCACTTATTGTTCTTGTATTATCAAAAGAATAGTCATTTGCTCTAAATGATGCTTGAGAATAAGGAACATAGTAATCTTGTCCACTATAGCTTTCAAATTCTTTCATTGCAACTAATCTTGCTACATCTTCTTTTCCTTCGCCTAATGTTGACATATATTCTTCGGTTAATTGTGCTATTACTCTATTTGCAACATCTGTATTTACTCCATACGTTCCAAAAAATCTTCCATCTTTGCGAGCTTCTTTTGCATATCTATCAAATACCTTAGCCATTTCTCCATTATTAACTTCAACTCTTGACTCATCTACTGCTTTATCTAAATCTTGAGACTCAAGTTGTTCCATTTTCTTTCCAGTTGCATTAGTTCTTCTAATTTCAATTTCACATAGTTTTTTAGCCTGTTCTATCTTTTTAGGTAACGTCTCTGGCAATGCTGGCTTTCTAGTTAAGATTTCTTTTACTTTTGCAAAAAAACTTTTATGCTGAAGTGCATCCGTAAATTCATTAAAAATTTCTCTTTGAAATCCGTTTTTTAAGTCCGATTCCATCAAAATATTTAGCCATTGACACTCCATGAGATTCCATTTCACCTATCATTGTATCTACTACAACTTCTTTATATGGATGTATTTTTGCCATATATATTAACTCTGATGGATTTAATTGGTCCATAAGAACTGCAAATTTTCCGCTATTGGCTAAACTAGTTAATATATTTTTCTTTAAAGATGTTTTTGCTTCTCTATATACTTTAACTAATTCTTCTTTAGACATTTTTTCTAATTCTTCTGTTTTATATTTCATTACAAATCTCCTCCTTAAATATATAATTATTATAACATATACTTTAAGCAAATTTATTATTTCTTATCAAAGTAATAAAAAAATAATATTTCTGTAAAGTTTTTGTAATATTTACATTTTCAAAAGTTGTAAAAGAAATATTTAATCTATTTTATTCAAGGACAACTTGCAAAATCCACACAAGATGAGTTAAAACAAAAAAATCAACCAGATTTTATTTTCTGATTGATTTTGCATCAATTCTATTCTATTAGTTCGAACAGAAACGTCATTGGAGCCTACAACGGGAATTGAACCCGTGACCTCAGCCTTACCAAGGCTGCACTCTACCTACTGAGCTATATAGGCATAACATATCCTAAACTGAATTATATACAGCTTAGGATAATTTATATAACATAATAATTTAAGAGAAAGTAAGATGACTATATCATAATTTTCTAACTTAATCAATACATATTTAAGAAATCATTTCATTTCCCAAATTTTTAATAGTTTTTTTTCTAATTCTTTGAATTGCATTATCAATAGACTTTACTGGTGAATTAAGTTCTTCTGCAATTTGTAAATAAGAATGCCCATCTATAAATTTTGCTAAAACTTGCTTTTCAAAATCACTTAATGACTCTTCTATTGTTTTTTCAATAGTTTTATAGTATTCATTTTTAGTAACAGTATCCAAAGGATCTTCAACAGGATTAGCATCTAAAACCTCTATAAGTTGTCCCTCTTCCTCACCATCTTCATTTTCATAATTAGATGAATTTAAAGATAAATACGAATTAAGTGGTATATGCTTTTGTCTATTTGACCCTTTTATAGCTGTAATAACTTGCCTTTCAACGCAAAGATTAGCAAAAGTTTTAAATGAATTCTGTTTATTTGGGTCAAAATCTCTAATAGCCTTATAAAGACCAATTAGCCCCTCTTGAACTATATCTTCTTTTTCAGCTCCATTTATATAATATTTACTTACCTTCATATTTACAACATCTTTGTATTTATTAATTAAAAAATCCAAAGCATCTTTATTGTCAGCTTTTGCTCTTTTAACAATTTCTTCATCTGTCATGTTGTCAAATATTTCTTTTGAAAAGAAAACGTTGTTGTTTGCCATTATAAATGTATACCTCCAGTGTTTTACCTCTGTATTATATTTATAAAAAGGCTTAATGTCAATATTTTTGTGAATACTTTTGAAAAATTCACAATTTTATCAAGTTTTATTGAGTTTTTTGACCTTTTATGCTATTATTCAGTAGTGTAAATTATATGCAAAATTTTCACTAAATTAAATGTAGGAAGGAAAATTTTTATGGCTTATGATGGAATAGTATTAAAAAAAGTTGTAGATGAATTACAAAAATTGCAAAATGGAAAAGTAAATAGAATTTATGAGCCAAATAAAAATGAACTATTAATTAGTGTATATGCTAATGGTAATCTTTATGCTCTAAATATAGATATTAGTGCAGATAATTATAGAATCAATTTAACAACTAACGAAAAATCAAATCCTTTTGTTGCTCCTAATTTCTGTATGCTACTAAGAAAATATTTAATTAATTCTAGAATAAATAGAATATATACTAATGGTTTAGAAAGAATTTGCTTTATCGAATTTGAATGTTTTAATGAAATGAATGATAAAATTTATAGAACATTAACTATTGAATTAATGGGTAAATACAGCAATGTAATCCTAGTTAATTCTGACGGTATAATAGTTGATGCTTTAAAAAGATTTGATAATGAATCTGAAAATAATACTTCTAGAAGTATTATGCCAGGAAGAAAATATGTTTTTCCTAAATCAACCAAAAACGATTTTCTAAGTATTAATGAAAAAGAATTTATTAACCTATGCTTACAATCAGACAAACATACTTTAGATAGCGTATTACCAACTCTTTTTACTGGAATAAGTAAATTGTTTATTCAAGCTACTATAGAAGAGTTAAAATTGTCTAATACCGTATCAGAAAATAGTTTAAAAGAAATATATGAATATATCAATAATATCATTAAAAGTGATTCTGCAATTTGTAAATCATTTAAAAATAATTATACTATTTATAACGATAAAAAAGACGAAAATTTTCAAATAAATTATTTCTTAGATGACTTTTATTATCAAAAATCACAAGATGATTTATTTAAAAATTACAGAAATAATTTACTAAAAATAATAAACGGAACTTTGGACAAACTTACTAGAAAATTAGATAATATTAATAACAAAATATTATCATGTCAAAACATGGAAAAATATAAAATTTATGGTGAACTATTAATAGCTAACATATATAGAATAGATACTTTAAAATTATCTCAAAATTTTGTAGAGTTAGAAAATTATTATGATAATAACACTATTATCATAATTCCAATAAACAACGAATTATCTACTTCACAAAATGCTGAAAACTATTTCAAGAAATATAATAAACAGAAAAATACTTTAGAAATCGTAAATGCACAAAAAAAAGATGCTGAAAAAGAATTAGATTATTTAGGAAGTTTAATTTATGAATTAGATAATGCCCATGACATAGATTCTATAAATGAAATCTATACAGAAATTTCTGAAAACATTTTATTTAATGATTCTTCTAAATCACAAAATAAAACAACAAAGAAAGAAACATCTAGTATAGATAATTATATGAGAATGAATATTGATGGTTACACAGTATTAATAGGAAAAAACAATAGACAAAATGATTATTTGACAATGAAAGTTGCAAATGATAATGACTACTGGTTCCATGCTAAAGAAATTCACGGAAGTCATGTTATTTTACGTTCTGGTGGAGATATGCCTAAAATGGAAACTATAATTAAATGCGCTAAAATAGCCGCATATTATAGTAAAGCTAAGTTTTCATCAAATGTACCTGTTGATTACACTTTAGTTAAATATGTCAAAAAGCCAAATGGTGCAGTTCCCGGATATGTAATATATACTAATCAAAAAACTGTAAATGTAGAACCAAGTTCTGGTTTAAATTTTTAATAATTTTATGTTAAAAGCGGTTCTTTTTGTAAAATAATATACGAAAAGAACCGCTTCAAACGTAAAATTTATTCTTCTGGTGGATGTAAAAAATTATTTATTTCTTCATCTTTTCTAAGTTCATCAGTTAAATACATTTCTGCTTTTTTATTTTGCTTAATCGCAGCCATTCCAACCTCTTTATCTCCTCTTAATCTTTTACTTGCATATTTTAATATTAGTCCCTTATTTGTAACTGCTGCTAAAACTACATCCTTATCATCTCTCAATTCTTTACTTGCATAGTATAGTAATTGTCCATCTTGAGTAACTGCTTTTAATACCAAATCTTTATCTTCAAATAATCTACTAGACGCATAAGCTAATACCCAACTTGCCTTATCTTTTAATGCCTGTAACATAAATTCTTTATTGTCTGAATTTTCCTCTGCATCTTCTATCCTGTATTCTTTCTCTTCTTCCTCATCCATTTGTTTGCCTTCTTTCTTCTAAATTTTAAATTTAGAAAGTTTATTTAAAGTTAAATATTAATATTGTCTTCCCCAAATTACCATTTTATCAGCTTTTTTACCACAACAAACACAAGTATCTCCTACTTTTTCTTGTTCAAAAGGTATACATCTAGACTTTGCTGCTGTAAGTTCTTTAATCTTGGCTTCACATTCACTACTTCCACACCACATTGCTTTAATAAATCCTTGCTCCTTATCCATATTAGCTTTAAATTCATCTAAATTATGTGCAATAGTTGTTTTAGCATTCATTCTCTTTTTGCATGTTTCAAACATATTATTGTGTATTTCTACTAATAGATTATCTATTTCTTTATCTACTTCATCTAATTTTACAGTTATCTTTTCTTGAGTATCTCTTCTAACTAATACACATACACCATTTTCAATATCTCTTGGTCCTATTTCTATCCTAATAGGCACACCTTTCATTTCCCAATCATTAAATTTAAAACCAGGTGAAACATTATCTCTTAAGTCTATCTCCATTCTAAATTTATCTTTTAAAGAATTATATAATTCTTCTGCCTTTTCTTTAACACCTTCTTTGTGCATAGCAACAGGAACAATAACAACTTGAATAGGAGCAACTTTTGGTGGTAATTTTAAGCCTCTATTATCACCATGAGCCATAATTATAGCTCCAATTAGTCTAGTAGATATTCCCCAAGAAGTTTGATAAGCATATTCTTGTTTTCCTTCTCTGTTTTGAAATTTTACATCAAATGGTTTTGTAAAGTTTTGTCCAAAATAATGTGAAGTGCCTGATTGTAAAGCCTTTCCATCATAAGTCATTGCCTCAATTGTATAAGTTTCTACTGCGCCTGCAAATCTTTCTGTTTCTGTTTTTATCCCTTTTATAACAGGTATAGCTAAAAAGTTTTCTACAATATCAGAATAAATATCTAACATCTTTAAAGTTCTTTCTTTAGCTTCTTTTTCTGTCTCATGAATTGTATGACCTTCTTGCCACAAAAACTCTCTTGAACGTAAAAATGGTCTTGTTTCTTTTTCCCATCTTAAAACACTACACCATTGATTATAAACAAAAGGTAAATCTCTCCATGATTTTAACCATTTAGAATACATAGTAGTAAATATAGTTTCAGATGTAGGTCTAATACAAAGCTTTTCTTCTAACTTTTCTCCACCAGCTTCTGTAACCCATGCTACTTCTGGTGCGAATCCTTCTACATGGTCCTTTTCTTTTTGCAATAAACTTTCAGGAATCAACACTGGAAAATATGTATTCTTTACACCAGATTCTTTAAATAACTTATCTGCATAATTTTGAATATTTTCCCATATAGCATAACCATAAGGTCTTATAGCAATACATCCCTTAGTTTCAGTATAATCGGCAAGTTCAGCCTTTCTGACTATATCAGTATACCATTGAGCAAAATTTTCATCTATATTAGTAATCTCTTTAACAAAATCTTCTTTATTCATAAAATCATCCTTTCAACAACTATTTATCTTGTTTATATTCAATATCTTCCATATATGGAAACATCTGCTTTATAGCTTTCGTAGTTATCATAGCTTTAACCGGGACTGGATTTTTGCTCATAAGCTCTACTAATTCTTGCATATAACAATTATCCCTAACTTTATAAACCATATATCTATTTCTTACATAATTAAATAATATTTTATATCCATCATCTAAATCTTCAGAAAAACGTTTAAAAGTATATTTTCCATCCATATTTTTAGTTTTAGTATAAACTACTAATCTCCTTTCACAATTATTTGTTATTTTATCATTTCTTCAAAATCTTCTTCTGATATTATTCTAACACCTAATTTTTGTGCTTTTTCTAACTTACTTCCGGCATCTTCACCTGCCAATACATAGTCTGTTTTTTTAGACACACTTGATGAAGTTTTGCCTCCCATATTTTCAATTATTTCACTAGCTTGGTCTCTAGAATATTTAGAAAGAGAACCAGTAAGAACAAATATTTTTCCGTCAAAACGATTATCTATTTGCTCATCAAAATGTTTTGTATTAACTCCAGCTTTAATTAGTCTGTTAACTAAATCAATAGTTTGGTCTTCCTTAAAGAAACCATATATACTTTCAGCAATTATTTCTCCTATATCATCTTTAGTGGCTAAATCAACTAAAGATGCATTCATTAAATTTTCCAAGGTGCCATATTTTTTTGCCAAAACCTTTGCAAGTTTTTTTCCTACATGTCTTATTCCAAATGCAGAAATCAAATTTTCTAAATCTCTATTTTTACTTTCATCTATAGCATTAATTAGATTTTCAGCAAATTTTTTGCCATTTTTCTTTAATGATGCTATATCTTCAATTGTTAAACTATAAATATCTGCTATATCTTTTATTAACTTTTTGTCTAATAATTGTTCAACAATTTTATACCCTAATCCTAAAATATCCATTCCGTCTTTAGATGCAAAATGAACTATATTTCTTAATGCTTTAGCACTACATTCAATTCCTGTACATCTAACAGCCGCTTCCCCTGGTTCTCTTATTGCAGGGGCTCCACAAACTGGACAAACTTTAGGCATTTCAAATAATTTTTCTTCACCTGTTCTCTTTTCTTTTAATACATCAACTACTTCAGGTATGACATCACCTTGCTTTTGTATAACTACATGATCTCCTATCATAAGTCCTTTTTCTTTTATAAAGTCTTCATTATGAAGTGTTGTTTTTGAAATAGTAGAACCTGCAACTTTAACTGGCTCTAATATTGCCATTGGAGTTATAACTCCTGTTCTACCCACTTGACAAACTATATCTTTTAAAATTGTTTCTTTTTTCTCTGGTGGATATTTATATGCAATCGCCCATTTAGGAACTTTAAATGTGGTTCCTAGTTTTTCTCTTAGGTCAAGATTATCTACTTTAACAACTGCTCCATCAATTCCAAATGTTAGTTCTTCACGTCTATCTCCAATTTCTTTAATTGCTTCTATTGCTTCATCTATATTATGGCAAAGCTTTCTAAAAGGCACAACATTAAATCCTAAATCTGCCAAAAAGTTTAATTCTTCCCAGTGAGAATTAAAGGTTGTTCCGTCAAATTTTTGTACATTAAATATAAATATATCTAAAGGTCTTTCTGCAGTTATTTTGCTATTTAATTGTCTTAAGGAACCAGCAGCAGCATTTCTAGCATTTGCAAAAAGAGGTTGTCCTAATACTTCCCTCTCTTCATTTAATGCCTCAAATTCTTTTTTACCTATAAAAACTTCACCTCTTACAGTAATATCTAATGGCTCTTTTAATTTATGAGGTATAGATTTTATAGTTTTAACATTTGGTGTTACATCTTCCCCAACTAATCCATCTCCTCTTGTAGCTCCTTGTATTAGAATTCCTTTTTCATATTTTAATGCACAAGACAATCCGTCTATTTTTGTTTCAACACAGTAGTTAGTTTTTTCATTATATTCTTCTGCTTTTTCCTTAATTCGTTTATCAAAATCATATAGTTCTTCGAAAGAAAATATATCTTGCAAACTTTGAAGAGGAACTTCGTGGGTTACTTTTGCAAAATCTTCTTTTACATGTCCGCCAACTTTTTGTGTTGGTGAATCAGGAGTTATAAGCTCTGGATGTTCCTTTTCTAAAGCTTTTAACTCATTCATAAGCATATCATATTCATAATCAGATATTTCTGGTTTATCTTCATCATAATATTTTTTTGAATGATAATTAATGATTTTTCTTAATTCTTCAATTCTTTCTTTTGCTTCCATCTATATATCTCCTTTAGATTAATCTACAAAATAACATATTTAACATAAGCTTTCTTGAGTAAATTTATTTCACTACTCAAGAAAGCTTATAACTATTTTGCATTTTTTAATAATTCTTTTCCACCTTTTAAATAATCATATCCCGAGAATATTGTAGCTATAACACTTATTATCATCAAGATTGTAGATATTAAATTTAAAACAAAAGGTAATGTTTCCATCTGTTCAAAAAATACTGCTCCAAAATAATTAGTATCTATAAATGCAAGTATAATGGCTAACATCTGTGTGACAGTTTTCAATTTTCCCCAAACGCTAGCTGCAATAACTTTACCATTTTGTTCAACAGCAATAAGTCTATAACCAGAAACAGCAAATTCTCTTGTTATAACAATTATAGGAATCCACGCTGGTAATTTTCCTGCTCCAACCAATATAAGCATTGCTGAAACGACTAATATTTTGTCTGCGATAGGATCTAAAAATTTGCCAAAATTAGTTATTTGATTATTTTTTCTAGCTAAATATCCATCTAACTTATCCGTTAATGACCCTATTATAAATATAACATCCATTATGATAAATGTTAGTGGTATTCCACCCACATTCACAGGTATATTGATTAAAGAAACTATAACCATTATGGGCACTAAAAGTACTCTAAATACTGTTAATTTATTAGGTGTATTCATATATTTTATTTTCCTTCCTCTAGTTTTCATCTACTACTATTGTATTATCTTGTAAATCATTTATAACTTCATTAGCTATTTCATTTTCATCTTGATTTTTGTTATTTTCATTTACCTGAGTCTCTAATTGATCTATTAAATTAGTCAAAGTTTGCATGTCTTCACCAAATAATTTCCAATCATTATTGCTACTTGAATTTTTAACATTAGCATTTGCTTTAATTATTTCATTAATCAAATCATCAATATTATCTGTATCAGTAATTTCAATATTGCCAGCTGATTGTGATAATAAATTTGTTAGAGCCTCTGTTAAATTATTACCTATAGCAATCTTATTACCTGAAGCAACAACCACTCTTTTTAATGTAGGCTTTTGCTCAGTAGTTTCATTTAATAATTGTTGATAAATTGGTTCAACATATAAAATAGTATTATTAATAGGAACTGCTAGCAAAGTTTTTGTAATCCTCGTTCCGCTAACACTCAAACTTGCAATATCTGTTGAAATTGTTTCATCTTGATTAATTTGAGTTTCTATTTGCATTGGACCTAAAACGTTACTGTCATTAGGGAACTCATATAAAGTAAGTTTTGGTTCACCATTTTCATAGGTTCCAACCATGTAAGATATCATATTTTGTTTTCCATAAGGTGTAAATGGAATAACTAATCCTATTCGTTCACTATCAGAATCAGGTAATTTAACCATTGTATAATAGCTATCCATTTTAGAAGAAGTTCTTCCATTACTATTAGATTCTGCTAATTCCCATATATCATTTCCTCTATATAAAACTTCTGGCTCAATATTATGATATTTTTGAATAATTTCTGATTGAATATCATATAAATATTGAGGATAAATAAAGTGCTCACTAATGTCTTCCGGAATTGTTGCATCTCTATCTTCAAATAATCCTGGATACATATTATTATAAGCCATTACTATAGGATCAGTTCTATCTGTTATATAAAATTTCATTGTACCATCAAAAGCATCAACTATAATTTTTACAGAATTTCTTATATAATTAATTGTTTGACCATTTTCTAATAGTAATTGCTGTGCAAATGGATAGTTAATAGAAGTTGTATAGCCATCTATAACCCAATATTGCTTTCCTTCATCGCTTATAACTAAATAAGGATTTTCATCATAAGTTAAATAAGGCATAATAATTTTAGCTCTTTCCAAAATATTTCTATTTATAATTATTTTGCTCTCACTATTTACATTTCCTGAAAAAGCTAATTGTAAATCCCCCTCTTTAATACCTAGTATAATTCTATCTAGTAGATTTAAATTTAATCCTGCATCGCCAGTATAAGAGTAATTTTGTTCATTGCCATTTTCATCCATATAATCAAATTCTGTATTTTCATTTTTATTAACTACTACTGCGTTATTTGTCTCCATGCCAAAATATATTCTTGGTTCTTCAGTTGGTATAGTTGAATCTGTCAAATCACCAAACTCTTTCTGTATATTGCTAATATTACCTTCCTCATCTACTTGACCAGCCAGAGAAATAACTGCTCCATAACCATGAGTATATTCATAAGTTTTATTTGAATAAGTAGTATTAGAACTATCTATTTCTCTAGGACTTACATAAACTAATGTAGGCTTACCATTAATATTATATTGCTCTATTTGTGTACTTCTATATGTGTAATATCCCTTTTCTGTTTGAGAACTTTGCAAGTCTTGTAATACATTACTACTACTTACTATAGCTATATTATCAGTAACATTGCTATTCAAATTCAATTCTTCTCTGGTTATTGTACCACTATAATTAATATTCTGTTCTTCAATATTTATTCCATAAGCATTTTTAGTTTGTCTTATATTTTCAGCTATGTATTCTTGATTTTTATCAAGTTCATTTGAACCTATAAAAATTAATTGATACCCAGCTAAAACAAGGGCTAAAATAATAAGATAAACTGGAACAATTAAAATATTGCCCACAACTCTTCTTGTACTTCTATCTTTAAGGGCTTTATATGCTCTAAAAATTGATATAACAGTCAATATAGTTAGTACAACATACCCCCATAGTTTAACAGTAACATCAGAGTTACCTGCTCCAAATAACGAAAAGTTAGTTGCATCATTAAGTTCAATAGTCATAAATTTTTCGTTTCCTATATTTTGTACCATATAGAAGAAAATAAATAACCCAAATAAAATTGCTATTAACTTAATTCTAGAACCTAATCTTGCTACTAAATCTACCTTTTTTATAGATTCACGTTCTACTCCTTCAAAACTACTATTTAGCACTATCAATGCATAAATTATTGCATATACAATTGTAGCAATAATTATAACAAGTAAATAAGATAAAATGAATGTTATAAAAGGTCTTTGGAACATAAAATATGAAATATCAAGTCCGAAAACTAAATCATTACTTCCAAATTTTGAATTACTAAAACATAATAAAATATAATTTAGCAAAATTTGATTTGTTGCTATACTTACTATCAAAGCTATGATAAAACAAATTGATTTGTTAGGAAATTTAGGCATTTCCTTCTTTTCATCATCAAAGAACACCTGTAATCCCTTTTTTAGAGTTCTATTAGTAAAATAAAAAGCACAGTATACAAATAAGAAGTTTACTACAAATATACCACCTTTATAAGCTAAATTTCTCCAAAAAACAGGTAAGAAATTTTCACCTATAGCCTGAAATTCTAAATAGCTACCTCTAATATTTACATATATTGCTATTAATGCTATTACTAAAATTGCTAAAACAATAATCGTCCTTTTTCTAGTATTTTTTAATTTTTTACCAGAATTCTCTTTTTTACTAGACTCATCTTGTATCTTAGTATCTTTAGTTATTTTTTCATTATTTTCTTTTGCTTCAGCCTTTTCTGTATTTACTTTTTTCTTATCTTTACTCAATTAGATCTCCTCCTTAAATAATAGCTTCAACAAATTCGTCACTATTAAATTCTTGCATATCATCTATTTGTTCACCAACTCCTATAAATTTTATAGGAACTTTATTTTCATCTACAATACCTATTACGACTCCACCTTTAGCAGTTCCATCAAGTTTTGTAATTACTAAACCAGTAACTCCAGTTGTTTCTGTAAAAGCTTTAACTTGTGAAATAGCATTTTGTCCTACCGAAGCATCTAATACCAATAATACCTCTTTAGAACTATTTGGTAATTCTCTATCAATAACTCTTTTTATTTTTTCTAACTCATCCATTAAGTATTTTTTGTTTTGAAGTCTTCCTGCAGTATCACAGATAAGTACATCAGCATTCTTTTCTTTTGCTACTCTAATTGAATCAAATATTACTGAAGCAGGATCAGCTCCTTCAGCACCTTTTACCAATTCACAACCTGCTCTATCAGCCCAAACTTCTAGCTGTTCTGTAGCAGCTGCTCTAAAAGTATCGCCTGAAGCAATTATAACTTTTTTACCTTGTTTTTTTAGACTATTAGCAATTTTTCCAATAGATGTAGTCTTTCCTGCGCCATTAACTCCAACCATTAATATAACCGCTGGCTTATTTTCAAGATTTAATTTTGGATTATTATCTTTAAAAATTTCTTTAATTTCATTTTTTAATGCATTTCTAACTTCATCAGCATCTTTTATATTTTCTTTTTTTATTTTTGTTCTCAACTCACTTATTATTTTTTCTGTGGTTTGCATTCCAACATCAGCCATTATAAGTTTTTCTTCTAATTCATCTAATAAGTTTTCATCTACTTTTGTAAAACTAAATATTTGCTTCGTTTTTTCCAAACCTTGCTTTAATTTATCAAAAAAGCCCATTATTATATTATCAAACAATGTAACATTTACACTATTTGAAACTCCTTTCTGTAATCAACAATTTATAACACAATTAGTATAACATAGTTTTACTAAAAAGTGTACTAGTTTATTAAATTTATTTGCAATAAATAAGCCTAATATGTTATAATTTGTATGCTATTTATAATGCAGGTATAATTTAGTGGTAGAATGCCATGCTTCCGACCTGGTCGCGCGAGTTCGATTCTCGCTACCTGCTCCAGAATTTTTGATATGCTCTAGGAGATGCCTTCGGATGCTTTTGGATGCTTTTGGATGCTTTTGGATGCTTTTGGGGACACCTTCCAAAAAACAGCTGTTTTTGGAAGGTGTCCCCAAAAGCATCCTCGAAATTCCTCGAATACTCCCAAGGCAGTCATGCATTTCTTGACAATTATGTAAATCAATGCTATAATAATAGATAGTGATTAAAATTTTGGAGGTATAAATATGAGAGGTTTTCCAAGTACAAAAATTGCATTAGAATTTCGTAGAGGTTCATTACAAATTATAAGTCCATTAAGTGAAAACTCAAGAATGGTAAAAGCAGGATTTATTATTGATAGTGAAAATGATGTTTATGTAATGCCTGTATATGGAGCATATCGCACTAATGTTGAAAATGAAATTGAAAGTATCGATGATTTAAGAACATATCGTGATAAACTTTCAAAATATAACACATATCAAGAAGAGGTTGAGCTTATGGACAAAGAAGGATATGAATTTGTATTAGGTCCTGGGGCACCAGCTTCTAATGGTAAAGTTTATGGAAAAGGTTTATATTGCAAAAATTATAAAGAAATTGCTGAAAGAGAAAAAAATAAAAATAATGCTCATGATGATATTGATGAAGAAAGATAATAAAAACCACCCGTAAAACGGGTGGTTTTCACATGCCCTATAAGGGCATATAACATTGCAGCACCTTAAGGTGCT
>CALXUS010000008.1 GCA_944391745.1 uncultured Clostridia bacterium
CTTTTTGGCATGGGATAATTTCCAATCTAAAATTTTTTTAATAAAAGTCTTGACTTTTAATAGTTAGTCTCCTAATTTTACTATCTGTATTTTTATTAATTTTTCCAATATTTTTTATCTAAATTTCTATATTGTATTGCTTCTGCAACATGCTTTAATTCTATATTTTTCTTTTCTTCCAAGTCAGCAATCGTACGTGCAACTTTTAATATTCTATCATAAGCCCTAGCACTTAATCTTAATTTTTTAAAAGCCTCTTCTAAAACTTTCGCTGTTTTATTATCTATTTTACAATATTTGTTTATTAATTTTGTTGTGAGTTCTGCATTAGAATATATACCATAATCTTTATATCTTTCTTGTTGAATTTTTCTAGCTTTATTTACTCTTATTTTAATATCTTTTGAACTCTCTATATTTTTTGTTTCAGCCAGATTTTGATATTTAACTTGATTTACTTCTACTTGTATATCTATTCTGTCTAGAAGTGGCCCACTAATTTTTCCAATATATTTTGAAATAGCATCAGGAGTACAAGTACATTGTTTACCTATTGAACCTAAAAATCCGCAAGGACAAGGATTCATTGATGCAACAAGCATAAAGTTACATGGATATGTTAAACTTGCATTTATTCGTGTAATAGTAATAGATTTGTCTTCTAAAGGTTCTCTTAGCACTTCTAATGTTTTTCTATTGAATTCTGGTAATTCATCTAAAAATAATACACCATAATGAGCTAAGCTAATTTCTCCAGGTTTAGGATTTATTCCTCCTCCAACTAAACCTGTAGTAGATATTGTATGATGTGGAGACCTAAATGGTCTATTTACCACTAATGGCCTATCTTTAATCAAAATTTCTGCTATACTATGAATTTTTGTTACTTCCAAAGCCTCATTAAAAGTTAAATCTGGTAAAATTGTTGGTATTCTTTTAGCTAACATTGTTTTACCTGAACCTGGACTTCCAGTTAATAAGCAATTATGACCTCCGAGCAGCTGCCACCTCTAAAGCTCTTTTAACATTTTCTTGACCCTTTACATCCGAAAATCTATATCATAAATCTGTTCACTATCCCATATTTCATTTAAATTACTTTTTGTATTTCTTATGCTAATATCTCCATTTAAGAAATCCACTAATTGATCTAATGTACTTACACCTATTATTTCTAAGCCTTGTACTATTGCCGCTTCTTTAGTGTTTTCTTTTGGTAATATTATTCTAGTGATTCCTAATTTTTTTGCTTCAATACATAGTGGTAAGATTCCTCTAGCCTTATTTATTGACCCATCTAAAGATAATTCTCCTATAAATATAGTTTTATCAAATGATTGAGTTTGTATTTCTCCAAAGTTCATTAAAATTCCTATTGCAATCGGCAAGTCAAATAAAGAACCTTCTTTTTTTGTACTTGCGGGGGCTAAATTTACCACTATTTTTCTACTCTGGAATTCAAATCCAGAATTTCGTATTGCTATTCTAACCCTTTCCTTTGATTCTCTAACACTTGTATCTGGAAGACCAACTATATCCCAATTTGGAATACCAGGTGAAACATCTACTTGTACTTCTATTAGATAACCATCCAATCCATTTAATGACATTGTTTTTATAATAGCTAACACTTTGCTTACCTCTTTTTTATATAAAATTTCAATTATTATTTACAATAACATAACCTCCCACTACATTTTTTATAATACCTTCAATTTCCATCATCATTAGTTTTTCATTTATACTTGCTAATGATAAATTTGTATTACTTGCTATTTCATCAGCATTAATAGGAATTTCACTCATTAATTTGTATATTTCTAAAAAATCTTCATCTATATTTTTTTCTTGTGTTTCTGGATAAAATTCTAAAATATCTTCTACAGATGTAACTAAGTTAGCTCCTCTTCTGATATATTCATTTGGTAAGTAACTTGCATTACTATCTATATCTCCTGGAATACAAAAAATTTCTTTGTCTTGCTCTTCTGCAAACCTAGCCGTAATGCCGCTTCCGCTTCTATATTTTCCTTCTACAATTAGCACACCCATAGATATACCACTAATAATTCTATTTCTTACGGGAAAATACTCTGCTTTGCATTTTTCATCAGGCTCATATTCAGTTATTACACAACCTCCTTCCTTAATAATGTCATTAAATAATTTCAAATTATGCTCAGGATAAATATAATTAAATCCACTCCCTAAAACTGCTATTGTACTACCTTTTCCACTTTTTGCACCCAGATGTGCAAAAGTATCTATTCCGCTTGCAAGACCGCTAACTATACAAACTCCTTTTTCAGATAATTCTTTAGCAAAATTAAAAGCCACTTTTTTTCCATATTCAGTTGGATGGCGAGTTCCTACTATTGCTAAACTCTTTTTATTTAGCAGCTCCTTATTTCCTTCTACATATAATTTTTGTGGTGGATTTTTTATTTTCTTGAGCTTTTCTGGATAAAAAATACTATTCTTTTCAATAATTTGCATTAAAACCTCTTTTCTAATTGGAAAAACTAAGAATAAAAATAAAGATAATAAAATATAAAGATAAAAAATTTTGATAAGCACATTATATTATAATTTCCATAATTTGTAAAGAAAAATCGTTCGACAAATTACGACATAATTTTCAACTACTTGTTCAGTTTAATATTTTTTTATTATTTTATGATATAATATTTAATCGAAATTAATGGTTATAGGTAATTTCCAGAAACCTAAATATACTGTAAAGGAATGTAATTATGAAAAAAAGAACAAAAATTATTATTAGTATTTTAATTACTTTTATTATTTTATTACTTACTGTCATTCCATTTACTATCACTGTTGTTGCTTACAATATGAATTTTGGAATGAGATTAGATGTTTCTCAAAATTCATTTTCTGAAGATGATCTTGATATGTTAAGAGAAGAAGTAGAATTTCCTTCTAATAAAGGTCAAATTTTAAGAGGTTATATTTATAAAAAAGATGATAATTATACACCAAAAGCTTTAATTGTATTTTCTCATGGCTATACTAATACTCATAATGACTATTTAAATCAAATTAATTATTTTGTACAAAATGATTATATAGCTTTAACTTATGATAATACAGGTTGTGGTATGAGTGATGGTAATGACATGATTGGACTTGCTCAGTCTTCTATAGACTTAAGTTCAGCACTAACTTTTGTTGAAAATTCTGATGAATTAAATAACTACAAAGTATTTTTATATGGTCATAGCTGGGGTGGATATGCTGTTACAGCAGTGTTAAATTATGGTCATAAAGTTGATGGAGTAGTTTCTCGTTCAGGTTTTAATAATTCTAGAGATATGCTTATTGAATATGGTAAAAGACTTTATGGAAATTGGTTAGGTTTATTATCACCTTATGCATACATTTATGAAAAAATCAAATTTGGAGATGATGTAGATAAAAATGGAATAAGAGGTATTAACTCTGCACCAGATACTCCTATTTTATTATTACATAGTGAAGATGATGATACAATAAGTTTAAATAACAGTTTACTCGCGCATAAAGATGAAATGGTTAACCCAGATAGAATTCAAACTATTTTATATAAAGATAGAACACATGATGTTGTTAGAACTCAAGAAGCTATAGAATTCTCAAAAACTTTAGATGAAAATACAGAATATACAAAAGAAGTAGTTAAAATGTCTCATGAATTAGATGAAGACGTTATGAAAAGTATTTTAGATTTTTATGATAGTTTATTATGAAATTTTTTAGAGCAAGATGTAAAAAATCTTGCTCTTTATTTATTCTAAAACTTTCAATTAAAACATATACTTTATAAAAACATTTTGAAAGGTTTAGTATAATGATTTCAAAAGTAATAAAACAATTTTCATTAATTTGTTTATGCGTATTTCTATCTGTATTTTTTTATTTATCACGTACCAGAAATCCTGTTGAAATTATACCTGTTATGAGTGTTCCTGTTACTAATAAAGTAGTAATATTAGATGCTGGGCATGGCTCACCAGATGAAGGTGCGGAAAGCAAAAATGGTGTTTTAGAAGCTCCAATTAATTTAAAAATTACTTTAAAAATTCAAAAACTTTTAGAAAGTAGTGGAGCAACAGTTGTTTTAACCAGGTCTGATGATAACTCTATTTATGAAATTGATGCTAAAACTATTAGTCAGAAAAAAGTTTCAGATATACATAATAGAGTTAAAATTGGTAATAATTCTTCAGCAGACATTTTCGTATCTATACATTTAAATAAAATTTCTGAAAGTCAATATTCAGGGTGGCAAACTTTTTATAAAAATGAAGATGAAAATTCTAAAGAACTAGCTACAAGTATTCAAAACAATTTAAATCAAACAATTTCTAATAATAATGAACGAACACCTCATACACTTAGTAGTGTTTATATTATGAAAAATGTAGAAATACCAATTACAATTGTAGAATGCGGATTTCTATCTAACCCTGAAGAAGAAGCAAAACTTCAAACTAATGAATACCAGGAAAACCTCGCTTGGGGAATTTATAATGGAATTATGGATTACTTTAATTATTAAAAATAGATGATAGCTTCTACAAGCCATCATCTATTTTTACGTTCTTTTCCTTGTTCCTTTCATCTACAAAGTCTTCAATTATTAATTTTATCAAAGTAAATATTGGTGCTGATAAAAACATACCCAAAACTCCAAAGTAAGAGCCTCCTACTGTTACAGCGAACATTACTAGAAGTGGACTAACTTTAAGAGATGAACTAGTTATTCTTGGATTTATAAAGTTTGCATCTACTTGTTGTAAAACAATTACTACTATACCCATTATTAAAGCTTGTTGCCATCCACCAGTAAGTATAGTGATTATAATTGCTAGTGCAACACCAAATATAGCTCCAAAATAAGGAATTAAATTTGAAATACCAATTAATGTTCCTAATAAAACAGAATATTTAACTCCCATAATGCTCATAGCAATACTTGTAATTACTGCAACAACTAATCCATCAAGCATCTGACTAGATAAATATCTAAAGAAAATTGCATTTCCCTGTGCAAAATATCTTTGAAATCTATTATAACCTTTACTTGTAAGAATAGCTTTTGAAAATCTATTTATAAAATTAACAATTCGTGTTCTTTGAGCTAAAATATATACAGAACAAATTACAGCAATAAATAAATTAACTATTCCTTTTATAACACCCATAGCTGAAGAAAGATATGTTTTTATTCTATCTAAAGTAAACCAAGATTCAATATCTACATTTTGTATCCAATCAACTAAAGGTTTTAATATATTATCTTGAATAAAAGGTGTTATACTCAAATCTGGTGCATCTGAAATTACTGCATTATAGTAGCTTTGTGCATTACTAATTAAGTCAGAAATGCTACTAACTAATATAGGGCTAATTACAGTTACAATTAGTACAATTAAGGCTAAAACAATTGCATAAACAATAGAAATACTAGTACCCCTTGCATGTTTTTTTGGAAATTTATTTTTCCTCTTTTGCAAAATTTTTTCTATTTTCTTACACGGTGTATATAAAATATAAGCAATTAAAATACCTTCTAAAAATGGTGCTAATACTGAGAATAAGTTTCCTATCCAATCACCTATCCCTGTAAAATTATCTAATAGTTTATAAATAATTATTAAAACTACACCTATTGAAACCCAATAAAACCATTTTTTAGTTCCTAAAACCTTGTCTTTTTTCATTTTTTTAATCCTTTCATTTCTTAATTTATATCTAAATCCAATTCTACTGGGCAGTGGTCACTTCCCATTACATCAGATAATATTTTTGCATCTATAATTTTATCTTTAATTGAATCAGATACTATAAAATAATCTATACGCCACCCTGCATTATTTTCTCTAGCATGAAACATATATGACCACCAACTATACGCTCCTGTTTTATCTGGATATTTATATCTAAAAGTATCTATAAAACCTGAATTCAATAATTCAGTCATTTTAGAACGTTCTTCATCAGTGAATCCTGCATTTTTATGATTAGAAGAAGGATTTTTTAAATCTATTTCATTATGAGCAACATTTAAGTCACCACAATATACTACAGGCTTTTTTTCGTTTAAACTTTTTAAATAATTTCTAACTTCATCTTCCCAAATCATTCTATAATCTAATCTTTCAAGCTCTCTTTTTGAATTAGGCGTATAACAATTTACTAGATAAAATTTTTCAAATTCTAAAGTTATGATTCTACCTTCTT
This sequence comes from uncultured Clostridia bacterium, assembly GCA_944391745.1. Classification (GTDB taxonomy): domain Bacteria; phylum Bacillota; class Clostridia; order TANB77; family CAG-508; genus CAG-793. The sequence goes on from CALXUS010000008.1 coordinate 6,244, forward strand.
TATCATGTTCTTCTTTGTCAATACCGTAAGCAACTTTTATAGGTTTAATCTTAGATATAACAACTGTGCCTGAATAACCCTTTTTCTCTGCACTATTCCAATAAACATTTTTTCCATTAAACATTTCATTTATATCATCAGTTATTTGGTTTTCTTGCATTTTAGTTTCTTGAAGACACATAATATCTGCATCTATTGATTTATAAAATTCACTAAATCCTTTATTAATTACTGCTCTTAGTCCATTTACATTCCACGAAATTAATTTCATATTTCTCTTACCTTTCTATTTTTTTACTATTTACATAAATGGAAAAAGAAAGGGCAAATAAAATTCCAACTCCTTTCTTTTGTTCCATTAAAGTTTAATTATTTTTCTTTAAAATTGTATTAAATACCATATCTATTTTTCCTTTAGGGTCATCGTCTCTATATAATTGTTCAAAACCTTCTTCTGTTTTTAATTCAAACATAAATGCATAGCTTTTATTATTAATTTCCATTATAAAACCCAAAAATGCCCCATCATATTCTTCTAATAATGATCCTTCCTCAAATTTTCCATATATCAATTGTAAAGGAGTACCATTGTAATCATAAGGAACTAATTCCATCGTATCAGATGAACTTTGAATCTCTTCTAAATTGTATTCTCCTAAAGATTCTCTTATTGTTATATCTTCTTTAAAATCCTCTGTTATTACCTGTAAGTCATTTCTATCCCAATCAGATGATACATACCAATGAAGTAAATAAACATCTGAAAAATCAAGTTGATATTCATCATTTATTTCTATTATAGAATCTTCATCACTTAATTTTGCAAAACTTGGAGTGTATTGACCATCAACCATTACTTCTGCCAAATTTTGCACATCCTCTTTAGCTACTACAAATGCATCTGCAAGTTTTCCGGTTAAATCATTTAATGTATAATCATCATAAGAAACTTCTTTATTAGTTAATGAAATTTGTAAATATCCTTTATTAAGTTCGTAATATCCGTATAACTCTCCTTTTTCTGAGTTATAAGCAAATTTCCATCCATCTTTTTCTATAACCTTTTTATCTTCAAATTTTGAATCAGATAAACTTGAAAAAGAATACTCTAATTTAACAGGTTGTAAATTTAACTCATTATCAACAATTACAAATCCAGTAGCATTTCCACATTCTATTTTATAAGGAAATAAAAAATGATTTTTATTTATATTGACACTATAAAAATTATCAGTATAATTTCCATATACAGTATATAGCTTATACTCCGGTATTATCAATTCCAAACTACCATCCATTGTAACTTTTTTCTTATCTTCTAATTCATCCAACACTATTTCAAGCTGTGTTTTTCCATCTTCATAAGGTTCAGTATTATCAATATCACTTAAAAGTGAATATGTAACCCTACTTGCATTATTATTATCCTCAATATTGGTTGAAAGATTCTCACCTTCAATTTGTTCGCTATTATCATATTGTACAACTACTGAAGCAATCAATCCTATTGCAATTAATACAGCAATAGTAATTAAAGTTACTACAATTATTTTTATTCTTTTGTTCATAATCCCCTTTTCCCCTTCATTTTAATTATAATATAATTATAAACTTTGATAATCATAATATCAATATATTTTAAAAAAAAGCATAAAAAAAAAGTCCAATAGTAAAGTTTATTACTTATACTATTGGATATATTTTAATACCATCCTTTGTTACAAGAATGATTCCATGCATTTGTTGGATTACCATATCTAGATCTAATATAGTTTAATCCCCATTCAATTTGTGTTTTGTAATTTGTTCTATAGTCTGTTCCATAAGTAGCCATTTTACTAGCTGGTAATGCCTGAGGAATACCATAAGCTCCTGATCTTGAATTATTTGCATAAGGATTCCATCCACTTTCTTTATTCCATAATTTAACTAAAGCTTGGAAATCACCATCACTCCAACCATAGTCAAAACATCTTTTTTCTGCATAAGCCTGATATTCTGCAACAGAACCAGAAGCAACTCCACCTCTGGATGTAACGTATCTTGTTCTTACTTCAACTATTTTATCTACTGGCTCTTTTACGATTTCTGAAGAAATTTCTGTTTTTTCAATTTCAGCACCATTTTGGTATTTTATTTTATATGTTACTCTCTTTAAACCATTTTCCCCATTTTGTACAACTCTATTTTGAGTAGAAGAACTACCGCTTGAAACATCTTTAGTAATAGTTTCATAAGGAATTTCTACTTCTTCTGTTACTATTTTTTCTACAATTTGAGTATAACTTGCTAATATTTCTTCTGCTGACATATAGTCTTCATCACTTTTAGCTTCAGTATCGCCTTTTGTTATTGTAATAGTTTTATTATCAGATAATTCACTATCAATTCCAGGTGTAACTTCTTCACCATCTAAAACAACTATATGATTTTCTGCTAATATATCTGCTACATTAGTATTAGTAGTCATTACATTCATTTCATAACCACTTGATAGTAGTATTTTAACAGATGTAAGCTTTTGATTTGTAGCCATAACACTCATTGTTCCAGCTAATACTAAAAATATTAAAGCTATAACTAATATTTTCTTGAGTGATATAGTTGCTCTCTCCTGCTTATTTTGTTTACTTATTCGTTTTCTCATAAAACCTCCTTTAAGTAACACAATTCATATTATAACATCTTTTCTTTTTTCTGTCAAATTTACCTCCTCATCAGCAAAATCTTAGGGCTCTAAGCTTTTACTTTTAAGTTACATAACTTTTTAGCTCGTAATTATAAAGGTCAAGCCACTTTTATTTTATTCATTAATTTTTTTATTATTTATTGTTAAAAAAAAAATTATGTGGTATAGTAATATTATATAATAAAATATTTAAGGAGGTTTATATGATAATTGGTATAGTAGTTGGTCTTATTGTATTAGCTATTATTATTGCATGTATAGCAATCTACAATAAATTAGTTACTTTAAGACAACGTGTTGAAAATGCATGGAGTCAAATTGATGTTCAATTACAAAGAAGATTTGATTTAATCCCTAACCTTGTAGAAACTGTTAAAGGATATATGACTCATGAACAAACTACTCTTGCTAAGGTTACTGAATTACGTACTTCATGGGCATCTGCAAACACTGTAGAAGAAAAATTAAACTTAGAAAATGAACTTACTAGTGCACTTAAAACAATTATGGCAATAGCTGAAAATTATCCTAATTTAAAGGCTGATCAATCATTTAATAACTTACAACATGAACTTTCTGATACAGAAGATAAAATAGCTTATTCACGTCAATTCTATAATGATACAGTAACAATTTATAATACAAAATTAGAAACATTCCCATCTAATATAATAGCTAAAATGTTTGGATTCAAAGCTTCTACATTATATAGTGTTGATAATAGCGAAGTTAAAAAAGCAGTCAACGTAAAATTCTAATATAAAATACAAAAAATACACCAGTTATAAGGTTTACTTATTAAAGGTGTATTTTTTATTAATTTATTTTATATTAAAACATCTTATAGTATTTAAATAAGTTGTATCCCCTACTTCTTCTAGAGTTAATCCCTTAACACTTGCAATTTTTTGAGCAATATATTTCAAATTTCTTGAATCATTTCTTGTTCCTCTTACTGGTTCAGGTGCTAAATATGGTGAATCTGTCTCTATTAATATTTTTTCCATAGGAACCATTTCTATTATTTCATTAGCATTTTTTGAATTTTTAAAAGTTATAGGACCAGCCATTGATATATAAAATCCTAATTTTAAGGCTTCTTTTACTAATTCCCTATTTAATGGACAACAATGAAATACTCCTGTTCTATTAACCTTCTTTTCTTTTAACATTGTTAATGTATCCATAACAGCATCCCTAGTATGAATGACTATTGGTAAATCATATTTATTAGCTATGTCAATTTGCGCCCCAAATGCCTCATATTGGATTTTTTTATCTGTATCATAATGATAATCAAATCCTATCTCTCCTACCGCTAAAATTCGTTCTGAGCTCAAATTAGATATAATTAAATCTTCTATATCATTAATATCATTTTTCCATTTTGGACTTCCATGAGTTATATCTGTATTCAAATCATTTGGAGATATTCCAACAGTTGAATATATAAAATCATATTTACTAGACAATTCTAAGCTTTTCTTACTTCCTTCAAGACTATATCCTGCACTTATAATCTTTGTAACACCTGAATCATATACACTTTTTATTAGCTCTTCCCTATCTGTTTCAAATCTTGCATCATCATAATGTGCATGAGAATCAAAAAATTCCATAATTACTTTTACACCTCATTTAATTAATATATAGCCACAACACTTGCTATTGCATATTCTTTAATATGTGATAAACTTAAATCTATCTTTACATCTTTTAAAATATCTTTCTTTAAAAGAACATAAGGTCTTCCTTGTTCATCATTAAGAATTTCTATATCTGTCCACTCAATGGAAAATTTATTTTCTAATAATGGAGAAATTGCTTTAAAAATAGCTTCTTTTCCAGCGAATCTAGCTGCATAATGCTCATACTTAGTAACTTTTTTACTTTCACAATATTCAATTTCCGCTTTAGTAAAAACTCTTTCGAGGAACTTTTCCCCTAGTGATTTTATACTATCCTCTATTCTATTAACTTCTATAATATCTGTACCTGTTTTAATAGTCATTTAATTGTTCATAAGGTTGTTTAATTACTTAAACAACCTTACTCTCCTTTCCAATTGATTATTTCTAAGCTAAATAATTACCTAAATTAATAACTCCTATAATTATTAATACAACTAATAAAATAATAATTATTCTAAAAATTGCATTGTGATCATCTAATTTTATATTTCGATATAATAAATCAAATCTATTTTCTACAGAAATGTATAATTTATCTAATTGTAATTTTTTCTCCCAATCCGCAGATAGTTTATTTCCAGAAGTACTATCAGTTATTTTTTTAGTATATATTTCTTGAACAAACTCTACAAATTCATTTCTATTTTTATCAAAATGATCTTTATTTTCCATTTCTTTATCTAACTTGCTAAGCATAACATACTTATATAAAGAAATAATGTAACTATATAAATTAGTTTCATTTTCCGCTTCAATTTTGAAAACTTTATTTTCATCAATATTAAAGCTACTTATATCTAATAACCCAGTATATTGCTTTACAAGTTCTAACTCTTTAGAACTATTTCCAACAATAAAGCCAATTCCTGTGTGAAAAACAATTGCCTGCATCTCACCTTTTTCAAATACAGTGCAAGAATAATTATTGCAAACAGCTGCCTGCATTTCTTTATTCATACTTTTAAACTTTTTTTCTTCTTTTAAATTAAAAGTCCAAAACATTAGCTCTCTAATCGCTGGTAAAAAGTATTTATATAATTGAGAATCTTTTTTCTTATCAAATATTTTTACTTGATAATCATTATTTAGTAAGTATTCATAAAATTTATATACTTCTTTTTCTTCCACAATTACTGGAACTATTTTATACTTTTGATTTTCTTCCATCCTATGTTCACTCCTCTACTTTTTAATTCATTAGTTTTTTTATAATTATTCATTTTCGTCTGTATAATAATTTGCATTTAAATCTGGTGCTAGATGCCATTTTCCTATAAAGCTAATTACTGTATTTAAAGATAACTTATAAGAAGGTCTAACTACAACATTTCCATTTTGGTCTAATGCTCCCCAAACGCCATTACTTTTTACTGCAACATATCCATAGTCATTTTGCTCTGTAGCATCATCATAAATGTAATCAACTATTACTATTCCATTTTTATCTACATATCCATATTTACCATTTTGTTTAGATAGGAATAGTGTATTAGATGTGAATACTTCTTGAGAAGTTCTCTCTTCTAATCTAAAGTTATAATATTTATATTCATCATCTACCCTTACTTTTACAAATCCTTTGCTTGTATTTATTTCAGATACAATTCCTGTTACCTTTACATTAAAACTATTATCTAATAAATCAGTAAGTCCATCTGTTCTATCTGCTTCAATAAAGCTTTCATCTCTCATATATGCAATATAACTATATTTAAAATCAAGTTTAGTTTCATTTGAAGTATTTATTATTCCATAATTTTCACCATTTCTTGCTATATAATTTCCATCAAAAGCATAAGTTAATTCATCATAAGTTGGCTCTATTAAAACAGTTCCATCTGTAGACATAACTCCATATTTTTCATTTCTAACAAATACTAAATTTCCACTATCTATACTTGTTATATTGTCAAATCCACTTCCAAGTACTACCTCACCATTACTATTTACTACTTCTATGTTTCCATTTTCTTTAACAACATACATCGAATTTCCACATACATTTTCTATATCAGAATATTTACATTCAAGGACCTGTTTTTTATTGTAATTAATTAATCCATAATTTCCATTACTATCTCTTACAATATATCCATCTTCGTACCTATCTGTTAAACTAGAAATACCTGTATATAAGTTGTCAATTATAACATTTCCGCTATTATCAACTAAACCATATAATCCGCCTAGCATAGTAACAAAACTATTTTTTACTCCTGCAAGTGGAGTTATTGAATCATAAGTACATTCTAATATTTCTGTTCCATTGAAATTAATCAATCCATATTTTCCATTTTTAGATACTTTTAAAACATTAGTATCATAAGTAACGTAATTAGAAGAATCTACATTTTGCATTGCTTCTACACTGTCATAAGAAGAAAACAATCTCTCTCCTTTATCATTTATAGCACCAGAATTATAAGTACCATCTTCTAAATTAACATTATACTGATATATAAATACCGCCTTTGTAGGGTCTGGAATTACTATCATATCTTCATAAGAAGGTTCTATAATTGTTTCTCCTTTAGAGTTAATTACTCCCCATTTTCCCCCAGAATAAACAGTAAGATATGAATTAGCTACAATTTTCGTTGATGAATTTCCATCTGAAGTAGCAAATTTAACAATTAATACTATGCACATTATAATAACAATAAGTACAATAATTACTGCTAATACTTTTTTTATATTTAACTTGGGCTCTCCTTCGTACCTTTTACCTCTACCAGACATAATAACCTCCGATTTTAATATTCATATATAATATATCAGTTTTATGGCAATTTTTCAATAGATTATTATTAACTTTGTACATTATACGAAAATAGATGTGCTTTTCAGCACACCTATTTTTATTATTTTTTATTAACTTTAAAAGCAATTACTGTCATATCATCTTTGGCTTTGCCAAAATCATTATCTATTGCTTCATGTAAAATAATGTCCGCTATCCTTTCTGGAGAATCTGTTTGAATTTCTTCTAATAAATATTTAAGCCATAGTTCTTTATTTGCATACTCTTTATTAGACTCTATAATTCCATCACTGCAAATTACAACAATATCGCCATCTTGTAAATCTTTATCATAAGTATCTACACTAATCTCATCAACTATTCCAGCTGGTAATGATGTCGACTTAATCATTGTAATATCTCTATTTCTTTTAATATAAGTTGGACAAGCTCCACTTTTCAATATTTCCATTTTTCCAGCATATAGGTCAAGAATTTCAATATCAAGTGTAGCATACATATCTTCTTTATTTGCATTCATTATTGCTGAATTAATCAAATTAATTGAAGTTTCTTTGTCAAAACCAGTACTAAATAATCTTTCAAGCATACTTATTGCTATCTTACTATTTCTTCTAGCATTAGCTCCAGAGCCCATTCCATCACTAATAGCTAGCATATATTTTCCATCACCAAGCCTTATTTGAGATATATTATCTCCTGAAACAATTGAATCTTCCTTCTTTGCCTTAGCAATTCCAGTTTGGATAATATATTTATCTTCAGAAATAAATGAATAAGAGCAAGTCTTTTGATTTAATCTAATACCACATTTTTGATCTTGAATCATGAATCTTTCGTCAAAAACTTTATTTAGGACCTTATCTATAGGCTTAATTGGGCAATTTTTTCCTTCCATATCATCACATATATCGGTAAAAGCATTAACAATAATTCTTCCTGATTCTTCTTTTTTTATTGATACTTCTTTTGCATTAATATGCCTTTCATTTAATAGCTCAATTATTTCATTTTTTTCTTCTTCATATTCGACTTTATTTTCTTTAATTCCATCAGCAATATTGCTTATTGCTTTAGAAACATTTTTAAGTTGTTTAGATACATTTTTATTATTTTCTTCTAATTTCTTTTGCCATAAGAAATTAGTTTTACTAATTCTATAGGCAGTGTTTATTGCTTTTATAATATCTCTGACTTCATCAAGTTCTTCTGATTTTAAATAGTCACTTTCTGAATTTAATAAATAGATATTATGTTTTGCAAATACACTTATAATGCCATTATCTGTCATTACATCATTTTCTAATAAATAACTAAATATATCTTCTATTATATTATCTTCGTTATTGTAAATATCATCATATAAACTATTACCTTCTAGTCCTTCTAGACTATTCAATAATTCATCCTCAAATATTTCTAAATTTTTATCATAAGATTCGCTATCACTATAATTATCTGCCATATCTGTAATAGTTTTAGAAATACTATTTAATTTTTCTAGAGTATCATCACTTTCCTCTAAGCTCCTCCCTGCTTCAGGCAAAAGTTTCGTCGTAGGAATAACATCTTCTATATTTATTTTTGATGTTTTAGGAACCACTAGTAGTCCAATAGCAGCAATTAATATTTCTTGAAAAACTATAATGTTACTTACTCCACCATTAGCAGCATAAGCAACTGCAACATTGCCTATTATAAAACCTACTATAACTCCTATTTTTCCAAATCTATTCAATAAGCCTGCTATCAAACCGGCTATTGCATAAGCAGCAATTAAAATTTGATCATTTACACCAATAACACTAAGCACAACTCCTACTGTTATTCCACTAGTTGCACCAACTAACATTCCATTTTTCCAACCTAAATATAATACTATAAAAATGCAAATTATATTTCTTATTGAAAACGAAAAAATATTTAAATTACCTAATGCGGAAACCGCAACTGATATAAGTAAACTCGCTCCAATAACTTCTTCTACAGTAAAAGCTCTTTTAATTCCATACTCACTAATTACAGGTATTGAATTAACAAATATTTTATAAAAAATATAGCTAGTAATACACATCATTATTGCTACTAAGAAATCATAGAAATAAAAACCTTTAAATAATATATATACAAACTGCACTATGAAAACAGAAAATGCCAATCTTCCGCCTAATCTTATCTTTTCATTAACATCATCATAAGTTTTTTTAGGTTTAGCAACAATTGATAATAACAAAACTATTAAAGTAGTAACTATGTATGCAAGTAAACCATCTAATCCAAAACTAATAGTGGTTCCTATTAAACTTGCAATATAAACCATGGCCAATGGTATTCCACAACTTATACTTGCAGTTAGCAAAGCTATTCCAAATGGCGAAATAAGAGCGTCATCTCCCAAATTTACCATTGAAATCATAAGTGCTAAAATATACACAGCAATATTTTGAATAGTAAATATTTTCTTTGAAACATTAGTAAATTCTTTTTTTGTTTTAACATCTTGAGTTTTTTCTTGATAACCTAATTCTTTTGAAATATTTTGAAACATCCTTCACACCTCTTACTCTTTTAATTTACACATATTTTAATACTTGTCCTATTATTTTTTTGTCAAAATTAGTAATGTAAACTAAAAAAGTATTTTACATTTTGTGATATATTTTTTTCTTATTTTATCTTAAATTGCCTAAAAATACAATAACTTCTCACCTATTTTTTGTTAGTTTTTTATATCAAAAAAATGAAGTTGCGTGAAATATAGATATTTCTTAGGTTACCACAAATAATGTTTTTGAAGATATTTTTGGAAGATGTCCCCAAAAACAGCCTTAAAACATAAAAAGAGTACAAACTATTTTTAGTTTGTACTCTTCTTTTTATAGGTTATAGGAAATATATCTTAGTAATTAAATTATTTCTTTTTAAAATATCTAATTATAAAGAATACTCCACCTGCTACTATTAACAATGCTACTACTCCAACTATTATCCATAATGTGTAATTTCTATTTGCACCAGTTGGTGGAAGTATTAATAATTCTTGTGAACTATCAGAATCTATTTCTGTTGGTGTTACTATGTCTATCTTTGTATATACTCCGTTGTCTGGGTCTTCTGGTACATCTGGTCCTGATTCTTGGTTTGCCATTGGTTGGTTACCTGTTACTGAATATTTTAATCTTCTACCTTGTGAGTTTGAAACTTGTACTATTTCTGCTAAGTTGTTATATACCATTGTTTCTTCTCCTGAGTCTGGTACTAATGTTGTTGATAATCTCATTGTTGTTGATGATGAACTTACTACTCCTTCTATTTCTGCTTCTTCTGGATATAATTGTACATCACCCATTGATTTATTTGTTACTATTGTTGTGTAAGTATTTAATGTATCGTAGAACTTGTTATTTAGTAACTCTGTTTGATTTCCTATATAGTTATCTTCTACTGAGTAATCATATTGTTCATCTGCTGGATTTGTTGTTAAATCAGCTACTGTTCTTATAGACCATGTTACATTGTTTTCGTTTGTTGGTAAGAATTGAATGTTATTTGATACATAATCTACTACTGTATTTGCTGCTGTTGTTGATATATTATCTACATTATCTGGGTCTGATGAAACTCCTGTGTAGTAGAATTTATTATCTTTATAATCTACTTCACCAACGTTAGTTACTGTAAATTCATAATCTACCTCAACTCTTGCACCATACATTAATTCTTCATCCATGTATGTTGTTATAAGTTCTGGCATATCTGTTTGTTCTTGTGCTATTAGCACTTCTTTTAATCTGTATGCTGATCCTCCGACAACATCATATACTATTTCATGTCCTGGATGCTCTGCATAAGACATATTTGTTACTGGTCTATCTGTATCAAATAATATTGTTCCATCTTGTAATGTTATTCTTACATTTGATACTTCTTTATTCATTTTTAATTGAGCTACTGGTCTTTCTGTTAATCCTAGGTCTATATCATCTAATATATATCCTATTGTATCATTATTGTCATCACCTTGGTTTTCAGTGATTTCTTTATTATGCTCAATTTCTGTATTTATTACACCAGATTGTGCAACTATATAAGTGTTGTCCATTAACTCTTTTAGCATCTGTACTTGTTTTTCTACTGATTGTGCTGCACCAGTTTCTAATGTTTCTGTACTTCCTAGTTTTAAGCCAGATACTAATACTTCAGCTCTACCATTTACTATTGTTTGTTCTGTTTCTCCATCTATGTTTGCTATACCTCTTGAGTAATCATTTGCTGCTAATCTTGTATTTAGAACATCTTTAGCATCTGATACTCCGCTTTGTACTTGGCTTTCACCTATATTGTAATAGTAATTTATTGCTTTGTCCTTACCATCTGTTGTATTTACATAGTTACTTATAGGTTGTCCAGCTTCGCCTCTTTCTACTTGTGCATCTTCTGTGTAATTGTAGTTTTGTGTATCATATAATGATTCATTTAGGCCATTTGCATCATAACCGAATCCATAGATATTATTGTATGAGCCTACAGCTCCTTGATCTATATCTGTTTGATATACTGTACTCTTATAATCTTGTCCATTATATGATTTAGCATTTAATCCTGATGTAGATATAAATCCATCATGAGAATCTTTATCTATACTTAATCCTGCATTTGTTAAGAAGTTTGCTACGTCAGAACCTTCTCCATCTGTTGTTGTTAATACTGTTTGTGTTGTATCACCATAGATAAATCTTATTATTAAATCTCCAGCTGGCATTCCTTTGAATGCATATTGTCCTTCTGAATCTTCAGAATCAAATGTATATCCTGATATTTCTGTTGCTGTTCCTGTTGGTCCTGATATTATTGGTGATACTGTTCCTCCTTGTCCACTATAATATCTTAAGCTATCTGAATCTGCACTACTGTTTACATTTATCCATTGTCCACCTGTCCATTGTCTTGCTGACCAGATATATTCTCCTAAGTATTCATAGTTTCCGTTATCATCTCTTATTGGAATACCATCTTCATCTACATTTTGTACTAATTCTACTAATTGTACTGTTACACCGTTGACTTTTACATCTCCGTCTTCTGTAGCATATCTACCATTTCCAACTGAGGCTAAGTTTGATGCAACATTTCTTTCATCTTCAAATACATATCCTATAGCTGTTCTTTCTTTGCTTCCACCTTCGCCATTATCTGTTGGGAATACTAGTCTTATATTTGGCGCTTGGTCTTCATCATTTTCTGCTCTATTTGTTAATTCATCATCTGTTATTATTAATCTACCATCTGTTTCATTCTCTGTTGTTGAACTTAAATCTTGTGATGTTAAGTTACCTGGTGTTGAGTTTGTATCTATTATACCAGCTTTTTGTCCGCCTACATCTCTGTCTTGGGTGTTATTGTTTGCATCTAATGTATCTGGTACTGTTGCTCCTGCTTGATAATATGTTGAGTAACTATTTACTTCTGCTATATTTTGTTTTCCTGGTCCTTTATATGTTACTGTTTGATTTGATACATCTACATCCATCTTAATACGATTTGCCATTCCATTTTCATCAGTTGCTTTCTTTACTTCAAATGTTAAGTAGATATATGTCATACCACCACCATGTGTTAATAAATCACTGGTTACTGTATTTCCATTGCTATCTGTTGTTGGCATCTTTATTGGTGTTAATCCATCACTTGTTGCTTCTCCTGATAAGTATAATGGTGATTTACTATCTCCATTTGTATTATCTGTGTCAAATCCATGTCCTATATTTCTATCTGCTCTTCCATTTCCACATACTGATTCTGTACTTACTACTAATGGTGCTAAATATTCACCATCTCTTGTTCCTATATATGATGTTATTGTACTATCTTCAAAGTCTGAATATTCATTTGGTGTATATACTGTTCCATTTAGTTCTCCATCAAATACATATTCTGATGCATCAAAGTAGTCTATTACTTCATTTAATGCTACATCTAACTCTTCTGATAAGTTTCTTACAGTTATCTTATATGTTACAAATATTCTTAAGTCTTTTGCACTTGTTCCTCCTGCTTCTGCACTATATACTGTTCCATCATATAGGTATTCTGATCTTCTTATCTCTCTATTATATACATAGTTACCATTATATAAAGCATCTGATTGTCTTACTTCTACACTCCAGTTTCCATCTTCATCTAATGATACTCCAGTTTCTTCACCTTCACTGTCTTTTCTATCATATCTATATGTTTGAGTCTTTCCGTTTACTCTTGCTGTTACCTTAAATACGTCTTTTGTTAATCCTATATCTACAATTTCTCTTTCTCCTATACCAAAGTCTACATTTCTACTTTGGTCGCTTGATGTAATATATAATGAATTCCATGTTTGTCCTACTGCTGTCTCTGTAGCTGGTTGACTTCCTGGGTCATCTATATTTTCTATTACAAATTGCTCATATACAGGATATGTTCTTGTGTCCGCTATTATCATACAATCTTGTATAAATTGTATTACTCCGTTTACATCAGTTGAGCCGACACCTCTATTATTTAACCAATTTCTTAAACTGTTATATGCTCCTGCATAAGATTTATTATCTCTTGCAAAGTTTACAAATTGATTCCATGCATCTTGATATGTTAATGCAACATTATTTCCATCTGAATCTGTTCCGTTTGATATATAATTTCCATTATTATCTCGCAGTTTAACATCTGGTCCATAAGCTATTCGCCAGCTTCCATCTCTGTTATAGTTAGCTGGGTACGAATCTATGTTATCAAACCTATCATTTAGACCCGTTCGATCTACTTCATGCGCATTTGAGAATCCACCGGATAGGTCGTCTTTATAATATGTTTGTTGATATAACTGACCATTGTATGTAAATACTACTGTATATTTCTCTAATGCATTTAATTTATCGAAATGGTATTCTCCATTTCCATCTGTGGTTGTTGTATAGATTATAGTTCCATTTCTATCACCTAAATGCAATTCTACTTGCATTCCAGCATATCTATAGTCATAGGTATCTGCATTACCTGAGTTTAATCTACCATTTAGTTTATCTTCCTTTGTTGCTCTTCCATCAAACCATACTTTTCCACCTATTTCTACTGTACAGTCTGTTCCTATTAAATCAAATGTTGTTGTTGATGATTCTGCCCATGTCCATACATCACCTACACTTACTCCTCCAGATATCCTTAAATGTACTTCTATTACTGATTGAACAAATCCTGATACTAATGAGTCAGTAGTTTCTGCTACAACAGGTAAATGGTCAACCCATGAATAAATCCACATCTCTTTATCCATATTTGCTTTAGCATGCTCATTTCCTAACTTTTCACCTTGCAAATTAGCTTCAGCTTCAGCACCTTCTAATGAAGAGTAACTGTTTGGACCGTAATACCAAGTTGTCGTACTTGTTGTATTTGTTCCTAATAATCCTTCTTCACCTTGATAACTATCAGTAACATAACTACCACCATTTTCATAATCTTTATATTCATAAGTAGTTTCAGTAACAGTTGTTGAAGTAATTTTTCCTCTTTCGTCCGCTTGATAAGCATCTATACATGCTTGAATATAATCATCTACGTTATTGAATATACGTTCTTCACCCAGTAAATCATGGTCCATGAATAAAGCCGTAAATCCAGGTAGTCTTCGCATCATATTTATTTTCGAAGGTCCTACATAAGAATCTAAAATTTCTGCTACTAGATGGTTTTCTAACTGAGTATCTGTTTTTACATTTAAATCAGCTAATTCAGTTACACTCTTATTAGTTAGGAAAGTTGTCGTTCTTCCACTTTCAGAGAAAAAAACTGAATCTGTAAATTCTGACGCTTTGTCTACAGTTAATTCATAGTTTATTTGGCTAGCTTTATATTCATTAACTGTCCCTGGTATTTGAGTTAAGTATTGAACAGTAAAATGTGGTTCTATTTTAGATACTGTTCTTGACTCTCCACTTGGTATTTCTATTCTTATATAAAATATCTCTCCTGGCTTTGGAAATGCTAATGCATTTCCATTTGCATCTAATATAGTTATATTAGAAAATTCTTCAGTACTTCCATCTGTATATGATACTGTTGCAGTGGCTGAATTTAGTTTTGCAAATTGGAAATAACGACATCCTGCATTTAAGCCTGATAATTCTTGATATAGTAAGTTACCAATTGTTCCTGCACTATGATATTCTGTTGGGGTATTTGATATATCTGCTCCCGAAGAGTTCAATATGCTTATCATATAAGGTCCTTGAGTATAAGTTCGTGCATTTTGATCTACATATACTCTCATATCTTCTTCTGATGTTGGTTGCACATCTATATTAAGAGTCATTCCACTTGGTTGAAGTAAATTATAGTAGAAGTTAGCCCAACCTTCTGCTCTTTCATATAATGCAGTTGTGTCAGAAACTGTTGTGCCAGTATACTTAGAAAGATTGTTCACATATCCTGACTTTCCACTCCATTGTCCTGATGCCCATACTACATTTTGAAATTCAGATGCTCCACCGGCTCCACATTGATAAGCTATACGACCAGCTGCTATACTTTGCTCTATATTAAATTGGCCTGAACTACTATAATATATTTCTTCATTATAATATGTACCATTTAATCTATTTATGTATACTACTTTTTCAGAATTTTTAGTCCCATCTTCAGTTCTAACTAATGGAAGACTATGATTCGTACAAAAGTAATCCCCAAATAGATATGGTTCCGGTGCTGCTGTAATACCTTGTCCACCGTCTATATCAAGAGAGCCCATTATAAACGCTTGCGAATCTGTACTGTTAATTAATATAACAGCTATAATTATCATTAGCATAAATAATATTTTCTTTACTAAGCTTTTCTTTTTTTCTATCATTTTCTCACCTCCTATATCCTTCTTATTACATATTTCTTAATTAAGAATACTGCTAGTCCTACTATTACTATTATTCCTAATGTTATTCCTAAGAATGATGCTACTTCTCGTCCAGTTCCCATTGTTATTAATGTTGTCGCTGTTGATATATCATCTTCTCCGTCTTGTCTATTTCCTGGTGTTGAGTCTCCATCATCTAGTCCATATTCATTGTATGTTTGTGATATCTCTGCTGTATTTACTACTGTTCCTGTATTTTCTCCTGTCATCCTTCTTGTTAGTACTAATTTTATTGTTTTACTCTCTCCTGGTTGTATTAATGTATTTGCTAATGATGTACTATATATGTTTCCATCTGTTCCTACATACCAGTTTGTATTTAAATCTGAACTAAATGCCATTCCTTCTGGCATATAGTCTACTAATTCTCTTGCATATCCTGCTACTTTTCCTTCGTTTGTTATTGTCATTGTGTATTCTATTAATACTGTTGCATATTCTACATAAGTATTTAATAAACTTACCATTGCAAAGTTTGTATCATATTCATATTCTTGTGGGTCTAATCTTGTATTTGTTACTGTTATTTTTGTTATTCTTTTATCTAGTCTTAAGTCAAATTGTTCTCTTTCTTGTAAACCTAAGTCTATGTTATATAGGTTATATGTTGTTAAGTTTAATATATCTGTTGCAGCTACTGCTGTTCCATCTAATGTTGCATCTACGAAGTCTGAGTTTTGTGATTCTACAGCTCCACTTAATTTATATGTTGTTACCATATAATTTACTGTATCTATTTGTGCAACTATTTGGTAATCTCCTGAATTTAAGTTTTCAAATGAATATTGTCCATCTTCATTTGTTGTAGTTCTTAACTCATTTCCATTAGAATCTCTAGCTACATTTCCTTGTGTATCATATAGTGTCATTTGAATATTTGAAAATCTTGGTTCTTCTGTATCTTTTACACCATCTTTATTTGTATCTATCCAAGCCGCTCCTGTTATTCTAAATCTTCCATTTACTCCAGGAGTATTTGATCCACCTGTACCTTGTATTGTATGTGTTAAGCTATTTACTTGAACTTGAGATGCTATATTTTCTGAGTTTTGCTCTAATATAAATATTTCTGGTGTATCTGTTACTTCTGCTGTTGTACCACTAGCTAATGCCACTGGAGTTGTTCTTATTGTTAATCTTGCACTTCCTCCAACACTTAGTTCTACAGTCTCAGAAACATAATTTGATGTGAAATTATCTACATCTTTTCTGTTTCCATTGGTTACATTTATTGAATAATAATTATTTAATAATCCCTCTGGTGTTGTATTAGACAACATAACTCTAACTGGTATATTACCAGTATTTCTTACATCTATGTAATATTCTAATGTATCTGTATCTAGTAATGTTCCTTGTGTAATATTGCTAGATAATGTTGCCTCAACATTTGGTGTTCCGCTGTATACTGTTACTGTATTAGTTAAAAATTCTCCATTCATACCATCACAAGTAATGCTTGCTCTTGCTTGTAAAGTATCTGGTGCTGAACTTGTTACAGTAGCATTTATTGTTATATATATACTTTCTGATGCTTCTAATGTTCCTATATTAAATGTTAATTCTCTTGTACTTGAATTGTATGAGCCTTGATAATCTCCATTTACATCCCCAGATGAAACATATTCTAGTCCTTCTGGTAAAATTATTCTTGCTACTACATTTGTTTTTTCTGTATTATTAACATTTTCTACTTTTAATGTATATTCTAGATTTTGTCCTGCATCTACATTCTGGTTTTCATAAGTAACTGTTAAAAGTCCTGATACATATCCTTGAGAAAGATTTGCTGTAAATACTCCTACAGCTTCTCCATCCATTCTATCTGCTGTTGCTGTTGCTCTTACTGTTCTTTCTGTTTCGTCTTCATATATAATGTTTCCTGCTACTAAATCTATACTAAAATTAGCTGTATCTCCAGCAGATATTGATCCTAAATCTACTTCATAAGGATTTGTATAATCCATAGTATACTGTAAAGGCCAATCTGGTATTTCTAAGTTTGTAATTTTTAATCTAGCAAATCCATCTGGTAATTCAATAGATAGTTTTGTATTTTCTGCATCTTCATTGCTTGTATTTGTTACTGCTATATCATAAGTAATATAGTCACCTTCTTTTATTGTACTTCCTTCTGAAATTGTTTCACCTGTAAATTTATTTTTTGCTGTTATTCCAATACTTAATTCTGCTTTTTCCAATGTTTTTATTCCTACTGGCATTGCAAGTATTACATTTTTATTTGTCCCTTGTTCAGCATTATTATTATAATATACTCCATAACTTGCTTTTGCTGTATTTGCATAATCTACATTTGAAGGTACATTTATTTTGTAATTAAAATTTATTGTAGTTCCATTTTCTACTGTTCCTGTTGCTACTATCATATATGACTTTGTTTCTTGGCTATATTCTTCTGTCCATCCATTTATTTCATCTTCAACATCTGTAGTTGCTTCTCCATTACTTGAGTAATAAACTGTTCCTTCAATTCCTTCAAAATTTACTGCTCCTGTAAGTATTGTATCAAATGTTGTTCCTAATTCTTCACTTCCATCTACTTGTTTATTTCCCGTAAAAGGTATCCTTCCTAATATTACTAGTCCTTCTGCGTCTGTTCCTAAGTTGTTTACTGCTATTCCTGATACTGTAACTGTTTTTGCATCAGATAATACTGGTAATGTTCCTAATGCTTCTTCTTGTTGTGATGTTACACTTTCATCTCCATTGTATCCTGTCATTGTTTGTGTTGTTACAAATCCTGTTGGTGCTACTACATTTACTGGTACTTCAACTGTTTGTGAATTTGTACTTCCTGCCGAAAGTGTTGATATTTCATTTTCTGCTTTTCTTGTATATACATCATTATCATTTGTATAGCTTAATAATATATTTGTTTGTCTACTTGGTGCTAAATTATTTAATGTTAAATCTAATACTAATCTTATTACTGTTCCTTTTGCTGTTGATTGTTCATTGTATTTTGTTTGTTTTCCATTGAATTTTAACTTTATTGTATGTCCCTCTACATAAAAGCTTTCACTTACTAATTCATCATCATATAACAATGTTGCATCTTTTATTTCTATTGATGTAACCTCATCTGGTAATGTTACATCAACTTCGGGATTTGCAAATAAATTATCTGTTATGTCGTCTCTTTCCAATGTTATATTCATTACTACATTTTCATTCTCTACTACTGTTGATAAATTTGCATTACTTAATTGAAGTGATGCTTTTGATGTCGGTTCTTCTAATGTTATTGTTCCTGTTGATTCTCCATTTATTTGTGCTTTTACATTTAATGTTGTAAAGTTTGATATTTCATCTTTGCTATAATCAATGTTTCCCCTTATAGCTTTTGATATTTCTATATTTATTTCTCCTTCAGTTACTGGTTTACTTGTTAAGAAAGATATATTTGAATCATTTATCTCTAATTCTAATGAATCTTTATTTAATGTTCCTATAACTGTTCCATCTGATTTTAATACATCTATTTTTCCATCTTCACCTAAAACTTTTACAAGTTCATCATGAGATACACTTACTTTTTTATCATAGATAAAGTTACTTGCATTAACATTGCCTAGAAAATCGCCATTTTCTTGGATTTTTATCTCATTTAATGCTTCAGCCAAACCTACGTTTAATCTATATTTCACACCAAAAGTAGTTTCTATTTGATCAGATTCTTTATCTTTATTAGAATACATATATCCTTTATTAAGTGTTGTGTTATCTGGAATAACTTCTATTGTTGCTATATCTCCTATTTTAGCATCCAATTCGTAATCTTGTTGTTCCATTTGAGCAGTAACTGTATTTCCATTTAATAATGTTGTTGTAGTTTCTGTTTCAGTGTGGATTGTTATAGGTTCTTCATTAGTATTTGTTTCATATATATATGTAATAACAAATCTATCTGATGCTCCTCTAATCCATGAAACTAAACTATCTTCTCCAAGAGTATTTTCAACATTAATAGTTAGCTCTCCACTTTCACTATCATAAGAATAATTATCTTCTGTAAAGTTTACTCCATTTTGATCTCCATTAGTTGCTATTGTATCAATTGCGGTTACTATAACTTGAGCTGGCTTTAATTCGTTTATCTCTGGTACATTAACTTTAATTTGTTTTGAACCAACTGGTAATTTAGAATCCTTTAATGCATCACTTAGTAAAAAGCTTACCATTGTTTTACCATCGTAATTTAAATATCTAATTACGTTTTGAGATAATTCTCCAACCAAGTTTTCTTCGCTTGTTGTCCAGTTTAACCTTACTGTCATTTCTTTTTCAAGTGTGTCTTCCTTATTATCTTCATTAACATAAGATGCAGTAAATTTAACTGTACTGTCTTTACCAAGTTCATATTGAGAAATTCTTTCACTCATTGTTGGTATAATTGGTATAGCTAACTCAACTGTTTCAGCAGTATTAATTTGATTTAATTCTAATGAGTAATCAGATATGCTTTTAACAATCTTATTATCAACCTTTGAATAATCAAATTTATAGTTGCTATTTGCTAGGTTTATTGAAATATTTTTTAAATATCCAGTGTTTTTTACACCGATATCAAGATATAAGTATGTATCAGTAGAATCTATATCTGCTGTATACTCATACCCATTATGAGAAGTTTCATTTCCAATTGTAGAATTGAAAGTTATATTCTTCTCTGATGTTTCATTATTTTGTTCAATAATGTCTGCTGCATAAGCTGCAGTTGTCATGCAATTAAAACCTACTAAAATTGCAATAAGAACAACAGCTATGAATTTGTTCAATATCTTTTGCATAGTAACCTCCTATTTTTAAATTAACATAACTTAATTATATCTTTTTTTTTGCTATTTTTCAAGCTTTTTAGCCTATTTTGTACTACTTTTTTTTAGTTTTTTTAATAATAGCATTTGGGCTCGATGCCTTTTAATTTAGCAACTAAAGACACTTATTTAATTTAAAAATTATTCTTTTACATCTTAACCTTTATTTCTAATAATAGCAAGAGCTATATTTTTGCCGAATTCAAATATTTTGAATATGCCTATACGGAAGGCTTTTTTCTATTTCTAATGTTAAATTTTCTTTACAAATGTGTAACATTTTTTTCCAAGTTGAATATAATATTATAGTTAGAAAACGCAAAAGCGTAAGAGATAGTCTCTGTAATATTTCTTAATGGAGGATTTTGAAATGGAAGAAAATGATTTAGCTAGTATGATAAAAAAGGCTCAGGAGATGATAAATAACAACCAAATACCTGACGAATTAAAAGGATTAATTAATAACATGAATTCAAATAATAAATCAAATAATTTAAAAATGAATTCAAACTCTTTTAGTAAAACAAGCTCAATCCATGCAGAGCCTAATAAAAATATAAATTTTAACAGTCAAGGAAATTCTAATTACAATTCTAATAATTACAATAAATATGCTAATACTTATTCTAGAAACAATTACAGTAATAATACAAGTGCTACTTATAATCAAAATGCACAAAGTAATATGAATGTAAATCATAGTGAAAAAAATAATAATGAAAATCAGGATTTCCCTAACTTAGATATTGAAACGATGCTAAAATTACAAAACATTATGAGTAAACTAAAATCGTCAAATAGTGAAGATGATATGTCTAAACTTTTATTATCACTAAAGCCTTATTTACGTAATGAAAAAAAGGAAAAAGTTGATGAATATATTAAATTAATCAAGATGGGAAAAATGACGCAATTGTTTAATTCTTTGGGTGGTGATAAGTAATGAATCTATTTCCGATAGATGACAATGGCTCAATAGATATATTTGGCTTTAAAATTCATCTGGATGATTTATTAATCATTCTTCTTTTGCTTATACTAAATAAAGAAGACGTAAAGGATAAATACCTTTACATCTTCCTAATATTATTACTATTAAGTTAAATTTTAATGTTAAACCATATCTATTAATCCTTCATCATTTATGTACGCGTAAGTATAACTCTCAGTTTCTATCTCTTTTCTTTCTCTTTCTCTAATTATGCTAGCAATTCTGATTTGAGGAGATTCTATTAAATTTGCTGCAATTATTGCATTAACATTACCTTTAGCACCAGCATGAGCCATTCCCCTAAGATTACCTACAACAGCAATATTATCTTCAGCTATTACTTCAGCTCCATCATTTACATCACCAATAATAACTATACTTCCTTCAAATTCCATTCTTTGTCCAGATCTTATTGAACCTTTATAAAACTTAGTTTCTGATATTTGTATATCTTTCTTAAAAGTTCTTCTAATATCGTGTAGCCCTAAATTTCTTGGGCTATCAAAGTCAACTCTAACTCTTATAATGCTTTGAATCATTTTCTGAATGGTATCAATTTCTGCTTTTTTTAAGATTTTACCAGTTACTAAAATTGGTGTTCTCTCATCTTGATAAAAATCCTTTAAATCCGGAAGTTTATCCTGTAATTCATTGTAAATTTCATTTGATCTTGCATCTTCTTTAATTTTTAAAACAATACAATCTTTTTTAAAATATATATTAATGCATCTAGACATTTTACTGTTCCCCTATACTATTTTTTAGGTTTTGGCTCTCCTATAACCCCCTCTTCCTTTGTTTCAAATATAGTATATATAAAAATTCCTTTATTGTCAAAATTATCTTACGGTTTGCATATATGAACTTGCAGTCATATCCTCTGTAACAGAAGTAGAATTCATTCCTAAATATTGTGCAAAGATTTCTCTCGCTGTAACTGCAGTAGAAGCACCATGTTGACCATCTTTAATGTATACGGCAACTGCAATTTCTGGATCATCATAAGGTGCAAAACCAACAAACCAAGCATTAGCATTACCACTATCATTAGTTGTTGCAGATCCCGTTTTTCCTCCTACCTCAATGTCAAAGTCTCTAAAATATCTATACGCAGTTCCAGAACCATCACTTGTAACTCCTCGCATACCCTCCTTTATAGCTTGCAAGTTTTCTTCACTTATATTAATATCAGACCCACTGTTTCCACTAATCCCTAACTTTTCATTAACATAGCTTTCTATTTCATCTTTAGAAACTTCTGAACCATCGGAATTAGTAACAGATTTAATTATTGTAACATCAAGATTCTTTCCACCATTTGCAATCATAGCAACATACTTTGCCATCTGTAATGGAGTAAATGAATTATTAAGTTGTCCAATTGCAGCTTGAATAGTATAACCATCAACCCATGGGCTCATTGTTTCCCTAGATGCTAATACTCCGGCTTCTTCTCCAGGTAACTCAACACCTGTTTTTTGTCCAAGACCAAATGCAGAAGCGACCTGAACTAATCTATCAATTCCAGCTCTTCTACCAGTTTCGTAGAAGAAATAATTGCATGACTCTTCAATAGCACTTGTAACGTTAAGCCAACCATGCCCTCCTCTTTTCCAACATCTAGGTTGATAATCTCTATAATAAGTATAAACACCTGTATCATTTATTTTAGTATTTACATCAATTGCTCCACTTTCTAATCCCGCTATTGCCGTAACCATTTTAAAAGTAGAACCTGGTGGAGATATTGAACTTATAGCTTTATTCATTAAAGGATGGTCATCTGCATTTAAATAATTGTTCCAGTTCTCTGTACTAATACCATCTATAAATAATGAAGGATCATAATTAGGATAACTTGCCATTGCAAGTATCTCTCCAGTCTTAACATTTAAAACTACGGCTGCACCTTCCTTTGCCATTTCAGCATCACTAAGTTCACCATCTTGCATCATTCTAATATTTTCAGCTAAAGCATCTTCAGTAATTTTTTGCAAGTCCGCATCTATTGTTAGCATTACATCTGCTCCAGCAACTGCCTCTTGAGAAATGTACTCATCCGTAACAACTCCATCAACAGACATATCTATTTGTTTAATTCCATCTGTTCCTCTTAAATACTTTTCTAATACTTGTTCGATTCCTGTTTTTCCAACCGTATCATTCTGATCATATTCATCAGGATTAGCCTCTAATTCCTCTTGCCCTATAGGTCCAACATATCCTAATATATGAGAAGCAAGAAGTCCATAAGGATAAGATAATGTTGGCTCTGATGTTGTACTAATCCCTGGGAAACTTGAACTCATTTCATTTATAGTTGCTAAACTTGCATTACTAATATTAGTTGCAAGTTCTACGGATTTTGTATTACTATATCCATCTTTCTCTATTTCATATCTTAATGCAATAACTCTTCTTGCATCTTGCACATCATCAATATTAACTTCATATTCATCTTTAAAATAATAAAAACAAGCTTCCGCATCATAACTTGAATCTAACTTGTTATCTTCTTTAAACTTTTGTGCTAATTCCTCACTTTTAAAAGAAAATGGATCTACGGAAATTGGAAAGCTATCTACGTAACTATCTCCATTCTTTTCTAGAGTATGAGCTAATAATAAAAGTGCGTTATTTAAAGTTTGATTATCTACTTTAGTTTTATAGATTTCCACATTATATACCATTTTTGTGGAAACAAGCTTTTCTCCACTGCTATCCAATATGTTTCCTCTAGCCGCTTTAACTGTGGTTTCCCTAGTTAATCTTGTATTAGATTCCTCTCTATATTCTTGTCCATTAACTATTTGAAGATTAAAAAGTTGTAACAAAAGAACAATTCCTATTATGTATACAATAGCAATTAAAATATTATATCTTAATTTATTTTCTTTCTTTGTACCCACTATTCCTCCATCCTTTAAACTAAAAATATCTCGTTAATATTTTTTTACCTTTAAAAGCTTCTTCTAGGTAGTATCCCAATTTTTTCATTAATGGGAAAAATATAATTATTAACATTGTATTAAATAATATTTCTACAAGTAATGTTAATGTAAATGTAAGAACCTCAACTTGTATATCATATTGAAATATATTAATAACATAAGTACATATTTCATATAATAATGTACTTATGGCTGACATTGTAATTATTGTTACTCTACTATCCTTAGAGAAATTCTTATCTAAGTATTCTCCAAGTAAGCCTATTATTCCTAGCAATATAGATGTAATTCCTAGGGATTTACCTATATTTAAGTCTATTAACATACCAAATACTATCCCTAATATTACGCCTGTCTTCTTTCCTACAAATAGTCCAATAAATAGTACTAATACGACTATTAGATTTGGTTTTATTCCACCAATATTGAACCAACTAAAAAAGTTTAATTGTAAAAAGTAAATAATAAAGAATAATAGTAATAAAATTAAAATTACCTTCGCTTTTCTCAATTTTATTCCTCTTTCTTTGTTAGTTTTCTGTAATTACTAATACTGTTTCCAATCTAGAAAAATCTGTTGATACCTCAATTTCCGCATACCTATCAGCTTCATTCTTGGTATTAACTACACTTTTAACAGTGCCTATTAAAATTCCTTTAGGATATATACCTCCAAGCCCAGATGTTACAACTTGATCTCCTTGAAGAATTGTGCTATCTGCAGGAATATATGTTGCTCTTACGGTTTCCGTATTATTTAGTGTTCCTCTTAAAATAACACTATCTTGTACATTTGAAATATTTGCACTTACACTACTTGCCGTATCTATTATAGTTTGTACTTTTGCAGTACTATTAGTTGTAGAAATTACATATCCAACCAAACCCGATTCAGAAATTACAGGCATATTTACTTGAATACCATCATCTGTACCAGCATTAATTACAACTACTTTTTCATAATTGCTTATACTTCTTTCTATTATATAAGCAGGAACCGTAGTATATTCTGAATACTTGTCCTTTAAATTAACATACTCTTTCAAAGTATTATTTTCTGATTTTAAAATTTCTAGCTCCCTTACCTGCTCTTGTAATTTGCTATTCTCATCTTTCAAACTTTGATTTTCTTGTTGTAAAGAAGCTATATCACTATTTTCTTGGTCATTGCCAGTAATTTTATTTTTCAAAAAAACTATACCATTTTGAATAGGTACAAAAATAGTTCCTATGGCTCCTTCTATAAAAGATAAGTTCCCTGTACTAATATTTGAAACTATTACAACTACAATTAAAATTACAACCGTTATAATGATTCCTATTAGACCAGCTTTATTTTTCATCTATAAAATCATTCCTTCCTTAAGGCTTTACTATTTTAACCTCTTTTTCCTGAGTTCATCAAAACACTTTTCAAGTTATCTATATTTTCTAATACTTTTCCAGCACCAATCGCTACGCATTCTAATGGTGTATCAGCTACATAAGTTTGCACTCCTGTTTTTTGAGCTATTAGATTATCTAAGTTTCTAATCTGAGCTCCTCCGCCTGCCAAATAAATTCCATTTACAATTATATCTGCTGCAAGCTCCGGTGGAGTTACTGATAAAGTATTTATAATTGCTTCAATAATCTCGCTAATAGGTTTTTCCATAGCTGCCTGTATATCTTTTGAAGATACTACTACACTCTTTGGTAAACCAGTATCTAAATCTCTTCCTCGTATTTCTTTAGTCATTTCTGTAACTAAAGGTAATGCACAACCTAATTCAATTTTTAGGCCTTCCGCAGCAGTTTGACCTATCGCTATTCCTTTATGTGCTTTTAAATATTCAACAATGCTTTCATCTATTTCATTACCAGCAACTCTTAAAGAATTACTAGCAACTATACCACCTAATGAAATAACTGCTACTTCCGTAGTTCCACCACCAATATCTACTATCATATTTCCCATTGGCTCTTTAACATTTAATCCAGCTCCTATAGCTGCTGCCATAGGCTCTTGTATTAAATACACTTCTTTAGCATTAGCTTGTAAAAATGCTTCTTCAATAGCTCTTTTTTCAACCTCAGTAATTCCAGATGGCACACCAACAACAACCCTAGGTTTACCTGCATTATACTTTTGACAAACTTTTCTAAGCATATTTTTAAGCATTAATCCTGTTGCAGTAAAATCAGCTATAACTCCATCCTGCATTGGTCTTACGGCCTTGATATTTTCTGGTGTTCTTCCTAACATATCTCTTGCTTCTTTTCCAGTAGCCACTATCTCTCCAGTAACTTTATCTAATGCAACAACTGAAGGTTCTCTCAAAACTATACCTTTACCTTTTAGTGCTATTAAAATATTAGCAGTTCCAAGGTCCATGCCTATATCTTTTGAATTAAAGTTTAATAAATTAAGATTCATTATTTTTCTCTCCAATCATTATGCTTCTATAACTATTTAAGCCTATTATAATATGGTCTAACAATTTTATGCCTAAAAGCTTTCCACACTCTATAATTCTATTTGTAAAATCATAATCCGCTTTACTAGGTGTAGGGTCTCCACTAGGATGATTATGTATTAAAATAAACTTTTCCGCCTCTTGTTTTATTACTTCTCTTAAGATTTCAGCAGGTTTAATTATTATTTCATTATTTGTCCCACTTTTTATGTCAATTATTTTAACAATTTCATTTTTAGTATTTAGCAACAGTAGTTTTAGCTTTTCAATTTTTTCATATTTCATCTCTTCTAAAAACAAATTAGCAACATCCTTTGAACCACTAACCTTACGGTTAGTGTTATTAATTGGCTCATTAATTCTTTTTGCTAGTTCACATATTGCCTTAATTTGTATAGCTTTAATCTTTCCTATTCCTTTAATTTCTTCAAGATTCTCAATGCTTAAATTATTTAGCTCCCTAATACTATCTGTTAAAAGTAATACTCTATTTGCTATATCTACAGACGTTTCATTTTTAGTGCCTGTTTTAATAATTATTGCCAAAAGTTCAGCATTTGATAATTTTTTCTCACCATATAATAAAAATTTTTCATAAGGCCTTTCTGATTTTGGCAAATCTTTCATTTTAAGTGGCATAAGCTTTCCTTTCTGCCCCTATCAATTAAAACTTTCTATATATAAATATTGCTATGATTATTCCTATAATACTTGATATATTTATGCTAAACATTATACCAAAGGTTAATTGAACCACCCCTAAATTTAACGAAACTGGATCTGTTAACCCAAATGTTTGACCATAAGATAACCAACTTAACCAACTAACACCTTGTGTTAATTGTCCAATTAATCCTCCTATAACTAATCCACATAATATAAAAATTATTAGTACTAATGTACTTTTGTCTCTTGTTGCCATAGTTACCTCCATTTTTCCTACGGATAATTATTTTATAACATTTGTATTATATATTTTTTTAAAGTAATTTTCAAGGTATTTGTATCAAAAAAGTATTACAAATTTATTTATTTTTTATTAAGCAACTTTTTAGTTATGTAACTTTTTTTATTTTGCAAAAACATTGTAAAAGCAATTATAATATGATATACTAATAAATACAATTTTATATTTCGAAAGGATTTATATATGAAATTTGAAAAAATCAGTGAATTTAAGTTAAAAGTTACCATTTCAAATCAAGAACTTTTAAATAATAGTGATGGTGATTTAGATGATTTTATGTCTAATCCGTCAAAAGCTAGACAATCATTCTTAAAAATACTTGATAAAGCAGAAAATGAAGTTGGTTTTCATGTAAATGATAGTAAAATACGAATAGATGCTAAAAGCCTATATAATGGAGATTTTATATTTACTATAACAAAGCTAATCCCTAAGAAGACAAAACTTTTAAAGGCAAAACCACAAAAAGTAGCAAATAGTAAAGATAATAATTATCTTGCTTATAGTTTCAATAACTTAGAAACATTTTTTAACTTTTGTAATTTTTTGAAAAGACATAAAATTAATAAATTAAGAGACTTTTGTAAAGAAATTGAATTATATAAATACAAAGATAAGTATATACTAATTTGTTCACTAATCAATTCGCAATATGAATACCTAGGGAAACTATATTCTTGCATTACTGAATTTGGAACATTTTATTCAAGTCAAGAACATATAATTTCAATGATTAAAGAGCACAGCTCTCCTCTTATTAAACATAACGCTATATATATTTGTCAAAGAAATTTTAAATAATTTGAATCTCTTAAAAATATATAAGCGTAGCAAAAAATGAAAGAAGGTACTAATTATATGTGCCTTCTTTCATTTTTTAGTTAATTAAGTATTTCTAGTCCTGCAAATTTTGCCATTAACCTTTTATGACCAAACTTTTCAAACTGAATATCTACTTTTATATCATCATCTTCTTGTTCTAAATTAGTTATTGTACCTTCTCCAAATCTTTTATGGAAAACTTTCTGTCCAACTTTATATTGAGATAAGTCTACCCCTGTACTTGCTTTCTTTTTATTTAAATTGTTTAAGAAACTTTCAGCTGTTCTAAATTGAAAGTCCGTAGTATTTTTGTCTTTCTTTATTTCGCTTGGAGAAGCTTTATAAGATACTACCTTTGAAGCTTCTGAGCTACCATAACTCCATGAAAATTTAGAATCTTCAAATTCATCTTCTTCATCTTTAGTAGCAAATGCATCTTCATATCCTTCCAATAGTTCCGCAGGTATTTCCTTTAAAAACCTTGATGGTGGATTATAACTTGTAGAACCAAATATTGTTCTTTTTCTTGCAAATGTTAAATACAAATAATGCTGAGCCCTAGTAATTCCAACATAGAATAATCTTCTTTCTTCTTCAATATCTTCTGGATTATCCATTGATTTATGTCCTGGGAAAACGCCATCTTCCAATCCAACTAAAAATACGACTGGATATTCCAATCCCTTAGCACTATGTAATGTCATTAAAGTAACCATATCATCAGTTTCTTCAAGATTATCTGTATCACTAGATAGTGATATACTTTCTAGAAATTCTGTTAAAGTATTTTCGGCTGCTTCCTTTTCAAACTCCATTGCTACTGTTAAAAATTCTTCAAGGTTCTCGATTCTACTTTCAGCTTCAACTGTATTCTCATCTTTTAAAGCTTGTGTATAGCCTGTTTTATTTAGAGTTTGCTTAATAAGTTCTGAAACAGGAATGTCAAGTGTACGTAGCTCTTCAATGACTTTTATAAACTCTCTTGTATTTTGATATATTCTTGGAATGTATTTATCTGCATCTTTTATAACTTGATACATTGAAATACCATTTTCTTCAGCTATTCTTTCTATATTATCTAAGCTTGTTCTGCCAACGCCTCTTTTAGGTTCATTTATAATTCTTTCTAAAGATAAATTATCCGAAGGATTTGCTATTAATCTTAAGTAAGCAATTATATCTTTTATTTCCTTTCTTTCGTAGAATTTAAGTCCTCCTACAATCTTATATGGTATATCTTCTCTTCTCAACACATCTTCAATCGCTCTAGATTGAGAGTTCATTCTATATAAAACTACAAAATCCGAATACTTATAGTATTCTTCTCTTCTTAAATGATTGATTTCTTGAACAATAAATGCCCCTTCATCATATTCATCATCACCGCAAAAAACATAAGGAAGTGCCCCTTCATCATTTTCTGTCCAAAGTACTTTTTCATACTTATTGGTATTATGTTTTATTACGGCATTAGCAGCTTTCAATATGTTTCCAGTACATCTATAATTTTGCTCTAGTTTTACAATCTTAGCACCGGGGAAATCTTTTTCAAAGTTTAAAATATTAGTTATGTCTGCCCCTCTAAAGCGATATATTGATTGATCACTATCACCCACAACCGTAATATTTCCATACTTTGAAGCAAGAAGTGATACCAACATAAATTGAGACTTATTAGTATCCTGATACTCATCTACTAAAACATACTTAAACTTACTAGAATAATAATCTAATACATCTGGATTATCTGTCAAAATATTAATTGTATAGTTTATTATGTCATCGAAATCTATTGCATTATTTTCCCTAAGCTTTTTTTGATATAGATAATACACTTTTGACGTAACTTCTTTTCTATAATCGCCATTAGCTCTTTCTTCATATTTTTCAGGAGTAAGCATTTCATTTTTTGCATTACTTATTTCCGAAAGAATAGCTCTATCAGTAAAGAGCTTTGGATCAATATTAAGCTCTTTCATACAATTTTTCACTAAAGTTCTTTGGTCTGTAGAATCAAATATTGCAAAAGAATGATCAAAACCAATTCTATCAATAAATTTTCTTAAAATACGTACACATATAGAATGGAATGTTCCAAGCCATATATCATTTATAGCATCACTAGCTAATGCCTCTACTCTTTCTTTCATTTCATTTGCTGCTTTATTAGTAAATGTAATAGCTAATATGTTCCATGGCTTAACGCCCTTTTCTTTCATTAAATAACTAATTTTATAAGTTAATACTTTTGTTTTTCCAGAACCTGCACCTGCTATTACTAGGCATGGTCCATCTGTGGCTTCAACCGCTTCTTTCTGTCTTGGATTAAGTTCTTTTAATAATTCATCCATTTTTATAATCTCATATAGTAATAATGCTATATGACGCTCCTTTCCTTACAAGCACAAGTCCGTATGATTTTAATCACTTAAAATGTTCTGTAAACCTGTTCTTTTTAAAACTTTTGTTCGTACTTAAGAATTTTACTATATTTTATTTTTATAGTCAAGGAGTTTTTAATATTTAGAGAAATGATATAAGTAAGCTATATTTCAATTAGCATAGCAAAAAGTCCTATAATAAATCCTAACATATTTCCTAAAGCCGTAATTCTACCCTTATATAAATTATTTGCTTCCGGAGTTAATTCTCCTGTTACTATATAAAGCATTGCTCCAGCTGCAAAACTTAAACAAATTGCAATAACTTGCTCTGAAATATTTCCAACTAGTGCCCCTATTAATGCTCCAATTCCCGTAGCAATACCAGATAAAATTACATATATCATTACCTTTAATGGTTTCATTCCTCCATTTTTCATTGGTACTGCCATAGATATTCCTTCTGGTATATCATGCAAGCAAATGGCTATTGCCAAAGAAAGTCCTAATGCAGTAGAAGAATCAAATCCAGATCCAATTGCTAACCCCTCAGGTATATTATGCAATGCTAAGCCTATACTTACTACTATACCTGTTTTTAAAAGCCCCACGTTTCTATTTAGGGCATTTTTATCTTTTGGTAATGAATTTATATTATTATATAAGCTATCCGTTTTTTTCGAAAAAATATTTTGTACTAAATTATCACATAAAATTATAACAGCAATACCTAATATAATACCCAAAATAGTCATATAAATAGATGAAATACTAATTGCCTCAGGAATTAAATCAAAACATATTACAGCAAGCATTAATCCTGATGCAAAAGCTAAAACAAAACTTAAAAACTTATTTGAGTTTCTTTTAGAAAATATTCCTATTAAACCTCCGATAGTAGTACCTATTGTTCCAAAAAATAATCCTAAAACAGCTATTAGGGAAATCTCCATATCAACATTCCTCACTTAAAAATAATTTATAATACATTTATATGTCCAAATCTTTTTAATATTCTGAATATACAATTAACACATATTGAAAAGACTAAAAAAATGTTATATAATCTTAAATACATTAATTTTATACGAATTGGAGGTTATCTTTTATGACTCTTAAGGAAGCCCTTGAACAAAGTGAGGAACATTTCTTCGACAGTTTCTATCGCAAATTACCCTATCGGAGTCTTGGAAAAGATTACTCTAATCCAGACAATGTAAATGGGGAAATCTGTGCAAAATGTGGAGGTGAATGTTGCAAAAGATGTGGTTGTGAATTCAGTCCTGATGATTTTAAAGAAATCTCTTTTGATTATTTAAAATCTCAAATTGAAAAAGGCTACATTTCCATAGCAATTATTGACAGCGAACTAATTTATAATGACATTGATATTCTTATTCTCAGAGCCCGTAACAAAAACTCACCGATAATCGACTTTTTCACATCTAATTCTCCTTGTATCCTTTTGACATCTACTGGCTGTAAACTCGACTACGAGCACAGGCCTTCCGGCGGAAAGCTGATGGTTCCCTCCGAAAATTATTCTGAAAACTTCTTTGGTTGTAAAGTTCATAAATGCTTTTCTCCCTATACTATCGAAGATTGTTGTTATGAATGGGAACCTCATCAAAAAGTTTTGCATGAACTGGCCACCTATTTTTTCAAGAAAGACTACCCCTGTTCGTTATAAGGATCTGATTTATTTTCCTTATCAATCTGCAATTAATTTATTGCATGCAAAAAAAGCCTACTCTATTAGTTTAAAAACTAGAGTATGGCTTTTCTTTTGTTATTTTATGTCTCTTAATTTTCTGAATTTAATAAATGTTACTGATGTTCCTATAATTAACACTGCTGCTGCAACAAATATTCCTAATCCTGCACCAGTTTGTGGTATTTTTTCAGGAGCTACAGTATCATCTTTTCCAGGATCATCCTTACCTGGATCTTCTTTTCCATCATTGTTATTATTAGTACTTCCGTTGTTATTTGAGTTATTGTTATTATTGTTGTTATTATTTAATGGATTTGTTACAGTAACTGTACAAGTTGCTGTATGATTTCCATCTTCTGATGTTACAGTTATAATTGTTGAACCAACACTTACTGGTGTAACATTTCCGTCATTATCTACGGTAGCTACATCTTCATTACTTGATGACCAAGTAACTATTTTATTTGTAGCTGTTGATGGATTGAATGTAGGAGTTAATTTTAAAGTATCTCCTAATTCTACAGATTTAGTCTCTGGTAAAGATATACTCTCTAATGCAACATCTGGTTGTAAGTTATCTACTAATATAACTCCGTAGATGTCTTTTATATTATTACCTGTAAAATATATCCACATATAATATAAACCACTATCTGGAACTGATATAGGATTTTCTGGATAGCCTTCACCATTCATTCCATTCGAATCATATACATTCCAGTATTTCCATGATGTCCACCCTGAAGTTGGAACTGCTGTTTTAATTAAACCTTCCAATTCATTATAATCTCCACCATTTTCTTTTATTTCTTTGTAACGTTCAATAAGATTTTGATCTGTTATCTTTTCATATTGAAAATATGCAGAACTACTCCTTTTATTTCTTAGTGGAATATGTAATGGATTAACAAATGTATCAAACTCTTCACCATTATTTAAAACTGTTTCATTAGCAACTTTTAAATATGGCATTTTTAAATCAACTTTATATGGTTCCATAACTATTTCATCTGTAGTTACATCTTTTATCCTAATATATCCAGTATCACTAGCATTAAATACATTTCTTAAATCTGTCGTCCCAGTATTTATATTAACTGTTGCAGTACTTTCTGTATATTCAGTTATTAAATGCCAGTCTGTTACTTCTGCAACTTGAGTTGTAGTAAAACCAAACTCATATTCATGAGTCATATCTAATGTTAGGTCTTCAAAATAGAAATTCATACTACCATTATTAGAATAAACATCTCTACTAGATAATGTAGCTGCATCTGCACTATTTGGTATTAATAATAGTCCTAATGCTACAAATAATACTATTAATAAATATTTTGTTTTTCTCATCCCTTTTTTCACCCCCTTTCACATCTTATCTTTTTTACTATTTAAAAAGGTTATGTTTTGCTAATTTTTTCAAATCGTCTAATCCGTTTTTCTTAAGATCTTCTATACTGTTTAAATTATTTCCTATGTTTCCTAAATCATTTATAAATGATTCAGCTTCGCTGTTATTCGTTATTGAATTATTATTTACACCACTAATTTTATCATTGGCTAAATTTCTTTCATTTCCTATAAATTGGTCTGATCTTCTAACATTAGAAATATTTTTCTTTGTTTCAGTTTCATAGTGATGTCTTGCATTTAAGTTACGATATCTTAAAAACATTATTGCAAAGAATAAAAATCCTAATAATAAGAATATCCATCTATAATCATATTTTATAAATGCCATTAATAATATTCCTAAAACTTCTAGGGCAGCTGAAACTCCAAGTAACTTAGGCAAGTTAAGTGGTATACTACCCATTGTTTCCTTTGTTCTAGCATTTACTGCTACATAATGTAAAATACTTTTATCTGCTTTTTTCTCTTGATAACTATATAGCCAAACAGGTAAATAAGCGGTTTCCCATTGTTTACCCTTTTCAACTAAGTTTTCAGATTCCCATCTTACGCCTCTGTCATATTCTTTAATTGTATCATTAGCTGCAAATTTAGCTACATCTCTAGTTTGTTTTTCAACTAAAGGTCTTAATTGATCTACATTCACATCACGCTTTTCAGAAGTATATCCCTTTAAATAGTTTGCATTATATTTAACACAATTTTCAGTATCAAAAGGTAAAATTGCATTTATAATATTATTTGTTTTTTCATCAGAAGCCTTAAGCCTTTCTGAATTAGATTCTAATGTTAAATCATTTATTGTTAAATCAAAATCACGACCAACTTGATATAAATCAGCATCATATCTCTTTTGTCTGTTATCTCCATGACCTATATAGTATTCTCTTACCTTTTTTTCGCCTTTACCCGAAAGAGTTACGTGTGTATTTACATCAACAAGCATATATGGAAAATATACACCCATAATATTTTCCGTAGAATATTCTTTTTTGAATTCAGTATTTGCAAAAAACTTTCTCTTCTTAACAAACTCATCCATCTGTTGTCTAGCTTCATCTTTTGTAACCTTAAATGGAAGTACAACATCTGGTATTGCACCATTAGGAATTTGCTGGTTAACAGATAATGTATTTCTACACCAGTGACATCTTGCTTGCGTAGAGTTGGCAGTGTCTATTACTACTTCTGCTCCACAGCTACTACACTTAAAAGTCATTACACTATTAGTATCTGCAACTATATCTTGTGCTCCAGATCCCATTACTTCTCCTTGAAGTTTAGAAATATCTTCTTCCATTCCTTCAACTTTTTCTGGTTTAAATTCGTATCTGCAATAATTACATCTTAACATTCCAGTTTTAGTATTAATTGAAATGTCAGTAGATCCACATTTCGGACATTTATTTTGTCCATCTTTTGCTCCAACATCTGTTTGAACAATTCTTGGTCCACTTCCATTAATGCTTTCTGAACTTTGTACTTTTCCAGCTACTCCAAATATTCCATTATAATTCGTTGTATTTGAATTTTGATTATTAGGAATATTTCCATTTTGAGGATTATTTACTGAATTTTGTACATTTCCCATATTATTCAAATTAGGCATTTATTTTACACCCCCAATATCTTTTGTTTAGCAGCATCATATTCTTCTTGAGAAATTAATCCTGCATCTAGCATTTTCTTTAATTGTGCTAATTTTTCGAAAGAATCTTCTTCTCCTCCTTCTTCAGCTGGTTGTTGTGGTTGTGTTGGCTCTTGTGGTTGAGCTGGCCCTTGTGGTTGTACTGGTTGTTGTGGTTGTGTTGGCTCTTGTGGTTGAGCTGGCCCTTGTGGTTGAACTGGTCCTTGTGGTTGCATTGGTTGTTGTGGTTGCATTGGTTGTTGTGGCTGCATTGGTTGTTGACCATATTGTGGTTGTCCATATTGTGGTTGTCCGTATTGTGGTTGTCCGTATTGAGGTTGACCATATTGTGGTTGTCCGTATTGTGGCTGTCCATATTGTGGTCCAACAGGTTGTTGTAATCCACTCATTGCACCTCCAACACTATTCATGCCCATTCCCATAAATGCCATTGTACCAACTCCACCATTTGGATTTTCACCAGCAGATTGAAGTCCACGTGCAACAGCCTGTTGCATAAATGAATTTCCTCTTCTTCCAGATAAGGCATCAGCTTTCTTAACATCACTTAATAAAGCTTTTGAATCTTCATCATACTCTATTGACATAATAGCAACTTTAACAATTTCAAGTCCTCTACTTGATTTCCATTGATATCCTTCTTCTACAGCTTGAGATAAACTTTGAGCAAATCCTACTTGGTCACCTTGAATTTTAGACATACGATTTCCTTTATTTGGATCATTTGTATAAATAGAAAATGCTCCTCCTAAACAGCTAACTACTTCACTAAATAATTGTTCTGCTGCATCATTATTCATATCAGCAAAATCAAAAACTTTTCCATTTGATTCTAAGTATTGAACAGGTACAAAATTTTTAATAAATAGTATTGGATCCACAATTTTTAAAGTATATGTACCTCTTGCAATAGCCCCAACCTGAGCACCAAAATATGCGTCATCCCAATATATTTCATTCTGTGTACCAAATTTATTGTTAGGTATTTCTTTCAAATTGACATAAAATGCTAATTGTTGAGAACCTGGTTGCCCACCAAATTTAAATCTTTCCCAGCTTTGTTTTACTAATGGAGCTATAATTCCATCATCTGCGAAAATTGATTTTGAATTAATATCATCTGATCTAAAAGTATATCCTCCTGGCTCTGTTATGAAACCAGTAATTCCACCTTCTTGCATAGTTACTAATGCTGTACCTTCTGGCACAATAATTTTACTTCCATTACTTATTATATTAGATGAACCTTTTGTATTTGACCCACGTCCATTATTTGTTCCTTGTGCTACAGCTGGAAATATAGCTGCTGTAGCTGGTACGTTAGCCATTGGTCCATAAAAATCTAACCATTGATCGGCAAATGTTCCTCCTAAACTTCCTGCAAATGCTTTAATAAATCCCATATATATACCTCCTTCTATTTTTTCATTTATTAATACATTTATATATATCCAAATTTACTATACCATTACCAAATTTAATTGTAAATAGTTTTTAAAAACTTTTTTAGGCATAAAAAAAGACTGTTTTTTAAGTATATATAAAACTTAAAAAACAGCTATATATCAAGTATTATTCTTCATTTCCTTTTAGTTTTTCTGCAGTGTCAGCAGCCGTAAGATTATCTATCATTTCATCCAAGTCTCCATTCAAAAAATTATCCATCTGATAAATACTCATTCCAATTCTATGATCAGTTATACGCCCTTGAGGATAATTATATGTTCTTATTTTTTCACTTCTCTCCGCATTTCCTATTTGACTTCTTCTTTCATTCTCTAATGCACTATCTCTTTCAGCTTTCTCTTTTTCATAAAGTCTTGAGCGAAGAAGTTTCATAGCATATTCTCTATTTTGAACTTGTGATCTTTCTGTTTGACATTCTGCCACCATTCCTGTAGGAATGTGTATTAATCTTACGGCAGAAGATGTTTTATTAACATGTTGTCCACCTGCTCCTGAAGCTCTAAAAACTTCCATTTTAATATCTGCTGGATTGATTTCTATATCTACATCTTCAACTTCAGGTAGTACTGCAACAGTAGCAGTAGATGTATGAATTCTTCCACTTGCTTCAGTTTCTGGAACTCTTTGTACTCTATGAACTCCACTTTCATATTTTAATCTACTATAAGCTCCTGTACCTTTTATCATAAAAGATATTTCTTTATATCCACCTAAGCCTGTTTCATTTTCATTTAAAACTTCTAATTTCCAGTGTTTTCTATCAGCATACATTGAATACATTCTAAATAAAGTACCCGCAAATAAAGCAGCTTCTTCTCCACCAGCACCAGCTCTAATTTCACAAATAACATTTTTATCATCATCAGGATCTTTAGGTATTAATAAAACTTTAAGTTCTTCCTCTATTTTTTCTAGTAGTTCTTTATCCTTTAGCATTTCTTCTTCAGCTAAATCCTTAAGTTCTTTATCCGTAAGCATCTCCTTTGCTTCTTCTAGATTTTGCTTTACCTGTTTATATTCTCTATATTTTAAAACTATAGGTTCTAAATCAGAATGTTCCTTCATATTCTTACGCCATTCATTCTGCTTAGCAATTTCGTCCGGATCACTTATCTTTTTTGTTAAGTCATCATATTTCTTCTCGACTTCATCTAAATTTTCAAACATAAAAAATTTCCTTTCATTCATAAGTTATTTTAAAAAACGCATTTTACCACTTTTATTATTATACAATATATTTTGTCAGCTTTCAAGTGGTTTATTACGCAAATAAAGAATAGCTATGAGTTCAAGCGAACTACATAGCTACTCTTTTTTACTTAGAGCTTATTTTTGAGTTTCATCAACTCATCAATATACTCATTCAAAGTTTCTCTCATTAATTGCTTCTCATCTACGGAAACACTTTCATAAAGTTCTTTGAATTTTCCGAAACTACATTTAAGAATGTCTTTGATTGCCATCTTTAATATTGTTTGATCAAGTTTTGAATCTTTATTTTGAGATTCAGCATAGAATGTTACTCTTTTTCTTCCATTGTTCCAATACTTCTGAACATAGATTACTTTGCCACTTTCCGTAGCAATTCTATAGCCTTTGTCCATAGTATTAGTGCAAATAACTTTTTTCATCGTAATCTCCAAGGTTTTAATCGGTTAATAAGGTTCTATAATGTTATTTTTACTTATGATTCTTATACATACGAATAACAGAAGAGATATAAGACTTATCTTTATCAGAAATCGCGTTACAAAACTCATCAAATTTCTGACAATCAAAATGGTACAAAGCCATAGCGGCTTCATTTCTTATTATTAAGTCCAAAGGGTTAGCGCCACCATGAGGATAAGCAAAATAAGTTTCTAAATATGGATCATCTTCCTTCCTTTTTTGAATAAAAAGTATCCGGCCATCTTCTACATTAATAAGATATTGAATACCAGATTTAGTTTTTGCTTCGAACAGTAAGTTATTTGTCATAATGATTCCTCCAATTGTCAAAATCAATAATTGCCTACACTAGTCGTTATTAATATAATACTTTTTTGACTCAATGTAAATACATTTTTTATTATTTTCTTTTTTTCAATTCATATTTATAGACATTTTTTTATAAAAATTATATAATATAAATTAGACTTTTTAAGTTAGTTTTAATTAACTTATAGAAAAATACAAATTAAATAGGAGTTTTATTATGAACAGATATAAGCAGACCAAAATTGCCGGAATTCTAGGCATTGTAGGAAATATTTTTTTATTAATTATTAAAGCAATAATCGGATTTTTGACTCAAAGTCAAGCTATGATAGCTGATGCTGCTAATAGTGCAGGTGATATTTTTGCTTCTTTAATGACTTTCATAGGTAATAAGATAGCAAGTGAACCTAAAGATGATACTCATAATATGGGACATGGAAAAGCAGAATATATTTTCTCAATGTTTATAAGCTTATCTATGATGGGAATTGCATTAAAGCTTTTATACGATTCAATAATGTCTTTAATTAATCAGGATACCTTTGAATTTTCATGGTTCCTTGTAGTAGTATGTTTAGTTACCATTTTAGTGAAATTAGGATTATTTTTATACACTAATTTATTATCTAAAAAATTCGAAAATCTGCTTTTAGAAGCGAATAAAAAAGATCATAGAAATGACTGTATAATTACTTTTTTTACTTTAATTTCAGTTTTACTAAGCTTAATTAATATATATTGGTTTGATAGTGTTGTTGGAATAGGCATTTCTATATGGATTTTCTATTCAGGATTACAAATCTTTATTGAAAGTTTTAATGTTTTAATGGATAAATCATTAAATGAAGAAGATAAAAAGAAAATAATAGATGTAATAAATAATTATCCTGAAATAAAGAAATATAATCATCTTAATACTACTCCAGTTGGATATAAATATCTAGTTTCAATAACAATATTTGTTGATGGAAATCTTCCTACTTTTGAAAGCCATGAAATAGCAGATAAATTAGAAAAAGAATTAAATAATCTTCCTTTTATTTATTTATCTATTATTCATGTAAATCCAATAGAAATAAATACAGAAAAAAATAAATAATAAAAAAAATAGTATATTTTCTAATTAAAGAATTTATACTATTTTTTTATTTTTAATAAAAAATAATTATTTTAATTAATTTTAATTGTTTTTTATTCATTTTTAATTAATTTTAATTAATTTTATTATTTTTAATTATAATAAAATATAATTATAATTAATATTATTTTTATCTAATATTTCTTTTTCTCTATTAGTACATGTAAATAATATTACTTGATTATCTACTTTACTTAAAAATTCCAGTGCAGCTTCTAATCTATTATCATCATAGTAAGCAAATGCCTCATCCAATATTATAGGTAATTTTTCATTACTTATTTCATTTAAAATTGATAATCTTAAAGATAAATATATTTGCTCTACTGTTCCAATACTTAAAGATTCAGCTGATATATATCTACCATCATTTAATTCAATAGTTATTTTATCATTAATAGATATATTTTTATATTTTCCATTTGAAATAATATCTATATTTTTAGATAAAGTTTGATTAAACTTTGGTGTAATATTACTTCTCATCTCTTCATAGGCTTCATCTAATAATTCTTTAGCTAATTCAAATTCTTTGGCTCTTTTTTCTAATTTAGTCAAATTTTCTTCTTCAATTTCCAATAATTCTTCAGTATGAATTAATTTTTCTAATTCTGGATCAATATTATTTCTATCTAATTTTAATTTATGTAGTTCTAATTCAATTTCATTTAATTTTCTTTTATTTGTATTTTTTAATAAGTCAATATTATTATTAAATAAATTTGAAATATATTCTTGATCATATATTCCGTTAAAATCATTAATTATTTTTTCTTTATTATTTTTTAAATTATTATTTAATTCTATTTTAGAATTTTCAATTTCTTTTTTTGTATTCTCATTTGAATTTTCTAACAATTCTATTTGTCCATCTATAACACTCATTTGATTTTTTATTTCATCATTTTCTGCAATTATTTTATTATTAATTTCCTTAAATTTATTTAATTCTTTTTTATTTTTATTATTTTTAATAAGTAAATAAATAATATATATAGGTAATAATAAAATTAATGAAATATTAATTATTAAATTATGTATAAAAATAAAATCTAAAATATTAATTAAAATTAATAAAAATATAATTAAAATATTAATCTTATTTAAAGATTTTTTTTCTGGCACTTTTTCTTCTTTTTTTATTTGATTTATTAAATTATCTTTTTTGTTATCTAAATTTTTTATTTTTACTAAATTTTCATTTATTATATTATTTTTTAATTTTATTTTTTCTTCTTCTGATTTTTGGTCTTCTAAAATTTCTGAAATTTTATTTAATAACTTTTCCTTTTCTTTTTCTTCTTCCAACTCTCTAGATTTTTCTTTTATATTTTCTTCAATTTTATATCTATTATTTTTCGTTTCATTTATTGTCTGCATGTCAATTTCATATTTTTTTATATTCTCTCTAGCAATATTAATAGGTCTTTCTTTACTATTCGTCGTACCAACCTCATTCAATAGCCTACTATTTATATTGCTAATTGCCTTCTTATATGATACATCTTCTACACCACTTTCCGCAAGGTTTGCAACCTTCTGAAGTAGTATTCCTTGAGTAGTATTATCCACTATTACCTCTTTTTGCATAGATATAGCAGTCGCCATGAATGTATTTTCGTCTACTTTTGTTTGGTCATAAAAGAATTGATTTCCTGTCTTCTTGTCAACTTTAAAATTGTCAGAAATATCCTCTTTTTGATCATTATATATAATTGCATTCTTTTTATTAAAGTCTCTATATATTTCATAAGAATTATTATTATCTAATTTATATTTTATTCTTCCTGAAAATTCTTTTTCATTCCAAGGTAAATATTTATCATAATCTGAAATTTCACGACCATTTTTATTTTTTGAAATACCGTAAAAACTATTTTTAATATAATTTAATAATGTAGATTTACCACTTTCGTTTTTTCCATATATTATATTAAATTTATTTAATTCAATATCTTTATTTTTTAAATTACCATAAGCATTTATTTTTATATTTTCAATTTTCAAAATATTCCCTCCTTTTCTATAGCTACATTTTGTTTTTTATTAAATATGCATTTTTTTCTATTAATTTTAATTATTTTTAATTGTTTAGAATTTATTTATATTTCTGTCTAATTTATTTTTAATTATTTTGAATTATTTTTATTTATTTCGAATTTATTTTTATTTATTCTAAATTAATTTTTATTTTTTTCTAAATTATTTTTAATTATTTTGAATTATTTTTATTTATCGTAAATTTATTTTTTATTTAATTTTAATTATTAAAAAATTATTTATATTTATTTTAATTTTATATAAATTTATTCTATAATAATTCG
Organism: uncultured Clostridia bacterium; assembly: GCA_944391745.1. Taxonomy (GTDB): domain Bacteria; phylum Bacillota; class Clostridia; order TANB77; family CAG-508; genus CAG-793. The sequence goes on from CALXUS010000008.1 coordinate 49,416, forward strand.
ATTTTATTTTTAATTTATCTTTTTTATTTTCTTAATTCTTTTTTGTCATTCAGTCATAATCTTATTTTAAGTTTCTTTTGTCTTTACTATTAAGTATTTAACTAAGTAAAATTTTATCACTTTTTTTAATTTATGTAAATTTATTTTTAAATTATGGTACTTTATACATGGTTCTTTTTTCAATCTTCCAAAGTGCCAATTCCTTAAAGGTTTCATCCAATTTTGCCATCAAATTTTACACTTAGTCTTTATAAAATCTACTAATATTTTAGCTTTACTATTATTTGTTTCAAGATTCGTTCCGATTTTTTATGAAGAATTTTAGTCCATAAGACAACTTTTCACTTTTCTGCCGTTTTTTCGTTCTTTTTTATTTATTTTATTTTTTTCATAATACAATTATATCATTTTTTATTTTTTTCTATTTTTTTAAAATTAATAAAAAAATAATGAACAAATACGTTGAATTTTCTTTGTCATTTTGACTTAGTGTATTTATTGATTTATTTTTTATAAAATTATTAAAAAATATTTGTTTTTTTTACATTAAAAAAATTATAAAAATAAAATTAGTTTTTTTATTTAATAATTATTTTATTTAATATTTATTATTTTAATTATTTATTTTTTATTTTTTTAATTATTTTTTAATTATTATTTAATTTATTTTTAATTAATAATTAATTATTTTTTTATTTATTTAATTTTTTATTTTATTTTTATTTTAAAAATATTAATAAAATTATTTATTTATTTTTTTCTAATGCTTGTTCAACTATTTCCAATACATTTTCATAAGTTTCTTCGTCTATTAATCCTTGATTTTTCCTTTCATTTAGCCTTTTGAAGAATATTCCTTTTAATGTTGTATTATTTTCTTTTAAGTCGATTTTAACCTTCGTCTTATTTTTGATTTTAAGCACGTTTTTATTTATTAGCCTTATGTTTATATTAATTGGAAAATTTCGATGCCCTATTAAGGCAATTTCGAAGAGCTGATTTTTTCCATTGAAATTATTTATTTTTTCTATCAATTCTTCTTCAGAATATATATCACTTACATCGACTTCTGTCTTAACAAATTCCCAATCATCTACCTTAACAAAATTAGTCTCTAAGTGTTTATCTTCTATATTTCCAACTATCATACCATGCTCGCCTAATTCATCAAATCCTAATGATATTAATGACCCTGGATATACAATATTCGTTTTATTATCTCTTTTATGAATATGTCCTAAAGCTACATAATCAAAGCCTTTGCTTTTTAATTCATTTAAATTAATTGGATTATATGAAGATTCACCTAAATCACCATGAGTAATTAGTATATTTACTTTGTTAGGCTCATCTATTGATATATCTTTTAGCTGATTTTCGTTCATTTTAAAGTTGTTAAACCCATAACCATAAATATTTACACCATTTTCTTCCACTTTTTCTACAATATTTGTGAATATCTTAACATTTTTACTCCATGTATAATTGGCATAAAATGAATTTTTTATATATGGATCATGGTTTCCTGGTGCTATAAATATTTTCGTTTCTGGTATTTCTTTAAATAAGTTATTTAGAAAGCTTATACTACTTTCTCTAACATAATCTTGGTCATATAAATCACCACTAATAAAAAAGTAATCAATATTATTGTTTTTTATATAATCTATTACTTTTTTTAAAGCATTTCTTTGCTCTAATCTTCTTTCTACTCCTAAATCAGCTCTATCACTAATTGTTTTAAAAGGAGTATCTAAATGTACATCTGCTATATGCACGAATTTCATTTTTCTCACCTCATAAATATTTATAACATATCAAACAAATTTTCGCAATACTTTTCAAAAAAAAAAGTATAAGCGAATAAGCTTATACTTCATTTATATAATTTATTACATCTCCATAAATATAGAATGAACCAATTATAAAAACAATTCTATCTTTATATTTTTCTTTAATATCAATTATTGCTTCTTTAAGTTCAGCTGCATATAAATTGTTATTATTTGAATCGTTTTTTGCAATATTTAATAGTTCAGATTTATCAACATATAGGTTATTATCATTTCCGGTTGTAAAAATAAATATTGATTCGGTATCTTTTACTAATTCTTTAATAATAGTATTATAATCCTTTGTTTTTAAAATAGATATGACATATACCTTTTTATTATTCTTATAATACATATTTACATTATTTTTAAAATTAATTATTGCTGGCTCATTATGGCATCCATCATATATTATTGTTGGATTATCATATATTTTTTCAAATCTTCCTTTATGAACAACTGTTCTCAAGGCTTTTTTTACTGCAATATCTGAAATATTATATGCTTTCTCTCTTAGTATATTTACACATTCTAAGCAAATTGCAGCATTATAAATTTGCCTTTTTCCTTTTAAATTAATCTTTATATTTTTAAAATTTCTAAAGTCGAAATTTTGAAAATCATTATCAAATTTATAGTTAGTTATCTCATTTTCTGTAATTCCATGATATCTTGTATTCTGCTCTTTGCAAGTATTTTTTATAATTTCGTTTACATTTTCACCTTGCTCTAGAAATACTGTATCGGTATTAGGCTTAATAATTCCAGCTTTTTGTTTTGCTATATCTTCTAAAGTATTTCCTAATATATTTATGTGGTCATATCCAATACTAGTTATTATAGAAATCATCGAATTAACTATATTTGTACAGTCATATAATCCACCCAAGCCTGTTTCTAAAACAACAAAATCACATTTTTTTAAATAAAAATATAATAATGCCATTGTAGTTTCTAGTTCAAATAGTGTAATTTTCATTGTATTCTCGCCATTATATTTATCAATTAATGGAATCAACTTATTTATTAAATCTTCCATTTCTTGATCTGTAATTACCTTATTATTTACACTTATTCTTTCATTATATCTAATTAAATGCGGACTAATAAATTTTCCTACTTTATAACCTGCATTAATTAATATATTTGTTAACATCTCTGCACAGCTGCCTTTTCCATTTGTTCCAGCTATATGCAATATTTTCAAGTTTCTATCTGGATATCCTAGATTTTCCATAAAATAATGCATTGCTTTTAAGGATGGATTTTTTGTACCTCTGAAAAAATTTGATAAATACTTTTGTACATCCATATTATAATTTCCTTTTATACACCTACAGATGAAAATCCAGAATCAGCATGAATTATTTCACCTGTTATGGCTGATGCCATATCACTAAATAAGAATGTAGCAACATTTCCTATATCATCGATTGTAACATTTCTATGTAATGGTGCTCTTTCTTCAACAACATCTAGTATTGAATTAAAGTCTTTTATTCCTTTTGCTGATAATGTTTTAATTGGTCCAGCAGATATTGTATTTATTCTCATTCCTTTTTTGCCTAAGTCCTTTGCTAAATATCTTACAGAAGCTTCTAATGCTGCTTTTGCTGCTCCCATTACATTATATCCTTCTATTGATTTTTCTGAACCATAATATGTAAGGGCTACTATGCTTGCATTTTCATTTAGCATATCTAATTGCATTGCACATCTACAAATAGCTACCAATGAATAACTACTTACATCCATAGCATGTGCATAACCTTCTCTTGAAGTTAATATAAAATCATTTCTTAAATCATCTGTATAAGCATGTGCTATACTGTGTAATATTCCATCAAGCTTTCCATAATCTTTTTTTATTTGTTCGAAACATTTCTCTATTTCTTCATCACTTGAAACATCACACTTATATCCTTTAGCGCCTTTTAATTCCTCTGTAAGCTTATCCATTTTTTCTTGGTCTCCATCATTGTATGTATATAATACCTTTGCACCATTTTCATAAGCTTTTCTAATGACACCCCATGAAATGCTCCACTTATTTCTTAATCCCATTACTAAAATAACTTTATCCTTTAATATCATTTTCTTCACCCTTTCCTATCTTTCTATATTTTTGATATCTATTTTCTACTAACTTAGACTTATCTAAGCTTAATAGTTCTTTCAAATTTTTAGAAATTGCCTTTTTAGTATTATTAAAAATATCTTCTTCTTTTATTATTTCATCAACAATTCCTAGTTTTTTCAAATCTTTAGCTGTAATTTTCATCTCTTTAGCAGCCTTTTTATATAAGCTAGAGTCTTTATATAAAATACTAGCAAAACCTTCTGGAGATAATACTGAATATATTGAATTTTCAAGCATTAGTATTCTATCACCAACACCTACAGCTAGTGCTCCTCCACTTGAGCCTTCACCAATTACTACACAAATTATTGGTACTTCTAGACTAGACATTTCTAAAAGATTCCTTGCTATTGCCTCTCCTTGTCCTCTCTCTTCTGCACCAAGTCCAGGATAAGCTCCCGGTGTATCTATAAAAGTAATTATTGGTCTATTAAACTTTTCTGCTTGTTTCATTAATCTTAAAGCTTTTCTATATCCCTCTGGATTTGGCATTCCAAAGTTTCTTTCCATATTTTCTTTTGTAGACTTACCTTTCTGTTCACCTATTACAGTAACAGGTATATTCTCGAAAGTTGCTATACCACCTATAATTGCTTTATCATCACTAAATAATCTATCACCATGCATTTCCATAAAATCATCAAACAAATTATTAATATAATCTAAAGCTTTAGGTCTATCAGCTTTTCTAGCTTCAAGAACTCTATCCCATTCTTCAATCTTTTTTGCCATTTTTAATCTTCCTTTACTTCTTTTTCATATTATTTTTTCAGTTTTGGACGGTCACTTTTTATTTTAAGACCGCCCCGGATTGAAAATTATAAACTATGTAATTTTAAAATTTTGTATATTTCGTTTTTCATTTCTTTTCTTTCTACTATTCTGTCAATAAATCCATGTTCTAATAAAAATTCTGATCTTTGAAATCCTTCTGGTAATTTTTGTTTAATAGTTTGTTCAATTACTCTTGGTCCAGCAAATCCAATTAAAGCTCCTGGTTCTGCTAAAATAATATCGCCCAAACTTGCAAAGCTTGCTGTAACACCACCAGTAGTAGGATCTGTTAATACACTTATATATAATAATCCAGCTTTATTTAATTTTGAAATTGCTGCAGATGTTTTCGCCATCTGCATTAAAGAAACCATTCCTTCTTGCATTCTAGCTCCACCTGAGGCACAAAATATTATTACTGGTAATCTTTTTTCTATAGCTTTTTCCACTAATCTTGTTATTTTTTCGCCGACAACTTCTCCCATACTACCCATCAAAAAGTTTCCGTCCATAACAGCTATTGCTACTGATATACCATTAATTTTTCCAATACCAGTTCTTACAGCTTCTTTAATTTTTGTTTTTTCTTCTAACAAATTTATTTTTTGTAAATATCCTTCAAACCCTATTGGATCAGTAGTATGTAAATTTGCGTCCATCTCTTCAAAAGTTCCATCATCAATAATTTGAGCGATTCTTCTTCTAGAAGATAGTCTAAAATGCTTTCCACAATTTGGGCATACACTATAATTTGCTCTAACATCTTCTTTATATAAAATTTCTTTACAGTTATCACATTTAATCCATTTTCCAACCATCATATCAGATGCTTTTGTATTCGCTTTTGTATCTGTAACTGTAACTTTTTTAATTTTATCTATAACCATTGCTTTTCCTCTCAATCATAAGCTTTATTCTATTTTATAAATGAAGTATCATAATCATTTTTTATAAATTCTGGATTTTCTAATATTTTGTATAAAAAGTCTATATTCGTTATTATTCCATCTATTACTAATTCTCCTAATGCACTTTTCATCTTATTTATACATTCTTCACGATCTTTTCCATGTACTATTAACTTTGCTATCATTGAATCATAATTTGGTGGAATTACATAGTCTTGATAAATAGCTGTATCTATTCTTATACCATTTCCTCCAGGTAAATGTAGTCCTGTAATTTTTCCTGGACAAGGCATAAAATTTTTATCAGGATTTTCTGCATTTATTCTGCACTCTATACTATGTCCTTTTATGTGTAAATCGGTAACTTCTTTTGATAATTTCTTTCCTGCTGCAATATTTATTTGTTCTTTTACTAAATCAACTCCTGTTACCATTTCTGTAACTGGATGTTCTACCTGAAGTCTTGTATTCATTTCCATAAAGTAAAAGTTTCCAGCCTTATCAACTAAATATTCAATAGTTCCAGCATTTGTATATCCTATTTTTTCTATAGCCTTTACTGAAACCTTCTCCATCTTCTGTCTTAGTTTTTCATCTATATAATCTGATGGACTTTCCTCTAGCATCTTTTGATTTTTCCTTTGTACTGTGCAATCCCTATCTCCTAAATGAGCTACATTTCCATGCTTATCTGCAATTACTTGTATTTCTATATGTCTAGGATTTTTAATATACTTTTCTATATAAATGCTATCATCATTAAATGCTGATTTAGCTTCAGCTCTTATAACATCATAATATCTTGAAAGCTCTTCTTCACTATTAGCTATTCTGATGCCTTTTCCTCCGCCACCACTTACAGCTTTCATGATTACAGGATATCCTATTTTTGCTGCTATTTCTTTAGCACCTTGTAGTGATTCAACATTTCCTTCTGAACCCTCAACAACAGGAACTCCTGCTTTTTTCATAGTTTCTTTAGCCTTTGATTTGTTTCCCATAAGTTCAATTAATTCATAAGATGGTCCTATATAATTTATACCCATTTCACTGCACATTTTAGCGAATGCAACATTTTCAGATAAAAATCCGTATCCTGGATGTATACTATCAGCACCAGTCAAACAACAAGCTTCTAATATAGCTTTAACATTTAAGTAACTTTTTTGAGATGGCGCTGGACCTATACAAACAGCTTGATCAGCTAACTTTACATGTAAAGCATTTTTATCCGCTTCTGAGTATACAGCTACAGTAGCTATTCCCATTTCTCTACAAGCTCTAATTATTCTTACTGCTATTTCTCCTCTGTTAGCAATTAAAATTTTTCTAATCATTTGAACTCCTCTTTAATAAAATATTTTTAGTCTACTATTGCAAATGTTAATTCACCTTTACAAGCTACTTTTCCATCAACAGTTGCAACCGCTTCTCCAATCCCTATTGGACCTTTTTGTTTAATTATTTTAACTTCTAATTTTAAAGTATCCCCTGGAAGAACTTGTTTTTTAAATCTTAGTTTATCTATGCCTCCAAACAAAGCATTTTTCCCTTTATTTTCTTCTTTAGATAAAATTGCAACTGCTCCAGTTTGTGCTAAAGCCTCTACAATTAGTACCCCTGGCATTATTGGATTACCTGGAAAATGTCCTGCAAAATGTGGCTCATTAATGCATACATTTTTATAAGCTATTGCACTTTCTCCAGGAACATAGTCCTCTACTTTATCTATCATTAAAAAAGGTGCTCTTTGAGGTATAATTTTCATTATTCCATTAATATCTAACATAATTGTCCTCTTTCCATATTTTATTATATTTATTTAATTTTAAATAGGCATTCTCCGTATTCGCACATGTCTTCATCTTTTTTGCATATTTCTACTACTTCGCCATCAAATTCACTTTCTATTTCATTCATTAATTTCATAGCTTCTATAATGCATACAACATCACCTTTCTTAATCTTATCGCCTACATTAACAAAAGGTTTAGCTGTTGGAGATGATTTACTATAAAAAGTACCAACCATTGGAGCTTTTATTTCCTTATAATTCTCTTCTACATTAGCATTTTCATTTTTTACATTATTTGAAGGAGCTTGAATATTAACAGATTGTACATTATTTCCTTCATTTTCTTCAGATTTGTAAATAACTTTTTGATCATTTTTCTTCATACTGATTTTTGTTCCATCTGGGAATTCTATTTTTAACTCATCTATTTTAGATTCTCCCATATCTTTAACTATTTCTTTTATATCTTTATAATCCATTTAATTAAACATCCTTTCTCTTTTTTGTATAAATATATTATAAATTATTTTTGATATTTTTTAAATATTATTGAACTATTATGACCACCAAATCCTAAAGAATTTGACATAGCATATTCTACTTTTGTATTTCTTCCTTCATTAGGAACTATATCCAAATCACATTCTTCATCTGGAACTTTATAATTAATTGTTGGTGGAACGAAATCATTTTCAATAGCTTTCACACAAGCTATTGCTTCAATCGCACCTGCAGCACCTAACAAATGTCCTGTATTTCCTTTTGTTGAGCTTACCATAACAGTTTTACTACTTTCTCCTAAAGCTGTTTTAATAGCAGCTGTCTCACAAGAGTCATTCAAGTGTGTTGATGTACCATGAGCATTTATATAAGTAATATCTTTTGGCTCTATGCCAGCATCTTTGATAGCACTTACCATTGCTCTAGCACCACCTTCACCACCAGGTGCAGGAGATGTTATATGGAATGCATCTGAAGAAGCACCATAACCTACTATTTCAGCATATATTTTTGCTCCTCTCTTTTTAGCATGTTCTAATTCTTCTAAAACAAGAACACCTGCTCCTTCTCCCATTACAAATCCGCTTCTTTCTTTATCAAAAGGAATACTAGCTCTATTTTTATCTGTACTTTGTGTTAAAGCTTTTATATTTGTAAATCCAGCTAATCCACATTTTGTTATAGAAGCTTCTGTTCCTCCTGTAAATACTGCATCTTGGTATCCATATCTTATAGTTCTATATGCTTCTCCTATTGAATGAGTTGCACTAGCACAGGCTGTAGCTATTGAAAAAGATTCACCTCTTAAACCTAGATCTATTGCAACATTTCCTGTAGCCATATTAGATATAACCATTGGTATAAACATAGGTGAAATTTTATCATATCCTTTTTCAAAACATATATTTAGCTCTTTTTCAATGGTCTCTAATCCACCCATTCCAGATCCTATGAAAACACCTACTCTATCAAAATCAGTATTTTCTTTTGTTATTCCACTATCCTTCATTGCTTCTCTAGCAGCTACCATTGCAAATTGAGCAAATTTATCTACTCTTCTAGCTGTTCTTTTATCAAAATAATCCTCTGGATTATAGTTTTTAACTTCCGCAGCTAATTTTACTTTAAAATTAGATACATCAAATGCAGTAATTGTATCAATTCCACATTTACCTTCTTCTAATCCTTTCCAAAAATCTTCTACATTATTGCCTATAGGTGTGATTGCTCCCATACCAGTAACTACAACTCTTCTTTCCATTTTTATTATCCTTTCTTTTTACGTTTTTGACGATCCTTTCCGTAAAAAATCAAATTTTTAATATTGTTTTACATTAACATTCCGCCATCTATATTAAGTACTTGACCGGTTATATAAGTATTGTCCTCTCCTGCTAAAAAGTAAACTGCCTTTGCTATCTCCCCAGCTGTTCCCATCCTTTTAAGTGGAATTTGATTATTAATATTTTCCTTGACAGTATCATTTAAAACTTCTGTCATATCAGTATCAATAAATCCAGGAGCTACGCAGTTTGCTAAAATATTTCTGCTAGCCAACTCTTTAGCTATACTTTTAGTAAAACCTATAATTCCTGCTTTTGAAGCAGCATAATTGCATTGACCTGCATTTCCACTAACTCCTACTACAGAAGAAATATTTACTATTTTTCCGCTTCTTTTTTTCATCATATATGGAACTACATTTTTTGTAACATTAAATGTTCCTTTTAAGTTAGTATTAATTACTTTATCAAAATCTTCTTCTTTCATTCTCATTATTAAATTGTCTCTTGTAATTCCTGCATTATTGATTAAAACATCAATTTTTCCAAACTTATCTATAGCGCTTTTTACTAATTCTTCACAAGAATTAAAATCTCCTACATTTGCTCTAACAAATAATATTTCATTTTTACTATTAATATCTTTTTTTAATTTATCTAAATCTGTATTTTCTGATACATAATTTATAACTAAATCATATCCATTTTCTGCAAATTTCTTTGCGATTGCCTTTCCTATTCCTCTTGTTCCACCTGTTATTAATGCAACTTTATTTTCTTCCATTTTCCTATCCTTTCTAAAAAATCTTTATTAAAATTCTAAATCTTCTATCTTTTGAACGCTGATAGCTTTACCTTCTAGTTTTTCCTTATTTATAAATCCAGTCATTGATTTTCCTGGTCCTATTTCTACAAATGTATCTACACCTTCATCTTTAAAAATCTTTAATGCTTTATCAAATCTTACTGGATTAATAATATGCTTAGATAATATATCTGCAAAATTATCTGAGCCAGTATATATACTACCATCTAAGTTTTTTATAACTTTAACTCCATTGCCATTTTCAAATTTAACTTTTTGTAAATCTTTATAGAATTCCTTACTAGCTTCTTCTAAAGCTTTTGTGTGAAATGGACCAGATGTTTTTAAAGGTATAACTCTTTTAGCTCCTGCCTCTTTCAAATCTACAGAAGCCTTTTCTATCGCTTCTTTTTCTCCAGAGATTACTGTTTGCATAGCATAATTATAATTTGCAGGAACAACAAATTCTCCATCATTTTCATATTTCTTACAAACTTCTTCTATTTTACTTGAATCTAGTCCAATAACTGCTGCCATAGCATATTCTTTTTTAGGTACCAAATTCTGCATATAATAGCCTCTTAACTTTAGTAATTTAAAGCAATCTTCCATTTTTAGAAAACCACCATAAACTAAAGCTACATATTCTCCAAGACTTAATCCAGCAGCATATTCTGCTTTTATTCCCTTACTATTTATTACAGATAAAATTGCTAATGATGTAGTTGCAATAGCTAATTGTGCATTTTTTGTTTCTTTTAATTCATCCTCATTTCCATCAAAGCACAATTCTTTAACATTCATTTCTGTAGCTTTATTTGCTAAATCATAAACCTCTTTTGCTTCTGCATAATTATCATAAAAATCTTTTCCCATACCTGAGAATTGACTCCCTTGGCCAGGAAATAAAAAAGTCGCTTTCATTATTTTCTTCCTTACATAAAAATATTTAGATTTTTAAGGATAAATCTATAAACCTTATGTATTTTTACAACCCCCTTTTATTTCTTTAATAAACCCTATTATTTTCTATTTTTATATATACTTAATATACTTTTATTCCTCTAAGATAATACAGCCTGTATTTAATCCTCCTCCATATCCACACATTAATAATTTTTTTCCTGGTGACATTTCTATTTCTGTTAGTGCGATAGGTATACTAGCACAAAAAGTATTACCAACTTTATTTATATTAGTATATATCTTATCATTTCCTATTCCTAATTTCTTTGCTATTGAACTCATTATTCTACTATTAGATTGATGTAGAACAATATGATTTAGATCTTCCATATCCATTTTAGCAATACTTAAGGTTTCTTTTATAATTTTTGGAACTTCAGTTACTGCATATTTATAAATACCAGTTCCATCCATTTGAATGTTTTTACCTATTTCATAAGTTAATAGCTTTGAATCTTGTCCTCTACTTTTTATATTTGAGTAGTATGCTTTATTTTCTTCTGTCTTCTTTATAATAGTTGCTCCTGCCCCATCTCCAAATAATATTGCTGTAGACATATCTGTTCTATCTATAGTATCAGAAAGTTTATCTACTCCTATTATTAGTGCGGTATTAGCTTTTCCAACATATAAGTAATTATATGCTATATCAAAGGCATTTACAAAGCCATTACAACCAGCTAATACATCTAAACAAAAGCATCCATTTATATCCAATAATCTCTGAACATCATAAGATATTCCTGGCATCATTTTATTACTTGAAGTAGTTGCTACAATAATTAGATCAATATCGTTTTTTTCTATTTTAGAGTTCTCTATAGCATCTACACTTGCATTATATGCCATTGATTCAATGGTTTCGTTTTCTTCACAATACCATCTATCACTAATTCCACATACCTTAAAAATGTACTCTTCTGAAGTATTGAAGTTTTTTGCTAACATCTTTGAAGTAACTAATTTTTTAGGTAAATATTTTCCTCTGCCTATTATTTTTATTCCATTCATATAAACTCCATTATTAATTATTTTTAATGCAATTACTTATTGCTTCATCAATACAGCTTATAAAATTATATATAATTTCTTGTCTGTCAAAATCTTTTTGGAACTCCATTTTTAATGATGTAGCTATATTGCAGGTTTGCTCGTCAAATTTTATTTCATTAACATTAAAGCCAATACTTACAATCAAATAATTGATTTTATTAGAAATTGTATTTATTTCTGTTAGTATACCTGATATTTTTTTATTGTTTAAAATTAAATCATTTGGATATTTAATTTCCAAATCTATATTATACAATCTCTTTATACATTCTTTAATCTTTTTAGCTACTAATATCGTACAACTCTCTAAGCATTCTATACTGCAACTAGGTTTATACAATATACTCATAGCTATATTATTACCATCTCCCGAATACCATGTCCTACCATGTGTTCCTATTCCTGCATTTTGCCTATTAGCAATAACAACTGTATTATTTTCTAATTTATCATACCTTTCCTTAACAAAAGTATGGGTAGAAGGTAATTCTTCATAATATTTAATTTTAAACCTTTGCTTTATGTCATCTTTTCTCATAATTTTTACATATATATTTTAATAATTAATCTTTAAAGTTTCAAGTATATGACCGAGTAGTATAAGAGACCCACAGAACAAAAGTGAACTTTGTTCACTCTAGCACTAATTTTTATTAGTGCTTTTTTTAAAGATGTTGTTTTTAAGTTTCCACCCTATGTTTAGGCAACCCTTTTCTTTAATGGTCGTTGTTCTCGACCAATATCCATCGCTATTTCTAGGTTTGGACTAAAGAGACTTTTTACATATTTTCTTAATATATTTATACTTCCATTTACATCTGCATTTATTATTTTTCCTTCTTCTGTTTTAAATAACCCTCTCTTTATTCTTCGACTTTTATCGTAATTTTCTTTATTTATTTCTTCTTTATCTATGCTACTTACTCCTGATGTATATTCTTCTGTTATTTTTACTACTTCTATTCCTTCTAACTTTGCTTTGTATTCTATTTTCTCTACTAGGTTTTGTATTGGCATTTGCACAAATCTCTTATTTCCTTGCATCTTTTGTTTTATGTATTTTATTTCTCCTATTACTATAGTATCACATTCATTTTGTAATGCATATTCTATTATTATTCTACTTGCCTTATGCATATATGTTTTACTATAATTTCTTCTTTGTTCATATAATTTATTTATCCTTTTGGTATTTCTATATTTTTTATTTCCTACCATCTTCATTTGTATTCCTTCTACATTTAATATTCCATTTGTATTTATTTTTTCTTTTCCTTCTTTTACATTATAATTTAGCATATTATACACTTTGCTGCTATGCCACATTAACTCTTTGATTATTTTGTCTTGAGTATTATTGGGTCTTATTATATATGTAAAAGTTAGCTTCATTCATTTACCTCCTTGTTCTATTATTTATATCATACCGAACATCTTTTCGCAAGTTTTTTTTACATTTTTTCTAAAATTATTTATTCTTTTATGTTATAATTTCTATATGGAATTTTTTGAGCTTTAAAAGAAATTTGTATTCTTTTTTAGAAGACTGGTTTGCCTTATAAAATATACTACTTACTTTTGTATAAATAATTTTATTTAATTTAAACTTTTCCTTTATATTAAAACCATTTTGTTATGCATTTATTTTTTTATATTTCATTTAAATGTTTGATTTTTCCTATACAATAAAAAAGAGATACATTTTTGTATCTCTTTTTATCGTTAATTTTATTATTGTATATTTTCTAATCCTGTGAATAATTCAGGTATTACTTCTTGAATTTTTTCTGATCTTAATTCCACTTTATTTACAGAACTCATATTACTATTTGTTTTTCCAAGATTAATTGTTCCATTTTTTATTAATATGCCTAATATTATTCCTACCATTAGCCCTAAAATTACTATTGCAATTATTACAGCTACAAGTGAAACGCCTTTTTCTTTATTTATTTTCATTCTTGATACCCTCCTTTGTTTTTGAACATTATATTATATTTTATAAAAAATGTAAATATCTTTATGATTAATATTAATAATTTTTCCTAAATGACTTGACTTTTAAAAGGAAATATTGTATGATAAATAATGTATTTAAGAAGAAGTAACATTCTCACCTTCACTTATTTTAGGAAAAGGTTAAAATATATTTTATTACATTGCCTAATATAGGTTTTAATAAATATGTTTGAGAATGATTGGCTTCATAACCAATCTTTTTTTATTGGTATAAGTCATACTTTTTTTATACAATATAATTCTAGGAGGTGTTTTGATATAAAACAAGAATTACCAATTAATGAACAAATAAGAGCAAATGAAGTTCAAGTTATCGATGAGAATGGTCAAAAATTAGGTGTTTTACCTCTACATCAAGCGCTTGATATTGCTTATGAAAAAAAGCTAGATTTAGTTTTAGTTGCTCCAAATAATAATCCAAAGGTTTGTAGAATAATGAATTATGGAAAATATAAATTTGAGCAAGCTAAAAAAGAGAAAGAAGCTAGAAAAAAGCAAAGGAATTTTGAAATTAAAGAGATTAGAATCACACCTAATATTGATAAGCATGATTTTGACTTCAAAGCTAAAAATGCAAGAAAATTTTTAGAGGATGGTAACAAAGTTAGAATTACAGTTAGATTCAGAGGTAGAGAACTTAACTATGTAAAACAAGGTGAGGCTGTTTTAAATCAATTTATTGAGGTTTTAAGCGATATAGCAACAGCAGAAAAGAAACCTGTTCTAGAAGGAAAAAACTTGTTTATAATATTAGCTCAAAAGAGTTAATTTATATATATACAAAATAATATAAGGAGGATTTTATTATGCCAAAGTTAAAAACTAATAAGGCTGCTGAAAAAAGATATAAATTTACAGCTACAGGTAAAGTTAAAAGGACTAAAGCTAATAGAAGACATCTATTAGGAAATAAAACAAATAGACAAAAATCATCAGGAAGCGTTCAAAATGCTTATGTTGATAGTACTTGTAAAAATCATGTAAAAAAATTATTACCTTATGGTAATTAGTATAAAGGAAGGTGAAAGAAAATGGCAAGAGTAAAAACAGCTATAATTACAAAAAAGAAGCATAAAAAAATATTAAAAAGAGCTAAAGGCTATTATGGAGCTAAACATTATAGATTTAGACAAGCTAAACAAGCAGTTATGAAATCAGGTGCTTATGCTTATGCAGGAAGAAAAGATAAGAAAAGCGATTTCAGAAAATTATGGATTATAAGAATCAATGCTGCTGCAAGAATTAATGGTATGACATATAGTACTTTAATAAATGGTTTAAAGAAAGCTAATGTTACAATTAATAGAAAAATGCTTGCTGATTTAGCAGTTACAGATTCTAAGGCATTTGCTGAACTTTGCAAAGTTGCAAAAAATAGTAAATAAAAAAAACTGAACTTTATTGATTAATCTTTAAAGTTCAGTTTTTTTATTAAATTAAAATATATTCTTTACCGTTCCATTTTAATATACTTTCTATTCCCTTTTTATTATTTTCTTTAATTTTGTTATATAATTCATTAGATATTTTGAAATCTTGCATTTCTTTTCCATCGGATTTTCTAGTCAAGTAAATATATTTTTCATCATCACCTAACTCATCAACTATATAAGTATCTCCTTCTTTTCTAAAACTATTTAATTCTTGTTGCTGTTCTTTTAATAAATTAGATTTTGCAATATTTATTTCTTTCGCTATTTGCTTATTAAGTGTTTCATCAAATTTCAAATTTCCATTATCATCTAATTTGTAATATCCATTTTTTTCTCCATTGTACATCCCCTTTTGCAAAATTTCATATTCTGATTCTTTTGAATATTTATATACTCCCCTATTTTTTACTTCATATATTTCTCCATGTTTTTTTACTATATCTCTTTTTTCTTCTTGCAATCTAACCTTGTTTTCACTATTTAAATTATTATTTGATAGAGCATTATTTAGTTCATTAATTAAGTTATTTGCTTCATCTTTTGTAAAGTTATTTAACTTATTTACTATATTGCCCAAATTAAAATCCAACTCTTAATTCTCCTTTCTTTGACTAATTATCTCCATCTAAATTTATATTTACTTCTTTTATATCTATAGTATTCCCATCACTTGTAAGCCAGAATGATCCAACCTCTTCTCCATCTGCCTTATCAGTTCTTAATATATTTGTTCCACTATTTTGCAACCTTTGTATTGCTTTTTCACTAGGAAGATTATAAGAATTATTTTTTCCAACTTCTATTATTGAATATTGTGGTTTTACTTGATTTAAAAATTTCGTAGAACTACTAGAATTTGAGCCATGATGGCCTACTTTTAGTACATTTACTTTTTCCCAACTTCTTGAATTTTCTACCTCTGTTTCGGCATCTCCCATAAATAAATACTTTGTAATGTCATAAGTTAATTCTAATACTATTGAACTGTTGTTATCTGAAGTACCTTCTTCTTCCATTGCAGACATTACTTCTATAGTGGCATTTCCAAACTCATAATTATCGCCCATAGTAGGATTTTCTATCAAAATATTTTTTTCTTTTGCTATATTTATAGCATTTTTATAATCTGTTCCTTCGCTTCCTACGGTTGGCAAAATAAATTTTTCTACTTCTATATTTTTCATTACATCATCAATTCCACCAATATGATCTTCATCAGCATGAGTTCCAACTAAATAGTCAATTTGGGTTATATTTTTTGTTTCAAGAAAATTTACTATATTTTCACCATCACTATTATTTCCAGCATCTATAAGCATTACCTCGTCATTTAATTTTACTAGTGTACAATCTGCTTGTCCTACATAGAAAAAAATAATATTTAGTTTATCATTATTTAAATCTACTTCATTGGCATTTTCAATATTTGAAGATGTTGTAACATAAACTTCATTGGATAATATGTTTTCTGTTTGAGAATTTTCTAGAAAATAATCTGTACCAAAATAGCCTGATACACATAAGAATATAAATATAATAAGACTAATAATTAAATTATTTGATTTTTTTCTTCTACTCATTTGTTCCACCTACTTATTTTATCATTTTTCCATAATATGTCAATACTTTTTAATTTAATAATTACCAAGAATGAAATAAAACATATTACATTCTTGGCATTCATATTATAGCATTCACTTATCTTTTTTTCAACTATTCCATCATGTTCATGGTATCTTCTGGGCTCATGCCCTCTAAATCATAGTAACTCTCTGGTATATCTCCAGAAATTATTGTCTCAGATAATAGTACTTGAGCTGTGATATGTTCATCTACATCTTTAAAAGGTGTAAGAAGACTAACATTGCAATTAATATTAATATATATTTTATGCAAAGTTTGATTTATTCCGGTTTCTTCAAATTCTGACTTTATTTCAGTAGTAACCTCTCCTATAGTAGACATTTTAACTTCAACATCAGGTCCTCTACCTGAAATTAATTTAATTCCTGTAAAGCTCCCTAATTTTATATAAAATTTGCTACTCATAGTGTCATTAAGTTTTTCTTGTACATCTAACGCAATTTTAGAATTAAGGTTATTTATATTAACTGAATTCATTTTTATTAATCTTATTCTATCCTCTTTATCTCTTTCAATGGTACATAAATCTTCATAAGTTAAGTTCTCCATGTTTTTTAAGCACGATTCATTTGCAAATTGTGTAGCTAAACTTCTTGCTTTAACTCTACATTGTCTTTCGATAATTGGAGTAATAGCCTTCATTATTGCAGTTGCTGTTATATAACCTATTATAATTATTGTTAATAATATAAGTATTCTCTTTTTATATGGCTTATATTTAATTTCATTACCGCCAATTTGTATTTATATTAAGTCTAGGTAATCTAGGTCTAGAATATATTTTATCCATTTACTCCTACATATTTTGTAATAAATAATTGCATGCCAGGAGTCAATTCGTCTTTTGAAAGATTATTGCTCTGTTTTATTGTATCTACTGTACTTCTGAATTCTTTTGCTAATTTCCACAAATTATCATCTTTTTTAGTATAATATATGATTAAATTATATTTATTAAGTTCAGTATTTTCATTTTCTTTGACATCACATATTTCACTTAATGTAATCTCATTTGAAGTAATTGCCAAAAATTCTATATCTATTTTTATATCTATTTCATTATTTGGAAGAATTGAAAAATCTTGCATTGGAATATCAAAATTAATCTTTACTTGACTGTTTAGATTTACTCCAACAGCACTCATCCTATAATCTATTGGTACATCTATTTGTGAAGTTCCAATCTCTGTCATGTTATTTATTGAATGAATAAATGTAATATTAGCATTGCCACTAATTTCTATCTCATCTTTTCCTATTTTCATATTGTCTATATTTACATTAACATCAGCATCATAAACTTTTTCATCTCCTATATTTAATAATTGCTTTTCTCTAATATTTAAAACGTCACGAAAATTTTTCTTATTCTGCATAACTTTTATTTGTTTTTTAGTAAAACTCAAATTTATACTTGGGCTATATAAATCTTCAATTGTATTAATTTCTTTAGTTTCATAGCATGATGCTGTAATTTCAACTTCAAATTCTATATATATTGAATGTTCTTGCATATTATTAGGTTTTATTACCATATTTTTTATTTCATACTGTGTGTCAACTATATTTTCCTCAGTTATATTTTCCATATCTATAAATCCCATAATAGGAATAGTGGCAGAAGTTGTATTTATTCTACCATCATCTGTACAATATAATATTTTAAGTTTTGTATCAGCTTTAGCTAAAATTTTGTTATAGCTAACTTTTGTATCTTTATTTGTTATTTCTACATTTACTTTTAATATTTCTGCTAGGTTATCTACAGTATCTATTTGTATGGTTTCTTTAGCTTGTGATTTTGTTTTGTTAATTCCTAGAAGGGAATTTACAGTAACTTTTTTTTCAAGTTTTTGTAAATCCGATATATCATTTATTCCTGTAATAAATTCTTCACAATTATTTGAATAAAGTTTAATATCAAAATCAATAATTGCTTTAACGTTTATTTTTCTTTCATTAATAATTCTTGATTCTACTCCTTTTAAGCTAGAAATTATATCTGCTCCCATACCACTTTTTGCATTTTCTATATTTATTATTTGAGAAAAATCAATTACATAATTTATTGACTTTGTTTCCCTTTTTCCTTCTTCCTCTGAGCTATATATTGTATATGTATTAACTGCACCATCAATTCTTATTTTTCCATCTGTAACTTCTTTTTTATATACATTTATAGTTCCACTAGATAAAATTATATTATATATGTCTGGTTTTATATCTGGAACTATACAATCTCCTTCACAAATTGCTGTGTCCAATTTTTGAGCAACAATTTGATTTATAGAAACTTTGTTTTTTTCTAATTCCATCTTGTATATTTACCTCCTTAATTATGTTTTATTAATATATATGCTAAAAAGATGAAAAAAGAACCTATATAAATAAAAAAAGAACGCTTCTTTTGAGAAACGTCCATGCTGTATAAAACTATAAACTAGCTTTAATCTTTTTTGGTGTCTTTACTAAAGGTGGAATAAGTGGGCTATATCCTTCACCATCAAAAACATCAACTTCAACAGTTCTAGTTAATACATCTTTATATTGATAAGATACACTTCTTTTGTTTTCTTCATACTTAACTATAAAAATATTAGTATAAGCTTTTTCTATAGTAGCCTCTTTTTCAAACGACTTACTCCTTCCTAAAGATCCTTTAACTATTATCTTTTGTCCGATTTTATCCCTGATGTCAGATTCTAAATTTGCAATATCATTTTGGTAAATCATTTTATCACCTACTTCTTTAAATATAATTGGATTGTATCATTGCCAAACATAAATGTCAAAGCCCAAAAAACGAGATGATTTTATTTATCACCTCATTTTTTAACATTTTTTTGAATTTATTACATTTATATTACATTTTAAAATTTATGCATTTTTTGTTGTTTTTTTGTAATTCTTTGTCGAATTTTGATTTTTTTACTTTTTATGGTAACTTTATTTTAAATACATTTCTGGATTTATATTACTACCATCTTTTAATAACTCAAAATGTAAATGATTATCTTCTCCTGATTCAAAAACTGCACTATTTCCTACAGTTCCTATAGTTTGACCTTGTGTAACTGTTTCTCCTTCTTTAACAAATTCTGCTGATAATAAACTTGAATATACACTTGTATAACCATCTTTGTGCTCTATAGTTATTGTTAAGCCATATCTTGGATCATTTTTTATTGATTTTACTGTTCCATCAGCTGTTGCCTTAACTATAGTTGTTCTATTTGCCTTTATATCAATTCCTAAATGTGTTATCCATTCCTCTAATGTTTCTGAATATACAAGACTATCTTTTGCAAACTCTTTTATTATTTCACCTTCTACTGGATAAGCAAATTCTACAAGTTCTTCATTAGTATTTGTCAATGTATTTTCACTTTCATCATTATTTTCATCTGTTCTATTTTTATTACTATCTATTTCTGTATTGTTTTCTATTTGCTTCTGCTCATCTGTATTTACTTCTGTAGTTTCATTTATATTAACATCCTTTACATTCATTTCATTTAAATCATTTTTAATATCTTCTATTTCTGAATCTTTTTCTTCTTCATTATCTCCACCAATATTGTTTTGTTCTTTAACTTCGTTAATATTTTTATTTAAATCTGTACTAGCTTCAGCTGAATTATTGTTAATTTTATTTTGATTTGAAAGCTTTTCATAATTTATATTTGAAATTTTCTTTTCTTGTGCCATCGATGCCGAGATAGCTATTATTAGTAATATAATCGCTATAATAAAACTAATTAGTTTTCCCCATTTAATTCTTTCCTCTATAGGATTTTTATCTTTCTCTTTTCTCATATATATCCTCCTTGAAATAATCTATTATTTTGATTATTTCCTTATTTTAGGAAAATATACATTTTTAGTTTTACATATTTACTATTTCTACACCTGTATAAAAATGCTTTATTATTTCTTCATAATTACTACCTGACTTTGCCATACTATCTGCCCCGGTTTGACTCATTCCTACTCCGTGCCCATATCCAATTACTGAAAATTTTATGTTGTCTCCATCTATTGATATTAAAAAGTTTGCTGATTTAAGCCCTAATACACTCCTAACTTCTACTCCTGATAAGTGTAAATTACCAATTTTTATTGTTTTAACTCTTCCTGAATCAGTATATTCTTCAATTTTTATACAATCATCTTGATTATAGTCTATGGAAAAATCAGAATGTTTTTCTAACATTTTGTTTTTTAATTCTTCCTTTGAAAATATTGCTTCTGAGCTATATTGTGAATAAGCCTCCTCTCCTGCAGTTTCAACTGATTGAAGATATGGATAATCTGTTCCACCCCATACATTTACAGGCATTTCAGTTGTACCACCACTATTTGAATGGAAAAATGCATCTATTACTTCCCCATTATAAGTAATTATTTTTCCAGCGGTTGTATTGACTGCTGTTAGTATCTTTTTCCAGTTTGATTCTCTTTCTGTTTCATCCCACTTTGCTAATCTATCTTCCTTAGAAATCCAAGCTTGACAGCAATTTGAGTCATCGCATATATCCGCTTCACCATGTTTTCCTTGATTATGCGATATAGAATATATTGTATAAGTTCTTGCAACTACGCTTTGTGCATTTAAGGCTTCTTGCTCAAAGTTTGCAGGCATTTCAGCAGAAACTACACCTAATAAATATGTATCTAGAGGAAGTTCTTCTATTTCTCCTGAATCTTTATGAAGAAGCTTTATAGTATCATACTGTTTATAATCATAATTAACTTGTTGCACTTCTTCTATTATGTTTTCTTCTTTTGTTTCATTTACATTTTTCCCATTTACAGTATTTTTTGTAAAAATTATTGGTATCGCAAAAATGCAAAATATGAATATAAGCAATATAATATATATTTTTTTCACTAAGCTTCCTTCAACTCCTTTTCTAGTTCACTTAATATTTGTTTTTCTATTCTACAAACTTGAACTTGACTTATTCCTACTAATCTAGCAACATCTTTTTGAGTTTTACATTTATAATATCTTAAAAATATAATTTCTTTTTCTCTTGGTTTTAATCTTTTCAAGCATTCTTTTAGTGCTATTCTGTTTACTGTTTTTTCTTCTTCATTTTCATTTGTTTTTATTTTATCAATTAAGCATAGTCCATCTTCATCTTCTTTTTCATATAATGATTCTATGCAATTTTTATAATCTAATGATTCTATTATTTCATCTTTTGTTACTTTTAGTTTTTGTGCTAATTCATCTATTCCAATAGTTTTCCCTTGTTTTTCATACTCTTCTTTTATTTTTAAAGCTTTTTGACAAGTTGCTTTGGTTTGCCTAGATACTTTTATCATTCCATCATCTCTTAAAAATCTTTTTATTTCACCAATTATAAAAGAAACTGCATAAGTAGAAAGCATTACGTTAAAAGAAAAATCAAATTTTTTTATTGCTTTTATAAATCCTATTGCTCCTATTTGATACAAATCTTCTAATTCATAACCTCTACCATCAAATCTTTTCACTATACTCCATATTAATCCATTGTTTTGTTTTATTAGGTCATTTAATACTTCTCTATTTCCCGCTTGAACTTCTAAAATTTGCTTTTTTAGAGTTTCATCCATAACCTTTCTCCTATATTATACTAATGAAAAATTGTTTTATGCTTTATCTTAAGCTCCTTCATAATTTTCTAGTTGCTCCTCCATACTATTTATCTTTTTTTTCATAGTAACCTTAGTTCCTAACCCTACTACTGATTCAACTACTATATCATCCATAAAACTTTCCATTATTGTAAAACCCATGCCTGATCTTTCTAAATTAGGTTTAGAAGTATATAAAGGCTTTCTAGCTTCTTCTATATTACTAATTCCTTTCCCATTATCTGAAACTTGTATTTCAACTGTATTTCCAAACAATTTTGCTGTTATTTTTACTATTCCTTCTTCTTCTTCGTAACCATGTATTATGCTATTGGTTACTGCTTCTGATACAGCTGTTTTTATGTCGGATAATTCATCTATTGTAGGGTCTAATTGGGATACAAATGCTGCTACAGCAATTCTTGCAAAAGCTTCATTATTAGTTTTACTTAAAAACTCTAATTTCATTTCATTATCATATAACCCCTTCATTTTTTCCCTCCTCAATAACATTAATAATTCTTGATACACCGCTCATATCAAATATTTTTTTCATAGATTTATTTACATTTATTATTTCTAAATTTCCATTTAACATCTTAGCTAATTTATATCTACCTAAAACCATTCCTATTCCGGCACTATCCATAAAAGAGATGTTACTAAAATCAAATATAACTTTTCTTGGAATATATCCTTTAATTTCATTATCCATTTTCCTCCTAACTTTCTCTACTGTATGTTGGTCTACGTCTTCTGTTAATCTAAAAATAAGTGATTTATTTTCTTTATTAAATTCAACTATCACATTATTTACCTCCCTTGTTTTATATTCTTTTTATTTTTTTAAATAAAAAAAGAACTACAATAATTTATAAAATTATTATAGTTCTTTTTGGAATATTTTTCCATAGAAACTTTTGTCGTTTTTTGACAAGTTTCTGACAATATTTTTATACTTCTGACATTTAGAATTGTTTAGTTAGCATAAAGTTGTGTTTTTAAAGTATTGTATTCTACAGATAGTGTTGCACTGTCAAATGTTAGTTTATTATTTAATATTTCCCAATGCTCTTGGTTTTCTGTTAAGAAGTCTAGGATTTTAATTTCATTATCATATAAATTATTCATTAAAGCTTTAGCATCTACTGTATCTTGGTATGATGTTTGAAATGTTTCTGATAAATTTTCATTATCTATGAAATATCCTTTATATAAATTTTTATAATATTCATCAATATTTTGGCTATCTATTCTAGCTTCAATATTTTCTTTTGAAAGTAATTCAAGTAAATTATCTGCAATTTGGTTAAATTCTTCTTTGGAATTATTTATGTATTCTTTTGATTCTGTAAATTCAGGACCGTCTTCTCTATAATTTTCAACGGTAAGCATTTTCTGAATTCTTTCATCATTTACTTTTTCCATAAATTTTTTTCTTAAGTCTGAATATTCTTGATAATATTGTTTTACAGTTTGTTCTACTACTCCAAAATCTCCAGATGTAACAGTTGACAAATCAGAGAAATCATCAGTTTCTATATTTTTTTCTGATAAGTTTTCAAGTTCTTTATCTAATTTAGCTTTATTTATTATTCTACCACCAAATATTATTCCTACAGCTATAACAAGTATAACTAGTACTAACAATACAATTAGAATTGCTTTATTTAACTTTGTTTCTTTTGGTTCATTACTTTCTTTTGGATTCTCTATTTTCTCAGTTTTCTTGTCTTTCTGCTCATTCTTTTTTTCTACTTTTTCAAACTTGCTTTCTTCTTTTTTTTCAGACTTATCTACATCTTTTTTATCTTTTTTTAAATCTTTATTATTTTTAATTTTATTTTCTTCTTTTTCCTTAGATTTTTCGTCCATGTTATCATTCCTTCCTAGATTTCTACGCTTTCATATTATTTAATCTATCTGTAGTTTCTTTTAATAGTTTTGTATATTTTTCTAATTTTTCTTTTTCAATATCAACTTTTTCTTTAGGTGCTTTTGCTAAAAAGCCTTTATTTGATAATATTTTATTACTTCTTTCTACTTCAGATTCTAGTTTTGATTTTTCTGTTTCTAACCTTTTTATTTCTTCCTCTATATCTACCATAATATTTGACTTGTATTTTATCATATTAATAATATTTAATCAATTGTTTATAAGAAAGAATTGATATTTCTATCAATTCCTCTTTTAAATAAACTTATTTTTCTTCTTCTAAATCTAGTTCTATGTCATAAACTTCATAATCTTTATCTATAATCTTAGTTTCCATATTTTCAATAAACAAAGTAGCTTTAAAATCTTTATTAGCTTTAGTTAATGCTTCATTCAATTCTTCACTTACTCCTAAAGATAACATTTTTATAGGTGTTTTTAAAGATACATTATTATTTGTTTTAGTTCCTCTAGCTTGACTTATAATCTCCACCATTTGATTTCCTAATTCTATTTCTTTGTTAAAATTATAATTTAATGGTTTTATTTCTGTAATGTGAATAGACTTTTCTGTATGATATAGTTCTTGGAATATTTCTTCTGTTATAAATGGGAAGAAAATACTAAAATCTTGTAACAATTT
>CALXUS010000009.1 GCA_944391745.1 uncultured Clostridia bacterium
ATAATATATCAAAATTTAAAAGAAAGGGATTAATCAATTAAATAGATTAATATTTCTATATAATTGATTATACGAGAAAATAATGTATTTAATTGTAGGATTAGGAAACCCTGAACCAGAATATAGTAAAACAAGGCATAATATGGGGTTTGATGTTATAAATGAATTATCAAAAAAATATAATATAGAAGTAAGTAAAAAAGATTTTGAAGGCTTATATGGAATAGGAAAAATAGAAAATGAAAAAGTAATACTATTAAAGCCTCAAACTTATATGAATGAAAGTGGTAAAAGCATTATCAAAGCGAAAGAATATTACAAAATACCTATAGAAAATATTATTATCATTTATGACGATATAGACTTAGAAGTGGGAGTAGTTAAACTTAGAAAAAAAGGAGGAGCTGGAACCCATAATGGTATGAAATCAGTTTTAGAATATCTAAAATCAGGAAACTTTATACACATTAGAATAGGAACCGGTAAGCCATTATTTAAAGAGTTGCTTATTCCACACGTTATAGGAAAATTAAGTGATGAAGAATATAAAAAATTAATTCCTTCTATAGAAAAAGCTAGTGAATCTATACCTATAATAATTAAAGAAGGAATTGACATTGCAATGAATAAATTTAATTAAAAGAGGAATGGAATGTATAATATTATAATAGATAGAGAAGAAGAAAATACAATAGTTGCAGTAATTGAGAATGGTGAATTAGTAGAATTATATAATGAAAAGAATAAAGAAAAAAGGCTTGAAGGAAATATATATTTAGGAAAAATAAAAAATATAATTCCTGGTATGCAATCTGCTTTTATTGATATTGGAGAAGAAAAAAAAGCATTGGTGCATATAAAAGATATTATCCCCAAAGCTAGTACAGTAACAGGTAATGTATATGAAGATATGTCGAAATACGATATTACAAAAATAGTGAAATCTGGAGATGAAATATTAGTTCAAGTAAAAAGAGATTGCAATGAGCAAAAAGGACCAAGAGTTACAAAAGATATAAAGATAAATGGAAAATTAATAATATTAATGCCATACTCAGATTTTGTAACTATCTCACAAAAAATAGAAGATGAAAGCGAAATAAAAAGACTAAAAGAAATAGTAAAAAAAGAATTACCAAGCGGATATGGAGCTATAATAAGAACTGCCGCTGAAGGAAAAAGTGAAAATGAAATATTAAGTGAAGTTAAACTATTAACATCATTTTGGGATAATATATTAAAAAGAGGAAATGAAATTAAAAATAAAAATATAGCACCTATAAAAATATTTGATAATGATGGTATAGTGGGAAAAATAATTACAGATTTAGCAGAAAATAATCTTGAAAACATTTATACAAATGATCCAAAGATTAAAGAATCATTTGAAAATATGCAAGATAAAATAATTGTTCAAAATGACGTATTAGATAATTTTGATGTTAAAAATAAAATGAAATTAGATAGGAAAATATGGCTAAATTGTGGTGGTTTTATTACTATAGACAGAACTGAGGCTTTAACAGCAATAGATGTTAATTCAGGTAAATTCACTGGTAACAAAAACTTAGAAAAAACAGTGTTAAAAGTAAACAAAGAAGCTACAAAAGAAATAGCTAAACAAATTAGATTAAGAGATATTGGTGGAATAATTATAATTGATTACATTGATATGGAAGATGAAAAAGATAAAGAAGATATAAGAAATTATATTATAGAATGTTTTAAAGCAGATAGATCAAAAGTACAAGTACTAGAATTTACAAAATTAGGGCTTTTAGAAATAACCAGAAAACATATTTTAGGAAGATGAAAATAACACGAGAATTTAAATTCCCGTGTTATTTTTTAATTTTCATTTGATTGAATTTTCTTCAATTCTTCGCTTCTCTTAATTTTCTGAGTAGTTGTTTTTATAATTGGCTCAGTTGAAATTAATATACGTCTAATATATTTATAAGCAGGCATTTGCTTATTAATTTTTGTTTTAATATCATTCCATATTGTATCACAATATTCATTATCTTTTATATTAGGATAAGTTTTTAATAATTCATCTTCATCATAAATAATTTCTGCACAAATTGTTACATCTGTATTTCTATCTTGCTTAGAATCATCAAGGGAACCGAAAACCATACTTTCTTTAACATAAGGAAGTTTATTTATTAAAATTTCTATTTCTTCTGGAAAGATCTTTTTACCATTTTTAAGAACAATCATATCCTTTTTTCTACCAGTTATAAATATAAAACCTTCATTATCTATATAACCTAAATCACCAGTATGGAACCATCCATTTTTAATAACTTCTTTAGTGGCTTCATCATCTTTATAATAACCAAGCATTATGGCAGGAGTTTTAGCAACTATTTCTCCAATACCATTTTCATCAGGGTTATCAATATTAATTTCTATAGTAGGTAAAGGAAAACCTACAGAACCTGTTTTCTTAGCAAAGCTATTTTCACCAGCTAAAACTGGAGCTGTTTCGGTCAATCCATAACCTTGATGAACATCAAAACCAAAATCATTATAACCTTGAATAGTTTCTTTATCCATAGGAGCTCCACCAGCAATTATTGTACGTAGTTTACCACCTAAACCATCTATGATTGACTTAAATATCTTTCTTTTAGTTTCAATATTAGAATGTCTAAATAAAACTCTCATAATTTTTACTAAAGTAGTTTTATGTTGTGATTTAATCTCTTTTAAGATTTTTTTGTACATTATTTCAAGCATAAGAGGAACACAAACAAAACCAGTAACATGATACTCAATCAAATTATTTTGAATATATCTTAAACCATCACATATAGCAATTGTAATACCACAAGAAGTTCCAAATAAAAACGTTGTAGTACTTTCAAAAGTGTGATGAAGAGGAAGAAATGATAAAAACTTATCATCAGTTGTAATATCAATCATTTGACTTAATGCATATAAATCCATACAAATAGCATATTGAGATAGCATAACGGCCTTAGCAATGCTCGTAGTGCCAGATGTAAATAATATAATGCTCATAGATTTATTATCTAATTTCAAATTATTATAGTCTGTTTTATCTAATTTATAACCTTCTTTTAGTAATTTAGAATAAGAAAGGAATTCATTCTTATCTTTTGAATAATCCATGCATATTTTAACTTTGCAATCAGCTTTTTTTAAAGAATTAGAATATTTGTCACTGAATATTATTCCATCAGCTTCACTACGTTGTATCAAGTCAAGAAGTTCATTGTCTGGTAAAGATTTATCAAGAGGAACAACAACTAATCCAGCAGTAGTGATAGCCAAATAACTTGTGCACCATTCATATCTATTATCAGATATAATAGCGATACGTGAGCAATTTAATTGCATCAACCTTGAAGCTAATGCCTCAATATCTTTAGCAAATTGATTATAAGTTATTTGAATATGATCTTTACTATCAGGAGTTTCTTTATATTCAAAAGCAATTAAATCTTTATATTTAGTCTTATATAAATTAACTAATTCTCTAAAATCATTTAACTTTTGACCATCATACAATTTATTTTTCATAACTGTGCTCCAATCTACATTTAAATTATATGTATTGTATTACAAAAATAGGAAATTTTCAAGCCTAAATTTCAGTGAAAACCGTGTAATGATTGTATTTGAAGAAAATAATTGAAAATAAAAAATTTTTATGATATAAAATATAAAGATTGGATAAAATATCACAAAGGAGGAAAATATGTATAATAAAAAACATGAGAGAGGAATAACGCTTTTGGCTCTGATTGTAACTGTTATAGTACTAATAATATTAGCAAGTGTAACAATTGGACTCATTGTAGGTGATAATGGAATAATAAATAAAAGTCAGAATGCAGCCGATGAGTATGAAAAAGTTAGCCAAAATGAAGTAGCTAGTTTAGAAGAAAGTACTGACGAAATAAGAAATATATTAAATGGAGTTAATGTAAGTGCTGAAGGAGATTTTGATATAGATATAAGTTACACAACAGAAACAATATCAGTAAAAATTAATGAAAATAATTTAAATGATAATACAGAATATGAGTATTTTGTTAATAAAGAATCTAAAGGAAAAACAAAAGAAAAAGAAATGACAATAAATATAAACTTACAAAATAAAAATCCATATATACCAGAAGGATTTGAGTATTATGAAGGAGATATTAATACTGGATATGTAATAAAAGATACTAGTAATGGAAATGAATTTGTATGGGTTCCTATGAAATCAGGAAAATTTAATGTATATGTAGAAGCAACAACAGAAGATGGAAAAAAATCCAAATCTGATGAAAAAGAAATACAAATTTCAGAATTGACTAGAGAACCAAAATATACAGATTTAAGATATACCGATTGGTATGAAAATGAAGGAGATGTTACTGACAAAAAAAGTGTAGCGTATTTTAAGAAAAGCGTTGCTGAAAATGCAGGATTTTATATGGGAAGATATGAAATGGGAATGCCTGGGCAAAAAAGTGGAGAAGCGCCAGTTTTAGATATAGATGAAAGAAATATTACTGGAGTTCCAGTTTGTATTCCACGAGTAATTCCTTGGACAAATATTGATTATTCAAAAGCAAAAGACAATCTAGAAAGTATGTATAATGGTGAAGTACAAAGTGCAATGATGAATAGCTATGCAAGAGTATCTACTTTAAATTGGATACATGAAACAAGCGGAATAAATTATTTTGGAAATTATGAAAATGTAACAGGTAATACAGAAGAGCATTTATATGTTAAAGGACATTTCGAAAAACAGGACTTATACGAAAAATCTTTTACATTAGATGATTATGAAGATGCATGGTATATTATAAATGGATGGGCTGGTGGAGTATCAGGTATGTTATTAGAAACTTGTGCTGATATACAAGGTGGTAATAGATTTGTAAATAACAATATTTATGATTTAGGAGGAAATGCAGGTGAATGGATGACTGAAATATACATTTCAGGTAATGGTCATAGAATAACAGGAGGAAATTGTACAAATTATAGTTTAGCTCACCCAATAGTAGATTCTAATGTTTCTTTTGTTACCTATGGATTAAATGCAGAATTTTATACATCATCAAGACCAATATTATATAAATAAAAAAATAAACTAGAAAATATTTGATTATATTTTCTAGTTCTTTCTTTATTATAATACAAAATTATGTTCACTAAAAAACTTGTAAAAAAAGTAAAAATATAGTATAATTTATGAAGTTTATTTATAAATTAATTTATTCGAAAGGAATAGAATTATGGCTAATAACAGAAGAAGAAAAACAAGAAAAAGAAACATAATAAAAGATACAATTAGCAATAAAAATTTTATAATAATAACATTTATACTGTTAGCTATAATAATATTTTGCATAATAATAAATATAATATTAAAAATAAATGAAAACAATAAAATAGCAAAAGAACAACAACGAATTGCAGAACATGTTGAAGAAATATATTCATCAATAGAAGCGGATATTAGTTCAATAAATAATTATAAATCCGATTCTATAATTAGAATCTCAGCAGTAGGAGATATTCTATTAGGAAATAAATTAAAAGAAAATGGAAAGAACAGTGATGGATTATACAATGAAATTTTTACTGATATATCAAAATATTTAACAGATTCTGATATTATTCTTGGAACCTATGAAACAGATGTAACTGATGAAACAAAATTATTTGCAAATGCGGTTAAAGAAGCGGGAATCAATTTTGTATCTCTTGCACATAATCATGCATTAGATAATGGAATAGAAGCATTAAATCAAACAGAAAATTATCTTGAATCAATAGGTATGCAAACTGTTGGAATTTACAGTAATGAAGTGAGCAATAGAGTAAAGATAACTGAGGAAAAAGGAATAAAAATAGCAGTTTTAGCTTATTCCTATGATAATAATTCAGAGGGAATAAACATCTTTAGTAAAGAATTAGCAAAACAAGATTTAGATTATGCAAATGAAAATGCAGATTTTACCATAGTTTTAATGCATTGGGGAGATGTTTATGTTGAAAGTCCAAATTCTACTCAAAAAGAGCAGGCTAAATTTTTAGTTGATAATGGAGCAGATATGATAATAGGTGCTCATCCATCAGTAGTTCAAAATATGGAAATAATACAAAATTCAAAAGGGCAAGACTGTTTGGTAGCATACTCACTAGGAGATTTTACATCGGATTTTAAATATGAAAATTCTAATTTGGAATTAATATTAAATATTCAAATCTATTATGATGCAAACAATAATAAAACATCTTTATATAAAGTAGACTATGTACCAATTTATATGAATGACTATGGAGTAAGAAAATCAAATGATAGATATAAATTATTAGATATGAAGAAAGAAATTGCTAACTACGGAAAAAAAGATAATAAACTTAGTAAAACCACTTATGAAAAACTTGTTAGAGGAATTGACAAATTAAATGAAATTATAGAAAATTCTTAATAAAATATAAAGCGAGGAATGAAAATGAAAGTAGGTTTTGTATCATTAGGATGTAGCAAAAATTTAGTAGATACTGAAATGATGATAGGATTATTTAAAAAACATAATTATGAAATAGTAAATGAGCCACAAAAGGCAGATATTATAGTAATAAATACTTGTGGTTTCATAGAATCAGCAAAAGAAGAAGCTATTAATACAATTTTAGAAATGGCTGAATATAAAAAAGAAAATTGCAAGTTTTTAATAGTAACAGGATGCTTAGTAGAAAGATACAAAGAAGAATTAATAAAAGCTATACCAGAAGTAGATTTGTTTATAAAATTTAGTGAATATGAAAATATATGGGAGCAAATAGAAAATTTAATAAATCATAATAAAGTAGGTAATGAAAAATTAGACTTTTTAAATAGAGTTATTTCGACTGGAAAAAATTATGCTTATATTAGAATTGCAGAAGGTTGCAATAATTTCTGCACATTTTGTGCTATTCCATATATCAGAGGAAGATTTACAAGTAGAAAAATAGAAGATATTTTAGAAGAAGCAAAAATGTTAGCCAATAAAGGTTATAAAGAATTAATAATCATTGCACAAGATACATCAAAATATGGAGTAGATATCTATGGAAAACCAATGCTTGCAGAACTTTTACATAAAATAAGTAAAATAGATGGCATAGAATGGATTAGATTTTTATATACTTATCCAGAAACAATTACAGAAGAACTAATTTCAGAAGTAAAAAATAATGATAAAATATGTAAATATTTTGATATACCAATGCAACACATTTCAGATAAAATTTTAAAGAAAATGAATAGAAAAAGTACCGGAGAAAGTATTAGAAATTTAATTACAAAGTTGAGAAATGAAATTCCGGGTGTTGTAATAAGAAGTACTTTAATGGTAGGGTTCCCAGGAGAAACAGAAGAGGATTTCGAAGAACTATATGAATTTGTAAAATGGGCAAAACTAGATAAATTAGGATGTTTTACGTATTCTAAAGAAGAGGGAACGGCAGCAGCTAGAATGGATAATCAAGTTCATCCAATGACAAAAAAGAAAAGATATAATAAAATAATGACTCTTCAAAAAGAAATATCAGAAGAAAATATGAAAAAGAATATAGGAAGAACATTAAAAGTATTAGTAGAAGATATTGGAATAGGAAGAACTTACATGGATGTACCAGATATTGATGGTGTAGTTTATATAAAAGGAAACACTAAGCCTAATACGTTTATTAATTGCAAAATTACTGATTATAAAGAATATGATTTAGTTGGAGAAGTGATTGAAAGATAAAAATAGTTTAAAGCGAGGAAAAATGAAAATATTAATAGTAATCGACCAATATGACAATTTAAGCAATGGAACTACAATATCAGCAAAAAGATTTGTAGACGGTTTAAGGAAAAATGGAAATGAAGTTCAAATATTAAGTACAGGAAAAGATGGAAAAGATAAATTTTCTTTAAAAACATATAGGTTTCCAAAAATAATAGATAAATATTTTAAAGCTAATGAAATGGTATTTGCAAAACCAGATGAAGAAGTTATGAGAAATGTTTTTCAAAATCAAGATGTTATACACTTTTATATGCCATTTAGATTAGCAAAAAAAGGTGTAAAAATTGCAGAAGAAATGCATATACCACATACTACAGCTTTTCATGTTCAACCTGAGAATATAACTTATGCGGTTGGACTTGGAACACACCATCATATAAATGACAAAATATATACATATTTTAGAACATACTATAATAAATTTAGACATATACATTGCCCTAGTAAATTTATAGCAAAACAACTTGAAAATCATGGCTATACAGCAAAACTTCATGTAATATCTAATGGAGTCGGGGAAGAATTTAAATTTGATAGAAAAGATAAGCCAGAAGAATTTAAAGATAAAATAGTAATCGCTATGGTTGGAAGGTATTCTCCGGAAAAGAGGCAAGATGTTCTTATAGATGCAATTAAGAAATCAAAATATGAAAATAAAATTCAATTAGTACTTGCCGGAAAGGGACAATGCTTTGAAGAATATAAGAAACAAAGTGAAGGCCTTACAAATAAGCCTATAATGAAATTTTATCCAAAAAACGAATTAGTAAATTTATTATCATATACAGATTTATATGTACATAGTGCTGATGCAGAAATAGAAGCTATATCATGTTTGGAAGCTATAGCTTGCGGAAATGTACCAATAATATCAAATAGTGATGAATCTGCAACAGTACAATTTGCTTTAGATGAAAACAGTTTATTTGAACATGGTAATAGTGAAAATTTG
Organism: uncultured Clostridia bacterium; assembly: GCA_944391745.1. Taxonomy (GTDB): domain Bacteria; phylum Bacillota; class Clostridia; order TANB77; family CAG-508; genus CAG-793. The sequence continues at coordinate 8,779 of CALXUS010000009.1, forward strand.
GCTAAAAAAATAGATTACTTTTTAGATAATCCAAATATATTAGAAGAAAAACGAAAAGAATATGCTGAATTTGCAAATCAATTTAGAATAGAAAATAGTGTAAAACTAATGGAAGAAATGTTTGAAGAAGAAATACAAGATTATAAAAATGAAAAATAAAAGGAAGGAATAAATATTGTAATGAATAAGAATGGGGACTTATTACATCACTCAATAATTTATAAAATATTAAGTAGTTTATTATATGTCATAGCATATCCAATTTTATTTCTTTTGACAAAACTATGGCATGGACTAGAAATAGAAGGAAGAGAAAATTTAGATAAATTAGGGGATGAATATATTACAGTTGCAAATCATATTAATATGATAGACTGCGCAATGATTGCATTATCAATTTTCCCTAGAATACCATATTTTTTAACACTTCAATCAAACTTAGAGATACCAGTTATTAAATATATAGTAATGCTTTTAAGGGGAATACCTATACCAAGAAACAAGTCTGGAAAAGAAAAAATGGTAAATACAATAGATGGATTATTAAAAAAAGGAGAAATAGTAGGAATTTATCCAGAAGGTCACTTAATTCCTTATTATGATGGAATACGCGAATTTAAAAATGGGGCATTTAATTTTGCAGTAAGAAATCAAGTTCCTATATTACCAATAGTATTTACATATAGAGAACCAGAAGGAATAATGAGATTAATAAAAAGAAAGCCATTTATAACATTAACAATATTAGAACCAGAATATCCTAAGCCAGAAATTAATAAAGAAAATGTGCAAGAGTTAAAAGATAGAGTTTATAAGAAAATGAAATTAGAAAGAAGAATGAAAAAATTATACAACGAAGAAATGAAAAATGAAAATAATATGCAAGAAGAAAAAATATAGAAACGTTAGGGGATAAAATGAAAGATAAAATTTATAATTTTGCCAAAGAGAATTATATCCAAGTTTTGTTTATATTCTTATTACTAATAGGAATAGGTGTTAGAATCTGGAATTTCCCAGAAGGAATTCCAGAGATTAATATTGATGAAATAATGACAGCTGTTAATGCTAAATCTTTTGCAGAAACAGGAAAAGATATTTTAGGAATAAGCTTTCCCGTGTATTTACAAGGTTGGGGAGGACAAAGTGTTATATTAGTATATATTATGACAGTATTTATAAAAATATTTGGATATACACTTTTTGCCGTTAGAATACCAATTTTAATAATTAGCGTAATATCACTAGTGGTTTTTTATGATTTTATAAAAAAGATAACGAAAAACAAAAATATTGCATTAATAGGATTAGGACTTTTAGTAATATCACCATGGCATATTATGCAATCTATATGGTCTTTAGATTGTAATATGTTTCCGCATTTTTTATTATTTGCAATGGACATATTTTATACAGGTATTCAAAAAAATAAAAAGTGGATTATATATGTGTCAATGTTCTTCTTTGCATTGACATTGTACTGTTATGGCATTGCAATATATTTTATTCCATTTTTCTTATTAATCATAGCCATATACTTACTAAAAAAGAAAAAGATAACATTTGTAGATTTAATAATATGCATATCAATATTCATGATTTTTGCATTACCAATAATAATTACATTTTTCTTAAATGGATTTGGAATTAATAAAACAATAACAATATTTAATATAACAATTCCTTATTATGAAAATTTAAATAGAACAACAGATATGTTATTGTTCTCAGAAAATAAATTGAATCAATTAATAAATAATATAATAGAAACATTTAGAGTTATTATACTTCAAGATGATAAAATATTGTGGAATACAACTGCCTTATTTGGAACGACTTATCAAATTTCCTTAATTTTTGTAGTTATAGGCATAATAGATATAGTAAAAAAAATAAAGCAGAAAAAAGAAGAAGATAATATTAGCTCGGTTATGTTAATAACTTGGTTAATATTAAGTATATTAACAGGATTTTTAATAAATCAAACTAATGTAAATAGATTAAATTCGATTTGGTATGTTCTTATAGCATTAGCAACGCTTGGAATTTATGCAACTTATAAAAAAGTAAAAAATAAAAAGGTATTTAAATATGATGTAATAATTGTATACACAATTTTATTTATACTATTTTCGGTATATTTTTATAAATACCATGTACCAAAAATAAACTTATCATTCTGTTTTTCAAATGGATTTTATCAAAGTTTATCTTATATAAAAGATATAGATAAAAAGGAAGTATATTTTGATGATACAGATCCAAGAGGAAGACTAACATATTATTTAACTTTAAATATTGATGAAACAAAAGAGTATATGAGACTTGTTACAACAGAAGAAGTACAAAATAAAATTAATAATTTACAAGATAATGAAATAATAATTGCTAATGAAAAGTATACTAATTATGAGTCAGAGTATAAAAAAGAAAAAATAGGATATTTTGTAATTATATATAAATAAAAAGTGAGGAAAGCCTCACTTTTTTATTTATAAGAAAAAATTACTAAAAATAATTACAAAACAGATGTTTACAAAACAAGTGTACGGTAGTATAATATATTAAGTATAAAAATCAAGTAAAAGAGGTGCTTAAATTTGAGTGTATATTTATGTATAGATTTAAAAACATTTTATGCTTCCGTAGAATGTGTAGAAAGAAAATTAGACCCTTTTAGCACAAATTTAGTAGTCGCTGATGAATCAAGAGGTAAAGGAACTATATGTTTAGCGGTATCACCGAAAATGAAAATGTTAGGAGTAAAAAATAGGTGTAGACTATTTGAAATACCACAAAATATAAAGTATATAATTGCAAAGCCTAGAATGAAAAAATATATAGAATATTCAGCAAATATTTATGCTATATATTTAAAATATTTTTCAAAAGATGACATATATGTATATTCAATAGATGAAGCATTTTTAGATGTGACTAACTATTTAAAACTATATAAAATGAGTGCAATAGATTTAGCAAAGAAAATTTTAAAAGAAATATATGATACTTATGGATTAACTGCTACTGTTGGTATAGGAACAAACTTATATTTAGCAAAAATTGCTCTAGATATAATGTCAAAACATACACCAACTAATATTGGGTATTTAGATGAAGAAATCTATAAAAGTAAATTGTGGCATCATAAACCATTAACAGACTTTTGGCAAATAGGAAAAGGAATAGAAACAAGGCTCAATAAAAAGAAAATTTATGATATGTATGATATAGCACATACTAATCCAAAAATATTATATAAAGAATTTGGAGTAAATGCTGAATTTTTAATAGACCATTCATTCGGAAAAGAAAGTTGTACAATTAAAGACATAAAAAACTATAAAACAAAAAATATTTCAATATCTGGAAGTCAAGTATTGTTTGAAGATTATAGTTTTGAAAAGGCAATGCTAGTACTTAAAGAAATGATTGAATTAAATAGTATAAAATTAGTAGAAAAAAATATGATAACAAATACACTAGGATTATATATAGGTTATTCAAAAAATACTATAGACTCTACTGGTGGAAGTATAAGAATGAAAAGATATACTAACACATATTCAGAATTATTACCATATTTTTTAAAACTATATGATAATACTACAAATAGAATAATTCCAATAAGAAGAATAGGAATTAGTTTTAATAGACTAATGAGTGCAGATGAGGAACAATTAAGTTTATTTGAGAACCAAGAGAAAATTGCAAAAGAAAGAAAATTAGAATTAACAATAAGTAATATAAAGCAAAAAATGGGAAAAAACTCAATCATTAGAGGAATGAATTTAGAAGAAGGAGCTACAACAATACTTAGAAATAAATTAATAGGAGGTCATAATGCTTATGATTAGGGGAGAAAGAGCAAGGCAGTTTATGCCTTTTGATGCACTTACAGGGTTCAAAGAGGCATTAAAAGAGAAAGAAAAAGTACATATTACCAGAAAAGAATTATCTGATGAAGTAAATGAAGAATTGTCTATTAAGTTAAATTCTATAAATATAGGAAGAATAGTAGAAATTACATATTATGATGGAAATACATACATTAAAATAAGAGGGACGGTAAATAAAATAGATAAAATAAACAGAAAAATAGTAATAGAAAATATAAATATTAGCTTTTGGGATATAATAGGGATTGAAATTATATAATTTTTGTAAAACTAATAAAAGACTTTTATTGAACTTTATGTAAATTTATGCTATAATTTATAGCATACTCGTAAATTCAACAAAATCCAATTCAAAATTGAAAGGAGATGATTATTTAAGTTTTATAAAAAGAATTCTCAAAAATGTACAGAAGAAAGGTGGAACCATGGAGAAGCGTAAAGCAAAAACATTGTGGCGGATGATGCTCACAATAATTATTTCTGCAATGCTCATGTTAACAGCTTGTAGTGATAATGAATATCATAATAGTTATGATATTGAAGTAGAAGAGCAAACCAATCAATTCTATGTGAACGATTTTGCTGGAGTATTTTCAGAAGAAGAAAAGCAACAACTGATGGAAAATGCAGTAAGTCTTGCAGAAGAATATGACGGAATACAGGTTGTGGTTTCAACTGTTACTAGCTTGAAAGGGTATACTATAGAGCAGTATGGATATGCAATGTATAACCAATATAAGATAGGAAATGAAAGTATGGGAATATTAATCCTACTTTCAACAGAGGATAGAGAAGTATCAATTGAAACCGGAAAAAATATGCAAGCATATATAACTGATACAAGATCGGGTCAGTTGCTTGATGACTATGGAATGCAATATTTCAGAAACAATGAATTTGCTGAAGGATTAATTGCAGTTCAGGAAGCTACAATTAACGAAATAAAAGAGCTTGTTCCAATTGATTGGAATACTCCAAGTAAAATAGCTCAAAGCCAGAGTCCTGAATCTAATATCAATCAAGAAGAATCCGTTAATGAACAGCAGATTCAAGTTACTGAACAAAATAATTCAAGAATGGGAGCAATAGATATGCTTTTTGCAGTGTTATTCGTTGTGACACTTATAATTGCAATAGCTTTAGGTCGTTTGGTATATAAGGCAAAAAAACAGCTTGCAGAAGTGCAAGAAGGAAATGAAAAAAATAAAAATGCAATTCACAAACTTCTGCAAATAGTCCAAGAGTATAAGGAAAAAAATAATACTCTTGAAAACGACTTGGAAAAATTATCCAATAAGACAAAAAATGAAATAGCAACACTAAAAAAAGGTAATAAAGACCTTCAAAATAGTAGTGCTGAAGAACGGAAAATGTTGCAAAGTAAGATTAAGAGCCTTGAAGAAAAAAATAACGGGCTTAATAATCAAATTGCAGAAATGCAAGAATTTTACGCAAGAGTGTGCAAACTTCATCCTGAGAACGACTTCAAACAAGAAGTTAGCGATATGATTGCTGCTGAATTTAAAGCAGCAGTTGATGAGGTTGATAGTAAAATTAACTCTGCACTTAATTTGAAACCTAGTAAGGATAATGTAGAGAAATTTGCAGAAGTAATAAGTTTTTATGAAAATGCCAGTGATGACGTAAGAAATGCTGTTACTGCTAATATTAATAAAGTAAAACAGTTACAGCAAGAAGCAATAAAATTGCGTCAAAGGGATGAGGCAGCCACCGAGGCAAAAAAAATTGACAAAATGCTTGAAAAAGTCCTTAATAATAAGGCTAGTAAAGAGAATGTCGATATTTTTGCTAAAGCAATACAAACTTATGAAAATGCAAGTGTTCTTACCAAAAACTTTATCAAAACCGATATGAGCAAAATTAAACAACTTTATCAAGAATCTGTTAATTTGCTCAAAAAATACCAAAAAGAGCAAAAACGTATGAAGGATGAAGCAGAAGCCCAGTTGGTTTTTGAAAAAATGGAGAAAATATTCCAAGAAAATTGTCATGGCGAATATGATGAGTATCCTAAACTTAATGACGGATACAAATTGTATAGAAACTTGACAGATGAGCAGAAGCATTTCTTCCCCGATATGCAAATGCTGCACGAATATGAAGCAACTATGCAGAAAGCAAAGGAGGCAGAAGAAGATTACTATAAAGCGCAACAAGCTGAAAAAGAAATAAAATATATTATTGGCCACATCTGGGGAAGTGCTAGTGAAAACGATTTGAGGGACATCAAAAGGGCATTTTCTTATTATCACGACTTAAGTCAAGCCCAAAGAATGTACTTTAACGATGATCTCTTAAGAAAGTTGAAACATTACAAAGATGAAGCTGAAAGTGATCGTGATATGAATGAACGTAGAAGAAGAGAAGAAGAAGAGGAGGACGAACGCAGAAGATCTAATTTCTACCATAATAACTTTGGTGGTGGAGGAACCTTCGGCGGAGGCGGATCGTTTGGCGGCTTTGGTGGTAGTGCTTCCGGTGGTGGCGCATCAAGAAGTTTCTAAAGCAAAAGCTTAATGGAGGAAAATCAATGGATAATTACAACGAACGTAGCATTGGAATAGGAAGAATACTCTTTTACGGTGCTATTGCAATGGCTATTGCTGTAGGAATTGCATTTGTAGCGCTTTTTGCAAGCTGCATTGGAACTTACAATAATCTCATTGATATGAGGGAAAATGTAAGGAATGCTGAAGCTGACGTTGAGGCAATGATGCAGCGGAGATTGGAAATTATTCCTGATATAGTATCTTCAATAGAATCTTATACACAGCATGAGGAAAACGTAATTCAAGAAATCGCTAATGCTAGGAAAGCACTAAGTGATAGCCTTGGCACAGGAGACATTGAAAAAATAAGTGAAGCAAATGAGCAAGTAACAGTGGCTCTTGATAATTTTGTGACCTTGGTAGAAGATAATCCTGATTTAACTTCAGGAGAACAATACTCCATGCTTATAGATAATATTGAAAGAAGTGCAAATAGAATAACTATTGCACGCGAAAACTATAATGAAGAAGTCTCTAATTACAACAAAGCTATAAAACATTTCCCGGCATATATATTAGCTGGATTGTTTAACTTTGAAGAAGAAGAGATGTTCGAAGCAGACAAAGAAGCGAGCAATCCGAATTTGGTAAACTTTGACTAAACATTTTGAGAAAACAAACTTAAATAATTAAAAGAAGACTCTGCAATAAGGCTGAATGCCATATTGCAGAGATCTTCTTTTTATATGTATGAAAGTTATATAAATATTAAAACAATATGATAAATCAAATTAATAAGCATACATGATACAATACCAATTATAGTAGGAATCAAAAATGAAATAGCAGTCCATCTCCAACTTTTGGTTTCATTTTTAATAGTAAGTAAAGTAGTAGCACAAGGAAAATGTAAAAGTGAAAATAACATAACATTTATAGCGGTAATTATAGTCCATCCATTTGAAACTAAAATTTCAAATAAATTTTGAATACTACTAGTATCAACTAAACTACTAGCACTAGTATAACACATAAGAATAATTGGAAGTACAATTTCATTAGCAGGAATTCCAAGTATAAATGCAGTTAAAATATATCCATCTAGCCCCATTAATTTAGCAAATGGGTCAAAAAAAGTTGCAATATAAGTAAGAATACTAATATTATCTATTTGAACATTAGAAAGAATCCAAATTAAGATTCCAGCAGGTATAGCAACAGATAAAGCTCTTCCTAAAACAAATAAAGTTCTATCTAATAATGAACGTACAAGTATTTTACCTATTTGAGGTTTCCTATAAGGTGGAAGTTCGAGCAAAGTACAGTCAGCAGAACCATTTAATACTGTTTTAGAAAGAATATAGGAAACTAAAAAAGTAAAACCAACTCCTATACAAATAATAACAAAAACAATAAATGCAGCAATAAGACTGGATTTTAAACTTTCACCAGCTTTAACAGCACTTGTAAAAAATATAGTAGCTATAGTTATTAAAAATGGAAATCTACCATTACATGGTACGAAATTATTAGTAAGAATAGCTATTAATCTTTCTCTTTTAGAACTAATAATACGACAGCCAACTACACCAGCAGCATTACAACCAAATCCCATACACATAGTAAGAGCTTGCTTACCAGAAGAACAGCATTTTTTAAAACATTTATCTAAATTAAAAGCAATCCTTGGCAAATAACCTAAATCTTCTAATAAAGTAAAAAGAGGAAAAAATATAGCCATAGGAGGAAGCATAACACTAACTATCCAAGTAACTGTTCTATATATTCCGTCAAAAAGTAAAGAAATAAGCCAACTAGGAGTATTAATATAAACAAAAAAACTTTTTATAGGAATCTCAATATTTGTAAATAACATAGAAAGCAATTCAGACGGATAATTAGCACCAATAATGGTAATCCAAAAAATTAAGCAAAGGAAAAGAATCATGATAGGAATACCAAATTTTTTAGAAGTGAGAACTTTATCTATTTTTTTATCTCTTTCATTATAATTTTCATCTTTTATAGTAACAACTTCAGAAACTATTTCGTGAGATTTTTCAAAAATTTTTTTTAATACTTCCTTACTTCCTTCTTCCATATTATTATTGGAATCATGAAAAATATTAATATTATTAGGAGAAGGAGAAATTTTTTTATTGCAAACATCTGAAATAGTAGAAATTAAGTTGTTTAAAGTTTTCTTCTTTCTGGCTATAGTACCTACTACAGGAACACCAAGAAGATTAGAAAGTTTACTTAAATTAATACTAATCCCTTTCTTTTTAGCTTCATCAAGAAGATTTACGCAAACAATAACATTTTTTGTTAGGTTCATAATTTGAAAAACCAAATTTAAATTTCTTTCAAGCAAAGTAGCGTCAACAATAACAACAGTAGCGTATGCATTACCATTAAGAATAAAATCCCTTGCAATCTTCTCTTCTTCAGAATCAGCAAATAAAGAATAAGTGCCAGGAATGTCTACAAGCAAAAAATTCTGATTATGATAATGACATATACCATTAGCATTTTCAACAGTTTTACCAGTCCAATTTCCAGTATGTTGATTAAGGCCAGTTAAACCATTAAAGATAGTAGACTTACCTACATTTGGATTACCAGCAATGGCAACAGTAAAATCATAATGAGAAAAATTTTTGGAATTATTAGAAACTTTTTTACCAGTAGAAGAATTAGATAAACCCATAATATAATCCTTTCTTTATATATCTAAATTAGTAAAATACTATGAATAATGATTGTACTAATAGAACAAAAGCGAACAAAAAAATAAACAAAATAATATATACAAATAAAAAAATAAGTAGTATAATATGCCTATAAAATAAGCAAAAAAAGAAAAACAAATAATGAAAAGCCGATAAATAAACCATTTTAAAACAAAACAAAAAATATTTAAAAAGTTTAAAAAAAGTATTGACAACTTTAAATAAAAAGAGTAAAATTAAAATCGAACAGAAGTTCAAAGAACAAACAACCGAACAAAACCTAAATTTCAATTTTGAAGGAGGAACTGGTATGAATAAAATAAAATATGAAAACAAAACTATAGCTTATACAGTAAATAGAGCTAAAATTAAAAATTTTTATATAACAATTCAAAATGGCGAAGTAGTAATAAAAGCTCCACGTTTTGCTACCAGTTCTCAAATTCAGAATGTAGTAGAAGCAAAAAGACAATGGATAATGCAAAAATTACAAGAATATAGAGAGTCACCTACAAAAGTAAAAGAATATGCAGATGGAGAGAAATTTCAAATATTAGGAGAAGCATATTATTTAAATATATATTATAAAGATATTAATATGGCAATGCTAAATGTAGAAAATGGAAAAATAGTAATAATATTACCTTTAAGATATGCTGAAGAAGATAATACAGAACAAATAAAAAAGATGATTGATAAAATGTACTATATGATAGCAGAAAAAGAAGTAGAAAACTCAATGGAAAAAATGAGAAAACTAGTAGGACTAGCACCAGAAGAATATAGAATAAAGAAAACAAAATCAATCTGGGGAAGTTGCTCATCTAATAGAAAAATAACAATTAATCAAAATTTAATGATGTATAGTAGAAAAGCAATAGACTATGTTGTATTACACGAAATATGTCATTTAAAATATATGAACCATTCTAAAAAGTTCTGGGCAATGGTTGAAAAATATATGCCAGATTACAAAGAAGCTGAAAAAGAACTAAAGAAATAGAAGTGAAAAATCTACCAATGAATTGGTAGATTTTTCACCTTTATAAAACTTCTACAAATATATTAGTTGCATCATCATTTCTAATAGCAATAATATTACCTCTAAACTCATAAGCTCTTGGGTCACCAAATGGGCTAGAGAATATAGGACAAATTAAAGTATTTTCTAGTAATCCTAAATCATATAATCTTCTAGTAATTTTATTATCACAAGAAATTTTTTTTACAACAGCTTTTTCATTCAATTTTAAATTATTTAAAGTCATATACATACATACCTCTATATATTTATTTTATGCTATGATTGACATATAAGTTATTATGAATTAAAATGTGAATGATAAAAATAATTTTACATTATGCGCAATTACCATATAATGTAAATAAAAAATATTATAATATAAAAGGAGAAATTAACATGGAAAAATTAAGAGGATTTGAAATAGCTAAAGGATGGGAAAATAAAAATATACACTTACCAAAAAGATCTACCAAATATGCAGCAGGTTATGATGTAGAAGCAGCAGAAGATACTATTATTCCTGCATTCAAACCTGGTGTAAAGCCAACTTTAATACCAACAGGACTAAAAGCATATTGTCAAAGAGATGAATGGTACATGTTAGCTAATAGAAGCAGTGGTCCAAAAAAAGGTTTAGTTATGGCAAATAGTATTGGAATAATTGATTCAGACTACTATGGAAATGAATCAAATGATGGTCATTTTTATTTTCAATATATAAATATATTAGATCATGACATTGAAATAAAAAAAGGAGATATAATTGGACAAGTAATATTCCAAAAATATTTAATAGCAGATAATGACAATGCTGAAGGAGAAAGAAAGGGCGGATTTGGATCAACAGATAAAAAATAAAGAAAGGAAAATACAATGAAATTATTAATTGCTTCAGATATACATGGCTCAAGTTATTATGCACAAAAACTAAAAGAATTAGTAAAAGAGGAAACCGCAGATAAATTAATCCTATTAGGGGATTTATATTATCATGGACCAAGAAATCCATTACCAAAAGAATATAATCCTGCAAAAGTATGTGAAATTTTAAATTCTATGAAAGATATAATTCGTTGTGTTAAGGGGAACTGCGATGCAGAGGTAGATGAAATGATATCAGAATTTAAGTTTGAAGATGAAATTGAAATGGTAATAAATGATAAAGTAACTATATTTACACATGGACAAAAATATAATATAAATAATTTACCAAAAAAGAATTTCGATGTATTAGTATATGGGCATTTTCACACAGGATTTATTCAAAGTCAAGATGGACTTTTATTTTTAAATCCAGGCTCAATATCATTACCAAAAGAAAATACCAAAAATAGTTATATGATGTGGGAAGATAACTTAATACAATTAAAAGATATAGATGGTAATGTAATAGATCAAAGAAAACTGTAATATAAAATTATTAAATGGTAATAATAAAAGTAATATAAATTAACTTTTATGTGGAGGAAATGTTGAAAACAATATTATATAATGCAAATATAATTACAATGAGTAAAAAAGATGAAATAAATAAAAAACCTCAAATTAAAAGTGCAATAATTTATGAAAACGGAATAATTTTAAACGTTGGGGAAGATGAAGAAATATTAAAATTAAAAGATAATAAAACTAAAATAATAAATATGGAAGGAAAAACTATCCTTCCTAGTTTTATTGATTCACATAGTCACTTTTCAGCTGTTGCCAATTCTTTTTTACAAATAAATTTGAATAATTGTAAGTCATTTGAAGAAATAAAAAATAAAATATTAAAATATATTAAACAAAACAATATTAGTGATGATGAATGGATAATAGCAGAGGGGTATGACAATAACAATTTACAAGAAAAATCACATCCGGATATTAATTTTTTTAAAAGTCTAAAAATTAATAATCCAATAGTTTTAAAACATAAATCAGGACATTTAGGTGTATTTAATGAAAAGGCTTTGAAAGAATTGAATGTAAATGAAAAAACAATTTCTCCAGAAGGTGGAAAAATTGAAGTGAAAAATAATCAACTAACAGGATATATGGAAGAAAATGCATTCTTATATTTTTTAAAACAAGTACCATTACCTGATATTGAAAGCTTAATGAAAGCCTATGAACTAGCACAAGAAAAATATTTATCCTATGGAATTACAACAATTCAAGAAGGATATATGTCAAAAGAATTAATATATATATATAATGAACTCTTGAAAAGAAATAAGTTAAAATTAGATATAGTAGGTTATCCAGAATATGAAAGTATAGAGAAATATAAAAACAAATTTCCAAACTCATATAAAAAATATGATAAACATTTTAAAATACAAGGAATAAAAATGATACTTGATGGATCTCCACAAGGTAAAACAGCATGGATGAAAGAACCTTATGAATCAGAAAAAGCTACAGGTTATAAAGGATATCCTACTATGAAACATGAAGACATACTAAAAAATATAGAATATGCTAAAGAAAATGACTTACAAATATTAGCACATTGTAATGGAGATGCTGCAATCGAAGAATATATAAAAGATTGTAAAGAAATAGGAGACGTAAGAAAATTAAGACCAGTAATAATACATTCACAATTAATAACAAAAGAGGAACTAATAGAGGCAAAGAAAATTGGATTAATTCCATCTTTTTTTATAGGTCATGTATATTATTGGGGAGATACACATATAAAAAACATGGGAATAGATAGAGCAAATAAAATTAGTCCAGTAAAAGAAGCCATAAAAAATGATATGATATTTACTTTACATCAAGATGCACCGATAATTGAACCTAATATGTTAGAAACAATATGGTGCTCAGCAAAAAGACAAACAAAAAATAATGTTATATTAGGTGAAGAAGAGAGAATATCTGTATATGAAGCGTTAAAGGGAATAACAATAAATGCAGCCTATAGCTATTTTGAGGAAAATGAAAAGGGCTCAATAGAAAGTGGAAAAAAAGCCAATTTAGTAATATTAGATAAAAATCCACTAAATGAGCCTATAGATGAAATTCCGAAAATTAAAATATTAAAAACAATATATTAATTATTATAATAATATTTAGTAACATTAAATTAAAAAAGACATACTATATAATAAGGGGGATTTTATGTTACTAAATATGGCAAAAGCCGAAATAAAGGGTGGAAAAAATTACCCGAAAATTAGAGGAATAGTAAATTTAAGACAAACTGGTAAAGGAGTTTTAATTACTGCAAAAATATATAATTTGCCTACAACAATTGGAAATTGCAATAAAAGGATATTTGGATTTCATATTCATGAAGGAAATTCATGTACTGGAAATAAAGAATATGAATTTGCAAATACTTTATCACATTATAATCCTGGTAATTGTAATCATCCGCATCATGCAGGAGATTTACCTCCATTATTTGAAAACAAAGGGTTTGCTTACATGAATTTCTTAACAGATAGAATAACATTAAAAGAAGTAATAGGAAAAGCTGTAGTTATTCATAGTATGCCAGATGATTTTACAAGTCAACCATCAGGAAATTCAGAAGAAAAAATTGCCTGCGGAATAATAAAAAGATAGCAGTTACTCAGTTAATTGAGTAACTGTTTATTAAAATAAAAGTCGAATTGTGTAATACAAAAAGTTATAAAAAGTATTGACAAAAAATGGAAAAGATTGTATTATATCAATATGATATTTCATTTAATTTTATTTATTTCAATTTTTTTTATTGTAAAAACCATTCTTATAAAAGTGTTAGCAAAATGTATAAGTAAAAACAAAATTAATCAAGTTATTACTTTTGTAGAGGACAAGGTATTATAAAAAATTCTTTCTATTTTTATAAATAATTCAATATATTTATATATAAAATTTATTCTTAAATTATAAAGCTCCCCCTATAAAAGAAAATATCCTCTACAAAATAAAAATACATTACTTATGATAAACCTCACCATTATTAATTTTAAAAGCCCTATATATTTGTTCAAGTAAAAAAACTCGAATTAATTGGTGAGGAAAGGTCATTTTTGAAAAACATATAGATTCATTAGATACTTTTCTTACATTATCATTGAATCCCAAAGACCCACCTATAACAAAAGTTATACTACTATTAATTAATTGAATATCATTTAACTTTTGAGCGAATTCTTCAGATGAATATTGTTTACCTTTTAAATCTAAACAAATTGTATAAGAATCTTTTGATAAATGAGATATAATATCTAAACTTTCAGAATTTTTTATTTGAAGCTCTAGAGAAGAATTTGATTTATCTGGTATTTTTTTATCTCCTAATTCAATAACTTTTAAAACACAATATTTTGAAAGTCTTTTAGAATATTCACTAATAGCATCTTTTAAATATTGCTCCTTAATTTTCCCTACACAAACTATATTAATATGAACCATATTTTCTCCTAAATACAAATTTACCTTATTATATAGCATTTTTACAAAATAAACAACAATAAGCACTAATGAATGTAATTAATTAAAAGAATGTTGTATTATTTTTTTTGTTATGCTATAGTTTATGTAGAAGTATAAATCAAAAGAAAATTAGGGGGAATAATAATGGGGGAACAAGAGAATAGATTAGAGCAAAATAATTTGAATGGCTCTGAACAAAAAAACGAAGTAGGAAAAATACTAGAAAGCACAAATTTTACGAATCAAGCTGAAACAGCAAATCAATCAAATATAAATAATCAAGGATATCAATCTAATGTGCAAGGAACTATGACAAACCAAAATAATATGCAAGAATCAATGACGAATCAATATAATATGCAAGGAAGTATGGTAAACCAAAACAATATGCAAGATACAATGGCAAATCAATATAATATGCAAGATACAATGACAAGTCAATATAATATGCAAGAGCAAGCAAAAGTATTAAATTCTCAAAATCAATTTAAAGCAGGGAATCCTAATTATGAGCAACAGAAAGCTGAATACCAAATAACAAAAAGACGCAGTAACTATATTTTAATATTTGGAATTATAGCTATTATATTGGTCGTTTTAGTATTTGTTTTTTGTGGAGATATAAAATTTAGGGTAATAACAGAAGACAACATTGAAGAGATTATAGATGAATTAGCTGAAAATAATGAAGATGATTTCTGTTATTTTGCTTACGATTGGATTTACTATGCTAAAATGGAGATAGATGCTGGAAATGTTAGTAGTAAGGCTACATTAGGTGATGAAAAAATACTCCAAAACCTTTATGGAAAAAGAGTGGGAAAAATAATACAAGAGGGAAAAGAAAGACTAGAGGAAAGTAGCTGGACATTAGAATCTTTTAAACGTGCATTAGTTCAAATTATATTATATTAGTTTATATATCAAAAACATAAAAAATAACAAAAAAAAGACCAAAAGGCTTGACAAATTAGTAAAAATGGTGTAAAGTATATATGCTTTACACTTATTTTTTCGCTTTTAGAAAAAATAATCTAAAACTTGTTATAAAATTAAATATAATATGTGAGGATAATATATGGATAAACATATTGAAATAAGTATGCTATGGCAAATATATGGTAAATTATTAACAGATAAACAATATAAGGTTATAAATGATTACTATAATAATGATTTATCTTTGTCAGAAATTGCAGAAAATTATCACATATCAAGACAGGGAGTAAGAGATATTATAATGAAAGGAGAAAGTAAGCTTTTCGAATATGAAGAAAAGCTAGCAATCATGAAAAAGACACAAAAACAAGAAGATCAAATTCAACTGATATTATCTCAATTAAGTGAAATTAAAGACAATTCATCAGATAAAAAAATTGAGAAAATATTAAATGAAGTTCAAAAAGAATTAAGCGTTCTAGCATAGGAAAAGGTATTTATTCATAAGAAAAGGAGGATTTAACCAATGGCTTTTGAAGGATTATCAGAAAAGTTACAAGCTTTTACAAAAAAACTTAGAGGTAAAGCAAGGATTACTGAATCTGATCTTAATGAAATGTTAAGAGAAGTAAAATTAGCATTACTAGAAGCGGATGTTAATTATAAAGTAGTAAAAGAATTCATAAACTCTATCCATGATAAAGCATTGGGGCAGGATGTTCTAAAATCATTAACGCCTGGACAACAAGTTGTAAAAATAGTAAAAGATGAGTTAATTGAACTTTTAGGTGGAACAGATAGCAAAATAGCCTTTTCTCCTAATCCACCTACAATTGTTATGTTAGTGGGTTTGCAAGGTTCAGGAAAAACAACAACAGCAGGAAAATTAGCAAACTTGCTAAGAAAGCAAGGCAAAAAGCCACTATTAGTAGCAGCTGATGTTTATAGACCAGCAGCTATAAAACAATTACAAGTGGTAGGTAATGAATTAAATATTCCGGTTTATGCAAATGAAACAGAAAAGGACGTAGTAAAAATTGCAAAACAAGCTAAAGAAATTGCAATCAGCAAATTAAACGATGTAGTAATACTTGATACAGCTGGTAGATTGCAAATTGATGAAAAGCTAATGCAAGAATTAAAAAATGTAAAATTAAATGTAAAGCCTCATGAAATTTTATTAGTTGTAGATTCAATGACAGGTCAGGAAGCAGTTAATGTAGCCACAAAATTTAATGAAGATTTAGGAATAGATGGTGTTATATTAACAAAGCTAGATGGCGATGCACGTGGTGGTGCAGCTATTTCAGTTAAGAAAGTTACAGGAAAGCCAATAAAATATGTTGGTACTGGAGAAAAATTAAATGAAATAGAAGAGTTTCATCCAGATAGAATGGCATCAAGAATTCTTGGAATGGGAGATGTGCTTTCTATAATTGAACAAGCTGAAGAAGCATTTGATAAAGAAGAAGCTGAAAAATTGGAAAAAAAGCTAAAAAAGAATAAGGACTTAGATTTAAACGATTACTTAGTTCAATTAAAGCAAGTAAAGAAAATGGGTTCATTCTCATCTTTATTAAAAATGATTCCTGGAATGAATAAATTAGATGTCGATATTGATGATAAAGAATTCTTAAGAATAGAAGCAATAATAAGTTCTATGACTAATGAAGAAAGAGAAAATCCAAAGCTTTTAAATGCATCTAGAAGAGTTAGAATTGCAAATGGTAGTGGAACACAAGTGCAAGAAATAAATAAATTTATGAAATCATTTGAATTAACTCAAAATATGATGAAAAAAATGAGAAATGGAACATTAGATCCAAGAATGAAGAAAATGATGAAAGGCCTAAACTTAGATAAGATGTCAGAAGAGGATTTAAAGAGTTTAGAAGAAAAGCTTGGTAAATAAGATATTAAATTTAAATAATATATATACATTTATTAGGAGGTGATACCATGGTAAAAATAAGATTACAAAGAGTAGGAGCAAAAAAAGCACCTTTCTATCACATTGTTGTAGCTGACTCAAGAGTTGCTAGAGATGGAAAAATAATTGAACAAATAGGAACATATGATCCAATGACAAATCCATCAACAATAGTACTTGATAAAGAAAAAGCAGAAAAATGGATAAAAAATGGCGCAAAACCTACTGATACAGTAAAAGCTTTAATTGCTAAAGCAAAATAAGGAGAATGTCAAATGGAAGAAGTATTAAGAACAATACTAGAAAATTTAGTAGAAAACAAAAAAGCAATATCAATTGAACTTCAACAAGAAGAAGGAAAAGATATTTACGTAGTTAAAGTAGCACAAGATGAAGAAGGAAAAGTAATTGGTAGACAAGGCAGAATTGCTAAAGCAATAAAAACTATTACAAAGGCATTAGGTGCAAAAGAAGGTAGAAAAGTTGAAGTAGTTTTTCCTTTTAAAAAATAATATCAAAACTTAAGTTAAATACTTAGGAAGGATAAGTAATGCAGGAAAGATTTGAAATTGGAAAAATAGTTAATACACATGGTATAAAAGGCGAAGTAAAAGTAGCAATGTACACTGATAATATTAACAATTTTAAGAAAAATAATATAATATATGTAGACAATAATGAATATGTAATTGAAACTTCAAGACTTCAAAAAAATATGATAATTTTAAAACTAAAAAATGTAGATAATATGAATGATGCAGAAAATTTAAGAAACTGTATTATAACTATAGAAAGAAGTAAAAAGAAATTACCTGAAGGAACATATTATATAGCTGATTTAGTTGGATTAGAAGTATATACAGATGAAGGAAAATTATTAGGAAAAGTTGCCGATATATATAATACAGGAGCCAATGATATTTATACTGTAAAAACAATAGAAGGAAAAGAAATTTTACTTCCAGCAATAAAAGATGTTATAAAAAATATTGACTTGGAAAATAAAAAAATAATAGTTCACTTATTGAAAGGACTAATATAATGAAATTTAATATATTAACGCTATTCCCAGAAATGTTTGAGCCAATTAAATATAGTATAATTGAAAGAGCATGTAAAAAGAACCTTATTGAAATTAATCTAATAAATATAAGAGACTTTTCTACAGATAAACACAAACATGTAGATGACACACCTTATGGTGGTGGCGCAGGAATGGTAATAAAGCCAGATGTGATATATGATGCTTATAAATCTGTAAAAGAGGAAAATACAAAAGTAATCTATTTATCACCTAAAGGCAAAGTATTAAATCAAAAAATAGTTAAAGAACTTTCAAAAGAAAAAAATTTAGTTTTACTTTGTGGACATTATGAAGGAATAGACCAAAGAGTATTAGATGAAATAGTTGATGAAGAAATTTCTATAGGTGATTATGTACTTACTCGGAGGAGAATTACCAGCAATGGTATTAATAGACTCTGTTAGTAGATATGTAGATGGAGTGCTAAGTGAAGATTCAACAAAAGAAGAATCTTTTAGTTCTAACTTATTAGAATATCCTCAATATACTAGACCTGAAATATTCCATGGTCAAAAAGTACCAGATATTTTGACATCTGGTAATCATCAGAAAATTAATGATTGGAGAAAAGAACAATCTTTAAAAATAACATATTTAAAAAGACCAGAATTACTAAGTGAAGAAGAGAAAAATCTGGCAAAAAAATTATTAAATTAAAGAAAGGAGTTAAATCATGGATATTATTAAATCAATAGAACATGAGCAATTAAAAAGTAAAGTTCCTGATATTCGTGTTGGTAATACTGTAAGGGTACACCAAAGAATAAAAGAAGGAAACAGACAAAGAATCCAAGTATTTGAAGGAATTGTCATTAAAAAACAAAATGGTGGATTAAATGAAACATTCACAGTAAGAAGAGTAGCTTACGGAGTAGGAGTTGAAAAAACATTTTTATTAAACTCTCCATTAATAGAAAAGGTAGAAACTGTTAGAGTTGGTAAAGCTAGAAGAGCTAAACTATATTATTTAAGAGATAGATTAGGAAAAGCTGCTAAGACAAAGGAAAATGTAGGAGCAAGAATCGAAAACAAAGAGATAATTGTTAAAGAAGAAGTTCCTGCTACAGAAGAAGTAGAAACACCAGCTGAAACAACTACTGTAGAAACACCAGTTGAAGAAGTAAAAGCAGAAACAAGTGCTGAAGAAACAAAAAAAGACTAATATAAATAAAAAAGATATTAATTTTTAAAATTAATATCTTTTTTTATGCATTTACAACATTTTTCTCAGTTTTTACTGGAGTAGGTGGTATTTCATATCTAATATTAAATATATCAAAATCACCAAGTTGATTATCATCTAAACATGATAAATATATATCTAATTCATCAACATTTTTACAAGCAGCAATAATTGCAGGGTGTAAATTATAATTAAACAACATTTCTAGTCCAAGAGATAAAGCATTACGCTTAGTACCATTTTCTCTTTTTCTAATTAATTTATATGCCTCTTTAAATCTAGCAATAGAAAAAGGCTTAAATTTAGAGATAGGATAAGTATAATTTTCTTGAACAACCTGTTCTATACTAGAATATTTGTCTGAATTATTTTGATAAAACAATTTAACATTTTCTAAGTTATAAGGAAGTATAACCTCTTTCCTAATTTCAGAAATTATCAAAGTATTATTAACAAGTGAATTATATGCACATTTAGTATCTGATGAAATAAGTGTATCATCAAAATTTCTTGTTATAGCAGATTCTTTTATATTTTCTTTCTCTGATTCTTTTTCTTCACTAACAGAAGCTACATCAACCATTTCTAATGATAGATTATGAATAAATTCTTCTATTTTATTAGTATAGGAAAATGTAGTGGTTATGTAATTAGAGTATAGAGAATTATAATCATTTATATAAGCATTTAATCCATCATCAGTTAAAAATCCCATAGTCTCTTTTAAATTATTTAATACATCTAAAAGATTATTTAAAAGACATATATTATGTTTTAATCTATTTAAATTAACAACAGCTTTATCAACATCAAGTTTATCAACTTTAGAGTTGATAAAAACACCTAGCTGTTCAGCTAAGGCGGTTTGCATATACAAATAAGAATTAATAATTTGAGCTTCTGAATCAATTGAATCATGCAATTTACGTTTACTCGTATATTTAATCATTTGTTTCCTCCAAAGTATATCGATTTAATTATATCCATTAGAAGAAAAAAAATCAAGAAAAAAGTTGAAAAAAGTTGAAAAAGAAAATTTGTTATGATATATTTTTTATGGATAGTTTTACTTATGAAAATTTAGGAGGACAAAATGAAAAGAATTATAGGAAACATTATATTCGTAATTTATGCCGCAATCGCAGTATTCGTAACGGTTTGCTTATTGTCTTATAATGAGTATAAAATAACCGAATTTGGAAATGAATCTTTATTAATAATTGATAATAATAGTTTAGAACCAGATTTCTATAGTGGAGATTTAGTAATTGTTAATCGTAACGATAAAATAGAGATAGGTGATAATATCTTCTTTTATAACACTGCTGAAGACACCGTAGAAGTAACATTAGGAAAAGTAACTGATGCAGAATTAGTTACAAGTAAACAAATTACATATACAATTAATGATCAATTATCACTATCAAGTGATTATGTAATTGGCTCAGCAAAAAGTGCTAGTAGAATAGCAGGAGTAGGAACAGTACTTACTGTATTAGAATCAAAATGGGGATTTTTATTTATAATTGTATTCCCATCACTAATAGCATTCATTTATGAAATATATATTGTTATTATGGAAGTAAAAGATAGCAATGAAGAAACAAAAAAGAAAAAAAGTAAGAGTAAAGCTAAAAATGAAAACAAAGATAAGGAAAAAAAGAGCAAAAGTACTAGTGATGAAGAGGAAGAATAATGAAAAGAAAAGTATTAATTTTAATTTCTACACTTGTACTGATTGTAACTATCGCAATTATAACAATAACTTATGCAATCTTTGAAAGTAGACTGGAAGGAAATATTACAGTAGAAAGTGCCACATGGAAAATCTTAGTTAACAGAACAGATATATCTTCAGGGCAAACTCAGGAGTTTGTGGTTGATAGAATCAACATAAATGGAGATTCACATACAACAGAAGGAAAAATTGCGCCAGGACAATCAGGAAGTTTTGATATTTTGATTGATCCAAATAACACTGATGTTTCAGTCAGATATGATATACAATTAGATTTGTCATTTATAGAAGATACAAAAATGGAAATTACTTCAATAGAAGAAACTGAAAAAAAAGCAACTCTAATTAAAACAGCTGAAAATACATATACAGGAGTAATTCCTTTAAATGAAATAAGATATGGAACAAGAAACAATATTCGAATTAGTCTTATGTGGTATGAAGACGAATCAACAAATGAAAGAGATACTGAAATTGGAAGTGTAGAAAATAATGCAATTAATATTCCAATAAGTGTAAAAGTAACACAATATCTTGGAGAAGAAATACAATCAATATGAGGAAAAAATGAAAAAAACATTAAAAATAATTTGTGAAGGCATACTTAATATATTAGTAATAATTGCAATAATAATATTAATTTTTTCAGTTTATATAATCTATCAAGTGAAAATACAAAATAAGCAATATGCTACAATTTTGGGATATACAGCTTTAGAAGTTATAACAGGGAGTATGGCTGGAACAATAGATATTGGAGATTTAGTAATAGTCGAAGAAACCCAAGACGTAAATGTTAATGATATTATAGTATATAGAAAAGATGAAGATTTAATAACACATAGAATTGTAAAAAAAGATGGTGAAACAATTATAACAAAAGGTGATGCAAACAACACAGAAGATGATCCAATAACAATTCAAGATGTTGTTGGTAAAGTTAGATTTACAATAAAGAATGTAGGAATTTGGAAAGATGTATTTTCATCTCCAGTGGTATTAGCTTGCATTACAGTTACAATAATATTATTTGGAATAGCTATAATGTATAAACCAAAAAATAAAATGGAGGAAAATCAAGAAAGTGGCAAAGAATAAAAAAATTAAACTATACGTAAAATTAATAATACTTGTAATATGCTTTATATTGGTTATTCAAATTTTTGCTATCACAATATCAAGATATGAAAGCAACTCAACCTCTAATGCAGATATAGACATAGCTTTTTATGTAGTTAATGAAGATTATCAAACATTAACATTTACTTTAGAAGACATAGTGCCACGAACAGAACCTTATGTTTATAATTTTACAGTATCAAATGAAAAAGATGGTAAAACAGCAGAAGTAGATATAGAATATGAATTAAATGTAAGAACAACTACAAATTTACCATTACAATATGAATTATATAAAACAGAAGATGGAAATCAAGCAAAAGCAAATGAAGAATTAATTCAAGATGAAGATGGAACAATATTTAATAATTTAACAGCAAATACTTATACTTTCTATTATGATACACCTAGGGTAGATATGTATACTTTAAGGGTATATTTCCCAGAAGAATATAATACTGAAAATTACCAAGATATATTAGAATTAATTGAAGTGAACGTTAATGCTAGACAAATAGTTGATTAGACAAAAGAGGAGGAAATGGTGAAAAAACAGAAAAAAAAGAAACAAAATATAAACAAAATAAGACTTATAATAATTGTTTCTGTTATAGCAGTAATCTGTATTTCATTAATTGCAGTATTAGCAAGATATGTTACACAATCAATAAATGATTCAATAATGACCAGTAAAGAATTTTATTTTTATAGTGATAAACTAAAAGAAAATAAAGAAATATATCAAATAAACAATTGGTCTGGGGTTGAAGATTACACTATAACAATAAATATGAATAGTACTGAAAACAACCTAAAAAAAGTATCTTATGATATACCTTATAGTATTAGTTATCAATGCTCTTCAAACATACTATGTCAATTAAGCAAAACAGAAGGAATAATATATTCATCAACAAATGCAGATACATTTACATTAAAAATAACTCCAAATGCAGTTTACAGAAATGGAGATGAAGTTTGGGTAGATATATTTGCACAATCTGAAGGCGAATATAAAAAAGAGTTACAAGCAAGATTTGTGTTAGTAGTAGGAAGAGAAAATGTAACTTATGAAATTGACGATAGTGCAAATTCATTATATTTTGAACTAAATGTTACAAACACACAATCATATTATACTGTAGCTGAAGCATTTGATAATTACTCTGTGGGACAAAGAATTGATATGAGCGTCTATTCAACTCTTTCAGAAGCAAATAAAGAAAAGTGTTATTCTGGAGAGATAACTCTTAGCTTTAACCCAAATGAAGTAAGAATGGATATGACTGATGCATCATATTTAAATGCTAGCAACATAAAAACAACTAGAATAAATGGATATACATATATAAGTGGAATGACAATAGAAATAGATGCATTGTCCAGCGAAAATATAAGATTTTATAAAGTAGATAAAACTAAAAACTACACTTACCCAATTGTAAATAATGATTCAATAATAGATGTTACAATAAGAGATGCATAGAAAGGAAAAAGAAAATGACAATTAATGTAATGGATGAATATCTAGAACTAACAAAAGATTATATAGTAAAATATATGAAGTTAATTATGGGAAACAAATACAACAAAGAAGTTTGTGATCGATTAACTAAAAAATATATTGAAACAAGATATAACAATTTCTATGAAGATGAAGTTGAAAAAGGGCTTCCAATAAGAAAAAGAATAATGAGTGAAATAAAAGATTTATCTAGCAGATTAATAGAAAATGGAATTGCAGAAAAAGAATTAGTGGACAATATGTGTATATTCTTCTATTATGTTCTTTACTTTGATAATTTAGTATTAACAAAAAATATGACAAATGAAATATATAATATACATAAATTAAGAAAAAAGTTACTTAATAAAGATGAAGATGATTTTTCTGAAAAATTGAAAAATTTAATAACAGAATGGCAAGAAAATATTTCAAAAGAATTAGAAAAATATGACACTAAAGAATTTTTACTTAAGTTTTCATCATATAAAAATGTTAGAAATGTTTCTAGAGTTAATATAGAATATAATATAAAACTACCGGTAATTTACAGTGAATTTGCAATTAATAAAGCTTTTAACAGTGGGGTTGTAAATGAGGATAAGCTCTATATTGAGTATTATTTAATTGCTGTAAGAATTATAAGAAATATAATAAGACAAGATTTCAAAAGACATTACATAGTAGAATTTGCTGGAAGTTTATTGGAAAAAAATAAAAAAATCAAGGGAATAATTAATATAATAAGTAATTCAGCTATACAAGACAAACTTAGCTTAAAAATAAGATACAATGACTTTTTAAATAATAAAGAAGCGGTTTATGAACTAATGAGAAGTGGCTTTAAAATAGCTATTATAATAGACAAGTCCTTTGAAATAAGCTATGAAAATATAGAAAAATTAGATATGTTTTCTTATGTATTGATTAGCAAAGATTCAGAAATATATGACAAAATAATGAAAACAAATAATAAAATAAAAAACTTAATAGAAATATAAGAAAGGTGAGGTAAAAAATGGAAACATTTACACGATTTTTATATGAATTTTTAGCACAGTTTTTCTCGGGAATAGGAGAAATATTCAAAGGACTATGGGGTGGAATTACACAAATATTTAATTTTGGTGCATATAAAGACATATTAGGGCATTATTCAGAAGATTTTTCAATTCCAGAATGGATATTAGTAATTATTGCTATTGTATTATTAGTAGGTGTAGTAGCATTAGTAATATTCTTATTATATTTACTTTTAAGAAAATACTTAAAGTTTAGAAAAGCAGCAATAGAGCAAGATGAACTATTAGAAGAAGTTGCAAATTTAAATAGAAAAGTAGCTGACCTTATGAAGGAAAAAGATGAAATATTAGCTATGAAAGTTTCGCAATTAGGTTTAAAACCAGGCGAATCACCAGAGCTAGAAGGTAATGAAGAGCAACAAGATGAGGCTGGAGAAGGAATCAGATTCCCTAAACTAAATGCAATAGATGAAGAATTTAAAGATTACAAAATTAAAAATTATGGAGATAGCTTTACTTTACCAGAATTATGTGAGAACTTTAGAAACTTTGCTGCTTCACAATTAAAATTATATTATTCATTAGATATGATGAGATTATTTATAGCAGCTTTATCATCAACAAAACTAGTTATATTACAAGGTATTTCTGGTACTGGTAAAACATCTTTAGCGTATGCATGGGGAAAATTTTTAAAACATGATTCATGTGTTGCTTCAGTTCAACCATCATGGAGAGATAGAACGGAACTTTTTGGATACTTTAACGAATTTACAAAGAAATTTAATGAAACAGATGTATTAGCTGAAATGTATAAAGCAGGATACACAGATGATGTATATACAATAATACTAGATGAAATGAACATTTCTCGTGTTGAATATTATTTCGCAGAAATGCTATCAATACTAGAAATGCCAAATCAAGATGAATGGATTGTAGAGCTTGTACCAAATAGTTGGAAATCAGACCCTAAGAGAGTTGTAGGAGGAAAATTAAGAATACCACCAAACTTATGGTATATAGGAACAATAAACAATGATGATTCAACATTCATGGTAACAGATAAGGTTTATGATAGAGCTATGCCAATTGATATAAATGATAAAGGAAAAGCATTTAAACCAGTAGAACAAGAAGCAATGGATATCAATTATAGTTACTTAGAAACTTTATTTACATCAGCAATACAAGAATATGAAATTTCTCCAGAAACCATAGAGAAAATAGAAAAAATGGATGATTATGTAATTAGACATTTCCGTATAGCTTTTGGTAACCGTATTGTTGCACACATGAAAAAATTTGTTCCAGTATATGTTGCATGTGGAGGAGACGAAATAAGTGGTGTTGATTACTTTATTGCAAAGAAAATATTAAGAAAGTTTGAACAACTTAACATATCTTATATTAGAGATGAATTAGACCCATTTATAGAATATCTAGACGACACATTTGGAAAAGATAAAATGAAAGAATGTAAAGATTACATAACAAGACTTAAAAAATTAACATAGGTGATTGAAAATGGAAGATTTAAAAATAGTAGATGTATATGAAAAATCTAACGAAAGAAAAACAAAGAAATTTAATGACAATGTAAATTCTTCAATGAGAATATTAATAGATTATGAAAAAACTGTTAAGGATACTGAATGGATAGATATGATGGAATTAACAATACCATATATAGATAACATATTTAGAAATCCTAATAGATTCATAATAAATGAAGAAGAAATTGTAAAAATAGAATTAGCCAGAAGGATAACTGTAGATAGTATAAAACATCTTGCAAAACATACAAATTTTATACAAGAAATAGATAAGAAAAATGGAGATGTAAAACCATCAAAAATCTTAAATATTAACAAAGAAGAAAGCTACAATACTTATGAAAATAGGTTGATTTATACATTAGTACAGAATATGAAAGCATTTGTTAATCAAAAGAAAGAAATTTTAGCAAATACAAAAAAATCACCTTTTAAAGATGAAAAGCTTGTTGAATATCAAGGAAATAGTAATTCTGGAAATGAAGAAATCGAAATGACATTTAGTATAAAAACTAGAGCAACTGTTGATAAAAGTCAAAGTAGCGAAGAAGGAATAGAAGCCAGAATAGAAAGACTTGAACAAAAAATAAGAGACTTAACAAGCACAGAAGTTTATAAGATTCTAGAAAAAGAACATGTAGCTTTAGTTAGACCGCCAATCAGAAAAACAAATGTTATATTAAAAAATGTAAACTTTCAATATGCAGTAAAATTATGGAATTATCTACAAGATAATTTAGAAGATAGTACTAAGAAAATTAAAGACAAAAAAGATTATATGGAAGAAGGAGAACTTAGAAACCTAGCTAATGAAACATTTTTACTTGATTATCTTATTGTCAACAAATTAAACAAAGATGAACAGGAAAATGAAGAAGAAAATGAAGAGGCTAAAGATGAATTAATAGACAAATTATTAGGAAAAATACTAGATTTAGATTTAGGACTTAGTGAAGATCAATTAAAAGACATGATAGGAAGAAAATTTGCAATAATAAAATATAAGAAAATGGCGACAATGCAAGAAATACAAAAAATATTTAGTACACATATTGACAAATACTTAGAGAAAATAGAAGGATAATAATAACTTAAGAAAAGTCATACTTATACAGAAAAGAGGTAAGGCAATGCTAAAAAAAATAAGAGATAACAAAGTTATTAAAATAATAGGAAATATTTTATATGCATTAGCATTTATTCTTGTTTTACTTATTCTTATTGTTGTTGCTATTCAAAGATTTTCTAATAATGATATTGCAATATTTGGAATAAGATTCTTTTATGTAGCATCAGGAAGTATGCTTCCACAATATGGAGTTGGGGATATATTAATTTCACAAGAAACAGATCCTGAAAATATTAATGTTGGAGATGCAATTACATATCTAGGTAATAAAGGAAGCATGAATGGAATGATAGTAACTCATCAAGTCGTAGAAAAAAATATGACTGAGGATGGAAAATATACTTTTGTTACAAAAGGAACAGCTAATACAATAGTAGACCCTGCTGTATCAGAGGATCAAGTTTATGGAAAAGTATTAGGAAAATCACAAATATTGAGTTTTATATGTAAACTACTTCAAAATATATATGGATTTTATTTTATAATAATAGTACCATTGGGAATTATTCTCGCGAAATTTATATTTAACTTTTTAGTAAGTAGAGAAGAAAAGAAAAGTAGTATGGAAGAAGATGATAATTCGGAAGACTCAGAAGAGGATATTAATGAAGAGACAATAGAAGAAAGCAATAATGAAGATAAAGACAAAGAAAATAATAAATCAAAAGAAAAAGATAAGCATAAGGAAAAAGAAGAAAATGCAAAAACTAACAAAAGCCTAATGAAATATTTTACAAAATTAAAAAGCAAAAAATCATCTAAAAATAAAAAGGATGATGACAAATCTGAAGAAGAAAAAAATATAACTAAAGGAAACGATAGTGAAGAAAGTGAAAATGGAAAAGATTAAGAAAGAAAAGGAAAAGAAATTTAATAAAGAAGAATTAAAACAGAAAGTATTAAATGTTTTAAAATCAATAATGAATTTATTAAAGAAAATTAAACTTAGACACTTAATTGTTTTAGTTGCATTATTGATGTTTAATACCTATGCTTGGTTTTTATATGCAACAGAAGTTTCTACATCTTTAACAGCTCATGTAACTTCATGGAATGTAGAATTTACAAATGAGGATGGAGAAAGTATTTCAAATATAGTAATAGATGTATCTCAAATATATCCAGGAATGGAAGATTATGAAAGAACAATAATTGTTCATAACAGAGGTGAAAGTAATGCTAGTTTAAGTTATGAAATTCAATCTGTAGAAATATTAGGAGATACTTATGAATTAGGAGATGCATATACTTCTGATGATTTAGAAAATTTATTAAATAATAATTATCCATTTAAAATAACAATAGAAAAAAGTGAAGGTGAACTAGAAAGTGGAACTGGAGATGGCAGTTTTACTATAAGAATAACATGGCCTTACGAGTCTGGAGATGACGAATTAGATACATATTGGGGTAAGAGAGCTTATGAATATTATCAGCAAAATCCAGATGGAAAAAGTGTATACATTAAAATGAAACTAGAGGCAACACAACATAATAATTAAGATAAAAAAAGAATGTATATAAGAAATTATATACATTCTAAATATAAATTATACTATTTGTTTAAAGGTAATATTAACTTTAAAAATAGCTGGAGTATTAGAAGTTGTAGCAATAGTATCATCTTGATTATTCATAGTAGCATTACCATCATCAATCCATTTAACATAGATTCTAATATTTCTTGTTGTAACATTGCTATCAAGTAAAATATCTTCACTAATTATATTAGTATCAGTTAAATCAACTCGCATACCATTATCTATTGAATAACCAACAATTACGAAATCTTTAACAGGGCTAGAATCATCAACAGTACTTTCTATTGTATAATTAAAAGATACATCAACATCGTCGAAATCAAACACTAAATCAAAATAACCTTCTGCTGTGGGAGCGATAATATCACTAGCTATATTTTCATTACCAGGAAAAACTGGTGTAATAGTTCCAGAAATATCAGTATTTTCTGTGATAGATAGATCATTTACTTTAATGTTCCACCTAGCAATGTTAACAGTAGTTTGACCTTCAGCAGAACTCAAATATTTAGCATAAGTTTGTGCTACTAAAAAAATTGTTATACACAATAATATAAATGCAAGCAAAAGAATAAATTTCTTATTTATTTTCATTGTTAATCTCCTATAAATAAATTTTATGGTATAATAAATTTATATCACAAGAATTAATATAAATCAATATTTTAATTGATTAAAAAATTAATAAAAAAGGAATGATAAAAATGCCAAAATTAAAAGAAAAAAGTAATGAACAAATGACAAAAAATAAGACAAATACTAAAAAAGGAAAAATGAATAATTATGAAAAAAATTTAAAATCAGATAAGATAAGAGAAAGAGAAATAAAAATTAAGTTTCTAAAAATAGCTATCCTTATTGCAATATTATTTTTAGTAATAATTTATTTTATTCTTAGAGTAGTATATCAATTAGGCGATTTTACAATTACGCTAGATCCACAAGGTGGCTTAAGAAGTGGATTAGTAATGTATGAAAGTTTGCAAGATAAACAAGAAAAGGAAATTCTTAAAGCAGATGAATTAGAATTTATGGATAATATATCAGTAAATTGGTTACCAGATAATTTAAATGATGAAGCAGATGGTGGACATAATGGAGAAAACTATATAGCCTATACATTTTATTTGGAGAACCAAGGACCAGATCCAATAGATTACTGGTATAATATACATATAGATGATGTAGTTAGAAATGTTGATAAGGCAGTAAGAGTAATGCTATATTTAAATGGAGAAGCTACAATATATGCAAAACCTAATGAAACAACAGGAGATGCTGAAACAGGAACTGAAAAGTTTTATTCAGATGAATATGTTGTTATGAAGGAAAGAGCAGGATTTAATCCTGGAGAAATAGATAAGTTTACAATAGTAATATGGATTGAAGGCGATGACCCAGATTGCTTGGATCCATTAATAGGTGGAGAAATGAAAATGACAATGCAAATAACTGAAGAGCATAACAAAATAACAGAATAATAAAACAATGTTACAAAAGAATTACAATAATTACACTTTTTTTACATTTATTTACATTCATTGACAATTAAATCGTGGTATGGTAAAAATAATTAAGAGAATAACTTGAGGAGGAGAAAAACAAGATGACTAAAGATAATCAAAAAAGAAAAGGAAATTTAAAATATTCAATTCTATTATTGCTTTTACTAGCAATCTTATTGATAACTTCAACTTATGCATGGTTTACTGCAAACCAAGTTGTACAAGTAAGTACATTAGATGTACATGTTGAAGCACAAAATGGTTTACAAATATCTGCTGATGCAACAAACTGGAAAACAGTTTTATTAAAAGAAGATATAACTGGAGCAACATATCCAGGAGTTAGAAATCAAATACCAGCAATATTAAATGCAGTATCAACAGCTGGAGATGTAACTTCAGGATTTATGCAAATGTTCTTAGGAGCATTAGATTCAGATGATGATGGTAATCAAACATTAACTGCACAAGCACAAGCAGATGGTACAGGAAATGTTTCAACTGGTAATTATATAGCATTTGATATGTATTTAAAGGTAGATACTCAATCAACAATAGTATTAACACCAAACTCTGGTGTTACTTATGCAGGAGCATCTAATAGAGGCTTACAAAATGCAGCAAGAGTAGCTTTTATTGTTGAAGGTAATTCATCTGGTGAAGCACAAGCATCAGAAATACAACAAAAATATGAAGGAACAAAAAGCATAATATGGGAACCAAACTATGATGTTCATACTGCAGCTGCTGTAACTCATGCAGAACAAACTTATGGAATACATGGATTACAACAATCAGGTGCATCAAGATTAGATTATGATGGTGTTTTTGCTGCTATAAATGATGGAATAAAATTAGAAGAAACAAATGCAGATGATAATCCTACATATTTCAAAGCTGTAGATCCAGATATAACAACCCCTCAAACTAATACATCTGATTCAACATTTATAGATCTTGAGGCTGGTGTAACAAAAATAAGAGTATACTTCTGGGTTGAAGGACAAGATGTTGACTGTGAAAATAGCGCTTCTGGTTCAGATATGGCATTAAATATGGAATTCAAAATTCAAGAATAATTGAGATAAAAATAAATTAAAAGGAGTAACCAGAAATGGTTACTTTTTTTTCTACAAATATAGACATTAATAATTATTTTGTGATAATATATTATTGAATTATAAGATGGAGGAATTATGTAAATGGAAACATCAAATTTAACAAATGAACAATTAATTGATATGTATTATAAAGTATCAGAGTTCATAAAAAATCTAGAAAAAAATAAAAAAGAAGAAGAGGAAAATTAATATGGAAAATATAATTGAAAAAATGAATGCATATCAAGAAGTTTTATCAACAATGCCGACAAACAATAAGAAAAATATTGAAAAATATAATGAAAAAATTGATGAGATACTAGTAGAGTATCAACAATATCAAAATGCATTATTAGAAGAAATAAAAAGAAGATTTAGTAATGAAACAAATATTGCAACAAATGATAATATTGCAAGAATTAAACAAGATTTAAATAATTATGAAATGGTTTTTGATAATATCAATACTATAAAATCTTCTTATGAAAAATCTAACTTAGATAAAGAAGTATACAAATTAGGAAAATTCTATAAAGAAAATCTTGAAAATGTCAATTTACAAATACAATCTTGTATTAATATTTTTAGAAATATGGGTATTGAAATTACAGATGCAGAATTTGAATCAAGCCCTTGCGCAAAAGAATATATGCAAGTATTTTTAGCTGAGATGAGAAATGGAAATGTAAATTCTGACATTATAAAAAGAAAGTTCGAAGAGATATTTTGGAGATGCCCAGATATTATTGTGCATATAGAAGTAAGTATGAACAATATTTATTTAAAACATCAAAAAGAAATAGATAGATTTTTTGAGCAAAGAAAAGAAGATACATTAAGAAGATTTTCTATTAACGAGCAAGCTTTAACATCACAATATCAAGAAGAACAAAGACAATTAGATATATTAGAATCTACAGATAAAAAAATATTAATAGATAAATTTTTATCTGGAGAATTAAATATAAAAGATTTTGAAGAAGAGAAAATAGACAAAATATTAAAGAAGTTCGTAAATTCAAATATTGTAAACCAAATTGAACAAAATGATGTAGAAGCCAAAAAAGAATTAAGTGTAAATGTAGTTAAATTTATAAATAGCATAAATGAATATAAATATTATTTAAAATATAAATTTATATTAGATAGTATTAGAGAAAAATATAAAGTAAGAGAAGAAAATAAGAATAAAGTAAAAGAAAACATAAAAGAAATTGAAGCAATGGAAAAGAAAATTAGTAGAACAGGATTATTTGGCAAAAAAGATGTAAATATTTCAGAGGTCAATGAAACTTATGTTAGCATGAAAGAAAAGTATAGAGAAGTATCAAAAAATGCTATTTATAATAAAATTGCAGAAAATTTAACAGACAATTCAAGTATACTTGATGTATTTAAATTTGCAGGATGCTTTTACAAATTCTTAGTAGATGAAATTATAGATGAAATTAAAGGAATACCACAAAATGAAATAGATCAATTCATTGATGAATTTATAAATAATATTAAATCTCCATATTTCACTATAATAAATAATATAAAAATTCTTGAAAATAAAGATATTGCATTAATAATTAAAGATAGATATAAATTACTTAATTTTAATATAGAAAAATCTGATTTATCAGAAGACAATTTAGATAATATTATTAAAGATTTAGAAAAACTAAAAATTAAAGATGACATCGAAAAGGCAGGATTAACAATAAACCAAATTAAAAGTATTTGCGAATACGAAAAAATATTGAATAAATAAGCAATATGAGGAGAACCAAATGAAGAAAATTAATAAGAAAAAAATAATTGCATTAATTTTACTAGTTTTGATAATTATTATAGAGATTGTTGCTTTTAGAAATTCTAGAGCTAATAGAATTATTGAAATGAATGTAAGTTTAATAGACGCAGACCAAGAGTTAGAAGATAATCTTCTAACTTGGTCTGCTATAAGCAGTGAAGATTCTTATTATATTGAGCTCCCAGAATATGTGGGCGATTTTCGTGTTAAAGAATATAAAGTATCAGCTATAGGTCCTAGCACAAGTGCACCAGAAAGCTCTTCTGGAAGTGGCACAATAAATGAAACTGTAGAAAATAATACATCTACTGAAAATAGTGTTAATAGTGAAAATACAACTACTGAAGAAAATATAACAGAAGAGAATACTACAGTAGAAGAAAATGTAGAAAGCCCAAATAGCAAAGAAAATGAACCTTTAGAAGATAATTCAGAAGATACAACTAATTCAATGCCACAAAATGAAAATCAAGAAAATACATCAAATGAAAATATTGAAGTAGAAGAAACAGTAACAACAAGTTCAATTAAAGATATAAGAGCATATAGTAGTGGAAGTACAGAACAAGCAAGTAATCAAATTGAAGAATATACAATGAGAAATACTACTTATAAGCCAGGAGATAAAATATATTTAAATGAACAAGAAATAGAAAGCCAAGAAATAAAAATTACAGTTGAATATGATTATAAGTTTTTCGAAGAAGAAAAATTATACTATAAAAATATTACTTCAGAGATTGATGATAGAAGAGTGCAAGCTGAAGGATATATGCCAGTAGAGTCAACTTTAAATGTTTCAAAGGTTGAGCAAGAGGACATAGAAGAAAAATTAGATTTATTCCTTATAAATAATGTTGAATTTAATACTGCTTATGATATTAAAGTAATGACTGGTGATATAGAATATGAGCCAAAGAATTACAATGAAGAATTGAAAGTGACAATAACAAATATCGTTAAAGATGAAAATACAGCATATAGAGTTGTACATATTGATGAAGAAAGCAAAGAAGTTACAAATGTAGAAGTAACAGGAGAAGATGTAAAGTTTAATGCCAAAGAATTTTCAATATATGCAGTATTAGCAGAACCAAATGCAGAGCTTACAACTTATGCTGCAGGTGACAATACTAGAGAAGCTGATATTTGGGAAGGTGACACAGCAAGAGGATTTATGTGGGGAGATGGAAGCGAAAATAGCCCATATTTAATTTCAACTGGAGCAGAATTAAGTTATTTAGCAGAGCAAGTGAATTCAGGAAATTCTTATCAAAATGTATATTTTCAAATAGCAAGAGATATAGACTTAAATGGAATAGAATGGACTCCAATAGGAACAACATCTAATTCATTCAGAGGAATAATAGATGGAGCTGGACACATAATTTCAAATACTCAAATCATAATAAGTACTGTTCCTAATAGTTTAATAGAATCCTATGGTATCTTTGGAAGTATTGGTGGAGGAAATTCTACCACTGAAATTAAAAATATTGAATTTAATGATATAACAATTTCAATACAAGCAAGTGGAAATACTGGTACAAGAGTATGGAATGATGAAGGCTTAAATGTAGGTATTGTTTCAGGAGCAATGTATAGAAATTCTAAAATTATAAATTGTATAACAAATAATTGCGCAATTAATGATAATGGAAATATAACTATACAAAGTTCAGATTTTAGATATGCAGTAGGTGGTTTAGTAGGATATGCACAATATGGCGAAGGCAGTACTACTGACCCAGGTGCAAATTCAAGATATGAAATTAATAATTGCTTTGTTAATACAGATATAAATTTAAGTGCAGATCCAAGTGAAACGCAAGGTTGGTGGTCAACAGATAATCAAACAAATGCTGGACAATATCAAACCGGAGGAATAATAGGAACTATTAATAACCAAGGAAAATGGCCTGAAAATTCACTTTATGTAGGAACAATTGATTCAAATGGTTTTATAGGACCAATTTTTGGTGGATTAGTAAATGGAACAAATTATGATTCAACAAACAACTATGCTACTATATGGAATGGTAATGGCTCAGGAAATCTTACAATGACAAGTTACTATAGCGGTTTTACTGCTAATAGAAGAACATTTAATGCAACAGTTACTACAGGTACATCTACTAATAGATTAAGCGGATCAAGTGATGATATTGGTAGAGTACAAGGTGTTAACAAAGGTATTTATCAAGTTGATATATCTGCTTTATTAACTAATTTTAATAGTTATGCAAATAGTAATGGATATATGACATGGAATTATTCAAATGGAACATATACATTTATAAAAAGATTCGAAACAAGTGTAGATGATTCTAATAAACCAACTTATGTTATTAATATAGATAATGCCTATTCAAGTGGTCCTTATACTTATGAGTGGTATTTAGATGGACAAGAGGTAACAGAACTAGAAAATCAAAATCAAATAACACAAGACCCTATATGGGATTATGATTATGATTATTATATATTAATTAGTGATGGAGAATATTATTCAATAGAAAATATTTTTATTGAAAGACTATCATTAGAAATAGTATTTGATATTGATTACCAAAATGATAGAGTAACAGCTTCTTTGGCAGGAACAGCTTTGCCATATATTAATTTGGATGATTATACTTATCAATGGTATACAATTGATATAGCTGGACTTAATACCGAAATAATAGAAGGAGAAACATCAACAATACTTGAAAATTTAGAAGAGGGACAAGAATACCAATTAGTTGCAACTAATAATTCTAACTACTCTTTAAATGTACAGAATTCATTTATATATGGTGATAGAAATGTTGTATATGTAAGTTACAGTAACGGAAATGATAGAAATGACGGATATTCACCAGAAAGACCAGTTAAAAATTTAAGCACAGCTTATGGAAAATTAGAATCGGGAGCTTCTAGAACAAAAAATATAATTGTTGTAATGGGAAGATATTCAAATTATAATATATATAATTCTCAAACAGGAACAACTTATGCAAAAAATGCAACTTTAACAGGAATTTATGCTGGTATAAATTATAATGGTGTTCTATATATGAGTGGAAATAACAGTACATATAGATATTTAAATGGAGATACAACATTCCAATATTTAACTTTATATGGTAGTTACAGTTCTTTATATTTATATTTACAAGGATATAGCTTGACAATGGGTGAGCAAGTAACAATGGAAAATTACTCAAGAGCAAATTCAAACCAGGGATTACTAGGAAATAATGCACCAGCATTTCACATAATATGTGGTTGGTTAAGATATAATTATTCAAGACTTCCAAGAGATGAAGCTGAAGTAATAATAAAAAGTGGGTCTTACGGAAGAATAATTGGTGGAGGAAGCCCAGGTACAACAGGAGCTCAAAACTTACAAAATAATACTTCACATAATTTTATGGGGTCATCTATGGATGATAGTTTTAAAATAACCATAACAATAGATATTGAAAATTCAACGACTCCAGATAATTATGATTACGATGTTAACCTACTTGTTGGTGGATCAGCCTGTGGAAATAACTATTCTGTAGTTACTGAAAATATAATTTCAGGAACTGTAGGAAGACTTTGCGGAGGTAGTATAGGAGATTCAAGTACTGTACCTTCAAGATGGAATTATCCAATAAATACATTCTTAGGAGAAGTAACAATAAATATTTCTGGTGGATCAGTAGATGAACTCTATGGTGGATGCTTAGGAAGAAATATGAATGCTATTGGTGGAAGTGATAGAAATCCAAGACTTTGTGATTCATATTTTTATGGTACAGCGACTATTAATATATCTGGTGGAGAAGTGCTAAGTAACATATATGGAGCAGGAGCCGGAGGTGTTACTGGTTATAGTGCAAACTCTTCAGATGATTATAAAAGCTATGGTAGAGACTTTGATACAAGTGTAAATATAAATATTTCTGGTGGAAGAATAGCAGGAAATATTTATGGCGGAGGATATGGTTATACAGAATATTTAACACAAAATTCAACAGCAGATGATAGTGGTACACTATATGGCGATAGCCATATAACTATTACAGGTAGCCCTACTATAGAAGGAGATATATATGGAGCTGGTTGTGGATATAACTTATCAAGAAAACCAAACTTAGCTCAATTAGAAGGAACTTCAACAATAGACATTTCAGGATCTCCAAAAATTTATGGAACAATATATGGCGCAGGAGCAGGTCTTGCAAGATATGAAGAAATGGCTAAGTTAACAGGTACATCTACAATAAATATTTCAGCAAGCTTATCATCAGAAGTGTATGGTGGAGGTAATAATGCTAAAGTTGAAGGAAGCACAACAATAAACATTAATTCAGGTACACATACAGGTGATATATATGCAGGAGGAAATTTAGGAGAAATTGTTGGAGATACAACAGTTAATATAAATGGAGGCTCACCAAGAAGAGTATTTGCAGGAGGAAACCAAGCAGATGTTACTTCATCAGTTACAAATATTTTAGGTGGTAATGCAAATGAAGTATATGGTGGAGGTAATGAAGCTTTAGTTACAGATGCAACAGTATACATTGATGCTGGAAACACAGGAAGTGTATATGGAGGAGGAAATCAAGCGGCAGTTACAACTCCAAGAATATACATTAGAGGCGGTGTTACTGATAATGTATATGGTGGTTCAAATGTAAATGGACAAATAAACCAAAGTTATATAGAAATGACTGGTGGTGAAACTGGTAATATATTTGGTGGAAATAATCAAGGCGGTACAACAACTAATACTAATATTCTTATAAATGGTGGATCAGTTACTGATTCAGTATATGGTGGTGGAAATAGAGCTAATACTGAAACAAGTACAATTAATTTAAATAGCTCAGATGGACTAATAACTAATGTTTATGGTGGTGGATATTCAGCTAATGTTACTACTTCTAATGTAACATTAAATGGCGCTACTGCAGGAAGTATATATGGTGGTTCAAATACGGAAGGAACAGTCAATGAAAGTAATGTAATAATACAAGCAGGAAAAGCTACAGACGTATATGGCGGTAACAATCAAGGTGGACGAACAAATACTACAAATGTAAATGTTTATGAAACTGGAGAAGTTACAAACGTATATGGTGGTGGCGACCAAGCAACAAGTGGAACAACTAATTTAAACATAAGAGGAACAGTAAATGGAAGCATTTATGGTGGTGGAAATAGAGCAGGAGTAGACTATGATACTCATCTAGACATAGAAAATGCTAACATATTACAAAGCGCTTATGGTGGAGGAAATGAAGGAACTGTCACTGGAAATACCTATGTACATGTAAAGAATTCTAATCTATCTGAAAGCATTTATTCAGGAGGAAATGGTGCAACTGCAGTTGTATATGGTACAACAAACCTTAATATAGATGGTACAAGTACAGTAATAGGAAAAAATGTATTTGGTGGTGGTAATAAATCTGCTACTGGAGATGAAACAAGCAATAACTCAGTAAGTACTGTAAACATTGTCGGAGGAGAAATTCACGGAAATGTTTATGGAGGTGCAAATACTTCAGTTGTATATGGATATACACAAACAAATATAGGATATGATGCAGTAAATGACCAATCACTTGAAAAAGGTGATATACATATTTATGGAACAGTATTTGGTGGAGGAGAAGCCAATGAAGCTGGTTCAGAAATATTTGACTATTCTTTCATAAGTGTTACAGAAGGAATAGATATTCAAATAAATGGAAATGGTTATGAAAACTTTGATATAGACGGAAGTATATTTGGCTCAGGAAACGCATCTAGTACTAGTGGTGACAGTAATATAACTATTCAAAACTATGGAACAGTTAATGATCCAAAGAGTAATGTATCTATACAGAGAACAGATTGTGCAACCTTAAGTAATTCAGCAATTGCATTATCAGGAGCAACAGATAGAACAAACGAATATTCAGAAGAATATTACACAATAAGTAGGGTAGACGTATTAAAATTAAAAAATAATTCTACACTTTATCTAAATTATGGAGCAAACCTTCTTACAGTATTCGAAAGCTTAGTAGATGTTAATGGACAAGAAGTAAAAGAAGCTGTTGAAATAAACCCAGATACAAATGAGATGACAAGAAATGTAGATAATAGAATTTATATGGCAGAAGGAAGAAACTTAAATGTTGCAACAAACGAGCAGGCAACAGCATTTGGACAAGTACATGGAATGACATTCTTTGGATTATTTACAAATAAAATGAATCCAGAAACAAGTACAGGATTATATAACGCAAATTATCAAAATGGTGATACAATTACTAATGCAGGAACATTCTCATCTAACTCTTATGTTAGAGCACAACACATGGATAACCACGATATAACAGTAGATGGTTTTTATACAAACTATGATGAAGATGGAATAATAAAGGTAGACTATATTGGTGTAACACCAGAAGATGACGTTTATTATATATGGGTAGTAGGTGAAGCTATGGATGTTACAACATTTGAAATAACATTAACAGCTTCAAAATATGCTACATTAGGTACTTATGAGTTATCACTAATAGGATTTTCTAATCCAAACATTGTATTTAACTTAACAGGTTTTTCTGCAGGATTGGATGATGGAATATCTTTAATAAGGTCAGACGATATTGAACAAATAGCAGAAAATGAAGAAGATGCAAATAGCATATTTGGTCTTACAATGGAAGCCGGAAAAAACGGTTGGAATAATGCAGGTGAAACAGAATTTTTAACAGCTGATGGTGGATCTTATGAAGGAGAAAATACATATAGAAAAGACAACTCATCATTTACACCAACACTGAACTTCTATTTATTCCACTCATCTAACTTAACAGAGGAAAAACTGTTAGGAGATGTAAAAATAAGATTCCAGACATTAATTCCAGTAGATGATTTAAATTATAGAATAGCATATATAGATATAATAGTTACAATGAATACAGCCTTATATCAGGATGACTACTATGAAGCGGCAATTACTCCAGGAGAAGAATATGGACTATTTACATCTACACCAACAAGTATTACAGAAAGAAGTGCATTTTCAGCATATTATTCATTATATATAAATGAATTTTCAACAACAGATTATTATGAAGACATAAGCACTGATTATAGAGTTTTAATATCTAGAGATTCATCAGATAGACCTTATGTTTTCCCAGAAAATACAAGAATTGTTATGCTAGATTTAGCAGCCAATAAACAGTACTATTATGTAGTAACTGCAGATGATGTAGCAAATAACAAATATGAATTTAGACTTACTGATTTTATTGTAATGGGAAGCACTGATGAGCACTATAGAGAAGACGAAATGCTGAATACTTATTATAATCAAAATCAAGATATATTATTTGAAAATTATATATTCCATGTAAAATTCTCAGAAGCTAATTTACAGAATGATATAGTAAATAATAGTTTGCTGATGGAATTAAGAAACATGGATGATGAAACATTAATTGGTGTTTTAGGTATTCAAAGAGATGTAATGAGATATAGTGTATATAGAAATAGAAATGCTCAAATAGGAGTTTCTGCAACAATAGATGACACAACATATTTAGGAAATCCAATTAATTTACAAGTATCAACAGATTTCAAACAAGAAATAGTAAACTCAGTAACAATTTTTGATACACAATATTTCGAACAGAAAATGGGAATTATACTTACTATTTATGATATAAATGGCAATGCACTAAGCTTAGATAGTTTATTTGGTATAAATTTTGAAATAGATGGAACAAGATACTATCCAAGAATAGACGGAACAACAAGAATTAAAATAGCTGACAAAGTATCTAATGTTCTTTCTAAAATTAAAATAAATACAGATGGAAATACTACTCTGGCGACAGGAACATATACAATAAAAATAGAAAGCTTTGGTTCACCAGATGGAATCTATTTTGGATTGGAATCATCAGCAACTACAGAAGTAAAGACAACAATTATTAATTCTAATTATGGTTTAAAAGCAAAATTAGATAATGCTTACAAAGTAATAAATAAAGATACAGGACTAAATAAAAACGATTCTAATACTATTAGTGTAAATCTAGAATATTCATCAGGATTAGCAAATCCTAATATTACAGTATCATTATATAGAAGAAAATATGATGAAACATATTCTCAAGAATATGAACTAGTAAATATGCAAGATTACATAACAGATACATTAACACCAGCTACAAATACAAATGAATATGTAGTAACATCAAATCCTACAGCTAGTTCACAATATAATTATACATTTAAGGATAATTTAAAATCAGGAACTTATAAAATAGTATATGAATTATACGATGGAGAAAATTATATTGGAGAAGATTCTGAACAAATTGTTATAAAATAATAAATGGATAAAGAAGCTATAAAGCTTCTTTATCTTACAATATAATTAAGGAAGAAATGGCAATGAAATTTGATGAAACATCGATATTAAAAAGAAAGAAAAGAGCAAAAGCTATTAAAATAGCACTATTTATAGTTTTAATATTAATTTTATACAATGTCATTTTAGTTGGAATTTCATCAATTAACAAAGATAATAGTTGGAGCATTTTCGGATATAAAGCATTTATAATTACATCAGAAAGTATGCAACCAAATATAAATGTTGGAGATGTAATAATAACAAAAAACATATCTCAAGATGAAATAAAAATAGAAGACATAATTACTTTTCGAAGAAATGAAGAATTAACAACTACACATAGAGTAGTAGATATAAAAGAT
This sequence comes from uncultured Clostridia bacterium, assembly GCA_944391745.1. Taxonomy (GTDB): domain Bacteria; phylum Bacillota; class Clostridia; order TANB77; family CAG-508; genus CAG-793. The sequence goes on from CALXUS010000009.1 coordinate 51,274, forward strand.
GATGACAAAGGAAATAAACAATTTATAACCAAAGGTGACAATAATAAAACAGGTGACGAAGAAAGCGTTGCATATAATCAAATTGAAGGAAAAGTAGTGTTAAGAATACCTTATTTAGGAAATTTAATAAACTTTTTAGAAGACAATATAGTTATACTTATTATAATACTTATACTATTAATAATATTATTAATTTACATTAGTAATAATGAAAGAAAAGATAAGAGGAGAAGAAAAAGGGAAGTTGAAAGCAAAAAGGAACAATCAAAGAAATACTAAAAGTAAAAAAATATTTAACAATATAAAAAAATATTTACTTATAATTATTTGTATAATATTAATTGTTTATAGCTTAATGTATAATTTTAATGATATATTTTTTAATAAAAAAGAAGTAAACTTAGGATCAATTACATTACTTACAGAAAGTGATTCAGATTCTATGAAGCCTTTAATAACAGAAACACAATTGATTATAACAAAAAAGGAAAGAATAAATAAAATAGATATAGGCGATATAATTGCTTATTACAATATAAATAGTAGAGAGGAAAATAATATAAAAATCCAAACTGTAAAAAACATAAAACAGGATAATGGAAGAACATATATTATTACAAAAGGCGAAAACTACATGTATTCTAATAATGAAGAAGTAGAAGACGATGAAATAGTAGGAACAGTTATAGTAAAGATACCTATTCTAGGGCTTTTAGCAAAATTATTACAAATGAAATTAATGTTAATAGTATATTTAGCAATAATAGTATTTTTAATAGTACAAAAATATAAAAAAGAAAAAGCTGTAAAGAAAATCATAGAAAAGCAAGATAGACAAATAAAAAGAAGAAATGAAAAATTGAAAAATATTGACAAATAAAAACAAACGTTCTATAATAAAGTCGGTGAATATTATGGAACGTTTGATTTTTCATATAGATGTAAATAATGCATTTTTATCTTGGACAGCTGTAGAAATGTTGAAAAATGGCTCAAAACTAGATATAAGAACTATACCGTCAATTATTGGAGGAGATGAAAGTAAAAGACATGGCGTAGTTTTAGCTAAAAGTAATATAGCAAAGCAATTTGGAATTAAAACTGGTGAACCAATATATTTTGCTAGAAAAAAATGTCCTAATATAGAAGTTTTTGAATCGAATCATAAAATGTATAGGGAATATTCTAATAAATTATATGAACTCTTTAAAGAATATACTAATATAATAGAGCGATTCTCCATAGACGAGTGTTTTTTAGACATGACAAATTTTATAGGAAAAAATGAAGAAATTTTAACTATAGCAAAAGAGATTTCTACAAGGGTAAAAGAAGAACAGGGATTTACAGTAAATGTAGGTATTGCACATAATAAATTATTAGCCAAAATGGCTTCAGATTTTGAAAAACCAGACAAAATACATACTTTATGGGATTACGAAATAAAAACAAAAATGTGGCCATTAAAAGTTAGTGAATTATTAATGGTTGGTAAAAAAAGTATTCCTAAGTTAGAAAAAATGGGAATTAGAACAATTGGTGATTTAGCAAATTACAATAAAGAATTAATATATAAAGCTTTTGGAAAATTTGGAAAAACAATATGGGAATATGCTAATGGAATAGATAATTCTCCAGTAAATTATAAAGAAGAGAAACCTAAGGGGATAGGAAATTCAATTACATTACCACAAGATTTAACAAATATTAATGAAATTAATAGAATTTTATTAGAACTTACTGAACAAGTGACATATAGATTAAGAAAAGAAAAAATGATTGCAAATGTTGTAAATGTGCAAATAAAAGATTCAAACTTTAGAGTATTTTCACATCAAAAAAAATTAGAAACTGCAACATCTAGTACTAAAATAATATTTGAACTAGCAAAAAAATTAATGGAAGAATTATATTCAAAAGGAACTAGAGTAAGATTGATAGGTGTAAGAGTAGATGATTTATTAGATGAAAAAGATAAACAAATATCACTTTTTGATAACAATCAAGTAGAAAAGCAAGAGAAAATAGATGATATAGTAGACAAACTTAGAGATAAGATGGGTTATGGTGCAATTAAAAGAGCAGGAGAAATTATAAAAAAATAGTAAAAATAATGCCACGCTGACGCGAAATCGCATCAGCGTGGTATTTGGTTTTTAGCTTTGCAAATTTATTGTACGAAACTCAAAAAATCGAGTTTCAAACCTTTAGGGGTAACTCTTCTAACTCTACACCGTACTTTGTCCCCATATTTGAACATGGAGGGGTCATTGCAGTTCATGATGCCGGAAACTCTGGGGGAAATTTCAATGAAAAGACCGTCATTAAAATAAGTGACTTCAGAGGTAACTTTTCCAATGACAATATCATAACTGTTGTAATTATTAAGATTATCGCTGAAACACCTTTTATAGGAAACGATAATGTAGGACGAGGGATCAGATTTCTGAATTACCTTAACGAAAACTTTATGATACAGTTTAAAATATTCGTGTGCATCGTAAAACCGAGAATCAGAAATCTCCTTAAAGGGAATAAACAACGTAAGACCTTTATATTTAAGCAATACGGAAATACGTGTTATCCTAATAACAGTTGCTTTAATCACATCACCTACATTCAGAGCATTGAATTCATTTAACATACATGCGGAGTGAGAAAAACTACCATCGGATTTTTGGATTAGTGAAATAGGCTTCCCGAGAAGATTAAATACTTCATAGGGAATGGTATGATTTTTACCGCTTTTTGCTGTTGAATAAATTGATATGTCTTCTTCTTTTAACCTAACAAAACTGTCTTTATCAGGAACCTCAACATCTAATGTTTTACTTATTGGATTCCATGTCCGTGCTATTCCTTGTACTGTCAATTTAATTCCTTCCTTTCAAATTTTTTGATAAATATTCTAAATATGCAAAACGTTTCACCTCTTTCAAAAAAATAATATAGAGATAACTCTACATAATATCTATTTTACCATAAAAAGAAAAAAAAAGCAAATAAAACGACATTGAGAATTTTAACTCAATGCCGTTTTATTAATTTTAATAATTAAAATCTATTTCTTTTAACAAGTTTATAACTTGCAAATCCAATTATAGCAATTACAGAAGTAATTCCAGCAACATATAAACCAGTATAAAAACCAGTGTTTGGAATATCAACTTGTGGTAATACATCTAAGGCAATAATTGGACAATCATCATTCTCTTCAAATCCTGGAGTTCCATTTTCATCGTATGTTATTTCTACATTTTCATTTGTAGGTAAATTAATTCCAACAATTTCTTCATCAAATTCATCATTTAATGAAATTCTGTATGAAAATGTAGCTTCTTCACCAGGTCCTAATGAAGGAATAGTCCATGTTATTGAATTATCATTAGTATTTACTTCTGCAGTAACTTCTCCAATATTAGACTTAGTTAATTGTGCATAAGTAAAGTTATCTATAATGTTCTGTGGGAAGTAATCTTTAATTACAATATTATCTAAAATATATTGTTCTTGGATTAAACTTGCATATATTTGATTTGTAACAGTATCTTCAACTTCTTCATCAGATACATAATATACTTCTCCAGCTGTAGGAGCTGTTACAGTACCAAATATTTTCTCTGCTACTTCTTTATAAGTAGGTTTAGGATCTTCAGTAGATACTTCAATTTCACTATCACTTAATTCAATTAACATAGAAATTAAGTTAACACCAGCTTTATCAAGTTCTAATATTTTATTTCTAGTAGGAACTTGAGTAGCTTCTGAATAAGTATCCATTGTTACGCCTCTAGCTGTATTAGGTATAGCATCTGTTAAGGTAATGATATATTTTTCAGTATCTGGATCATCATTTGTTTGTAATAAAGCATAAGCAGCATCTAAACCAACTTCTAGATTAGTTCTTGCACCCATAACATCTTCTGATACAGTATTTAATGCATCTGTAATAGTAGTAGGGTCATTTGTTAATTCAGAAGTTATAGTCTTTGCATCTAAATCTGTTCCTTCAATTGTATAACCAGTATCAGGATCAGTTTCAGTTGAAGTTGCAAATTCAACTATACCAATTTTAATATTAGGATTAGCTGAAATTAATTTATCTACCAATGTTTGAGCAGATTGAAGAACAGCTTCCTTTCTTGTCATTTTTTCACCATCAATTAAAACTTCATTTGTTGACATGCTTCTTGAAGAATCAATTAATAATACAACGTCAGCTTTTTTATCCTCTAATTCTTCTGCATTATTTCTAACAGTTAATTGAATATCAACATATTTTTCAGTAGTATTACATTCAATCATTTTTTTCTCAAATTCACCATATTGACCGAAAATAATATTACATGTATTATCTTCAACCAAAGTCATAGTTGCATCAGCTTTAGCAACTGTGGCTGCAAAAGAAGAAGTACAAGTGAAAAGTACGATAAATAAAGCAATAAAAATACCATAAATAGTCTTTTTCATAATTAAATCTCCTTTATTATATTTTGTACAAAATTATAAATTTAATACTTTCTACATTATAATACATATAATTTTAAAATTCAACAAAAAATATAAAAAAGAATTTTCAGTTTGAAAGAACAATAAATGGGAATTTTTTTATGCAAAAAAATCTACCAAAAATAAATTACTTGTGTTAAAATACATTAAGAAAATTTTATTTGAAAGGTGAAGAAAATGGCAATAATAATTGATGGAAAAAACTTAGCAAAAAATATAAGACAGGATTTAAAATTAGAAGCAGATAAATTAAAAGAAAGAGGAATTATTCCACACTTAGCAGTTATTATGGTAGGAGATAATGATGCATCAAAAGTTTATGTCAGAAATAAGAGTAGAGCTTGTGAAGAAATAGGAATAGAATTTAAAGAATATATATTACCTAGTACAACTAAGCAAAAGGAACTTTTAGAACTAATAAATAACTTAAATAATGATAGAAAAGTAAATGGAATACTTCTACAAAGCCCTATTCCAAAGCCATTAAAAATACAAGAAGCATTTAATAGCATAAGTCCAGAAAAAGACGTAGATGGATTTAATCCACAAAATGTGGGAAATTTGTGCATTGGACAAGATGGATTTATTCCATGTACACCACTTGGAATTGTGATTATGCTAGAAAAATATAATATAAAAATAGATGGTGAAAAAGTAGCGATTATAGGAAGAAGCAATATAGTAGGTAAACCAATGGCACAATGTATGCTATCTAAAAATGCTACAGTAACAATATGTCATTCTAGAACTAAAGAATTAAAAAAAGAATTAAAAGATGCAGATATAATAATTTCAGCAGCAGGAAAAAGAAATATGGTAACTGCAGATATGGTTAAAGATGGAGTTGTTATTATAGATGTTGGAATGAATAGAAATGATGAAGGCAAACTTTGTGGAGACGTTGATTTTGAAAATGTAAAAGAAAAAGCATCATATATTACTCCAGTCCCTGGCGGAGTTGGACCAATGACAATAGCAATGTTAATGTCAAATGTAATAAAGGCAGCAAAAAAACAAAATAAATAATATGAGAAGATAGAAATAAAAAAGAGAGGAAAAAATGGTCGCAGAAATAATAATTGAATCAACAGTAAAAACACTTAACAGAATATTTGATTATGAAATACCTGAAAACTTAAATGTTAAAATAGGTAGTAGAGTTTTTGTACCATTTGGAAATAAAAAGACGCCCGAAGAAGGGATTGTAATAGGCATTAAAGAAAAATCAGATTATAAAATAAAACCAATTATAAATGTGCAGGAAGCAAGTATAAAAGAAGAATATATAAATTTAGCAAAGTGGATGGCAAAAAGATACATTTGTAATGTTTCAGATTGTTTAAGATTAATGCTCGCTCCAGGTACTACAAGCAAAAATATTGAATCAAGAGTTAAAGATAGAACAATAAATCTAATATATTTAGCTAAAGATAAAGATGAAATAGAAGAAGATATAGAAAATGGAACAATAAAATCTGAAAAGCAAAAAAATATATTAGATTTTTTAATGAGAAATGATTCCGCAACTATGCAGGATATAGAAATTTTTACAGATGGTACAAGAAGTATAGTAAACACTTTAGTAAAAAATGGATATCTAGAAATAAATGAGCAAAAAGTAGAAAGAAATCCATTTATGCATAAAGTAGAAAACAAAACTCATGATTTAAAACTTACAGAAGAGCAACAAATAGCAATTAATCAAATAAAAAGTAATGGTGAATATTTACTATATGGTGTAACTGGTTCAGGAAAAACAGAAATATATTTGCAGTTAATCGAAAAAAAACTAAAAGAAAATAAAAGCAGTATAATGCTAGTTCCAGAAATCTCATTAACACCTCAAACAGTAGATCGATTTATTGCAAGATTTGGTGAAGAACAAATTGCGGTTTTACATAGTAAACTATCTATAGGGGAAAGATATGACCAGTGGAATAAAATTAAAGAAGGAAAAGCTAAAATAATAATTGGTGCAAGGTCTGCAATTTTTGCACCGGCTGTAAATTTGGGTCTAATAATTATTGATGAAGAACATGATGAATCTTATCAGTCCGAAATGAGTCCAAGATATGATGCAAGAGAAGTAGCAGAGTATTTGGCAAAAGCCAATAATATTCCACTTTTACTTGGTAGTGCAACACCAGATATGAAATCATATTATAAAGCGCAAAATGGAGAAATTACACTTTTAACTCTTACAAAAAGAGCAAATAATGCAAATCTTCCAGCAGTAAAAGTAGTTGATTTAAGGCAAGAATTAGCAAATGGCAATAAATCAATGATAAGTGAAAGCTTAAAAGAAGAAATTGAAAAAAATTTATTAACAAAAACTCAAACTATTTTGTTCTTGAATAGAAGAGGATTTTCAACATTCATTATGTGCAGAGATTGTGGATACACAGTTAAATGCAAAAGATGTAATATAACAATGACATATCATAAAAATGAAAATAAACTAAAATGTCACTATTGCGGTTATGAAGAGCCTGTAGTAAAAACTTGTCCAGAATGCCACAGTCCTAATATTAAATATTTTGGAGCGGGAACTCAAAGGTTAGAAGATGAGGTGCACAATCTTTTCCCAGAAGCCACAACAATTAGAATGGATGTGGATACAGTCTCAAAAAAGAATTCACACGAAGAAATATTAGATAAATTTAGAAATGAAAATATAGATATTTTAATTGGAACTCAGATGGTTGTGAAGGGACACCATTTCCCTAATGTAACTTTAGTTGGAGTTATTGCAGCAGATAGCAGTTTGAATTTCGGTGACTATAGAGCAAATGAAAGAACATTTCAAACATTAACCCAAGTAGCGGGTAGAGCAGGCAGAGGAGAATATGAAGGAAGAGTGATTATTCAAACATACAATCCAGATAATTATGCAATAGAATATTCAAAAGCACAAGATTATGATCTATTTTATAATACCGAAATTGAACTAAGAAAACAATTGAAATATCCACCATTTTGCGATATAATAGTAATAGATATGTCTGCAAAAAATATGGCAGAGCTTAAAAAAGTTGCAAAAGATTTGCACACATATTTAAAACAAAGAGTAATAAATGAAAAATTTGGATTACTTCTATATAGTCCAGTACCTTCACCAATAGATAAAATCAAAGATAGATATAGATGGCGTATGTTAATAAAATGTAAATATGATGATAGAGTAAATAGCTTACTCACAGATGCTTATGATACATTTTTAAATATGAAAACCAAAACAGCAAGAGTTAATATAGAATTGAATCCAAATAATATGTTATAAAAATAGAAAGGAAGTAAAAATGGCAATAAGAGAAATAAGAAAAGAAGGAGACGAAATCTTAAGAAAAAAATCAAGAGAAGTCGAAGTTGTAGATGACAGAATTAGAGAACTTCTTGATGATATGGTTGAAACAATGCATTCAGCAAACGGTGTAGGAATTTCAGCAGTACAAGTAGGTATATTAAAAAGACTAGTTGCCATAGATTTATATGATGGAAATAAGCCTTTAAAATTAGTAAATCCTGTAATAGTGAAATCAAAAGGAGAACAAGAAGTCGAAGAAGGATGTTTAAGTTTTCCAAATCAATTTGCTAAAGTAATTAGACCAATGGAGGTTACTGTTAAAGCTTTAGATGAAAATGGAAAGAAGATAACAGTTAAAGGAAAAGGATTATTAGCACAAGCATTAGCACATGAATTAGATCATTTAGATGGAAATTTATTTATAGATATAATGGAACCGGGAACATTACAATATATTGAACCAGAAAATAATCAAAATAAATAATTAAGATTAAACAATTAAGAATCCCATGTAAGTACATGGGATAAATTATTTTATATAAAAGGAGGATAAGAATGAAAATCGTTTTTATGGGAACACCTGATTTTGCAAAAGAATCATTAGAAGCACTTTATAATAGTAATAATGAAATATTAGCTGTTGTTACAAACCCAGATAAACCAAAAGGAAGAGGAATGAAAATGATTGCTTCTCCTGTAAAAGAATTTGCCTTAGAAAAAAATTTGAAAATTTATCAACCAACAAAAGTAAGAAACAACACAGAATTTATCACAGAAATTCAAAATTTAAATCCTGATTTATTATGTGTTGTTGCTTATGGAAAAATATTACCAAAAGAAATTTTAGACATTCCAAAGTATGGAGCAATAAATGTTCATGGTTCACTACTTCCAGAGTATAGGGGTGCTGCACCAATTCAATGGGCAGTATTAAATGGAGATAAAAAAACAGGAGTCACTACAATGTTTATGGACATTGGAATGGACACAGGAGACATGATTTTAAAAGAAGAAACAGAAATAGGCGAAGACGAAACAACTGGAGAATTATGGAATAGATTATCTAAAATAGGAGCTAATTTACTTGTAAAGACTATTGAGAAAATAGAAGCTATTCCAGATAAAGAAAATAAAACATTAGACGAAATAAAATTAGCCGTGGGTGCAGAAAAACAAGGAGAAGACTATACTTTAGCACCAATGCTAGAAAAAGAAATGGCGAAAATAGATTGGAAAAAAACATCTAAAGAAATAAAAAATTTAGTTAGAGGTCTAAATCCTATAATGGGAGCATATTCTTTTTTAGACGGTAGAAAAATAAAATTTTGGAAAATTGAAATAATAACACTAGAAGAATTAGAAAAAATATTCCCTGAAATAGCAGAATATGAAAGTAGAATGAAAAAATTAGAACCAGGAACAATTGCTTTTGCTGATAATAAAAAAGGTATATTCATAAAAACACGAGATGGATTTATTAAAGTACTTGAAATTCAAGGAGAAAATGCAAAGAAAATGGATTACAAGAGCTTTTTAAATGGTAATAAATTACAAGCAGGTGAAATATTAGAATAAAATAATTACTAAGCTATTGATAAATATAAAATGTTATTATAAAATGTTATTATAAAATAATTATATATTTAAACAGGGGAGGAAAATAAAATGATTCACTCAAAAGAAGCGAGATTTGAAGCAAGAGAGTCTTTAAAAGGAAATTGGGGTAAAGCCATTGGAATATCTGTGATTGATACATTAATATCAGTAGTTTCAGAGGTCATAATTAACTTTATATTTTCAATAATTGCAGGAGAATTAGGTACTCTTTTAGCAACTATATGTAATCTATTAATTACAATACCTTTAACTTATGGAATTACAGATTCTTTTTATAAAATGAAAAATGGACAACAAGTAGAATTATTTGACTTTATTACAGTAGGTTTTAAAAATTTTAAACGTAGCATAGGTGTAGCATTAAGAATATTTACAAAAGTATGGTATTATATTTTAATACCTTTTGCAATATTAATTATTCTATTAATTGTTGGCTTAGTATTTACCGCTGTAGGTAATATTGCTGAAGTTAATGAAATAGATAGATTAACACCAATGTATGTATCACCTTATGATGATTCAGACTATAGTTTTGGAAATAGAAATTCTAGTTACACAATTGATGATGAAATGAACGTATCATCTATACAAACAGCTGCAACAGCAGTTATGGGAATGGGAATAATAGTATTTGTTGTAGCTATTGTTTATATAGTAATAGCAATATTCTTTATAAAGAAGATGTACTTATATGCATTAGCATATTATGTAGCAGTAGCAAAGCCAAATATTGATCCTAAATCAGCAGTAGAAGAAAGTGCTGAATTAATGATGGGAAATAGAGGAAGATTATTTGGAATACAATTATCATATTTTGGATGGTTTGTCGTTCTTTACATAGGAGCAATGATTTGTTCAGTGATTCCTTTTATAGGATTTATACTAATAATAGTATTTGTAGTAGGTGGAGCATCTGCACTAAATGTATATATTAATTTCGGTACATTAGCTTTCTACAGGGATTTAGTAGGTGGAAGTATGCCTCAAAATTTCAATAACATAGGAGGTCAAAACGGTCAAGTAAATTATCAACAAAATGGTGGATTTGTTGCAGGTGGATATAACCAAAATCCAGGAATGCAAAACAATGGATATCAAATAAATCAAAATCCAGGAATGCAAAACAATGGATACCAAATAAATCAAAATCCAGGAATGCAAAACAATGGATATCAAGTAAATCAAAATCCAGGAATGCAAAATAATGGATACCAAGTAAATCAAAATCCAGGAATGCAAAATAATGGATATCAAGTAAATCAAAATCCAGGAATGCAAAATAACGGATACCAAGTAAATCAAAATCCAGGAATGCAAAATAACGGATACCAAGTAAATCAAAATCCAGGAATGCAAAACAATGGATACCAAGTAAATCAAAATGAAGGAATACAAAACAATGGGGCTATGCCACAAGTAAAATATTGTAAAAGATGTGGTGCAGAAAACGCAGAAAATTCAGAATACTGTGTAAATTGTGGTGCAAGACTAGACTAATTAAATAAAAACAAAAGAAGGATTTCTAAATCCTTCTTTTTCTTATCTATAAAAATGCATTTAACTTATTAATATTTTCTCTTTGAAACTTATTAAAATCCTTTATAAGTTCAGTAGTACTTTTAGCTACGTCAAGATTACAGTTTAGAATTTTTTGACATTCTATTATTCCCATTAATGTTCCTTGAATCATAATTTCAGCAATATGTGAATTACTACGATCTTTTAAAGTATTAAATTGTACTCCAGCAAAACTCATCATTTTATCCTTAATAGGAGTAGAATCTGGAATTTCACCATATTTCTCAAAGTGTTGATTAATTTGACTTTGAGTATTTCCATATTGAGAATATATTGCAACTAATACTTTTCTCATTTCTTTATCTGAAACCTTTGGCGCTAAATAAGAAATTGAATCCATACCCATTTTAGCTATTTTACTAACTTCATTTAATACCGCAAGATCAAGCTGGAAAGTGTTAGTGTTAAAAGTTGAGTTATTAGACTCATTAGCTGATTTAGAATCGGAATGTTCATCATCATATTTAGGTTTTGAATCAGAATCAGAAGTGTTAACTTTATAGCCCTGTTCCTGAAGTGATTGTGTAACCATATTGCTATCTTTATTTTCATTTTTGAGATTTTTATCTTTATCCATAAATATTACAATGACAAATAAATTGCCATAATCTCCTTTCTTTAATAATTTTTAATATTTTAACCATATATGAGAAAAATATTTATAAATAGATAAAAAATAAAAAATTACAATAACTTTCAAAATTAAACAATTATTGAAAAAACAGTAAAAATAATATATAATGAACAAAAAATAAAGAAAGGGCAAATTACAAATGTCAGAAAGAAAATGGACTACAGAACAAATGCAGGCTATAAAACTAAAAGGTGCAAATATATTAGTTTCAGCAGCAGCAGGAAGTGGTAAAACATCAGTATTAGTTGAAAGAATAGTAAATAAAATAATAAATGATGGTGTAGATATAGATAAAATATTAGTTGTTACATTTACAAATGCAGCAGCGAGTGAAATGCGTCAAAGATTAATGGATGCAATTTATAAAAAAATAGATGAAAATCCTAATGATGAAAATTTACAAAGACAATTAATGCTTATAAACAAAGCTAATATTAGTACTATTCATTCCTTCTGTTTAAATGTAATTAGAAATAATTTCTTTGAAATAGGGATAAGCAATAATTTTAGGGTAGCTGATGAAACTGAAATTGAAATAATGAAACAAGAAATTATTGAAGACATATTTGAAGACGAATATGAAGCTAATTCAAAAGATTTTCAAGATTTATTAGAAAAGTATACAACTTATAGAGATGATACACCTTTAAAAGATTTAATAATACGAATTTATGAATTTATTCAAAGTGATCCATTTCCAGAAAAATGGCTAAATAACGCTGTAGAAGATTATAATATAGAAATAAATGATTTTATAGATACAAAATGGGGGAAAATAGTTTTAAATCAAACTGAAGAAGATTTGAAAGAATGCAAAGAAAAACTACAAGAAGCACTTCAAGAAGTAGATACATATCCCGATTTAATAGATAATGCTACTATGCTAAGAGATGATTTAGCGTACATAGAGAAAATAACATTAGATAGCTGGAATAACATATATCAAGAACTTAATTCAAAAACATGGAAAGCTTGGCAAGGTAGAAAAAAAGTAGATGAAGAATCAAAAGAAGCTAGAGATAGAGCAAAGGATATAAGAAATTTAGCAAAAGAAAATTTCGAAAATTCTAGAAAATTATTTAAATACACATCAGAAGAAAATATTAATGATATAAAATCAATGTATAAAACTTTAAAAGCTTTACAAAATATAGTTTTAAAATTTTCAAAGGAATTTTCAACAAGAAAAAGGGAAAAAAATCTTGTTGACTTTAATGATATAGAACACTTAGCATTAAAAATATTAGTTGACGAAAATGGGAATCCAACAGAAATTGCAAAAAAATATGATTTTAACGAAATTGAAATAGATGAATATCAAGATAGTAATTCAGTTCAAGAATATATTTTAAATAGTGTATCAAATGGTCATAATATTTTTATGGTTGGAGATGTAAAACAGAGTATATATAAATTTAGACAAGCAAATCCAAAACTTTTTATGCAAAAATATAATGAATATAAATTACCAACTGATGAATTAAAAGATAATACAAAAATATTATTATATAAAAATTTTAGAAGTAGAAAAAATATATTAGACATAACAAACTTAGTCTTTGAAAATATAATGAGCAAAAAATTGGGAGAAATAGAATATACGGATGAAGAAGCTCTAAATCTAGGAGCTAATTTTGACGAACTAACAATAGATTGTACTACAGAATTAAACATAATAGAAACAAATGAAGAAGTTGATGAAAACAATGAGGATACACAGGAAGTAATAGAAAATGCAGCTTTAGAAGCTAGATTAGTAGCTGAGAAAATACAAGATTTAAAAAAACAGGGAATACCATATAAAAATATGACAATACTTTTAAGAAGCCCTAAATCGGTTGCAAGTATATATGAAAAAGAACTTATGGAAAAAGGAATACCTGTATTTTCAGATATAACTACAGAATATTTAAATACAATAGAAATAGACACAATTATGTCATTATTAAAAATAATAGATAATCCATTACAAGATATTCCTTTAGTTACAGTATTAAGAAGTATAATAGGTGGATTTACAGATAACGATTTAATAGAAATTAGATTAGTTGATAAAAATGTACCATATTATAGAGCTTTAGAAAAGGCAAAAGATAATAAAGAAATTAAACCTAAAGTTAAAGAAAAAGTGGAACAATTTTTAGAACTATTAAAGAGCCTAAAAGACGAAGAGAAAAATAAGACTTTAGATGAATTAATATGGGATATATATTCAAAAACAGGTTATTATCATTATGTAGGACTTATGCCTGATGGAACATTAAGGCAAGCTAATTTAAAAAAATTGTTTGAAAAAGCTAGAGATTATGAAAAAATTAGTCTAAAAGGGTTATTTAATTTCATCATTTTTATGGAAAAAGTAGGAACAAGCAGTAATAACTTAGAAGCAGCAAGGATAATTGGAGAAAATGATGATGTAGTTAGAATAATGAGTATTCACAAAAGTAAAGGATTGGAATTCCCAATAGTATTTTTATGTGGAACTAGTAAAAGATTTAATTTAAGAGATACTTCAGAAAAAATTGTATTAGATAATAATTTGGGAATAGGAGCGAATTGCTTTATTAATGGTGCAAATTATTCTACTATAGCAAAAGAAGCTATAAAAATAAAAGCAGATAAAGAATCTATTTCTGAAGAAATGAGAGTTTTATATGTAGCTCTTACAAGGGCAAAAGACAAATTAATAATTGTGGGAACAAGTAATAATACAGAAAAAAAATTACAAGATAAAGGAAAAGAGATAGATAAATATTATAAATTTGTTAAACCAAAGAAAATAAATTCAAGACTAGTTGGTAAATATAAAACATATTTAGATTGGCTAGAATTAGTATATGAATATAATAAAGATTCATATATGAAATTAAATATAATTAACAAATCTGAATTAACAGAAAACAGTGATAAAAGTGAAGAAAATGAAATTAGAAAACAAAAAGCAGAAATAATAGAAGAAATAAATCAACATAAGGTTAGTGAAGAAGAATATAAAAAGACAAATGATTTGCTAAATTATACTTATAAATATGAAAAAGATATTGATTTACCAACAAAAACATCTGTAACAGCATTAAAAGAGTTACAATCATTAGATGTGAATATTGAGCAAAGAAAAATACCAGCGTTTGCAAAACAAGAAGAAATTACAGGTGCTAGAAAAGGAACCATAATTCATTTAATATTAAGCAAAATAACTAATGAAAAAAATATTAGTGAAGTAGAAAAATTAATAGACGATTTATATAACAAAAATATCTTTACTAAAGAGGAAAAAGAAACAATAAATTTATCAATAATTGAAAATTATTTGAATTCAAATTTATACAAAGAATTATTAAAAGCTAAAGAAGTAAAAAGAGAAACACCATTTTATTTAAATATTAATTCAGGTGAAATATATGAAAAAACTAATGACCCTATTTTAGTTCAAGGAGTAATTGACTTATATTATATTTCAGAAGATAATAAATTAATACTAGTAGATTATAAAACAGACTATATAAAAGATAGAAAAATGGGAAAAGAAGAATTAACCGAAAAATATAAAACGCAATTAGACCTTTACCAAAGAGCACTAGAAAAATCATTAAGAAGGAGAGTAGATAAAAAATATATTTATTCAACTAGCTTAAATGAATGTGTTGAAATCATTTAAAAGGAGAAAAATATGAGAATAGATAAATTTTTGAAAGTTGCAAGAATTATAAAAAGAAGAACAGTTGCAAATGAAGCGGCTGATGGAGGAAGAATTAGTGTCAATGGAAAAATAGTAAAACCAAGTTATGAAGTAAAAGTTGGAGATATAGTTGAAATAAAGTTTGGAACAAATACATCAAAATTTGAAATTATAAAAATACCTACAAAACAAAGTGTTAACACTGACGAAGTCGCAAAGTTATTATAAATCACTAAAAATATTTTAATAAAAGACTTGAAATTATGTAATAAATGTGTTATCATAATAAATAGCGATTGAAAAATTAAGCATAGGAGGTGCAGTAAAATGGCTAAATGTGATATCTGTGGAAAAGCAGTAACAAATGGAAATAAAATAAGTATAGCTCGTTCTCATGTAAGTAGAAGAGCAAAAAGAACATGGAAACCAAATCTTAGAACAGTAAGAATAAAAGTTAACGGAGAATCAAAGAAGATGTCTGTATGCTCTAAATGCTTACGTTCAGCTAAATTAGGTGCATAATTAATATGAAATTAATAAAAAGATAACTACTTCAAACGGAGTAGTTTTTTTTTGCCCATTGAAAAATAATAATAAATTATGATAAAATGTCAATAAATAAATAGGGGAGAATCATGAATTTAACGATACTTATACCAGCATTGAATGAAGAGCAAGCAATAGAAATGGTTGTGAAAAAGGCAAAAAATTTCATAGAAAAAAATAGCATTGATGGAGAAATTTTAGTAGTTAACAATAATTCTATAGACAAAACAGAAAAAATAGCAAGAATAAATGGAGCAAGAGTTGTAAAAGAAGAAAATAAAGGTTATGGAAATGCCTTAAGAAAAGGAATAGAGAAAGCACAAGGGAAATATATAATTATGGGTGATGCAGATGATAGCTACAACTTTTTAGAAATAAAAGAAATGTATGATACATTAATAAATGGGTGTGATTTAGTAATAGGCAATAGATTTTATCATATACAAAAAGGGGCTATGAAATTTTCTCATAGATATATAGGAACTCCATTATTAAATCATTTAGTAAACCACAAATATAAAGTAAAAATAAAAGATGTGAATTGTGGACTAAGAGGATTTAAAAAAGAAAAGATAAAAGAGCTAAATTTAAAAAGTGAGGGAATGGAATTTGCTAGTGAAATGATAATTAAAGCAATAGAAAACAACTTAAAAATATGTCAGGTGAATATAAACTTTTATAAAGATGCTAGAAAAGGGAAAGGACATTTACATGCATTTAAAGATGGTATTAGACATATAAAAGTTATATTATCAGAATAGAATTTATGAAAATGCACAGGTAAATTGGATTTACTTGTGCATTTTTAAATAAGCTATCTTATGTACTAATCTTTTATTCCAAATAAAAATTTAACAATTCCCCTTAAAAATTTTGGAACTTTTTTAACAACAATCGTCATATAGTCCTCCTTACTAAAACTACTTATGAAATAAACAACAAAGACCTAAAATAATTATTGCAGATCCTATAATAAAAAGCCAACCTGATAATGGAAGTAATAATACAAGTAAAACTCCTAATCCAAACCCAATTAGACAAGTTGCCAGCAATTTCTTTAAAAATTTACCCATGTATTAACTCCTTTTGTAACATTATATGTAAATTACATAAAAGTGTGAAAATAATTTTCCTCAACCTATTCCATAAAAAAATCTTTTATGATATTATAATTGCATGGTAATAATACAAAAGAGTCCGCATACATGAAAATGTAAGTAGAAGAAAGGGAATGTAAAATGAAAAAAGATAAAGAAAAAATAAATATACCAAGATTAATATTACGTATTGTAATAGTTGCTTTTGCACTTGCTTTAATGACTTTCGCAATAAAAATAGCACCAAATTTTGCACGAGACGAATTCGCTGATAGAACTAATTTAGTAATTAATAATAACAACATAACAAGGAATGTAAAAAATGATATTATAATAGAAAATAATACAATATACCTTTCAGCAGATGATGTAAAAAATTTCTTTGATGAATATTTAGAAGTAGAAGAAAAAAATCAAAGAATAATAACTACATCAGCTACAAAAACAGCAGTACTTCCTTATGAGGGAAGAAATATATATGTAAATGGTTCAGATACAACCATAGCACATTCTTTATTACAAAGAAATGGAACAATATATTTACCTATTACTGATTTAACAAATATATATAATATAGAAGTAAAGTATTCTTCAAATACCAATGTAATAACTATAGATTCTTTAAATAGAAAATATGTACAAGCTACAGCAGGAAAAAATTTATCAATAAAATATTTACCAACCTATTTATCTAAAACAGTAGATAAAGTAAACAGTGGAGACACACTAATATTAGTACAAGATCGAGAAAATGGTGGAAATGTTATAGAAGATGGTTGGATAAAAGTTAGAACTTTAAATGGTAAACTTGGTTATGTAAAAGAAGAGAATATTTCAAATGAAACAACGGTAAGAGAAGATGAAGATTTAGGAACTAGATTAGATGGAAAAGTAAGCCTTGTATGGGATTATTATTCACAATATGTAACAGCTCCAGTAAGAGATGGTGAAATAGAAGGAATAAATGTAGTTTCACCTTCATTTTATGAAATTACAGCAAGTGGAGATATAGATGCTAATATTGGCAATAACGGAATAAATTATATAAATTGGGCTCATGCAAATGGATATAAAGTATGGCCACTAGTTTCAAATAGTGAATTAGGTGATTTAGATGCAGTATCTAATTTATTATCAACTTTTGAAAATAGAGCATATCTAATAGAAAATATAGTAAAAGAACTAGAAGATGCTGGAGTTGATGGAGTAAATATAGATTTTGAAAATATGTATCAAGAAGATAAAGATAATTATTCAAGATTCTTAATTGAACTAGCTCCTAGACTTAGAGAAAAAGGACTAACATTATCAGTAGATGTGACTGCACCTGATGGATCACCAACTTGGTCACTTTGTTTTGACAGAAATATAATTGGAAAAGTAGCAGATTATATTATGTTTATGGGATATGATCAAAATGGAGCATCTTCAACAGAAGCAGGAACAGTTGCCGGAGCTGATTGGGTTGAATTAAATATTAAGAAATTTTTAGGACAAGAAGGAGTAGCAGAAGATAAACTAATATTAGGAATGCCTTTCTATACAAGATTATGGAAAGAAACTAATGGAACTTTGACAAGTTCAGTAGTTAATATGAGAAGTGTAACAATACCTGATGGTGTTGAAAAAACTTGGGACGAAGACACAAAACAATATTATATTGAATATCAACAAGATGGAGCAACATATAAAATGTGGATTGAAGATGAAGAATCAATCAAAGCAAAATTAGATTTAGTAAATAATTATAATTTAGCAGGAGCAGCATATTGGTCAAAAGATAGAGAATCAAATACAATATGGGGAGTAATTGCTGAAGAATTAGATATAAGTACTAATGACTAAAAATAATATAAAAATATGTAAAAATATAAAATACGAAAAACGTAATAAACAAAAATCACCCGAATATAATATATAAGGGTGATTTTTATGAATATAGGTTATATAAAATTGGACAAGTTAAATAGACTTGAAAAAATATATAGGAAAATTTTTAAAATTATTAGAATAGAAAATAATTATTTTTATATTCCAGAAAATAATGAAAAAATTATAAAAAAACTTTTAGAAAAACTTCAAGTAAAAAATATAGATTATATAATTTCAGAAAACGATATTAATATAAATTATAATAGATTTAATGGAAAATATTTAATAAAATATGCATTACCGGAAATTATAGATTATTGTTTAAACATAATTGATATAAATCCAAAACAGCAAGAAATTCATATATGTGTAGAAAAATTTTCAAAAGAAAATATAGATATTATAGAAACACTTGTAGAAAGGGTTAAAGTAGTAAACTTAGTAACGAATCATTTAAAACAATTTCAAGAATTAGAAAAAAGACTGGATAAAAATGAAAGATATATAACAGTGTCAAATAATAAAAGAAAATCATTAAAAAAATCTAATATTATAATTAACTTAGATTTTAAAAATTTAAATGAATATAATGTAAATAGAAATGCAATAATAATAAACTGTAATAAAGAGTTAAATTTAAACAAAGATTTCGAAGGAATATGCATAGAAAGAATAGATATTGAAATAAGCAAAATACTTAGAATATTCAGTGAAAATAAAAATATGAATAAACAAGAATTGTTTGAGGCAGAATTAGCAAAACAACAAAATTATGACGAAGCTAGATACATATTAGAAAAAAGCAAAATAAAAATTAAAAAACTAATAGGAAAAAGAGGAATAATTAATTTAGACGAATTTATTAAGTTAAAAAACAGTGAAAAAACACAATTAGTGAAAAATTAACTTTTGTGAATTTTATTTGAAAATTATTTAATTCCTCTTGACAAAAATAAGAGATGGTATTAATATATTTAAGATAATTTTTAACACAAAAGGAGGGATAAGTCGTGGACAGCGAAGAAGTACTACTAACACAAGAGGGATTTGATAAGTTAGAGCAAGAACTAGAGTATCTTAAAACAACAGAGAGAACAGAGATTGCTGGTAGAATAAAAGTTGCCCTAGGATATGGAGATTTATCTGAAAATTCTGAATATGATGAAGCAAAAAATGCACAAGAAATGAACGAAAATAAAATTGCAGAGTTAGAAAATAAATTAAGACATGCGAAAATAATAGATTCTTCAGAAATAGATACAAAAACAGTTCAAGTAGGCAACACTGTTGAAGTTTTAGATATGGATTTTGATGAAAACGTTACATATACAATAGTAGGCTCTACAGAAGTTGATTTAGCTCAAAACAAGATATCAAATGAATCACCTATTGGATCAGCATTACTTGGAGCAAAGAAAGGCCAAGTTGTTGAAGCACAAGTTCCAGCAGGTGTAGCTAAATTTAAAATTCTATCAATAAAGAAATAATTAAAAACCTGTTTTAGGCAAATGTTCCTAAAGCAGGTTTTTTGATGTTTTAAGAAAGCTGAATTTGGGGACACCTTCCAAAAACAGCTGTTTTTGGAAGGTGTCCCCAAATTCAGCTTCAAATTCATCTGCAACCAAATAAATAGTTTTTTCCTTGTAAATATTGACTTTTAGCCTATAAAATAATATTATATATACATAAATAAATTTAAAAAAAGGAATGGTTTGAATATGGAAGCTCTTATGACTACAACTAGTTTTGGCGGAGAATTACTAAGCTTCAAACTAGATGGTATAGAGAAAATTCACCAAGGAGAAGATGTTAGAGATGATAATGGAAAAGTTTACTGGAAAAGACATGCTCCAGTATTGTTTCCAATAGTAGGTAAGCTAAAAAGAAATCAAACAATAATAAATGGAAGAACTTTTGAAATCCCTCAACATGGATTCGCTAGAGATATGGAGTTTGAACCAGTTACAAAGTTAGATAATTTTCATTCTTATGTATTAAAAAGTAATAAATATACATTAGCAAGATACCCTTTTGACTTTGAACTATACAATACATACAGACAAGAAGGCAACAAATTAATATTTATTTATAAAGTTATTAATACAGGTGTTACTAATATGCCTTTCGGAATAGGTGGACACCCAGCATTTAAAATTGATCCAGATGATTTAAAAAGAGGTAATTATTATTTAGAATTCAAAGAAGATGAAGAAAGAACACATTTCTTATATTTGGTAGATGGACTCGTGGGTACAGAGTATGCAAAAAATAAGCTAATAAATAATAGAATAATAGAGTTAGATGAGCACACTTTTGACAACGATGCATTAATAATTAAAGGAATTCAAAATAAAAATATAAGTTTAAAAAATAGTAGAACTAGAAAGACAATATTAACAATGGATTTCGAGGGATGGCCATATTTAGGAATTTGGTCAAAACCAGGAGCACCATTTATCTGCTTAGAACCATGGCAATCAACTGCAGATAGTATTCATAGTTCAAATATATTTGTACAAAAACCAGATATGCTAGTTTTAGCACCTGGACAAGAATTTGAAGCAAAATTCTCAGTAGAGTTCTTTTGCTAATAATTACAAAAAAGGATGTTGAAAATGATCAAAATAATTTTACTTATAATTATAGCAATAAGTGTAACAGCTATATTTGATGCTAGAAGGATTGCTGAAAAATATTTTAGTACTGCAGATATAAATAAACAAGTACTATTACTTAAAATAGCTGGATTTCTCGTCGCTGTAATATGTGCTATAATACTTAGTTTTTTATAAAAAAAGAAAGAATATGTAAATAGTAAATAGAATTATTGCTAATTGATAATAAATTATATTAGTGAAAATAGAGAGGAGAATGAACTTATGTTAGATAAAAAATATAATGCAGCAGAAAAAGAACAAAAATGGATAGATTATTGGAAAGATAATAAAATATATGAATTTAAAAGAAATGGAAAAGAAGTATTTTCTATAGATACTCCACCACCAACAGTTAATGGTAAAATTCATATTGGACACATTTTTTCATATACTCAAACAGAAATGTTGGCTAGATATAAAAGATTAAGAGGATATAATATATTTTATCCTTTTGGATTTGATGATAATGGATTACCTAGTGAAAGGTTAGTAGAAAAAGAACAAGGAAAAAGAGCACACGAAATTGGTAGAGAAGAATTTTCAAAATTATGCTATGAAACAACTGATAAGTATGAAGCAAATTTTCAAGAATTATTTACTAGAATGGGAGTAAGTACAGATTGGGATATACATTATAAAACAGTAAGTCCATCTACAATAAAAATAAGTCAAGCGTCATTCCTAGACTTAGTAGAAAAAGGACATTGCTATCACAAAGAAAGTCCAGCTCTTTGGTGTAATGAATGTTTAACATCAATAGCACAAGCTGAATTGGAAACAAAAACAATTAAAACAACTTTTAACTATGTAAATTTCAGAACCGTTGAAGATAATGAAGAATTTACAATAGCAACAACTAGACCAGAATTATTACCAGCAATAGTAAGTGTATTTGTCAATCCTAATGACGAAAAACATAAACATTTAATTGGAAAAACTGCACACATTCCTGTAATAGATGTAGAAGTACCTATTATGGCAGATGAAAAAGTAGCAATGGATAAAGGCACAGGAATTGTTATGTGTTGTACTTTCGGTGATCAAACAGATATTGAATGGTGGAAAAAATATAATTTACCATTAAAATATATATTCACAGATGATGGAAAAATAATTGATGATGTTCCTAAATATGGAGGTTTAAAAATCAAAGAAGCTAGAAAGCAAATAGTAGAAGACTTAAAAGAGGGTGGATATATAGTAAAAATAGAAGAATTAGAACATGAGGTACAAACACACGAAAGATGTGGTAAAGAAGTTGAATATACAGTAATGAAACAAT
>CALXUS010000010.1 GCA_944391745.1 uncultured Clostridia bacterium
GAGCAGGTAACGGGAATCGAACCCGTATAGCCAGCTTGGAAGGCTGGAATTCTACCATTGAACTACACCTGCATTTCTGATGACATTTTTTATTTTATAATATATTTAAAAAAAAGTCAATACTTATTTTAAATTTTTTTATTTATTTTTATGTAAAAAGTCACCTGGCATTCCAGATGACTTTTTACGTTAGCATTTTAGAAACAGACTCCCCCTTTAAGCTCAACGAACTCATTAATTGTCTCTCTGGAAATGACGGCAAGATTATCGAACAAATCATCATCTTCCCATTCCAGCAAAAAGTTTTCCTTCAGGTCTGCCATATTATGACTGATTGAGATGGCTAACTTCAAAATATATAAAGCCATCGCTAATTCAAGCTTTGCATTTGCTCCGATAATGAAATCTTTAATTTCTTTTTCGGTAAATGCAAATCCTTTCAACATCGTCATAAAAAGGACTATCTCTTCGATAAAGCTTTCTTTTGCTTCAGCCCATCCAGGTCTGTTTTTGAGTTCATCTAAGCTGATTTTCATCCTTTTTAGTGCAGAGATTACTGTCGCTTCTAACAGCTTTTCTGTCTCCATGCTAAGCACCTCCCAAAATGAGACAAGATTATTATAGCACTACTTCGGCATTATGTCAATTTATCTATTGTTGGTATTGCATTTATATGGTTTGTTGTTATATAATATTATTCGATTTTATTTAGTTAGGAATTTTTTATGAGAACAATTAAGATAGAAGATAAATTTAATAATAAATCATTAATCAATGTATTGACTAGTTATTATCCTTCTTTAAAAAAGAATACTATATATAAAACTTTAAGGAAGAAAGATATTAAAATTAATGGTAAAAGAGTTAGCCAAAATGTTATAGTTCATTCTGGTGATTTAATTAATATCTATATTGTGGATAGTGAATTATTTGGAGTGTATATTAGTGGAATAAAAAAAATTTATGAAGATGATAATATTCTAATAGTTTATAAACCTTCAAATTTAGAGGTTGTTGGTGATTTTTCATTAACTTCTTTATTTAAAAAAAATTATACTTTTCTTGAGCCATGTCATAGAATTGATTTTAATACTACAGGATTAGTTTTATTTGCCAAAAATGATACAAGTTTAAATATATTAACGGAAAAATTTAAAAAGCAAGAAATTGAAAAACATTATATAGCCTGTTGTTATGGAATTCCTAGTAAAAATTCTGACTTGCTAGAAGCTTTCTTATTTAAGGATAGTAAAAAATCTATTGTATATATTTCTGATATATCAAAAAAGGGATACACAAAAATTAAAACTTCATACAATGTTTTAAAAGTTAATTATAAAGATAAGCTCTGTTTATTAGATGTTAAATTACATACAGGAAAGACTCATCAAATAAGAGCTCACCTAGCGCATATTGGATTACCTATTATTGGTGATGGTAAATATGGTTCTTATGAAATTAATAAAAAATTTAAAATTTATACTCAGCTTCTTTGTAGTTATAGTTTGAAATTTGATTTTTCTTCTGATTCTGGAATTTTAAATTACCTAAATAATAAAGAAGTTAAACTTTCTTTTATTCCATTTATGAATTATTTTAATTAATTATTTGTGAGGTATATTATGTCTAGTTTTGTAATAAAAATTATTGCTATATTAACTATGTTTTGTGACCATTTTTCTGATGCAATTTTAGGCAGACTAAGCTTTTTAAATATTATTGGGAGAATAGCTTTTCCACTTTTTTGTTTTCAAATAGTTATAGGTTACAAACATACAAAAAATGTAAAAAATTATTTGCTAAGGCTTTTTATTTTTAGTTTAATATCTCAAGTGCCATTTAGTTTATTTACTTATGCATATTTAGGACAAATAAATTTGTTAAATGTATTTTTTACTTTATGTTTAGGATTATTAGCTATATATATTTTAGATATTGCTCCTAAAAAATATAAAATATTGGCATTGCTAATAGATGTTATTATAATGTTATTTGCAGAATTTGCTAAAACTGATTATGGTTGGTTTGGAGTATGTTTAATATTGTGTTTCTATTTATTTTACAATGATAAAAAATCTGAACCTGCAAAAAATGTTTCAGAAAATTCCATTACTTTTTTTAATAATAATGTCTTGTTCTGTATAGTATACTTAACCTTATGTATAATTAAATATAGTAGCTATTTCGGATTAACTTATACTTATATTGTAGTTGCAGAAATTATTGGAACATTTTTTCCTGTTATATTTATGTTATTGTACAATGGAAAAAAAGGTCCCGGATTAAAATATTTATTTTATATCTTTTATCCATTGCATCTACTTATATTAGTTATTGCTCATTACTTAATAGTTTAATACAGAGAGTTATAATTGTTATTCAATTATAACTCTCTAATTTTATAATACTTTGTTTATTCCATCTGCAATAACTAATTTCATATTATCTACTAAACTATCTACTTCTTTAGGGGTAACAGCCAAATTGTATTTAGATGGTTCTAAAACGGCCTTTATGAGTCTATATTTATCTTCCTTTGTTGCTTCTTTTAATTCTTTAAATTCATTAAATTGATTTGCAATTAATTCAATACTATCTGCAACTATTGTTGCAGCTTCTACTAATGTAGGAACTCCAATTGCAATTACGGGTACTCCCATTGTTTTTTGACTTATCTCTTTTCTTGCATTCCCTACTCCAGCTCCAGGAACAATACCTGTATCACTTATTTGTATTGTTTTAAATAATCTAGATATATCTCTTGAAATTAATGCATCAATTGCAATAATGCATTCTGGTTTTACTTTTTCTACAATTCCTTTTATTATTTCTTGAGTTTCTATCCCTGTTGTACCTAGTACTCCAGGAGCTATAGCACTAATTTCTTTTGTTTTGATATCCACAAATTCAGGTGCATATTTTTTTAAATGTCTAGTAATATTTATATCTTTTATAACTTTAGGTCCTATCGAATCAGCAGTTGTATCTATATTTCCTAATCCAACTACTAATATTGAGTTATAATTTTTAATCAAATCTTTTAATTGTTCTGATATAATACCACTAATTTTTTCTAGTTCTTCATTAGTTACTGTTTCTATATTTTTTATAACCAGTGTAATATAATTTCCTATTTCCTTTCCTATTTTTCTTTTTCCATTTTCATTTAGTACTTTTACTTTTGTAACTTTTAACGTTCCTCCTAAATCAACGTCTTCTGATGAAATACCATCAATTTTTCCATCTTTTATGCATTCATTTAGTCTTTCATCGGCTAAATCGGTTCTAAAATCTAACATATTTTCTCTCCTTTACGAAAAAATAACCTCAACTTTATTATGTTAAAGTTCGAGGTTATTTATACGTTATAAGTCCACCATAATCAACTATTTTTAAATATTTAAAATCTTTGAATTTTAAATTGTGTTTTTCTATATGTTTTTTTAGATTTTCTCTGTTTTCTGAACTTAAATAGTCTGAATCGCCAAATAAAATAAATGTGTTATCCACTAATGCTGTTGCCCCTCCAATGAATCCATTCATTTCAGAAAACTTTCCATAAGAATCCAATAATGCTATATTATCTGCTTGTAATAATAATACATCTACTCCTAGTTCTTTTAATTTATTATATATACCTTTATCAGAAGTGATACATGAATTATCACTAGTTACTGATATACTGCATTTTGTATATCCTTGGTTAACAAAAACATTAATTTTATTTAATATTTTCTTATCTGCATATTTACTACCAATAATATATTTTCCCATCTGGCACACATTGTATTTTACATCATCAGGATACTTATATTTTACTGATTCATTACCTATTATAAAATTAGTTTCTATATATTTAGCATTAGGGCTACAAATTATTTGATTATTTATTTTTGTGTAAAAGATATCCGCATGTCCAGATATTTCAGGATAGACATATTTTGATGGTTCAATTGGAATTATGTCCAATTTCACTTCATTTAATAAATATTCATATTCTTCATCTCTAATTCGTCCGTCTATTAATGCTTTCATGAGCAATATTTGCATAGTACACTTTCTAAGCCTACAGTAATATCTATTCCTCCAGATTTTGAAGAACTATCTATGTTTATAAGCTCTTCTAGCAAACTTCGCAATTCCTCCTCTTTAAAATATTTTGCTTGCATAGTATATTTATTTACTAAAAACAATTGATTAGGTTTAAGCTTTAAACTTTCTTGAATATTTTTATGTTCATCTGATGCTAATTTTATTATATATAATTTCTTAAAATGATTGTATAGCATTATTAATATTCTTTGAATTGGTTCTTTAGCATATATTAAATTATGTAATATATCTATTGCATTTGAGATATTTTTTCTTCCTAAATTATCAGTTAAATCAAAAATTATACTTTCTGATTTTTTAATGCATAACTCATCAACATCTTCTTTTTTTATTGTTCCACCTTTACCAGCATACTCGATTAATTTTCTAATTTCATTAATGATATCACTCATATTCGTTCCGACTGATTCAATAAAATATTGAGCAACATTTTCTTGAATATTGACTCCATAAGCATTAGCTATTGATTTTACTTTAGTTATTAATTGTGGTAATTTTTGTTCTTTAAATTCTTTTACTTCTCCTAATTTGCTTATAGCATTATATAAAGAATTCTTTTCGACTGTTTCATCAACAAAAACTAGTTCTACACCTTCTATTTTATTGTTTTTTAGATAATCAGCTAGTTTATCTGAAAAAGCATTTTTCTTTTTAAATAATCCTGTATTTTTTGCAATTATTAATTTAGATTCAAATCCAAAAGCTGGAGTTTCTATGTCGGATATAATTTGATTTACATTATTTTCGTCTATTTGCACATAGTTTATTCCCAGCTGAATTTCGCCAAATTTCTTTTTTATTTTTTTTAAATGTTCATTTAATAAATATTCATCTTCACCAAATAATAAGTAAATCAAATTAATCTCCTTTCTATTGATTTATAAGCATTTTGAAAATTTATTTGAATGTGCATAACATATTGCTGCAGCCATACTATCTGTAGTATCATCAAGTTTAGGCAATTTATCAACTTTTAATATTGATTTAACCATTTTTTGAACTTGTAGTTTATCTGCTCTACCATAACCTGTAACTGCTTGTTTTATTTGTAGAGGAGTATATTCATATATTGGAACATTGTTTTTTCTTGCAACTACTAAAACTATTCCTCTTGCTTGAGCTACATTAATTGCTGTTGTAGTATTTGTATTAAAAAATAATTCCTCAATTGATAATACCTCTGGTTTAAAAGTGCCTATAATATTTTCTAAATCATCATATATTTTTACTAATCTGTCAGGAAATGATTCACCTGCTTTAGTAAGAATAGCTCCTGAGTTTACTAAAGTAAAGTGATTTCCCTTATAGTCTATTATACTGTACCCTGTTATTGCAAAGCCAGGGTCTATTCCTAATATTCTCATAAAATATCCTCTTTTTATATGTTTTTATCTAATAAAATTCTAAAAATTTCTGCAACGCTCCAACATTGTGCAAAAGCTCCTTTTCCCTTTGAAGGAGTTGTAGAGTCGTATATTTCACAAATACTTCCTATTGTATTTCCATTTGTAAGCTCATTAGTAAATGTATTAGCAGTATTCACTTTTAGTTGCATTAGCGTATTTTTTAGTTTTTCTTTATTTTCTTCATTTTTTTCTGCTTTTATAAGATTTTTAAGAGCATTGTAATATTGACCTAAAAGCCAAGGCCAAGTTATTCCTTGATGATACACACTATCTCTTTCTTCAGGAGATCCTTTATATATTGCTGAAAATCCTTTTTCTCCAGAAGCTAGTGTTTGTAGTCCATATCTATTAAGTAATTTTTGAGTTACTGTAACAAATACTTCTTTTGCCATGTCTTCATCACAATCTAAAACCGGATGTGACAAGCTTATTGCAAATATTTGATTTGGTCTTATTTTGTCATCACCTAAAACGTCATATAAACATTTTTTGTAAGGATTATAGAATCTTCTAACAAAAGATTTTTGACAGTTTTTTGCAAGTAACCCATATTCATAATATCTTGCTACTTTCATATAATGTTTAGCTAAATTTTGCATTACTCTTAACGCATTATACCACAATGCATTTATTTCTACTGCATAACCATTACGAGGTGTAACTGGCTTTCCGTTTACTTTAGCATCCATCCATGTATTCTGAGTATTAATTGACCCTGATGAAATTAAATAAGTTTTTTCATCAAATCTAATATTATTATCCTCTAAATTGATTCCATCAATATAATTATTTATTATTTTAATTAATGTATTATATACACTTTCTTTTATAAAATCATAATTTCCCGTATATTGTAAATATTTTTCTACAGCTTCAAATAATAATAATGAAGCATCAGCACTATTATATAAAGAATGCCCATCATATTCATCAAATCCATTAGGTACTAACCCTTGTTTTACTCTATTTACATAGGTTAATAAAATCTCTTCTGCTAAAGCATATTTTTTTGAAATTAGTAATATTCCTTCTAAAGATATTAATGTATCTCTTCCCCAATCTAGAAACCAAGGATATCCAGCAATTAGTGTGTGTAGTTTTGTTGATGGTCTATATACAATAAAATTATCTGAAGCAACCATATATTGATTTACAAGGTCTATATAACTTTGTTTATCTTCTAAATCTTTTGGTAACATTTCTTCGTTTAATAATCCTGAATTTTTAACTTGCTCTGAAATTCTCTTTTTTTCATTTTCTATAATCTTTGTACCACTAAGTCTTTGTAATTCTTCTATACTATTACCATATTTTCCGTCTAACGAGCAGAAAAATACTACCTCTTTATCTTCATTAGGTTTTATATTAATTTCAAAAGTTCCTGGGACTGCATGATTCTCTTCTGAATCAAATCCTCTTAATTCTTCTCTTTCATAATGCATTTTATAGAAAATATTGTCTATATATTCTCTATATTTTGCATCTTTAACATATAAATTTATTTTTCCTTTATCTTCGCCAAAATCTAGTTGAACTTTATCTCTATTAATTTTCTGGGTATATCTAAATTTTAAATTATGAGATTCTGCATGAAAATCTCTAAAATTAACTATTGGTGTCAAAAATAGTTTAGCTTTTTCTTTTTGGTTTATTATTCTATATATTATGCATACAGTATTTTTGCCATAAACCATGGAAATTGACTTTTCAATTATTACATCTTTTACTCTATAAGTATATATTGGTATAATGTTTTTTTCGAATTTTTCTATGTATTTATATCCTTCTGTAATTTTTCCTTGAGAATCATTTGAATATAAATCATATTTTTTTCCATTTAGTTCTATACTTTCATCAACCTTTGACAAGATTAGTTTTCTTAATCCTGGAGGATTAGTTGCAGCAATTAATAATCCATGATATCTTCTAGTATTAAGACTTTTATCAGTTGATGCTGCAAACCCACCAATTCCATTAGTTATTACCCATTCTCTCATTTGTTTTCCTCCTACATATTTATTATATATATTTTAACTTTTGTTTTATTATAATCCTCTTTTTCTTTTTTCATTTACTTCTGCCATTTTTGCTCTAATATTAGCTTTTTTATCACTGTCTTTTATTGAATCAATTCTTTCGCTATATTTTTCATTAAATTTACTTTTTGAAGAACTATCTCTTCTCTCAAAAGGTTTTCTCCCTGATTCCTGAAATTTTTTCTCTTTCTTTTGTCTTTTTTTCATTTCTCTTTTTGATTCTTTAAGTCTATTATTTAAAAGCATATATTGGCTATTATTTTGCATATCTTCAAACTTTAATTCATCACATATTAATTGAATAATTGTTGATGCAATAACATCAGAATCATGTCTAATAGAATTTCCTTCTACTTTTGATAAGTTTCTTTGTACTAGTTTAACTCCTAATTCTTTAGCTTTAGGAATATCTGCCAATACTATATCAGATCCTTTTAAGTTATATTTTTTTATAAATTCTGGAACTATCTCTCCAGTATCATATATACAATAATCTATTATTTTATTTCCTACATATTCATTTATTGTTCTTATATGATCAGATAATGTATATTCATCGGTTTGTCCAAGCTCTGTCATTATATTGCTTACATATATTTTTATTCCTTTGCTTTCCCTGATAGCTTTAGCTACTCCTTTTACTAAAAGGTTAGGAATTACATTTGTATACAAACTTCCTGGACCAATTATTATTGCATCAGCTTCTTTAATTGCATCTATAACTCCTGGAGCTGGGCTGCAATTTGTTGGACTAATATATATTCTATTAATTTTTGCAGAAGTTTCGCTCACATATTCAGGTATTCTATCACGGCTTTCAATTACTGTTCCATCATCCAATTCTGCACAAATTTTAATTTCTTCCAAAGTGACTGGTATAACTTTACCAGTTATATTTAAAACCTCTTTTGAACTTTCAATTGATTTTGCAAAATTTTTGTGTATATCATTCATAGCTAAAAAGTATATATCACCGAATGTTAAATTTTTTAATTTACCTGCAGTAAAATTCATATTTAATAGTTGTTCCATTTCTTTTTCATTATAAGATAAGGCTATAAGACTTTCTTTTATATCATTTAATGGTAAAACTTGAAGAGCTTTTCTAGAATCAGTTGGAGTTTCACCATAATCAGAAACTGTAACAACAGCAGTTATATTATCTGTATAATTTTTTAGACCCCTTAGTACTGTATTAAGACCACTTCCTCCACCTATTACAACAATTTTAGGTCCTTGATTATATACTTTTTTGTTAAAAATTAATTTATTAATATTTTGAGTTTCTTTTCTCGTATCACTTTCTTCAATTAATAATTCTAGAGTTCTTTTTTGCATAAACACAAACCCTAAAACTATAGTTGTAAATCCTATTACAAAGGAAATGACTATTTTTATAATTTCCTTTATTCCAAGTGTATCAAAATATAATACATTTGAAATTCCATAACCTACTAATACAACGCCAACTAAAATTAACAACATCCATCTTTTCATTTTTGCTTTTGATGTAAACCATTTAAAAAATCCCATAATATAAATTCCCTTTCTGTAATTGCTCTATTGCAAATTTTATTCTTCTCCTATTATTTTAACTTCTTCTTTAATCGTTTTTCCAAATTTATTAAATACTTCTTCTTTTACTTTGTTTATTAATTTTATTATATCATTAGCAGTTGCATTTCCTTTATTAACTATAAATCCTGCATGTTTTGTTGAAACTTCAGCTCCTCCAATTGTTAGTCCTTTTAATCCGGCTTCATCTATGAGTTTTGCTGTCACAAAATCTTCTCCTCTTTTAAAAGTACTACCAGCACTCGGAAATTCTAGTGGTTGTGATTCTTTTCTTTTTTTAGCATATTCATCCATTTTTTGTTTAATAACTTCTTTATCTCCTTCATTTAATTGAAAAATCGTTTCTAATATAATGCAATTAATAGATTGAAATATGCTTTTTCTATATTCAAATTTTTGTTCATCATTGTTTATTACTTTTATTTCATTATTATTAAGATCTATATATTTAGTTTTTTCCACTAAATCTTTAATTTCTCCACCATAAGCTCCTGCATTCATAACTAATGCTCCACCTATTGTACCAGGTATGCCTGCTGCAAATTCAAATCCTGATAGATTATTATCAAGTAATATTTTAGCTAATCTAGCATTTGAAATTCCTGTAGAAACTTTTACTTTATCATTTTTAATTTCATAATTATTTGCTGTATATTTTATTACAATACCTCTTATTCCTCCATCTCTTACTAATAAATTTGTTCCATTTCCAACAATCGTAATTGGCATATTATTTTCTTTAACAATTTTAAGTACTTTTTGTAATTTTTCTTCTGAATCTACTAAGGCAAAAATATCTGCATTTCCTCCAACTTTAAAGCTAGTATGTTTACTCATACTTTCATTATATTTTATATTTTCTTTGCCTAAAATATTTTCTAACTCAGTCAAATAATTATCCTCCTTAAAAATTTAATTTTATACTATATTTAATTCGTTAATATTTTATCATTTTAATATAATTTTTACAATATTATTAGAAAAATATGATTTTAAAAGTTTGTAATAATTGATTTAGCAATATATTTTAGTATGCTATTTTAGTAAACTAATTATTATTTTACACTCACATTTTTTATTATAAGTCAAGTATGGATTTACTTTATAACGTCATTTTTTATAAAATTAAAATTTATTTATTTGATAATTCAATATTATTAAAGTAAATAAAATATTCTCTTTACAATATTATTACAAAATTAACATTTTAAGATTTTTCAATTTTCTACTTGATAACTTTAATAGATTGTATTATTATACTTAAGCAAGATTAATTTAGAGGGGTAAATAAAAAAATGGGTGACATAAACGTATATTCTGGACCAATGAAATGTGGCAAAACTCAACAAATTCTTAATGAGTATAAAAGGCAATTAATCGCAGGAAAAAAAGTAAAAATGTTTAAACCTACTATAGATACTAGATGTGCAAATAATGTCGTAGCTTCTAGAAATGGCATAGATATTCCTGCTATAAGCATAAGTAGAATATCTGAATTAGAAAAATATGAGGCAGATGTTTATTGTATTGATGAATTTCAATTTTTAAAAGGAAATGTAAAAATAATTGAGCAGATGGCTGATTGTGGTAAAAAGTTTTTTATTGCCGGATTAAACCTTACTGCTGAAAAAAAGCCTTTCGGTAAAATGGCTGATTTATTGTGCATTGCTGATAATATTCAAATGTTAACAGCAATTTGCGATAATTGCAAAAATGAAAATGCTGTTTTAACATACTATAAAGGTGGTAAAGATACTGATATAGTTATTGGAGATCGCCAATATATGGCTCTTTGTAGACATTGTTATGAAATTATGACTAGACAAGATGAATTAAATAGAAGCCAGGCTCAAGCCTAGGCTTTTTTGTTTTGATAAATAAAAAATAAAGGCAAATATGAATATTTCATATTTGCCTTTATTTTAAAATGGGAACCATGGAAATAACATTATTACTGCTCCCAATATCACTAATAAATTAACTTTAGCATCCTCTGGATTATCAAATCCAAAATCAAGTGTTCCTTCTGGTGGTAATTCAGTTCCATCTATTACAGAAATTTTTAAATTATCTATTTGCTCATAATTAAAGCTTGAATTAAATTGAGTTTCTTCACCCGGATTTAAATCATTAAGTTTAACATATTTTGTTCCAAGTAACACTCCTCTTTTAGAATAACTATCTATTTTTAAATATTTGTTAGTAACTGCTGTATCTGTATTATTCTTTACTGTACCATTTACATATCCATTAAGATATGTTGCTTTAGCTTCTGTAACTTGAACATCAAGAATTGATTCTTCTACTGAGTAGTCTTTTGTAAGATAAGTACTTTTTAAAACATAAAACGAACCTAAATCTACTATTATGTACACTATTATTATAGCTAAAAAGTACTTAAAAAAAGTTTTCATTCTACTCATACTCTCTCCCCTTTACTATATTTTTCTAAATACTCCTGCAACTTTACCAAGTATTTGACAATCTGGAACTATAATTGGATCCATTGTACTATTTTCAGGTTGTAAACGAATATATCCATCTTCTTTATAGAAAGTTTTAACTGTTGCTTCATCTTCTATAAGAGCAACTACTATTTGACCATTTTCAGCTGAATTTGTTCTCTTAACTAATATAAAGTCTCCATCAAGAATTCCAGCTTCAATCATACTTTCTCCTCTAACTTTAAGCATAAAGCTTTCACTGTTTCCGACAAAATCTAATGGTATAGGAAATGTATCAGTAATATTTTCAACAGCTAATATAGGTTGTCCAGCTGTTATTCTACCAACAAGAGGAACATTTACCATTTCTTTATTTGTAAAATATTGCTTTGTGGCACTAATTCCTAGTTGATCAGTAATAACATTTTCTCCTTTGTAATTCTTTAATAACCTTAAAGTTCTTCCTTTTTGACTTTCTTTTTTTAGAAATCCTCTCTCTTCTAAAGTCTTCAAATAGCCTTGTACTGTAGCTGTAGAACTTAAACCTACTGCTCTACCAATTTCTCTAACTGATGGAGCAAATCCCCTTGCATCAATTTCCTTTTGAATAAATTTAAGTATAGCTCTTTCTCTTTTATTTAAACCATTACCATCTCTTCTTGATTTATTCATCTTACACCTCTCCTTTATTAAAACTATAATAATATTATCATAAAGGAAACAGTTTGTCAAACAAAAGTTTCAAAAAAATTTGTTTTTATTTAATTTTCGTCAATTCATTTTCATATTGCTAGTTCCAGTATTTTTTTATTCTGATTTATCTGTATCATCAATATTTTCAATTATATTTTTTATAAAATCAACAAAGTTTGGTACTTGACATAGTAAAACAGATATACAATTTTCATAGTTATATTCTTCCATACCATTACTAATTGAATGATAATAATTTTCTTCAATTAAATTTTTTAATGGTTCTGAATATGCTTTATATAGTTCTTCAATTATTATCTTTGATTTGTTATAATTTGATTGTTTATATTGGATTATTGCATAAGGAAGCATTATTTTATAGAATCCATCATCTGTAGTTTCTAATAAGTTCTGAACATTTTCATATTTTTCTAATATTCCATACAAACACATAAGCTTACTTTGTATGATTGAATCTTTTCTTAAATTCAAACTTTGTTCACAGCATTCCATAGCTTCTTTAAGTCTTCCTAATTTAATTAAAAAATTAATTTTTTTATTTATTTCTTTTATGTATTTTTCTAAGTCTTTTTCTTTATCTATTTTTGAAATCAATTCATTACATTTTATTAGTCCACTTATGATATTAGTAAAACCTAAATCTTCATTTTCATTTACTTCATTATCTCTTTTAGGTGTATTAATTATTTTTTCATATCTTTTATCTAAAATTTCATTTCCTTTTTTTGCGTTTTCAATGATATCTTCAATTTTTTTATTTGATTCTACTGATAAATTTTCTAAATATTTTTCATAATCATTAATTACGTCATTATATTTTTTTGTTATATCATTTAGATATTCTTTATTTAATTTTTCAAAATATTCTTTAAATAGTTTATTTTTTTCATCTTTACTTAGTTCATTATCTTTTTGCATTAATATATCAAATATTTCTTTAGAACTTTTATCTTCTTTATTTATTAATTTTTCTAAATTATCTTTATTCATAATTCAATCTCCATTTTTATTTTTTTATAATTTCTTTAACAAATAAAGAGAATGTATCTACAGTTTTTAATAATTCATAAATTCTTTCTAATTCTATGTAACTTTCCTTTATTTTTTTACTTTCTTGTTTATTACTATCCCATTCTTCAGTAATTATTTCTTTTATTATTGTTTTGTTTTTATTATATATTTCATTAATTATTTTTTTGCTTTCATCATATTTTCCTTGTTTATATTTCATAATTGCATAAGGTAAAAGTATTTTTGTACTATTATCATTATTATTATTAAAAAATTCTTCACCTTTTTGATATTCCTCAAGTAAAGCATATAACGACATCATCTCATATTTGATATTAGTTTCATTTTTTATATCTTTTTTATAGAACTGCTCTCCTATTTTTAATGTTTCTCTATATTTTCCTAACTCCTTTAAATTTAACATTTTCTCTTGAACAAACATTAATAAGTACTTGTTATCAGAATATTTATTTAAAAGCTCTTCACTATTATTTATATTTTTTATACACTCTAATGTTTTATCATCTAATATATCTAAATCCTCTATATTCATAATTACTCCTTACTTTCATTATGCGTTTTTTTCTAAAGCTTTTAATATCATTTTATAATCTACATTTTTGCAGACAATCAATTTACTTGAATATTTGTAAATTAAGTTTTCAAAATCTGTTTTGTTTTTTTCAAAATCATTAGTCCATTTATACATATTTTTAAGCATTTTTTTATCAGGTTTATAATTGCATTTTTCTATTTTTAATTTTTGCTTGATGAATCTAAATAAAATTCTTCTTTTCCTAATTTTTAATGGAATGTCTAAATAGATTATTTTATCAGCTAAATCTAATAAAAAATGTAAATTCTTTCTAAGAGTACCTTCAATAATCCAGTCTCTATTATTATCTATCGTTTTTATAATTTCTATCTGTTCTTCATGACTTCTGACTTTATTATTTTTATCATCGTGAACTATTGAATCTATTTCATAATATTTTATATTTAATTGTTTAGATAAATTTTTTGCAAGTGTCGTTTTTCCACTTGCAACAATTCCTATAATTAAAATCTTCATAGATTTATCTCCTACAATTAATCTTCCCATTCCATTTCATAATCGCCTATTTTAACAATGTCTCCATCTTTTATACCTTGTTTCTTTAGAGCTTGGTTTAATCCAATTTCGTCAAGTTTTCTATGTAAATAGAATAAAGATTCATAATCTTCAATGTTTACTTTACGCATTATTCTGTCAACTTTTTCACCTTTTACTACAAAAGCTCTTTTTTCTTTTGTAATTGTGAAATCATCTTCGTCTTTTAATGTATATACTTTTTCTTTTTCTTTAATTTCAATCAAGTTTTCTTTAGGCAATGTTTTTAATATTTTAGATACATAATTCATTAATTCGTCAACGCCTTCACCAGTAACTCCGGAAATTTTAAATATTTTTTGATTATGCTCTTTTGCTACTTTTTCTAAATTATCATAAAGACTGCTATCTGTCATACTGTCTATTTTATTGGCAACTATAATTTGTGTTCTTTTTGAAAGTTTTTCACTATATTTTTTTAGTTCTTCATTAACTTTATAATAATCATCAACAGGATTTCTTCCCTCAGTTCCAGAAACATCAATAAAATGTAATAATAATCTAGTTCTCTCTATATGTCTTAAAAAATGTATTCCAAGACCTATTCCATTACTAGCTCCTTCTATAATACCTGGAATGTCTGCAATTACGAAACTATCTCCATATTTAGATTTTACTACTCCTAAATTAGGTTCTATTGTTGTGAAGTGGTAATTAGCAATTTTAGGCGTTGCAGAAGTAACTACTGAAAGAAATGTTGATTTACCTACATTAGGAAATCCAATCAAACCTACATCTGCAAGTAACTTAAGTTCTAGCGTTAAATCTTTTGACTCTCCCGGTTCACCATCCTCAGCAAACCTAGGAGCTTGTCTAGTTGATGTAGCATAGTGAGAATTACCTTTTCCTCCTCTACCACCTTTTAATATTAAAGCTACCTGATCCGGTTCTGAAAGATCCGCTAAAACTTCATCTGTTTCTGAATCTTTTATAACAGTACCAATTGGTACAGGTATGTATAAATCTTCACCACTTTTTCCATATCTATGGCCACCTTCGCCATTTTCACCATTTTCAGCTTTGAATTTCTTCTTATATCTAAATTCTATTAATGTATTTGCATCTTTATCTACTTTGAAATATACATTACCACCTCTTCCGCCGTCTCCTCCATCAGGTCCTCCAGCAGCAACATATTTTTCTCTTCTAAAAGCTATTGCTCCATTACCACCTTTTCCGGCTTCAGCATGTATTTTTACGTAGTCTGTAAACATTTTTTTCTCCTTTTTAATAATCTAATTTCATTGATTTTTTTACTTTTTCTAATGTTTTCTTTGCTGTTACTCTTGCCTTTTTTGATCCTTCCATTAATATGTCCATTACCTCTTTAGGATTATTTTCATAGTACTTTCTTTTATCTCTTATAGGCTCCAAAGTTTTATTTACACTCTCTATTAATTGTTTTTTGCAAGCAACACATCCTCTTTTTCCTGCTTTACATTCTTCACAAATATTTTTACATTCTGCTTTATCTGTAAATAAATTATGATAATAATAAACCATGCATATATCTGGATTTCCTTTATCATCTTTTTTTATTCTTCCTGGATCAGTAACTGCAGACATTATTTTTTCTTTTATAGTGTTTAAATCATCAGATAGATATAATGCATTTCCTAATGATTTTCCCATTTTTACATTTCCATCTAATCCTTTAATTCTAATATTTTCACTCATTACTGCAACAGGTTCTCTAAGTGTTTCTCCATATATGCTATTAAATTTTCTAACTATTTCTCTACATTGTTCAATCAATGGAAGTTGGTCTTCACCTACAGGTACATATGTTGCATCAAAACATGTTATATCTGCAGCTTGACTAACAGGGTATCCTAAAAATCCATAAGTAACGCTTTCTCCGAATATGTCTTTCTTTTGTGCAATTTCTGTTTTTACAGTTGGATTTCTTTCAAGTCTAGCTATTGTAACTAAATTAGAGTAGAATATTGTAAGCTCAGCTATTTCTGGAATTTGTGATTGTATAAAAAATGTAACTTTATTTGGGTCTAGTCCAACAGCTAATTCGTCCATTATAATTTGACTTACACTCTGTTTTACTTTTTCTGGATTATTAAAATTATCTGTTAGTGCTTGTACATCTGCTACTTCAATAAAAGTTTGAAATTTATCTTGTAACTCAATTCTGCTTTTTAATGATCCAAAAAAATGCCCAATATGCATTTTTCCTGTAGGTCTATCTCCTGTAAGAATATTTAAATTTTTATCAGGTCTAACATCTTCAATTTTTATTTTTTCATCATCAATTTTATTTTCCATAAGCTTAAATTCCTTTCTTAAAATTTCTGTAAATTTAATGTTGAAATTATTGATTGTAAACTGTAAGTTTTATTAATAAATCTTTATCATCATCTTCTGCTGCTTTATTCTTTTTTATAGTTCCACATTTTTCGCATTTATATTTTATTACATATCCTTTTTTGCTATCCAATTCTACTTGAATAGGTTTTAGTAATCCATGACATGTTTCTTCTCTATCTCCTGGCATTTTGTCTACATGTTTCGAATACAAGCAATATGGACAATGGTCTCTAGATGTATATCCTAGTTTTGAAACTTTTTTGCCACAATTTTCACATATAAATTCTTCATCTCTTTTTGTGAATTGTTTCATATTTTTCCCTTCCATTACTGATTAAAGTTTTTAGTTAAATATATAATTTTTTTAAAATTATATATTTAACTTTTTATTAATATTCAAATATACTATTTCCTATAAATTCTCTTAGAATTGAGTTATTAGGTATTGCTGTTTCATCCATACTATCAAAATATTCTAATAAAGTACTTAATCTTTTTGCTTCTGAATACTCTGGAACGTCATTTTCTATTTCATCTAATAATGGTTTAGCATATTTAGCTAAAACTGCTAATTCATATACTAAAGAACTGTTAAACATACTATCAGCTTCTTCTTGATAAGGGAAAATATTTTTGTTTTCACCTTTATTAACAGAATCCCATCTTTTTAATGTATCTAAAGCAGAATATCCTCTATAGTTGTAATCTCTAACAATTCTTCTAATTAGTCTTGTATCAGTTGTAGAAATACGATTGAAATAGTCAATATTTAAAACAGTTAAATCACTTATATATATTTTATATTTACTTTCTTTTGGAATAGTACTTGTCAATTTGTCATTTAATGAGTGAATTCCCTCAATAACTAATATGTCATTTTCACCCATTCTTAATTTGTTTCCTTCATATCTTTTTGTTCCAACTTTAAAATCAAAAGTAGGAACTTCTATTTCTTCACCATTAATTAATTTTGTTAAATGATCATTAAATAATTTTAAATCAAGTGCTTCAATTGTTTCAAAATCATATTCACCATTTTCATCTCTAGGAGTATTCTCTCTTTCAACAAAATAATTATCAGTTCCTATAGTTACTGGATTTAGTCCATGTAATTTCAATTGTATTCCTAGTCTTTTAGCAAATGTAGTTTTACCTGATGAAGATGGTCCTGCTATAAGTACCATTTTTACATCTTTTCTTTCAGCAATTTTATCTGCAATTTGAGCTATTTTTTTCTCGTGTAATGC
The DNA here is from genome assembly GCA_944391745.1 of uncultured Clostridia bacterium. Lineage (GTDB taxonomy): Bacteria > Bacillota > Clostridia > TANB77 > CAG-508 > CAG-793. The sequence goes on from CALXUS010000010.1 coordinate 18,016, forward strand.
TTCTGCAGTAAGAACCATTTCATTTGCTCTACCTTCTTTTATGCAATTATTTAAATTTCCTATAGTACTTATATGCATTAATCTGTTTATATCATCGTATTCTTCTAATGTTGCCTGTAATTTTTTTGTTTCAATGAATTCTCCTAATTCATTTGGATTATTTCTATTAGGATATCTAACAATAAATCCATCTTTGTATTTTTTTATATCAAATAACTTTATAAATCCAGTTGATATAGGCATAACTCCATAAAAATAGTTATAATAATCTTCACAAAAATATAATGATACAGTATCTTTTTCTTTATTTTCAACTTGAAGTCTTCCTCTGAATGTATTTTCTTTTGCATAAAATTCTTCCGCTTCTTTTTTATCCATTATAACTTTTGTTATAGGTAAATCTTTTTCAATTATTGAAGCCATTTCTTCTTTTACATTGTGTAACATTTCAGCAGTAATTGGCATATTTTGAATTTCACAAAACATTGCATTTGATAATTGATAATTTATGTTTAACCATGCCTCAGGATATAATTTATAAAATGCTTTTGCCATTATATATAAAAGTCCTCTAACATAAATTCTCATTCCATCTTTATCTGTAATATCAATTAAGTCTACTCTATCTCCTTCTTTTATTACATAATCTAATGATTTAACTTCATTATTACATCTGCAAGCGATTATATTATTTTTAGAAAATTTAATGTTATTCTTAAATAAATCTATAACCTTTGCCTCTTTCATTTGAACTCCAACTTCATTATTATGATAAAATATTTTCATAAGTTTTCTCCTTTTCTTTATCTAATTTTTATTTATTCTATGTTGTTTTTTTCTTTTAATTCATGCTTTCTTTCATTTTTGAAAGAATATTTAAAGCATCAATAGGTGTAATTTCTTCAAGTTTAATTTTATCTAATTCATGAGCTATTTCAGCTAATTTGTAATTAAACATATCCATTTGACCTTCGCTTTTAGCTTTTTCTTCCTTTGTTTTTGGTGTATCTCTCATTATACTTTTTCTTTCTAATGATTTTAAAATTTCATTTGCTCTTTTAGTTACTGCTTTAGGAACTCCGGCAAGCTTTGCTACATGTACACCATAACTTTCATCTGTTCCTCCTGGTAATATCTTTCTAAGAAATATTACATCTTCGCCCTTTTCTTTAACAGCTACATGATAATTTTTTACACCTTCCAATTTATTTTCTAATCCTACTAATTCATGATAGTGTGTTGCAAATAATGTTTTTGCGCCACAGGTTTCTTTATTAGATATATACTCTGCTACAGCCCAAGCAATTGATAATCCATCATAGGTTGACGTTCCTCTTCCAATCTCATCTAATATAACTAGGCTTTTGTTTGTTGCATTTTTAAGTATTGAGGAAACCTCCATCATTTCAACCATGAAGGTACTTTCACCCATACTTAAATCATCTGATGCTCCTACTCTCGTAAATATTTTATCTACTACACCTATATGAGCTTTACTAGCAGGGACGAAACTTCCTATTTGAGCCATTAGTGTTATTAAAGCAACTTGTCTCATATATGTTGATTTTCCTGCCATATTTGGTCCTGTAATAATTGATAATCTATTTTCATTAGAATCTAGATAAGCATCATTTTGAACAAAAGCACCAGCAGGAAGCATTTTTTCAATTACTGGATGTCTTCCATCTTTTATGTCTATAATATCACTATTATCTACTTCAGGCTTACAGTAATTCATTTCTTCAGCAACTTTTGCTAAAGAACATAACACATCAACTTTTGCGACAATACTCGCAGAAGTTTGTAATCTTTTTGCACTTTGTTCTATTGTATCTCTAACTTTAACAAAAGCATCATACTCAAGTGCCACAACTCTTTCCTGAGCCCCTAAAATTTGATTTTCTAAGCTTTTTAGTTCTTCTGTAATATATCTTTCTCCTGTTGTTAAAGTTTGTTTTCTAATATATCTTTCTGGAACTTGTTTTACAAAAGATTTGCTAACTTCTATATAATATCCAAATACTTTGTTATAGCCTACTTTTAAATTTTTTATTCCTGTTTCTTGTTTTTCTCTTGCTTCTAATTCTGCAAGCCACTTTCTTCCATTTGTTGTAGCATCTAGTAATTCATCTATAGTATCATTATAACCCTTTTTTATTAGTCCTCCTTCTTTAACACTCATTGGAGGATCATCTACTATACATTTATCTATTATTTCATAAATGTCCTCAAGAATATCTAGACCTGTATATAATTCTTGAAGCATTTCAGAATTTGTATTTTTTAGGATATTTTTTATTTCCGGTAATTGATGTACTGAATTTTTTAATGTAACTAAATCTCTTGCATTAGCAGTTCCATAAGAAATTTTACCAGCTAATCTTTCTATATCATAGACTTTTTTTAATGAATTACATAAATCATCTCTAAGCATTGGGCTATTTTTTAGTTCATTAACCGCTTCTAATCTTTTGTTAATTGCGTTAACATCAATTAAAGGATCACTAATCCATCTTCTTAAAAGTCTTCCTCCCATAGAGGTATCTGTTTTATCTAATACCCATAGTAAAGTTCCTTTTTTTGATTTATCTCGCATTCTTTCAGTAATTTCTAAATTTCTCCTAGCATTAATATCTAAGGACATATATTTTGTAGTAGTATATATAGTTATTTGATTTAAATTTTCCATTTTTGCCTTTTGTGTATCTTCAATATAATACATTAGCCCATTAATCGCTGATACAGCAAATAACTTTGTTTTTATTGTTGAAATTTTTTCACCCTTATCATCTCTTAAATCAAATTCTTTATCTATTTTTTGATAATCTGATTCAAAATTATCTATTACTGATATAAAACAATTAAATCTTTTCTTTATAGTTTCTATTTCTTCTTTGCTATCTGCCATCATTTTATTAATTACTAATTCAGATGGATTATATCTTGAAATTTCATCTAGTAATTTTTCGAAATTATTTTCTTCTCTAATTTCTGTAGAATAAAAATCGCCTGTAGATATATCACAAACAGCAAGTCCAAAGTAAATTCCTTCTTTGTATATAGCCATAATATAATTGTTCTTTTTTTCTTCAAGTAAAGAACTCTCAACGACTGTACCAGGTGTAACTACTTTTATTACATCTCTTTTTACTATTCCTTTAGCCAATTTAGGATCTTCTAATTGCTCACATATTGCAACTTTGTATCCTTTTTCTATTAATTTAGCTATATAACTTTCAGCAGCATGATAAGGAATTCCACACATTGGTGCTCTTTCTTCTTGACCACAATCTTTTCCCGTTAGAGTTAATTCTAGCTCTCTTGAAACATTAATTGCGTCATCAAAAAACATTTCATAAAAATCGCCTAATCTATAAAACAATATACAATCTTTATATTTTTCTTTTGTTTTTAAATAATGTTGCATCATTGGTGAAAATTTTTTTAAATTATTATCTGTTTCATTTTCTCTTTCAATTGATTCTGACACGATTTTTCCTCCAGCTTTAACTTTTGCTATTTTTTATAGTTTTATTGCTTCACCTTTCAAATACCAAACATGTTGTGATGTTATTTTTAAAGGTATAATTTCTCCAATCATCTCATTGTTGCCTTCAAAATTAACTACTTTATTAGTTTCAGTTCTACCAGTATATATTTCTTCATTTGTTTTACTTTTTCCTTCAACCAAAACTTTTTGTATTGTACCTACATATTTTTTATTTCCTTCTTCAATTTCCTCTTCAGCTAATTTTTTTAATCTATTAAATCTTTCATGTTTTATTTTTTCATCTATTTGATTTTCCATTTTATCAGCTACTGTTCCTACTCTTCTTGAATAGATAAACATAAATATTTGCTCATATTTAACTTTTATAACTACATCTAATGTGTCTTCAAAGTCCTCTTCTGTTTCACCTGGAAAACCAACAATTATATCTGTTGAAAATTCTACATCAGGTATTTTACTTCTTATTTTTTCTACTAGACTTAAATATTGTTCTTTAGAATATTTTCTATTCATATCTTTTAAAACTCTGGTGCTACCTGACTGAAGTGGTAAGTGTATTAGTTTACATACTTTATTTGATTCAGCAATAGCTTCAATTACATCATCAGTAAAGTCCTTGGGATGAGGTGAAATGAATCTAATTCTTTCAATTCCATCAATGGTATTAATAAGTTTCAATAATGTAGCAAAAGAGTTTACGGTAACTATTTTTCCATCTTCTTTTTTTACCTCGAAGTTAACATCTTTTCCATTGTTTTTTTCACTAACCATATAAGAGTTAACATTTTGGCCAAGTAAAGTAACTTCTTTATACCCTTGTTTAGATAAGCTTAAAACTTCATTATATATATCTTGTGGATTTCTGCTTCTTTCTCTTCCTCTTACATAAGGAACTATGCAATAAGTGCAAAAATTGTTGCAACCATTCATTATTGCAACAGATGCTTTTATTTTATCATCTCTAACAATCGGCATTCCTTCTATAATATTGCCATCTATATCTAGTATGTCTTCTATTTTTTTATTTTCAACAATACTTTCATATAAATCTTTTGGAAAGTCTTGCATTGTATGTGGTCCAAAAACTATGTCTACAAATGGATAACTTTCTTTTAGCTTATTAACTATATGTTTTTCTTGCATCATGCAACCACCAATAGCTATTATTGTTCCATTTTGTTCTTTGTATTTTTTTACTTCTCCTAATTTTCCAAATAGTCTATCTTCAGCGTTTTCTCTAACACAACAAGTATTAAATACTATAACATTTGCTTTACTTAAATCTTCTGTTTTTTCATATCCAGATTCTTTAAGAATTCCAGCAATTTTTTCAGAGTCATTTTCATTTAGTTGACATCCCATTGTTAATACTGCATACTTTCCGTTTTTATTTATTTGTTTAATTTTATTTATATAAGCATTTTCCATTCTTATTGTATCCATTATATGTCTTCCTTCCAATTTTTGTGTATTTTTATTTATTTTTATTTTTCGTTTTATAATTGATTTCTTGCTTTTTTAATGACTATATTTTATCACAAAAATAAAAACTCTGCAACCGAAAAAGTTACAGAGTTATTACTAAATTTATATTTTTCATATTAGTTTAATCCATATTTTTGTTTAAACTTAGCTGCTTTACCACCAGTAGTTTCTTTTCTTAAATTACCTGTCCAAAATGGGTGGCATTTTGAGCATACATCAACTTTTAAATCTTTCTTTGTTGAATTTGTTTTCATAACATTTCCGCAAGCACAAGTGATTGTTGCTTCTTGGTATTCTGGGTGTATTCCTGCCTTCATTTAGTTCACCTCTTTCTTAAATTCTTAATTAGTTAGCTTTTTTAGAAATAATTTCTACTCCATCGTAGTAACCACAACTTGGGCATACTCTATGTTGCATCATTAATTCGTGGCAATGTGGACATTCAACTAAATTTTTGTTTTCTAATTTCCATGTTGATCTTTTTGTATGAGTTCTAGCTTTTGACCATCTTCTTTTTGGTTGTGCCATTTTTATCCCTCCCTTATGCTTTAATATCTATATTAAATTTCTCATTACTTAAGTCACTTATATATTATACAGACTTTATAATACTTTGTCAAGTATTTTCTATAAAAAAAGTTAGGGGCCGCCATTGCTGGCAGCCCCCAACCGGAAGTCCAAATTATTGATATCAATTCCATGCTACATGGAATGTTATCCCATCAACTTCAACTTTGTCGCTTATCCCCCATCTAGCTTCGGCTTCGTATTCACTCAGCCCAGCACTCGCATAGAAGAATAAGGGTTCTTGACCCAACGTATTTGCAATTTGTCCACCACCCTCCTGGATAGCTTTTAATACCGCACTTTCGCAGTCTTTTGCTGATTCAGGAGTTACTTCTTCATAAATGGTTTGACCTTTATCATCTGTGTAGATGATGTAAATCTTTCCATCTATTGCCGGGGTAAATTGCCCGGGCTGAAAAATTACATCGTAGATTGACATATTGTATGCGCTTGCTCTTGCAAGCACAGTGGCGGCTACACCCTGCTTAGCAGTCTCTCCACATATCCCGGCCTCTGCTTTTGTAATCATTTCAAGCCAGGTTATGTCTTCATCGGAGATATTGCTATACATTGGTGTATCAGAGGTTTCGGGTTTTGCTTGTTCTGTTTCAGTAATTTCAACTGTTTGAGTTGCCTCCACCTGATTCTGTTTAGCAGTCTCTTCTTTCTGAGTAGCGGTTATTTCCGCAACGTCAGTAATTTTAACGGTGACTATTGATGGAGATGGTACTTCAATTTCCGCATGTGGCATGCTAACCACTTGATTATCATCCTTGAGTTTGTCTTCCGGAATACAAGCCTTTATAAATTGGCTTATGCACCAAATAAGACAGACAAAGCATGCAATGATAATTCCCAAGTAGATAGTGTTAGTGTTTTGTTTTTGCTTCCGCATCAAAGATAACTTCCTTTCTATTGAGTATTATGTTAATTATAGCACTTTTTATTTATTTTTTCAAATTTATATATTTATTTACTCATATTCCATCTATAATGACCAGTAATATTATTTTTATATCTTTCTAGTACATCCTCTTCTCTTACTGGTTGAGCAGTATTATGTATAAGGTATGGAATCTTATTTTTATTTCTCCTATCTGATATGATTCCTATATGTGATTCATCAAATATAACCACATCTCCTGGTTGCCACTCTTCTACTTCTTCAATATTTGTAGTTAGTTTTTGAGCATTTCTATCAAAAAATACTTTTAAATTATATACTCTTCTAAAATCTATATTTGGATCAGGTGTTGTAATATTTTTGTATTCACTTAAATTATTTTTTATATCTTCATCTACTAAATCTTTCAATAAATATCCTGCATTTTTAAATGCCCTCCATACCAAATCGGTACAAACCCCTTCGTTATCTGGTGGGTATCCTCCAGCATAATATGCGCTTCTATAGGTTGGCATATTTTCAGCATCTTGTCTTGCTCCAAGCATAATATCGGTATAATCATCTATCCCATCATGATCATAGTCAACACTGCTTTTTATTGTCTCTATTCCAAAGTCTTCTGCAGTATAAAACTTTTTTGGTATTAAATTAAAATAATTAGATATTAGTAATAGAATTAATAATATTACGATTATAAAACATATAATAAATATTAGTTTTTTTCTCATAAACATCACCTTTAGATTAATATACTATTTTACATGAATCATATCATAGTAATTATTAATTATCAATTATTTTTCCATACTTACTAAATAAGTCAAATTTGCTTAATTTTAGAAAATATGATATAATAAGAATTAGACTAAGCGTTTATTCGCTTATTAACATAAATTTGTTTCCTTTTTAACCTAGTCTTTTCAGGCTAGTTTACATATTGTACGTTTTCAACTCATGTCAAAAGTTTGGAGGAAACTATGAAAAAAATGTTTTCAATCGTTCTAAGCATGGTGCTTATGGTTACCTGCTTTAGTACACAAGTTTACGCAACCTCTGGAGTTGATAAAGCTCCTGATGAAACTCTAGTTTCAACACTTGACGGTGAGGATCCACAAGATGTCATCATCGGTCTTGGTCTTTTAACACAAATGGATTCTTGGGATGAAGTTCAAGATTTATTGGACTTTTTCAAAGGAGTGGACGTGAGCAATGAAGACCAAGTAACAATGATTTTCATGGATACTCTAAATGAACCCAATACGATTAGTGTTTACCATGACGAGCCTTACATCAAAATGAGCTATGGTGGTACTACACTAGATTCGATTAACCTTGAAAGGTTAAAGAATAAGTTTGATGTGTTATGTTCAATTTATAATAATTCTCAAGATGAGCTGACCGTCGAGTATACTATTCAGAATTACTCTGAAAACATCTTGTCGATGGACATATATTCCACAAATTTGGAGTATCTTGACAATCCAGCGACAAAAATTGGTCAGAAGGTGTATTTGAAGCCTGACACATATTATTATGAATCAGCCAAAAATGACGGTTCGGGAAAATACGGAATTGCTAATTCCGGGAATCAATATATTCCGGAAGACATGATGGTATACGTTAATGGGGTCGCCTATCTAGACGATTCTCGGACTAATATCATCGAAAGCGAGTATATTCCTTATGAAAATCTTGCTGATTCCAATATCAGTATAGAACCTCACGAACGTCGTATGGTTCACATCTGCACTCCTAATGTTGATTTAGGATGGGTTTACGCGGAATGTGTGCACACCCTTGAAAAATGATTGAAAAATAATCCCAAATGGACGTGGCAATGCCACGTCCATTTGGGATTTATAATTTATCCTTTTTGTAATTTATATATAATAAAAAACAACTTATAAAACTAAAAGTTAATAAGTTGTTTTTTATTTGGTGCCTCGAAGTGGAATCGAACCACTGACACAGGGATTTTCAGTCCCTTGCTCTACCGACTGAGCTATCGAGGCATTAAAATCGTTTATATAATATTAAATAGTAAAAACCTAAGTTTTTACTATTATAATATGGCGACCCGAAACGGGCTCGAACCGTCGACCTCTAGCGTGACAGGCTAGCGTTCTAACCAACTGAACTACCGGGCCATATAAAAGGTGGTGGTCGCTATAGGGCTCGAACCTATGACCCTCTGCTTGTAAGGCAGATGCTCTCCCAGCTGAGCTAAGCGACCATGTCTTTCGACTTTCTTAGTATACTAGATTTTTTATAAAAAGTCAACACTTTTTTTCAATTTTTTTATAAAATTTATATTAAAGTCATGCATTCTTTGGTATTACTGAATTGTAGCTGTTGTTCAAAATTATGATTAAAAGAAAAGTACTCGTACTTTTCTTTTAATCATATTAATTATGTTATTTTAGTTCTTCAATAGCTCTTTTTAACTGAGTATCTTTTTCTAAATCCAAAGTTCCTGTATATATATAATCATCTATTTTTATATCTGGTTCTATTCCAATTTTGTTGATTTTATTATGATTTGGTGTAAAGTATTCATTAGTTGTTAATTTTAAACCACTTCCATCTGTAAATTTATATAATGCTTGAATTACACCTTTACCATAAGTCGTATTACCTATTAATGTTACATTTTCGACATCTTCTTTAAGTATACCTGCTAATATTTCTGACGCACTTGCTGAATATTCATTTACTAGTAAAACTATTGGCATATCTATTTTTTTATCTTTTTCAGATTTTATTACTTCTTCTTCTCCATTTTTATTTGATTCTATTAATAATGTTTGCCCCTTGTCTGTCATTAGCTCTGCAATTGCTAATGATTCATCCACTATACCTCCGCCATTGTTTCTAATATCTATTATTAATGATGTTATTCCTTGAGATTCTAAGTTGTCAAATGCATTTTCAAATTCTTCTGATACATTTCCTTCAAAACTTGATATATTAATATATCCTATATCATTTTCTAAAATTTGTGAAGTAACATGCTCAACAGCAACCTTTTTACGTTCTATTTCAAAATTAAGTTCTTCACCATTTCTTAATATTCCTATTGAAACTTTAGTTCCTTCTTTTCCTTTAATATCATTTGTGATTGTATCATAATTATCTCCATTACATTCAACACCATCAACACTAGTAATTATATCTCCTGTTTTTAGACCTGCTTCTTGTGCAGGAGAGTTTTGAATTGTACCATATACTACAATTAAATTATTTTCTGTGTCTTTCGTTATATAAACACCTATTCCGACAAATTCACCTTCAATATCTTCTGAAAAGCTTGACATTTCATCTTCTGTTAGATATTCGCTATATACATCATTTAGTCCTGATACATATCCTTTTATGGCTCCATCAATTAATGAATTTTCATCTATGTCTCCAATGTATTCTTGATCAATTTTACCTTTTATCAATGATAGCTTTGCTGCCAAACTACTTGATTTAACAGCATCACCTATTGCACTTTCTGTTGATTTTAAAGATGCCCTTCCGTAAATCCATACTGTAGTTATTACTGATGTTATAATTGCAGTTGCAATTATTGTCATAATAGTTTTATAAATTGAAATCTTTGTATTTTTATTTTTTTGATTCATATAAGCCCTTCTTTCATTTTTACATAAATTAGCAGTTGCTATATTTTATAACAACTTGCTTTTTAATTTGATGATAAATAGTTTTTTGGATCTACATCAGTTCCATTTTCTCTTACTTCAAAATGTACATGAGGACCAGTAGAATTGCCCGTAGAACCTACTTCCATTATTATGTCTCCTTGCTTTACTGTATCTCCTACATTTTTTAATAATTTACTTCCATGCGCATATAAGGTTACAATTTTTACCCCTTCACTGTTTAATCCATGATCTATCATTACCATATTTCCATAACCACCGGTATTAAATTGTGAATATATAATTATTCCATCTGCTGCTGCATATACAGGATCTCCAGTCGATCCGCCTATATCTATACCATCGTGATTTTTTACGACACCTTGTATAGGGTGTAATCTTGATCCATAAGGTGATGTAATATATGAACTTTCTAATGTAGGCCATATCATTACTCCACCTGAATATTTTAATTCATAAGTAGAGCCACTTATTGTATATTGAATTAAATTTTCTAATTCTTGCTGTTGTTTTTTATAAGTTTCTATTTGCGAATTTAGTTGTTTTTCACTTTCAGACAAACTATTTTTATGATTTTCATATACTGTCTTTGTATTTGCCAATACAACGGTTTGCTTTTCCGCTTCTACTTTTGCTAATTTCATTTCAGCTTTATCTGATTCTAATTGATTGTTGATTTTTTCAAGCTCTAGTTTCTTTTCTTCTAATTCCTTTATTGTTTTCGAATCATATTCTGTTATTCTTTGAACTACAAAATATTTAGAAACAAAGTCTATAATACTTCTCGAATTCATTAAAACATCTAGATATTTTGTTTCACCATTTTTGTATATTGCAACTAATCTCTTTTTTAATAAATCCATTTTTTTATCATAATCATCTTGTGCAATTTTAAGTTGTTTTTCAGATTCTTCTACTTTTTTTTGAAGTTCTTGATATTTGGTATTTACCTCATTTAATGTATTTTGATATTCATTTATTTTGTCATCCATCTGTTGAAGTTCTATTATAGAATCACTTAATTCTTCTTGTACATAAGTTAGCTGTTCTTGAGCTTTTTGTAATTCTTGTTCTACTTGTTCTTTTTGTTCACTTAAAGATAAAGTATTAACTGTATTATTAGTTTCATTTTGTAGAGCATTATTTTCTTGCATTTCATTATTAGCAATATTATCTTCTGCTTTAACAAAATAAAGGCAAGAAGATAATATAAGAGTAGTTATAATTAGCACTGATATTGTTGAAACTATCTTATTTTTCATTAATCTTTTTGCCTCCTAATTTTTTTATTTTATTAACTATAAATTACGCTTGGATGATTTGTATATTTTAATGGATCTACTCTATAACCTTTGCTTGTTCCACCTATGTATACTTCATAATGTAAATGAGGTCCTGTTGAAATACCAGTGTTTCCTGATACTGCGATTTGTTGGCCTTTTGAAACAATTGTACCTGCTGAAACAGTATATTGTGACAAATGTCCAAATGCTGTATAATATCCATTACCATGGTCTATCATTATATAGTTACCATATCCTGATACCCATTGCGCTAAAATTACTTTACCGTCTGCTGGTGCATATACAGGAACATAACTTACACCTATATCAATAGCTCCATGGTTTGATGAAGCACCTGCTGTTGGAGCAGTTCTATTACCGAATATAGATGTTATTCTGTTATAACTATAAGATAATGGCCATTCAAGCATACCACCACTAAAGCTACCTTCATATTTTCCAGTATTGTGAGTTGCATTGGCTATTTCTTGTTGAGCTTTATCAATAGCTGCTTCAAATTCATCTATTTTTTTCTGTAGTTCTTGTTCTTCAGCAGATAATTGACTAACTGTATTTTGTTTAGAAACTTTTGCTGCTTGTAATTCAGCATTTTTAGCATCAGTTTGACTTTTTATGTTTTCAACTTCTGATTTAGAAGTTTCTAAATCTTGTTTTTCCTTTTCTATATCTTCTTTTTGTTGTGATACCTCACTTATAAGTTCTGTATCTTTTTCAGCTATAGTTTGAATTGCATTGTATTTAGTATACATTTCTATGTAGTTACTTGAGCCAAGTAAAACATCTAGATATGTTGTACCTCCACCTTTATACATGGCTACCATTCTAGTTTTTAATAAATCTTCTTTATGTTCTAGTTCTGCTTGTTTTTCAGTTATTTCCTGTTCTTTTTGGCTTATTGAAGAGTTTAAATCATCTAATTGTAATTGCAATTGAAATAATTCTGCTTCAATATCTGATATTTGTGCATTAATATTATCTAATTCATTTTCAGCATTTTCTCTTTTTTCAGATACTTGATCTTTTTGATTTTCAGCATCTTTTTTTTGTTCATTTAACTCACTTAATGATGCCGCTATACATGAATTAGTATATGCAAGAAGAATTAATATTATAGCAATAACAGAAATAATTTTTTTATTCATAAGTTCCTCCTATTATTATTTTTTAAGTTGCTTATATTTTTATTATTTAATCTTTTGCTATTATACTTTCAAATATTTTCTCATTGAAATTGCACTTCCTAATACGCCTATGCCTACACCAAGTATTAAATATACTCCTAATACTAAATAGAACATTTCTGAGAAGCTAAGTAATCCAAATCCCATTTCTTGTAGAAGTACAGAATCACCAATGCTATTCATTACAGCATTATAAGCTATTCCTAATATTACAAGAGTTATAATTGCTGATATAACACCTATTATAACACCTTCAACAACAAATGGTCCTCTAATAAATCCATTTGTTGCTCCTACATATTTCATTATTGATATTTCTCTTCTTCTAGCATGTACAGTCAATTTAATTGTATATGAAATAATAAATATTGATATTATTATTAATAAAATTAAAATGATTATTGTTGTTATTTGAATACCATTTGCTAAGCTCTGTAGTCTATTAATTGTTGTATTTTCACTTTGTATCTCATCAACGTTGTCTAATGCTAGTATTTCACTTTGAACTTGCTCATTTAGTGATAAATCTGTTAATGTTACAAAATATGATGCTGGAAATGGATTTTCTTCATCCCATCCTTCGAATAAACTTTCATCTCCTAAAGTAGTTTTCATTGAATTAAGTGCATCTTCTTTGCTAACAAATGTCGCCCTATTTACTCCTGGAATTGCCCTGATTTGGTTTCCTAAGGTTTCTATTTCTGCATCAGTAGCATCTTCATCAATAAATATTTGTATTCCTTGTTGACTCTCGATTTGAGTTATTACACTATTTACATTTTCTCCTATAACAAAGAAAAGTCCAAAGATAAACATTGTCGCACACATTATAATTATTGATGCGCCTGTCATCTTCTTTTGTTTAAAAGTACTTTTAAAACCCTCTTTAATTAAATAACTTACTACATTAAACCTCATCGTATCCACCTTTTTCGTCTCTTACAATATTTCCTTTGTCTATTCTTATAACTCTTTTATTCATTTTATCAACTATATCTTTTGCATGAGTTGCAACAACAACGGTTGTTCCTCTTAAGTTGATATCATTAAGTAGCTCCATAATGTCCCACGCAGTATTTGGGTCTAGGTTTCCTGTAGGCTCATCTGCAATAAGCATCGATGGATTATTTACTATTGCTCTTGCTAAAGCTACTCTTTGTTGCTCACCTCCAGATAATTCATTTGGATATACTTTAGCTTTATTAGCTAGTCCAACTAATGATAGTACCATTGGTACTTGTCTTCTAATATGTTTTGGTGTAGCTCTTACTACATACATTGCAAAAGCAACATTCTCATATACTGTTTTATCTGGTAGAAGTCTAAAGTCTTGGAAAACTATTCCCATACTTCTCCTTAAAAAAGGAACTCTACTAGGTTTTAAGAAAGTAGTGTCCTTTCCATTAATGATTATATTGCCTGATGTAGGTTCTTCTTCTTTCAATATAAGTTTTATAATTGTTGATTTTCCTGAACCTGAACTACCAACTAAAAATGCAAATTCTCCTTTATTTATTTTAAAGTTTATATTATGAATTGCTTCAGTACCAGTTTCATATTTTTTGCTTACATTTCTAAACTCAATCATTTTATTCGTCCTCTTTGTAAAATAAATCACAGTAATGATATCAATAATTTCGATTATTTTCAATAGGTTAATATAAAAATCTTCTATTATTTTTATCCAAAAATTGAAATTTATGTTTATTTTGTCGTTTTATATTTAATTTGTGAATTTTGTGTAAAATTTTTGAATATTTATAATAAAAGATTTTTAATTAAAATATTAAATTATTTATTAACCTACTATTGTTAATTCTTTAGATGATTTTGTCAAAACCTCAGATTCTAATCTTCCTACCCTTATTGTATCTTCTATTCTTATACCATATTGCCCTTGAAAATATATACCTGGTTCATTTGTAACAATCATATTTTCTTTTAAGATTGTTTGTGAATTATGGCTTAAAATAGGTAACTCATGTACTTCTAAACCTACTCCATGTCCTAAAGCATGTATTAGATTATAGCTATATAGATAAAAATTGTTTTCTACATTTCTTGCTATTAATTTACAACTAGTACCTTCTCTTATTTCTTTTGTAGCATTTAACTGATTTTTTAATATGTAATTATAAAGTTTTTTCACTTCTTCTTTTGGCTCTCCTGCAAATACGGTTCTTGTCATATCTGCACAATAGCCTTTATATTTAGCACCAAAGTCTATAGTAATTGGATCTCCTTGTTTAATTATTTTATCACTTGGTATTGCATGAGGTTTGGAAGAATTTTCTCCAGAAGCTACTATTGTATCAAATGCAACTCCATCAGCTCCGTTTTGAATAAAAAATTTTTCAATTTCAAAAGCAATTTGTTTTTCAGTCATTCCGATTTTTATAAACTGTTTTAAGTGTTCAAAGCATAAATCCGTTATTTGACAAGCTTTTTCTATTAAAGATATTTCTTTTTCATCTTTAATCATTCTTTGCTTTTCTATTATTTTTTCAGTTTCTTCCATGTTTTTTATACGATAGATTCTGACTATGTTTTCATATTGACTATAAGTAACGTACTCTTCTTCAAACCCAACATTCTCACACTCACTAAAAAATGTTTGATTATCGATATCTGATAAATCTTTTTGATCATATATTATAAACTCATCATTTATTGTCAAAAAATTATTCACTTCTTCAATATATCTAGCATCAGTTATAAATATATTTTCTTTATCTGTTAAAAGTATTTTTCCTTCTACTGGGATGCTTAAAATGTATCTTATATTTACAGGATTAGTAATTATCAATCCTTGTATATTTAATAATTTCATTTTTTCTCTAATACATTTAATTTTATAATTCATAAAATCACCATCCCCTTTTTACTTTATCCTTGATATGTTCCAAGTGTGAACACTTCTAATAATATATATAGCATTAAATATTGTGGTATAAACATTACTAAAAAAGATGATACAACAATAAAAGGTCCAAATGGAATATATTCATTAGCTTTCTTCTTTTTGCTAATAATTAATATAATACTTATAATTGCAGCTAGTAAAAAGGAAATAACAGAGATTATAATAATATTATATGCGCCAAAAATTAAGCCTAGCGCACCCATAAGTTTAACATCTCCAAATCCCATTGCTTCTTTTCCAGCAATAAGACCTCCGATTAGAGTTATAATTAAGAATATTCCTCCTCCTATTGCTAGTCCTAAAATATCTCTTAATAAAGCACTAAAACTAATCATTGCTCCATTAATGAAAGCAAATAACAATCCTACTTCAAACAATATTAGAGTTAATCTATTAGGAATAATTTGCTCTTTGTAATCTATTGCAAATACTGAAATTAACAATGGTGTAACTATTAAATATTTTGCTAAATCTAAGCTGAATCCAAATAAATATAATAACGCAATATAAGCTATCGCTGTTAAAATCATAAATTTATAATTTAATTTTAAATCTTTAGTATAAATTTTATAAAAATCCTTATTTAAAATAGGTTTATGCTCAATCATTCTTTTAGTTGCCCAGTCTAATAATTGACCAACAGCTAGTCCTAAAAGACCTATAAAAAAATAATATAATATATGAATGTCATTTATGTACATTTTTAATTTTCCTCCTTTGTAATATTATGAGAAGATACCTTCTTTAGAACTTTTTTCTCTAATTTTCTTTTTAGATTATTTATTTTTAATTTTTCTTCACATAATGGCTCTGTTAAAATTGAAAACATTTTCATTCTATTTGTTCCTAATACATCAGTAAATAGTTGGTCTCCAACTTCAGCTATATTTTCATTGTTCTGAACTCCAAGTATATTTTTTGCTCTCTTTAATCCTATTTTAGTAGGCTTGATTGAAAAATGTACATAAGGAATTTGTAGCATTTCTGCAACTTTTTCAATTTTTTCCTTTTTAATGCTATTTGAAGCTATACAAAATTTAATTCCACTATCTTTCATTTTATCAATCCATTCTTTTATACCTTCTAGTGGTTCTTTATCTAAATTTATAATTGTATTATCTACATCTAAAATCATTGCTTGTATATTATTCTCTTTTAACATATCTATTGTTATATCAGTAATTTTATTTACACGCATATTTGGTGCTAAAATCATAAGTCTCTCCTCTAGGTTTATTATTGATTCGATTTTATTTTAACATAGTAAAATATATTTTTCAATACAAAAAACTATGCCATTAAAATATATTTTTTAAGACATAGTTTTTTAATTTAATCTATATTTTTCATTGATAATTTTACTTTTTGTCTTTCACTGTCTATTCCTATAACCTTCACCTTAACAATATCTCCTATTGAGACTACATCAGTAGGTCTTTTTACAAATTTATCACTTAGTTCCGAAATGTGTACTAATCCATCATGTTTAACCCCCACATCTACAAATGCTCCAAAATCAGTAATATTTCTAACAGTTCCAGTTAAAATCATTCCTTCTTTTAGATCTTCAAATTTTAACACGTCATTTCTTAAAATAGGCTTTGGCATATCTTCTCTTGGGTCTCTACCTGGCTTAGATAATTCTTTAATTATATCTTCTAATGTCATTTCTCCTACATTAAGCTTTTTTGCTAATTCTGAAACATTTTGGCTTGCAAGAGTTTTCTTTATTTTTTCTTGCTTCTCTTTATCTAGCAAATCTTTTTTATCAAATCCTATTGATTTAAGTAAATTTTCTGCAATTTCATAACTTTCTGGATGGACTCCTGTATTTTCTAATGGATTTTTTCCATAAGGTATACGAATAAATCCTGCACATTGTTCATAAGCAACTTTACCTAGTTTTGGTACTTTTAAAAGTTCTTTTCTTTCTTTTATAGCTCCATTTTCATCTCTATATTTAACTATATTTTTTGCAATAGTTTTGTTAATTCCTGAAACATAAGAAAGTAATGATGGTGTTGCTGTATTTACATCTACTCCAACAGTATTAACAGCATCTTCTACTACACCTTCTAAGCTTTCTGATAATTTCTTTTGATCTACGTCATGTTGATATTGTCCTATTCCTATTGCTTTAGGATCTATTTTTACAAATTCTGCTAGTGGATCTTGCAATCTTCTAGCTATTGATATAGCGCCTCTTAAAGATACATTTAAGTCTGGATATTCTTCTGATGCCAATTTAGAAGCAGAATATACTGATGCTCCAGCTTCGCTAACTATTGTATAATACACGTCTTTATGTAAAGTTTCTTTTACTTTCTTTATAGTATTTGCAACAAAGCTTTCAGATTCTCTCGATGCAGTACCATTTCCAATGGCAATCATTTGAATATTGTCTTTAACAATTAATCTTATAAGTTCTTTTTCTGATCCTTCTATATCATTTTGTGGTTCAGTAGGATAGATGACTCCTGTATCTAGTACTTTTCCGGTTTCATCGATTACAGCTAATTTGCATCCTGTTCTATAAGCTGGATCAAATCCTAAAACCGTAAGTCCTTTTAAAGGTGCTCCTAATAGTAATTGTTTAGCATTTTTTCCAAATACCTCTATTGCTTGTTTATCTGCCTTTTCTGTCAAATCAGCTCTAATTTCTCTATCAACTGATGGTTCTATTAGTCTTTTGAAACTATCTTCTATAGTTTCTTTAAGTATTTGTTCATATTTATCATTTTTTATTGTTTTTCTTTCTATAAAACCTAGTATTTTATCAACTGGTTTTTCTATAGTAACTTTTAGAAATTCTTCTTTTTCCCCTCTATTTATTGCTAATATTCTATGACTCGGTATTGTGCTTATTTTTTCCTTAAAGTCATTATACATACTATATGTAGGGTTTTCTTCTTTAGCATTTTTTGTGCAAATATATCCTTCTCTATAATATAATTTCTTAATTTGTTTTCTGTACTCTGCATCATCTGAAATTTCTTCTGCAATTATATCTTTTGCACCTTGTATAGCTTCCTCAACAGTTTTTACATTTTCATTTAAATATTCTTTTGCTATTTCTTCAAGTGATCTTGTTTCTTTTTGCTCTTTTATTATTTCTGCTAGAGGTTCTAATCCATTTGCCTTAGCTACAGTTGCTCTTGTTTTTTTCTTTTGCTTATAAGGTCTATATATATCTTCTACCTCAGCTAAAGTTTTTGCAATTTCCAAATTTTTAATTATTTCTTCTGTTAATTTTCCTTGATTGTCTATTGAAGTTTTAACCTCTTCTTTTCTTTCTTCTAAATTTCTCAAGTATTTTAATCTTTCATCTAAATTTCTTAAAGTTTCATCACTTAATCCTCCAGTAACTTCTTTTCTATATCGAGCAATGAAAGGTATTGTATTTCCGCTATCTATTAATTCTATTGTTTTTTCTACCTGATAATTTTTAATATTCAATTCATTAGCAATTGTTTCTACTATATTCATATTAAATCCTTTCTTTTAAATCTTAAAATAAAAATGTCTTTGCTTATTCTAACATAGTAATTTTTTATTTGCAATAATAGATTTTTAATTTAAAGACGGTCCTTTTCGTAAAGTATTTTACAAAAAGAACCGTCACTTTTGATAATTCAAAATTATTCAATTTCAATTTTTCCAGTATATAAAGCATAGTACATGCCTTGTTTTGCCATAAGTTCTTTATGGTTTCCACGTTCTAGAATTCTTCCATGGTCTAGTACCATTATTAATTCTGAGTTTCTTATTGTAGAAAGTCTATGTGCTATAACAAATACTGTTCTACCTTTCATTAATTCATCCATACCTTTTTGTACAATTTGTTCTGTACGTGTATCAATACTTGATGTTGCTTCATCTAATATTAATACTGGTGGATTATATAATGCTGCTCTTGCAATTGAAAGTAATTGTCTTTGACCTTGAGATAAACCTTCTCCACTTCCTGATATTACTGTGTCATATCCATCAGGCAAGTTTCTAATGAAGTGGTCAGCATTTGCAAGTTTTGCAGCTTTTATTACATCTTCATCACTTGCATTTAAGTTAGCATATCTTATGTTGTCTTTAACTGTACCTGTAAATAAACTTGTATCTTGCAATACCATCCCAAGTGATTTTCTTAAATCCTTTTTCTTGATTTTTTTAACATTTATGCCATCATATCTAATTTTACCATCTTGTATATCGTAAAAACGATTTATTAAGTTTGTAATTGTTGTTTTTCCTGCACCTGTTGCACCAACAAATGATACTTTTTGACCTTCTTTAGCTTCCAAAGTGATGTCATGAAGTACCATTTTGTTTGGAGTATATCCAAAGTTTACGTTTTCAAATTCTACATGTCCACGTAATCTTGTATAAGTTACTCTTCCATCATGGTGTGGATGTTTCCAAGCCCATATACCAGTTCTTTCTTCTGTTTCAACTAATTTTCCATTTTCCATTTTTGCATTAACAAGTGTTACATAACCATCATCTACTTCTGGCTCTTCATCTATTAATGCAAAGATTCTCTCTGCACCAGCTAATGCCATTATAACAGAGTTCATTTGTTGTGAAACCTGACTTACTGGGTTTGTAAAAGCTTTTATGTATTGTAAGAATGCTGCTATACTACCTATACTTAAAATACCATTTACTGAAAGCATACCACCAATTATTGCAACAAATACATATCCTAAGTTACCAATGTTTGCAATACATGGCATTAATACATTTGCATACATATTAGCTTGAGTACTACTGTCACATAATTCTTCATTAAGTTCGTCAAATTTTTCTTTTGACTCTTCTTCATGATTAAATACTTTAACAACTTTTTGTCCAGACATCATTTCTTCAATGTAGCCATTTACTTTACTAATATCATCTTGTTGTTTTACGAAATATTTAGAACCGTTTCCACCTAAATATCTAGCACAGAATATCATCAATACAACCATACCTAAAACTATAAGTGTTAAGTATACATTTGTAGTAAACATTGATATTAATATACTTGCCATTGTTACAACTGATGAAAATACTTGTGGAATACTTTGGCTAATCATTTGTCTTAAAGTATCAACATCGTTTGTGTATGTACTCATTATTTCACCATGAGCATGAGTATCAAAGTATTTTATAGGTAAACTTTGCATGTGATTAAACATATCTTCACGTACTTGTCTTAAAACACCTTGTGAAATGTTTATCATAAGTCTATTATAAATATATGTAGCTGTTATACCAACTAAGTACATTACACCCATACCAACAACAGCCATAAATAAATTACTTAAATCTGGGTTTTCCTGTCCCATTAGAGGAGTGATGTAATCATCAATTAATTTTTGTAAGAATTGTATTCCCATTACATTAGCAATACTACTAACTATAATACTAATAATAACAACTACAAATTGAAATTTGTAAATTCCAGTTGCATATTTTAAAAGTCTTTTTACTGTTTTAAAATCAACTGAGCTTGATTTTTTCTTTGCTTTTTTATTATTTTTATCAGAATTTTCTTTTACTTGTTTATTATTTAGCTTTTCTTTCTTACTCATTATCTTCTCCTCCTTTCATTTGTGAATTATATACTTCCTGGTATATTTTATTAGTTTTTAATAATTCTTCCGAAGTACCAATACCATTTATTTTTCCTTCATCCATTACAATAATTCTGTCGCAATCTTCTACTGAAGTTACTCTTTGTGCAATTATTATTTTTGTAGTATTTGGTATTTCTTCTCTAAATGCTTTACGTATGTAACTATCTGTTTTTGTATCAACTGCACTTGTTGAGTCATCTAATATTAATATTTTTGGCTTTTTCAAAAGTGCTCTTGCAATACATAATCTCTGTCTTTGTCCACCAGATACATTTGTACCACCTTGGTCAATATATGTATCATATTTATCTGGGAATTCTTGAATAAAGCTATCTGCTTGAGCTAATTTACATACTCTTTCAAGTTCTTCATCATCAGCATTTGGATTACCCCATCTTAAGTTTTCTGCTATTGTTCCAGAGAATAATACATTTTTCTGTAAAACCATAGAAACTTCGTCGCGAAGTGATTCCATATCATAATCTTTTACATTAACTCCACCAACTTTAACAGTTCCTTTTGTTGCATCATAAAGTCTTGGAATAAGTTGCACTAATGAGGACTTAGAACTTCCTGTTCCACCAATAATACCAATTGTTTCACCAGATTTAATTTCCAAGTTAATATCTTGAAGTGCAAATTTATTTGGATCTTTTTCATCACTATAAGCAAAACTTACATGATCAAATGTTATAGAACCATCTTTAATTGTTTTAATTGGATTTTTCTTATTCTTAATAAATGGCTCTTGGTCTATAACTTCTACAATTCTTTCAGCAGATGATTGAGCTATAATAATCATAACAAATACCATAGAAAGCATCATTAAGCTCATAAGTATTTGCCAAGCATAAGTAATTAAGCTTGATAATTCACCTGTTTGGAAAGTTCCTCCTATTATAAATTTAGCACCCAGCCATGAAATTATTAAAACTGAAAAATATACAACAAATTGCATAATAGGGCTATTAAATGCTACAATTTTTTCAGCTTTTTTGAAGTAGTTATAAACCTCATTGTTTACGTCTTCAAACTTCTTCTCTTCATGTTCTTCATTTGCATAAGCTTTTACGACTCTAATGCCTCCAACATTTTCTTGCACTACTTCATTTAACTTATCATATTTTTTAAATACTCTTTCAAAATTTGGATGTGCTTTAATTGCTATATAAAATAGTGCTACTCCTAAAATTGGAATAGATACTAAGAATACACAAGATAATCTTACATCTATGCTAAATGCCATAAATAATGCAGCTAGTAGCATAACTGGTCCTCTTATTAATATTCTTATAATCATCATGTAAGCCATTTGAACGTTTGTAACATCAGTTGTAAGTCTTGTTATTAAACTTGAAGTTGAAAATTTGTCTATATCTTCAAATGAAAAATTTTGAATTTTATAGAACATACCTTTTCTTAAATTTTTAGCAAATCCAGATGATGCTTTTGCTGCAAATCTTCCAGAAAGCATACCAAAAGCTAATGACATTATTGCAGATAAGGTTAATAATATTCCTATTTCAAGTATGTATTTAATATCACTATTAGGAATACCAACATCAATGATTTTTGACATTAGCATTGGAATTATTACTTCCATTGCAACTTCTAAAACGACAAAAATTGGCGTTAAAATACTTGCTTTTTTGTACTCTTTAATGTAACTTGCTAATTTTTTTATCATTTTCTTTTTCCTTCCTTTCATTTAAGTTTTAGCTGTTTTTTTGAGATAATTTGTGGATGCTTTTGGGGACACCTTCCGAAAACAGCTTAATTTGCGTAGGCTGTTTTCGGAAGGTGTCCCCAAAAGCATCCCTCCCTAAAAGCAGCCCCCAAAACAGCTTTATAAAAATCAATAATTGCTAACAAAATGGCGATTTAAAAAGAACAAATGTAATTTGTTCTTTTTATTATTTTATATTATTGGACATCTGAGTTATTATTCTACTAAAATTTTCAAGGTCTTCTTTTGATAGTCCTTCTTTTAATTTCATTTCATTTTCTTTAATTGCCTTTTCAACTTCTTTTTGAAATGTTAATGCTTTTTCAGTAAGAATGATACTTTTTAACCTAGCATCTTTGTTTTCAGTTGTTCTTACTATCATTTCTTGTTTTTCTAAAAGTCTTAAAATTCCAGCAGATGTAGCTCTTCTCATATCAAATTCTTTTTCTATGTCTCGTGAATATACTAGTCCATTTTTTGATTTTCTATATATGTATCCTAATATTGCAGATTGTACACCTGTAATATTGTACTTGTATAATAGTTTATCCATTTTTCTTTTAATTTGTCTTGAGAGTATATGTATTTTAAGTCCAATATCAGGTTTTTCCATTTGTTAGCCTCCTAACATATTAGATATCTTACAACATAATTTTTTGTTTGTCAAGAAATTTTAAATTATAATTTTGTATTTATATTTATTAAATTATATTTATTTTATAATATAAAATGAACTTTGAGTTTATATTTCTCAAAGTTCATTTTTTTGATTAGTCATTATGTTCATACATAAAGTATCTTATTGACCACAATCCTGATAATCCAACTAAGGCATATATAATTCTACTAACTATACTCATTGTACCAAATATGCTATCTACTAAGTTAAAACCAAAGAATCCTATTAATCCCCAGTTGATTGCGCCAATGATGACTAAAACTAAAGCAATTCTGTCAACTATTTTCATTTTCTTTTACTCCTATCTTTTAGTTTTACATTCTTAGTTTCTGCAATTTTTTTAATATTATTCATTGATATTTTTTCAACTTTTTCAATTTTTGACATTTTTTTCACTTTATTTACAAAATCTGTGTTTACCTATTGTTACAGTCATTGGTCTAGACCAAATCCATTTATTAGTTGCAGTTGCAGGATTGAAGTAATATATTGCTCCATAGGTAGGATCCCATCCATTAATTGCATCTTGTGCTGCTTTTCTAGCTGTTTCATTAGGTGTTAAGTTTATTTGTCCATCTGAAACGCAGTCAAATGCTCCTGATTGATAAACAACTCCCGAAATAGTATTAGGGAATGAACTTGATTTTACTCTATTTAGTACCACTGCTGCAACAGCTACTTGACCAGTATAACTTTCTCCTCTAGCTTCACCATATACGACTCTGCTTAGCAAATTTAAATTACTAGAACTTACATTGCTACTAGATGTAGATGAATTATTAGAAGAATTATAAATTCCCATTGCTTCTAAAGTTTTTGTACCAGCAATTCCATCTACCTTTAATCCATTTTTCTTTTGAAAATTTTTTACAGCTGCTAGTGTTCCACTACCATAAATTCCGTCTACATTTCCACTATAATATCCCCATCTTTTTAGTTTTGTTTGTATTTGTCTAACTTCTTCTCCTCTTGAGCCATACTTTGAAAGGGCTAAAACTTCAGCATTTCTAACAACCACATTATAGCTTACAAAAAGCATTACTGCTATTATCAATAACACGCTAACTTGTTTTCTAATTTTCATCAAATTTATCCTCATCAATTTTAATAATAAAAAACCTTCTTGGTATTATTTTTACCAAAAAAGGTTTTTTTATGCATTTTTTTATTTATATCTTTTTTAAAATATTCCTATAATATTTCCTTTTTCATCAATATCTATTGATTCTGCTGCAGGTATTTTTGGTAATCCAGGCATTGTCATAATTTTTCCTGTTTTAACTACTACAAACTCTGCTCCATTCTTTAATTCAACTGAGCTAACATGAATATCAAAAGGTTTATCGCATAACAAGTTTTTAGGATCATCTGAAAAAGAATATTGAGTTTTTGCTATGCAAACTGGCATATTATTAGCTAGTTCTCTTATTTCTTCTATCTCATTTCTAGCTTCTTCAGAATATATAACATTATTAGCTCCATAAATTTCTTTAGCAACTTTTTCAATTTTTTCTTCAATAGTCGTATTTAATTCATATATTGGGTTAAAGTTTTTAGGTAATTCACATATTTTGATAACTTTTTGTGCTAGATCTTTTGCTCCTTCTCCACCTTTTTCCCAATTTTCTAATAAACTGAAGTCTACTTTTCCTTCCAATTCATTTTGTAACAAATTTATTTCATCTTCAGAATCAGTATTAAACTTATTAATTGCAACAATAGGATTCAATCCATATTTTTTTATATTTTCAACGTGTTTTAATAGATTTCTTATTCCTACCTTTAAAGCTTTAGAATTTTCAATAGTGACTTCATTTTTTGGAACTCCGCCATGATACTTTAATGCTCTTAATGTTGCAACTATAACAACTGCATCTGGTGAAACATTTAATTTTCTGCATTTAATATCTAAAAACTTTTCTGCTCCTAAATCTGCTCCAAAACCCGCTTCTGTTACTGTGTAATCAGCTAATTTCATTGCCATTTTCGTTGCTAAAATGCTATTGCATCCGTGTGCTATATTAGCAAATGGTCCTCCATGAATTATCGCAGGATTATTTTCTAATGTTTGAACTAAATTTGGATTAAGGGCATCCTTTAAAAGTACTGTAAGACTTCCTTCCGCTTTTAAATCATGGCAAGTTATTGGTTTATTTTCTTTATTATATCCTACAATAATATTTCCTAATCTTCTTTTTAAATCTTCAATAGAAGTTGCCAAACAGAATATTGCCATTATTTCTGATGCTACAGTTATATCAAAATGATCTTGGCGTGGAACCATATTCTTTTCTCCTGAAAGTCCTATTTCAACTGTTCTTAACGCTCTATCATTTAAGTCAACACATCTTTTCCAAACAACTTTTTCAAAACCTAATTCATTTCCTTGAAAAATATGATTATCTATTATAGCACTTAATAAATTATTTGCTGAAGTAATTGCATGTATGTCTCCAGTAAAATGTAAATTAATATCCTCCATTGGAGCAACTTGAGAATGTCCTCCTCCTGTTGCTCCTCCTTTTATTCCAAATACAGGTCCAAGTGATGGTTCTCTAAGTGCAAGAATCGCTTTTTTTCCAATAGAATTTAACCCATCTGCCAATCCTATTGAAGTTGTTGTTTTTCCCTCTCCTAAAGGAGTAGGATTAATTGCAGTAACTAAAATTAATTTACCATTTTTCTTATCATTTAATTTTTTTAAATAATTCAAAGATATTTTTGCTTTATATTTGCCTATTGGTTCGATATCTTCTTCTGGTATATTTAGCTTATTTACTATTTCTGTTATATTTTTTAATTTTGCACTTCTTGCTATTTCTATATCTCCCATATCATCACCCTCCTATATTTATTTTAAAAGATTAATCCGGCTACTAATCCAATCATTGCTCCTGCAGCTACTTGAACTGGAGTATGACCTGTTTTTTCTTGTAAATATTCACTTGGTGTCATATCTTTTACTTTTTTTACAACATCATTTAATACATGTGCTTGTTCACCTACTGCTCTTCTTACTCCTGCAGCATCATACATTGTTATAAATGCAAACATAGCACTTAGTGCAAATATGGGTTCATCTATTCCTATATGTTTTCCTATTAAAGTAGCCAAAGAAACAACTACAGCTGAATGTGAACTTGGCATACCTCCTGCTCCCATAAATCTTTTAAAGTTCCATTTTCCTTCTGTAAAGAACTCATATAATACTTTAAACATCTGTATTCCAAACCATAATGTAATCGGCACAATTAAATATTTATATTGATTAAAAAATCCTAGCATATTGTTTCCCCTTAATATAATTTAGTCATTTTGATCTTCATTTAATTTAAAATCTTTTTCTTCTCCATTTATTAATACTGTTATCTTTTTTTCTGCATCTTCTAATATTTTATTACATTTTTGAGACAATTTCATTCCCTCTTCAAATTTTTTTACTGATGTATCTAAATCCAAATTGTCATTTTCTAATTCACTAGCTATTGTTTCTAATTTTTGCATAGCTTGTTCAAAAGTTAATTCTTCCATTTCTTTTTCCTTTCATTTTTAAAAATTAGATATTTTTGTTTTATCAATTACTTTTGTTTTAAGTTTACCATCTAAAATTCTTAATTCAATTTCATCATTAATTTCAATGTCATCTACTTTATATACAACTTTTCCATTTTTTTCAGCTATACTATATCCTCTAGTAAGTGTTTTTAGTGGGCTTAAAGCATCTAATTTAGCATATAATTTTACTGCTTCTGCTTTAGACTTTGTAATTTTATTATTTATATTATTTTGAATTGATTTTACTAACATATCTAAACTTATTGCTTTTTCATTTATTTTTTGTAGAGGTTCTTTAAAAACTCTTCTTGTCATACACTTTTCGTATCTCATTTTCATAAGTTCTAATTTTCTTTTTAAAGCGACTCTATATCTATTTTGATATGTACTTATTGTATAAGCTACGTCTGCAATATTAGGTACTGCTAATTCTGCTGCGGCAGATGGAGTAGGAGCTCTTAAATCTGCTACAAAATCTGCTATTGTAAAATCAGTTTCATGCCCAACTGCAGATATTATAGGCAATTTAGAATCATAAATTGCTCTAGCAACTATTTCTTCATTAAAAGGCCATAAATCTTCAAGGGATCCTCCTCCTCGTCCAATTATTAATACATCTGCTAGCTTTTCCTCGTTCATCTTTTTAATTCCATCAGCAATTTGCTCAGCAGCTCCAGGTCCTTGAACCGGAACAGGTAGTAATCTTATATGAACATTAGGATTTCTTCTTGTAGAGACATTAATTATATCTCTAATAACGGCTCCTGTTGAAGATGTTAAAACACCTATTGTCTTAGGAAACATAGGTATTCTTTTTTTATGTTCTTGTGAGAATAGACCTTCTTTTTCTAGTTTAGCTTTGAGCTTTTGGTATTCTTCATATAAACTTCCAACACCTTCTTGCTTCATTGCTTTACAATATATTTGATAAACTCCATCTCTTTCAAAAACAGAAACGCTACCAAAAACTGCTACTTTCATACCATCTTTTGGTACAAATTGCAAATGAGGCGTATAACTTTTAAACATAATACATTTAATAAGTGAGCTTTCATCTTTTAAAGTAAAATACAAATGTCCAGTATAATGCCATTTAAAATTTGAAATCTCACCTTTTACATATACATTATTTAAAAATTCGTCTCCATCTATTTTCTCTTTAATGTATTTATTTAGCTCTTGAACTGTAATAGGTTTTATGTCCATTATAAATATCCCTTCTAGAAAATATTATATTTCTTTTGTATTAGTACTATTCAGCAATGTTATTTTTCTTAATAACACTAGCAAGAACGCCATTAACAAAAGATTTTGAATTATCATCACCATATTTCTTTGCAAGTTCTACAACTTCATTAATTACAACCTTATATGGTAATTTAGAATATAATATTTCATATATTCCTAATTTTAATAATGTAAGATCTATTTTAGATATTCTTGTAATGTCCCATTCTGATTTGATATTATCTGATATATTTGCTTCTATTTTTTCATTATTATTTTTTACACCCCAAATAATATCTTTAATATAGTTTAAGGCATCATCGTCATTAATTTCATTTTCTTGAACAAATAACTCAATTTGTTCATCTATATTTGTTTCTTCCATTAGTTCTATACTATATAATAATTTAAATGCTTGCTCTCTTGCCTCAGTTCTTTTCATTTATGCTTTTCATTCCTTTCAATTCTTACATTTTATCGATTATTTTTCTTAATTTTTCTTTTACTTTATCTTTATTATGTTGAAAATAATTGCCTGCCCATATTCCCATACCAACTAATACTATACCAATAACAAGCCTGTACATATCTGTGCAAGCTATGATAAGAGCAACTATTCCACCTAATAAAGCTCCCCAATAATTTGCTAAAAATTTTTTAAAATCGTCCATTTCGCACCTCCATATTATTCTTCAGTTGTAGCATTACTTTCTTGGCTTTTTTCTTCTGTGCGCGTTTGTTCTTCTCTTTCTACATCATTTACTTTTATATTAATTTCTTTTATTTCTAAATCTGTAGCTTTCTTTACATTTTCTTTGATTTTATTTTGTAATTTTGTAGAAACATCTTTAATTATTGTTTCTTTTTGTATATTTATTTCAATATTAACATATACATCATTATTTTGATCTAATAAAACTTCTGTATAAGCACCTTCGATATTCTTAAAATCATCTATTGTTGCATTTATTAGATTTTTAATTGTTCCTTTTGTTATTAATAATTTTCCATTATCATTTTGTAGTAATATTCCCTCATCGTCATCTTCTTTTTGTGATTTTCTTTCCCAGCTTGGGAAAAATAAACATTTAACTGCTAATAAAATTAATACAATTCCTATGCCTATTGTAATATACATTCCATTCTGTGAAGAAATTGCATTAGTTACAGCAATTGTTATTATAGATACATCTATCCAACCAAAAGCTATTAAACAGATTAAAATAGATAAAATTAAAGTAATAAGTGAGAATATTGCTAATCCTAGCTTGTCCAAAAATTTCATTTAATACACATTCCTTTATTTAAATTTAGGTTTTTAAAGGATTTACCTATAAACCTTTATTAATAATTATTCTTTTTTTGTACTCTTTTTATTTTCTTTTTTGTCGTCCTCTTTTTCTTCTACTTTATTGTCATCACTTTTCTTTTCTTCTACTTGTGCTGTACTTACTCCTTGTACATGAACATTTACCTCTAAAACATTAAGTCCTGTCATATTTTCAACTGATTTTTTTACTCTTTTTTGAATTTCAAATGCTACATCTGGAATTCTAGCACCGTATTCTACAATTATATTTACATCTATTCTGGTATCTTTATTATCAAGTATTTCAACCTTAATTCCCTTTGCTAGGTTCTTTTTTCCACTTAGAACTTCAGAAATTCCACCTGCAAAACCTCCTGCCATTTCTGCTACTCCTGATACTTCTGAAGCAGACATTCCTGCTATAACTGCAACAACATCGTCAGAAATTTCTATGTTATTTTCCCCTTCACTTAAAACAATTTCTTCTTCTTTTTTTACTGGTTTCTTTTCTTCACTCATAATAATACCTACCTTTCTAAGCTTAAATTTAATAATATCTTTAATTGTTATTTACTTTTATAGATATTCTAAGTATACCAATATATGCTTAATTTTACAAGTATTTACGCATAAAATTTATTATAATTCTATTAATTTTTTTTAATATTTTTAGAAAAAATTTAATTTTACCTATTTTTCTATTTACATTTTTAATTTATTAATGATATACTTATTTTAGAAATTTTTTTTACGAAAGAAGTGTATTAATATGCAAGAAAATAACAATGGTTTAAATATTGATTTAAAATACTTAGAAAGTATATTAGATTTAGCAATAGCTAATGATCCTTCTTTAGTTGTTGGTAAATTACCAGTAGAAAAGAATTTTAATTACATAAATCAATCATCTGCTCAATCGCAATCGTCTGATAATAATGTTAATGTTTTAGCTTTAGCTATTAGACCTGAAAAGCATCCATTATTAAAAAGCATAGGCATGACATTCAAAGTTGCTTTTTCAACTTTAGCTGCAAGTTTTGCGAAATTATTTGCTTAGACCTTTACTTAAAATTATGATAAAAAAGCCAGTGAATTTTTTATATTATTCACTGGCTTTCTTATATTTATAAATGAAATTTTCTTTTTATTGCTTCTTTTAAATCTTTCGCAGATAATATAATTGTAATTATTAGATTTAATAATGAAACTCCACTAGCAATTATTCCCATTATGGGATCTGTAACTATTTTCTCTCCAATTAAAATAGCAGGTAAAATGCTAAATAGTAGAATAAATAATTGGTATATTGCATATCTTAGATATTTTTTGTAGCTTACTATTGTAAGAATTAACATTGTAAGATTTGCAACTATTAAAATTATCGGAATTGATAAACTTAATGACCACCCATGAAATCCTAATCTATAATCAATATATACAGTTAGTAAAGAAATTGCTATTGTTTGTAATAATACATGTCCTGCAATATTAACATTTCTATGAATTGAATATATAACAACAATCCATATATATATTATTCCACTATTAGCTAAAGCTGCCCATGGAACGTTCGGAGTTGTTAATTTATTAATAATCGTTAAAATAATGGCTATAGCTATCGATACACTTAAAAATATCTTTATAATTATCTCACCATTATTTGCACTAATCTTTTTTGGATATATCATCTAAAACACCATTGCTTTCTATTTTTACATTTATTCCTTTATTAATCAAAAAATGATAAAATGTTTTCTCTATATTGTTATCATTTAATATTGATGTAAATGTAAAACTCATTTTATTTTCATAAGTACATCCTGAACATTTTATTTTTTCTACTGGTTCAGGTGCTATTAACATTAAAAATTCATCTATATATTCTTTATATTTTCCTATTATACCTATTCTTCCTATATTAGAAAAAGTAATAGTAGTATATTTTCTTATTTCTAAATAGCTTAATCTAACAATAATCTTTTTTAATTCTAATGGTATAGCTTTTATAAAGAAGTTTGTTCCTAATTTAACATTAGCTGACATTGTTTTTGCTATTTCTTCTTCTGTAAGTTTAGATTTAAAATCATTTTTAACAAACTCAATTATATTGTCAAACAGCTTATCTTCATTTTCACTACTAGAATTTAATTTATTCATATTTGCTTCTAATGTTATATAAGAGAAAAAATTTGACATTGTTTTAGAAGGAAAATATTTTTTTAAATTAACAGGTATACATACTTTTATTGGCTTTTTTGAATTACTTTTTATATAATTTGCTTTATATATAGAGTAAATTAAAACTGCTGTTAAATATTGTGTAACCGTAGCATTATATTTGTCACACTCTTCTTTTAGCTTTTCCATATTAATTATTAAGTGTATTGCTGAAATTGCACCTAACTTTATTTTCTTTCCCTTTAATTCATAAGCTTTTTTCGATGATGCATTGCCTTTTAATTTTTTGCTATAATTTTTCAAATAACTATCTTCTGTATTGTAATCTATCTTTCTTGTTAATCTTTCATTTGCACTAAATACAGTTGGGTGAAGTAATTCTAAATATGTATATATAATTTCTCTGAAAAATACTACTCCGCTTCCTCCATCAGTTAGTACATGAAATATATCAATATTAATCTTTTTTTCAAAATAAGTTATTTTAAATAAATAATCATTATTTTTTGAAGGATCAATGTATTTGCAAGGGTAATCTTTTTCCTCTTCTATTATTGGCTTTTTATTATTTTCCTCTAAATAATACCAAAAAAAGCCATATTTCATTTTTACTTTGAAAGAAGAATATTTTTCAAGTGCAATATTAACCGCCTTTTCTAATATAACTGGACTTACTTCTTCTTTCATTACTGCTGAAATTCTAAAAACTGTACTATATTTTCTTCCTGCTGATAGCGGAAAAATTTTAGCAGAATTATCTAATTTTCTCCATTTTAAATTTTCAGCTTCACTCATTAAAATTTTCCTTTCTTGTTTTATCATTTTAGTTTTGTTCTGTTTTTATTTCTTTAACTAAGTCTGTGTATGCACTATCTCGTAATTCTTTTTCATTATTATCATTTTTTAGTATCCATATATGTGTTGCGCCTTCATATTCTTTAACTTCAACATTAGCTCCTTGTTCTTCAGCTCTTTGTTTTAATATATGCACATCTGGATTTAATATATCATGAGTTCCTGTATATATTGATATATTATTTAACTTTGATAAATCTCCATCTATTGGATTAACTAAATAACTATTAATTCCGTCCTCACCTGCATAAGCAACACCCGCTAATTTTAAAGTTTCTTTGTTTAATTGTTTATCTGTTTTTTGTACTTCATTAATTTCTTGATTTTCAAGTCTTACATCTAACCATGGTGAAATTAATATTGTTTTTATAGGCAATTTGTATTCATTTGATTCAGTAATTTTTTCTTCAAGTGCTAATGCCAAGCCTCCACCAGCAGAGTCTCCCATTACTATAAATTTATTTGTATCAATTCTAGAAACAATTTCATTATACAAAGGTTCTACCATATTAAATACATCTTTATAATTATGTTTTGGTGCTAAAGGATAATCAGGTAATATTACTGTAGCCCCAGTGTCATTTATTATTTTTTCTAAAAAGCTCCAATGTTCATTAGTTATTTCAGCCATATAAGATCCGCCATGAAAATATAGAATAGTCAAGTCAGTTTTTTCAATATTTTTAGGTGTTAAAATGAAGACTTTTCTATTCTTATAATACTCTTGTTCTATATTACAACTATATGAGTCATCTGGTATTTTATTTGTTTCTATTTCTGCAAACATATAATAAGCTACAACTATTGCAGCTGTTAAAATTAGTAGAGCAATTATTGCTGCGATTCCTCTTAAAATTCTCTCTTTCATATTTATCCCTTTATATTTAAATTTAATAAAAACATATTAATTATGTTAGCATAAAGAATTTGAAAATGCAACAAATTAATAAAGTCTTAATATTATATATCTAAATGTACCATTAAAGGATATAGTCTTTCTGATATATTATCTTTGCTTGAATTAGAGCAAGTAGCCATTATTATACAATTTTTAGGTAAATTAAAAGTACTTATTTTTTTATAATTAAAAAGTTCGTAAAATTTTCCTTGTTCCTCTTTATCTATTTCATCTATATTTTTTACTATTAGTAAAGAATATTTACCTTTATTTTTTTCTAATAACTCATTATACCATTTTGGAGGAACATAATTTATCCCCTCATAATGACCTATCAGATCTTCTTTTTTGCATTTTGAATCTATTACAGTAGCTTTACTATAATTATTAATTGCAGTATTTTCGATTAAAATTGGTGAAATACCAGCTTTAATATAATTTTCTAAAATTGCTATTTTATTTCTACTCATTTTTTGCTCCCATAATTCACTTTATGTAAATAATATATTGTTTTGGGTTATTTGTCAAGGTTTTATAATATTCGAAAAAATAAAGCATTCACTAAATTAATATTAGTAAATGCTTTTATAATTTATTTTATATCTTTATAATCATTGGTTTTCTTTATAAATACTATTGCTCCTATTACTGCTATAGCTATTAAAGTAAATAATAAAGGTGTCATTCCGGTTTGAGGTAATTTTCCTGGTGCTACTGTTTCATCTTTGCCATCATCATTAGTAGGTTGCTCTGGCTCGTCAGGAATTTCTTCTTTACTTAATTTTAATGAAGGACTATCTTTAGAAGTTATTGTATTTTCTTCATTATAATAATCTACATAAGTTAAATCTGCTTGGCTAATAATCGGAATTTCTTTATCAACTAATTTTTCGTTTTTCATATTTTTTAATTGTAATGAATATTTAACTTTTTCAGTTTCATTTACATCTAATTTATCAATATTTATAGTAATATATCCGTCAGATTTCAAATTTTGTGTATCTACTATATCATTTTCTTCAAAAGTAATATCATAATTGTCTAATAAATCTTGTGAAAATTGATATTTCAAACTAATATCAGTAATTGCAGTTCCTGTTTCTTCTATAACATCTTTATAAATATTCTCTGTAACAACTTGCTCTAAATTATCCTCTGTTAGGCTATACATTTTTCCATAAGTAGGATTTTCTACAGTTCCATATAAGTCATTTACATAAGGGCTTCCATCAAATTCTAATAATAATTCTCCCGTTGATGTGTTATAATATTTTTTATCAAAACTTGTATTTTCTGGTCTTAATAAAATAAAATCAATATTACTATCTTTTAAACTTAATATTTCTTTTTTTGTATCATTAACAACTTTTTGCAAATGCTTTTTTACTGCTTCTTCAGCTGTAAGACCTGTCCACCCACCATAAGTCATTTCTGCTTGTTCTCCAATTACTATTCCAGGTACATTATCAAATAGAGAAATAAGTATTTTATTTACATTATCTGAAAATTTATTTTTTGCAATTCTTATTGCTACTTGTAGATTAGGCTGATATTTATTTTCTTCTGGATTCATATTAATTATTGCATTAACCAATTGAGAGGAATCTCTAGTTGGCATAGATAATATTTCAGCATTATCTATACTTCCAGGTACCTTTCCCTCATCTTCTTCTGTTGGAATATTATTTTCATCTACTGAACTTTTTGTACCTGTCATTCCAACAATACCAATTTTAGTTTTACTATTTGCCTCAAATACTTTATCTGCAAGCGTTTTTACATAGCCACTAATATTCGTTCTATTTTCTTCATCTAAAGTTTCATAGACTATAATAAATATTTCTGTATTCTCATATACTTTGTTTTCTTCATCATCTTCTTTTTTAGAATTAGATATTGTTAATTCAACATCTGCCTTTCCATTTTCGCTATCTATTGATGTAATTATATTATCAAAATAGCTATTTGAATTATTAAAGCTAGTTGTTTCTGCACTCATTCTACTTGTATTTAGTGAATATTTAACTTCTGCAGCATTAACATTGCTATAAAATATTAATGCAACTATAATTAAAAGTGTACTTAATCTTAATAATTTTTTTAACATTTGTATTACCCCCTTTTATTCAATCTAATTTTACAAATAAAAAAAATAAAAGTCAATCTTTTTTATTAACTTTTATTTTTCGTCATTAATAATTTATAATATTAATTATTTAGTTTCTTTTTCAACTCTTTATTTTTTCTATTCTTTTAATTAGTTCTAGAGTAGGTTTATTACACATATTTTTATTTAAAGTAGCAATAGATATTTTATCATCATTATATTTTAATTCTTTTAGTATTACTATGTCTTTATTTTTTAATAAATCCACATCTATGTATTCTTTGATTGAAAAACCTATACCACAACCATTTTGTACTAATTGATTCAATAAATAAGAGTCTTGTACCTCATATTTTACATAATTTTTTATATTATTTTCTTTACAATATTCATTGAAACGGTCTTTTGCAATATTAGATTTTGGAAGTACCATATTTTTATTATTAATATCTAAATTTCCTTTCATTTCATGTTTTTCTAAATATTCTTTTGAAGCATAAAAAATATATGATTCTCCGTTATTATTTATTTGATGTATTTCTATATTTGAATATTTTTTTGAATTTTCATATTCATTATATATTGCTAGATCTAATTCTCCTTGTGATACTTTTTTTAAAGCTTCATCGCTAGAATTTCTTGATATATTTATTTCAATATTAGGATAATCTTTAACAAATTTAATCAAAGTTGGAAGAATATATTTATTTATTAAAATTCTTCCACCTCCTATTCTGACATTCCCTTTTTCTAAATTTACATATTGTGAAAATATAGACTCTGCATTTGACATTGTTTCAATGCTATCATTAATATATTCATAAAGTTTTTTTCCCTCGGCTGTTAATTCTACTCCTTTTTTGTTTCTAAAGAATAATTTTCCACCTAATATGTTTTCTAATTTTTGTATTGATTGTGTTACTGCTGATTGAGATATGTATATATTTTCAGCTGTTTTCGATATGTTTCCGTATTTTACTACATCACAAAAAATTTTATATAATTCTAAATTTGCATTCATAATTTCCTCCCAAATTTATAATTAATATATCACTTCTTTAATAATTTGACAATGAGGTGAGAGCCTAAGCTCCCACCTCACTTTCTATGGATTTTTCATTTTGTCTAATTTTTTTAATGCTTTTGTATAACTTACTATATTACCTATAATCAACAAAACACTATCATTAAAACCAAAAATAGATACCAAAGAAATGTAAGAATGATAATGCTTTTTACTTCTTCTTTATATTCTTTTTCGTTTAAATATGTTGCTTTTACAATATTCAGATTCTGGTCAAATTCTATGTTTACTTTTCTCTCAACCAGGGCTCCATCTTTTTGTAAGGTAAGTTCACAATAAAATTTCCCATTTTCTGATTCTTCGTTATACACATATTCAATACTAGTCACAATATATTTTTTATATTTACTATTTACTTTTTTAATTTTTTAGTGATATACTATTTATGAAATTTTTTACGAAAGAAGTTTGGATATGCTCAATTTAGATAAATATAATTTAAAAGATTATAAAGTAACAATTGATGAAAATAAACTTAATCAAATATTAGACACGGCTATTTCTAAAGATTTTTCTTTAGTTGTAGGTAAATTACCTGTTGAAGAGCCAAAACATTTTGTTTCTGAACCAATATCAGTAAAATCAAATGATTATAATAATTCTAACGTTTTGGCACTTACAGTAAGAGGAGACTATAATGTCTCTATTGTTAAAAATGCTTTTTTTAAAACTTTAAGAATGTCAGTTAAAGTTGCCTTTTCAACATTTTTTTTAAATTTAATAAGGATTTTTTTGGCTTAAATATTAGGTTTAAAAATTGTTTTTATTCTGTTTAATAATTTATTAATTTTACTACTATATAC
Organism: uncultured Clostridia bacterium; assembly: GCA_944391745.1. Taxonomy (GTDB): domain Bacteria; phylum Bacillota; class Clostridia; order TANB77; family CAG-508; genus CAG-793. The sequence goes on from CALXUS010000010.1 coordinate 55,592, forward strand.
TATTGTTAATGCCATTTTATTTCTGTTTTCATGTAATTTAATTAATTTTTGGTCTAATTTATTCATAAAATGTGATTTATAATTTTTGCTATTATTGTAATAGTAGTTATTTATTTTTACTTCTCCAGTCATTTCGACATATTTTTCTAATTTATTAGATAAATTATGTATGTCGTCTTCTGTTTCTAATAACTTGAACTGTTTGTCAAAAAATGTTCTCATAATTAAATCTTGAGTCTGAATATAAATATTTTTTATTTTATCTATCTGATTTTCTTTAATTGAATGATTCTCATAATTTATTATCTCGTCAAAAAAATTAATTATTATTTTTGAGTTTTCCTCATAAGTATTAAAAAATAAATCGACAAATTCTTCTTCATTTAATATTATTGATTTTACTAAATCATCTTCTCCAATTAGTATAACTATTTGTTCGATTAAGTTTGTAAGTATTGGATAATAATCTGGACTTATTGTTTTTAATATTATTTCATTCTTATTTATTCTTTGGACACTATTGCTTAGTGCTTTTGCAGAAATGTATTGTACAGCTCCTTCATTAATTCCTAAACCATGTAATGAAAGCTCATTAAAATTGCATAAACCTATTCTGTCTAATTTATTTTTCTTTTTTCGTATATCTTGCATGAAATGAATTATTTCATGTATCATAGAAGCTGTTACAATATTAATATTTACTTTTTCGTCAAAATATATTTTCTGATTATTATATAAATAATTTATTTTTGGTAGATTATATTCTATTTTAGCAAAACTCATATTAGCTGATTGTATTTTTTTTATAATTTCCTGTCTTTTATCTTGTAAAATAGGAAAAGCCATAATTAAAGAATCTGTTACATTATATGCAACAATTTGTTTTTCTTCCATAGTAAAATTTCTTATTTCTTTAATTCCTAATTTTTTTAGTTTTTTCTCTATTTTCAAAATTAAGCTCCTATTATGACTTAAATATATTATAAATAATTATATTATAGTATTAATTTTTATTCAAGAAGAAATAATTATTTTATATAATTAAAATAGCAGACTCCTTTTAGAATCTGCTACTAAAATTATTTATTTATTTCTTGATTCAAAGTTTCAGCATTTTCGGCTATTATCATATAAACAGTATTTCCTACTACACCCATTACTCTATTTTGCACTAAAGCATATTGTTCTGGTAAATATCTGCTCCACTGTTCTTCATATTGAGTTGCATATTGGTCTAGCTCAGCTTTTACAGTTTCAACAGTACCATCTTTTGCTTGTATTAGAACATACATAGAAGCTTGTACATTCATCATTGGAATTTTTCCAACTGCAGCTTCTACATTTTCTGTGTTAATTCCCATTAATGTATTTAGCTCTTCTAAAGTTAAATCTATAGTTGACATTTCATTAAATGGTGCAGAATTTGCTAAGATTTGGCCAGCTGCATTAATGTCAAGAGATTTTTCTTTATTAAAAAACATAAAATAAACTCCTAACACTATTGCTATTATAACTAATACAACAATTGCTCCTATTAAAATCTTCTTTTTCATAAATTTCCTCCTTTTTATTTTTACCGAACCACTTTATCATATAAGTATTTAAAAGGCAACTATTTTTTTAAATTTTTTAAGTACAAAAAGAAAGAGGGCACGACTGGTATTATCCAAATCGTGCCCTACTTTCGCTAGGGGATGTTAGTCATCAAGTAAGCCCTGTTTTTTAAGGAGTTTTTTGATGCTATCAGATTCGACCAAAATCTGATACTCCTTGTTCTCGGACCAGTATTTGACGACCAACTTTACGAACTTGAATGCGGCCTTCGCTTCGGACATGCTGTCGAAGAGGAAGATATCCTCTGCAGTCATCTCCTCGATGAGTTCAACATCTGTTGCATCCTCGAGGGTTGTTCCATCTTTCGGCACTGCAGAAATGCATGTACCAAAACTGGGCAATTCGCCCTGGAAGTCAGGAGCGACAAGGTAGATGCAACTGTTTTCGATTTCCTTGAGTTGCTTTTCGATTTCAGTTTTCTTTTCTTTCCACCTTGCTAACTCCTCCTTGCTGGAGCCGAGCTTTTGACTTGCTTCGTCAAAGCTCTTTTTTGCTACTCCTTGCCGGCTTTTGGCATCTTGCAGATTTTTCTCTGCTTGAGATACCATCTGGTTTGCTTCATCAAGCTTTTTCTGCTCGATTTCAGCAAGCTGTTTTTTGGCTTCGATTGTTGAAGTCACTGCTTCAATCTGCACTTCAGCTTCCTGAAGTTTGTTTTGAAGCTTTGATACTTCAAGCATTCTTGCATCTAACAAGAGGCTTCCCTCCTTCTCTTGACTCGATGTTTCCGAATTTCTTCTTGGCGTTGCCTTTCTTTGCATTTTTTCCTTCAAAGAGGCATTCCGCCTGCTAGCCGTCTTAAGGCGGCTAAATTCCTTCGGTCCTACCTTCTCTCTAATTAAAGCAGCGAGCTGGTCCTCTGTTAGACCATACTCAGGTGCCATCTCAGAGAAAGTCATCTTCTTCTCCAAAATGGAGCCGAAGATTGTCTGTGCGCTCAGTCGCCGAGCATCTCCGGTGTAAAGGTTTGCGTTCGTACTCATGATTTTCCCCATAATTCAAAACCTCCTTATAAAGGGAATGCGTACTATAAATTATTATATCATAAATCCATTGATATTTCAAGTTTATGTTAATTAATGTGGTAAAAAGCTGTTTAATCATTTATTCCTTGAGATTTCATTAATTGTTCTTGATAATATCTTATCTCTCTTCTACATATATTTTGTCTTGTAACTTCTTCGTCATATTTTTTCTTTAATATTTCTATTTCTTCATTAGCTATTTTTACAAATATACTTAATTGATCATCAGTTAATATATTTAAATTAATTTGATTGTTTTTTATTTTATTATATAATTCAAGAATTTCTTGCTTATTTTTTAAATTACTATTAACATTTTCTTCAGTAATCGTTTCATCTATTTTTCTTTTTTTCATAAATTTATGTATAAAGTCATAAAATTTTCTTTTTATTTTATTCATAAATGAATTTTCTTTTATTAAACTAGTTTCATTCATTTTAACCTCTTTTATTTATCTAAATTTTCAAATTTTTCTTGTGTATTTTCCAATTTTTCTATTGCTTCAATAAGTTGTTGTTTAGTGTTTTCATCTTCTTTATTTTGAGCTCTAATATTTCTTAACATTGTATTTAGTCTTTTTATTTCAGCAGTTAAATCAATTATTTCTTGTAATAATTTTTTTCTATTATTATCTCCCTGATTTATTTCAGGAATGTAACTATTTGTACCATTTTTTTCTTTGGTTTGTTCTATTCTTCCTGTATATTCTCTATTCTTTTCTCTATTTTTCCTAATAGGTATTCTATCATCTAAACCAAAACCAGCAAAATATTCTCTACCAATTGATGCATTGAATTTAGTTTTAATCCTTCTATAGTAGTTAATTTCATTATAATTAATTTCTCCTGAATCGTCTAAAAATTTTCCTCTTGTTTTTGCAGTATGATTTACAACTTTAATTCTTTCATCTACATCTCTAGCAAATTCCCTAACTTCGCTTTTTGATATACTTAAAAGATCTAATACAAATTCTTTTGGCACTATATATGTTGCATCTGTTCCTTGACTAATTGTTAATTTTCCATCTCTATTCTTTTTAAAAAACTTTTCTACTATAACAGAATCTAAGTCTGGAACTTCTATTACACAATATTCTGAAAATTTACCTTGCCCTTTCCTTATTTTCATACCTGGAAATTCTTTTTTAAAAAATTCTAATCTATGAAATGGTGATAAATAAAATGGTATATCTTCTTCTTCTGATTTATTAGTACCATTTCCATTTTCTCTAGGTCCTCTTTTTATATTTGTTTCATGTTCTGGGAATAAAGTGCCTTCTAATTCTTCTGTAGCAATTTCTTTAGATAATGAAACAAATAATTCATATTCATTTATTGGGTCTATATTTTTTTGAGATAATATGTCATTTACATCTTTAATAGCCTGTGATGGTTTTTCTTCCCCTTTTTCTACTTTAAGTGCTTTAATATGTATTAACTCATTTCTTATAGATTTTAATTCTTCACTACTTGACTGTTCTATTTCTGCAATTTTTTCTCTATCTTGTATAAAACTTATACTACTAATAATTGTATCTTCAGCAGCTTGTAAATTATCTTCTTTTTCATATATTTTTGCAACTTCTACACAAAAATCATAAAAACTAACTGGAATATTTTTATTAACTCTAAAATAATAGTTTCTAACATTTTTAAATAAAGCTTTAGCTTCACTTTCATAAGTTTGCAAGCTATTTTCTTCTTTTAATCTTTCTAAAAAACTTTCTATTAACTTTATAGTTTTATTTTCTTTTTTTCTAGTTAATTGTAACGATATTTGCTTTTTTATATTTTTAATTTCTAAATTATCCATTTTTACTCCTTTTAAAAATGTGGGAGACCAGACATTTGCCAGTCTCCCATGAGGTTAACCGTTAATTTTCTCTACCAACTGTTGAAATACACCGAATACTCCATCATTTTTTGTCATCCCAATAATATAAGGGATATTATTATACTCTTTTTTGATGGTTTCTTCGAGCTCTTCTTCATTTTTACTTTTAGACAATTTTTTTAATACGGTAATCATCCTTTCAGTTTCAATCCTTGTAAGCCAAAAACCTTCTGAAATTTCGACTGTGCTTGATTCGGAATCGCTATCCAATGCTTTAATGCACACATTATGTAACTTAGAGAGCAATTCCAAATTTTGCTCAAACTTGTTGTTCATTTATTAACCTCCTTTGTGCATTAGCATAACAATATTATATCATATTTTTTAAATTATGTCTACTGTTATTATTTCTTGTATTTACATACCAAATTCTTTTATGAAACCAACTATGTCACTATTAACTTTTTGAATTCTAGGATCATTTAATAAATCTTCATATAAAAACCATTTATATTTTACATTATTAACTATAAAATCTTCAGTACTAAGATCTTTTAGTAATTCTACATTATAAAAATAATGAATATATTCTTTTTCTATTTTTGCACTCTCTGAAAATTTTCTATGTTTTTTATATCCTACTAATGAAATTTTTATAAAATCAGTATCTATATTTAATTTATCTGATATATATTTTTGTACGATTACACTATCATCCCCATAAGGTAATTTACAATTCAAAAATAAATAACTATTCCATTTTTCGTCAAAATATTGTAAATATCTATCTTTTTTGTCTTTTATTACTATTATTGAGTGTATTCCCATATTTTTCTCCATAATTTTTATTTTCTAACATTTTTATGACATCATTATAATCTTTATCTATATTATATTCAACATATTAAATATAAATTTTTTTATATTTAATTACTACTCTTAGTCTTCAGTTTTTAAATCATAAAATGATTTCCAATTTTCTTGATTAATAATGACTTCTGTATTTAAATTCATTCTTTTTGAAAAACTCTTTATTGCTTTAAATATTTTTATTGTAAAATAATATTCTTCTAATTCTTTTAAATTTATATTTTTATCACAGTCAAAATATATTTTTAATTTTTTATCATCTATTTCTACATTTATATCATTTATGAATTGATATTGTCTATTTCCTAGTACCTTACATCCTTCAGGGCTTATTCTAGTTTTCTTAACATCTAATTTATCTGCTAATATTAATGTAAGTGTCATAACATTATCAGTATCAAACCCATTGCTATGATTTCTTATAGCTTCTAAAACCATATCTTTGTACTTTAATTGAATATTATTATTTTCAAAATAATTTTTTGCATATTCATAACTTCTAATTGGATGATTTTCTTTTCCTTGTAAACAACCTGTATCATGTAAAATTGCGGCTACTTGAGCTTCATCTATTAGGTCTTCATCATATTTTAATGCTTCCAATAATTCTTTAACAAGATTTGCCACATTAATAACATGATTATAGTCATGATAAGCTCTTCTTTTTTCTAAATCTTCTTTTTTATGTATTTCATCATAAATGTCTATTATACTTTTATCATTTTTGATTAAATTAAATAAATTACTCATTTTATTTACCCCTATTTTTCGCAATTTTGTTTACTTAATTTATATTGCTCCATCTTTTTTAAAGATATTTTTCATTATATTGTTTAATATCATTAATTTTGTTAACTCTTTCATAAGATTGCAATCCATTTTCTAGCTTATAATATTTTGTAGTACCATCTTTTTCACTTACTTCAATGGCAATCTTTCTTATCAATTGTGGAGTATTTTCTGAGACAAAACTATAATTTTTTAAGCTACTAGCAAATTCTTTATCATTAGATACTGAAATTATATATTTTATTATTGCTAAATAATCATAAGTAGAAGGTCTTCCTATAGTTTTTAAACATCTTACTCTATTTAAAATATTTTCTACCTTTTCAGAATTATTATCTCCTTCTAAACTATTTGCTAATTCCTTTATATGTTCATCTGTATATTCGCCGCCAAACTCTGCTAAATAACCTATTTGTTCATCCAATTTTCTTATTTCATCCTCATCTAATTCTCTATAACTATAATTATCCGCTTCAGCCATTTTTAAGTCATGTCCATTTTTTATGAATTTTTCTTTTGATAATCCAAAATTTTTTGATTTCATTCCAAACTTCATTCTTACTGAATCTTGAGTTGGATCTGCTAGCAAATTTTCTGTTGAAACTGGTTCTAGCATAACATAATCGTGTTCTACTTCTGATAATACTGTACTTTGCAAATTTTCTCTATAACATAAATAGTCTAGGCTTGCAGCAAAAGATGCACATATTCCCCAATTTAAATACATTGCTTTAAATATATTTTTTGCACATTCTTCATGCATACCACTATATTGACCATAAGTTAAAGTACTTATGTCATAAGATAACATCTGACATATTTTATTATATAAATATTTGTATTTTAGTAAATCTGTCCATTCATTTTTTATCCCTGATAAAATTCCTTCAAATATTTTTTCTCCTTCAAAAAATTCTTTACAACTCATTGGTATTATTTGTTTTGTACCAGCTTTTTCCGTTTTTAATCTCACTTTAAAATCTGGAGCTAATTTTGATAAAATTTGCATTGTTCTAGTTTTAGGTATATAACTACTAGTTACAATCGGAGAAATATATTGTTTTAGGTTTTTCAATATATATATTAATTCATCTTCTTGAATCATATCTATATTTTCTAAAATGGAATTTCTTATTATAATTCTACCATTTTTCTTTATATTAACCAGTCCCTGAAAAGGAGTTAGTTGTGGTAGTGTTTCATTTTTGTCTAAATCTATAAAAACTTTATTGTTCATAATTAATTCTCCCACATTATAATTGATATTATACCATATTTCTCGGCTTTTTCTATATTATTTATCTATTTATTTAAAATTATTGATTTTATCAGTTTCCTATTGATATAATTTATATGAAGCTTATAAATGAACAGCTTTAATTAACTTTAATAAATAAAGGGGATAAAAAATGAAAATTAAAAATATTTTTATATGTATTTTAAACATAATCGAAGTTTTAATACTTGCTTTATTAACAGAAACTATTCTAGATTATATTCATATATATAGTTTGTACATGTTTATGTTGAGAGTAGTTTGGTATATTACTGGTTTAATTAATTTAATTTACGGAATTATTAATATAAAAAAGAAAAAAACTGCCATTGGCATACTTTTTATAATAATTGGAGTAATTACTTTAGCTACAATTTTAATTAATCACACAGAATTGGTTCTTGATTTTGATTACGAAATACCTGTAATACTAAATTATGTAATATTAGCCATCTCTGGAATATTGAGTATTGTAATTTTAATTTTAAATAGAAAGTCTGAAAATGATAAAAAGAATAAAGTTGTTTTGGCATTTTCTATAGTATTAACAATAATAAATATATTTTTGATTTCATTTATAAGTGTTATTCATTTTTCTAATGTCAATAATTTTCAAGAATACATTGCGGGAATTAAATCCGAAGATAATCAAACAACTTATATACTTAAAGATATTAACGAATGTTCATTTTTGGATGAAAATGGACAAGTAATATCTCAAACAGATTGTGAATATGTAGCTACATTTTTAAAGTTTAATATTAATGGTATTGAAACAAACATTATTAATTTAAGTATTGACGACACAGAAGTATTAACTAACAATAGAGGTGACGAACTATTCAGATTAAAAACTGGTATACCAATTAATAATATATCGATATCTATTCCAAATTTAACAGATGATGATAGTATATTTAGTAATGGTACAACATTGATTAGCTTTTTATATTATATTGCCGATACTGGTAAATATGATTTTGAAAGGACTAATACTTATAGTATCTCTTATGAGAATATCGATTTTAGCTATAATGCCTTAAATAAATATGACGAGAGAGATAATCAATTTGAAGATAATCCTAATTGCACATATTTGTATTTTAAAAATGAAGATTTTTCAAATTTTACTTTGCAAGTTGTTATAAATAATGGAGTAGAATCTGCTGATAATGACATTTTAAATTTTTATTCAGAGAATTGTGGATATATCCAATATATTGATTATACTAAAATGGATGATTTCTACAATTACCAAAAAGAATTTTATTTAATAGATTTTCATGGTAATACCAGAGTAAAGCTAGACTGCAATAATTTGTTTTATGAAGCACTAAATGGTATTGATAATGATGCGGAAAGAATAATATTGTTAAGTAATGGCTATATTCCTTTTTATGATGAAGATGAAAATGGATACTTTAATCTTATGGGACAAAAAGTAACTGTCGCACCTAATTATTTACTTTATGATGTTGTTGATGATAATATTGTTTTGATAGACAAGCAAACTAATCATACTATTATTGTATCTAGTGAATCTAATAATATAATAAAAGAATTTGATTACATTCTTACTAGATATAATGGATTCTTTATCGCTTATTTTTATAATGATTCAGATATAATATTTAATAATGATTTTAATGTAATAGTTCGTGGGAATATTCAAAAACTCGTTGGAGATAAATTTATTACTATAAATAATAGTTCTAGTGGTGAGCTTATGATTTATTCTTATGATGGAAATAATATTAATAGACTAAATACAAATTTTCTCACTAGCTATTCTTCACTAACTTCTTCAGACAATAGTATATCAATTAGTAGCAATATATACACCAATATTGGCATTGTGGAATCACGAAATGAATAGTTTTATTGAGGCTGTTTTTGGGGACACCTTCCAAAAACAGCTCTTTTATTTTTGTAGACATCTTCCCAAAATATCTCTTTTATTTTTCTTTTAATTTATCCATCGTTCCTCTAGGAATTTCAAAAAAATTTCGAATCTCTTTATATTTTATTCCACAAACACTATTTAAATAATTTATTAATTCTTTCAATAAGTTTCTATTAGTCATAATTTCAAATGTTTTCTTTTTATGGTTTTTTTCAAATTTTCTTATTCCATCCTGTATATACTCGATTTTCTCTTCTTTACTTGCTTTATCAATATCCATGAATTCAATATTTAAAACCTCTTCAAAAATTTCTTTAAAATTGCATTTTGAGCCAAAAATTTCTTTCACTATTTTGCTTTCCGTTACACCTGTGTTATTTATATAATCACTATATGAGGAATATTTATATTCTTCACACGCTGAAACCATCTTAGCCTTAACAGGATTATTATGAATATATTTTATACAGTTCACAATATATTTTTTATTATATATAGGCTCTGTCCTATATCGATTCCTAAATAAAACTCCACACCTATTTTCTTTTTTATTATACATCTGAGCAAATAGCAAATTGATTTTATGCATAAATTTGCTAAAGCTATCCATATCTTCTGTGTAAACCAAAAAATGAGCATGATTATTCATTATGCAATATGCCATAATTGTAAAGTTATATTCTTCCTTATTCTCTTTAATTAAACTCAAATATTTCTCTATGTACTCATTTTTATTAAAAATATATTCCTTATTTACACCTTGAATCATTACATGTATAAATGGTGTATCTAAGTTTTTTCTTGCTAATCTAGGTATAATAACCGCCTCCTTTTTATAGAAAAAAGGGAAACTTGCATAAGTGCAAATTTCCCCCATAGATTGTTTTTATTATATTTACTTTTTTAAATTATGTCAAGCTGTTTTTGGAAGGTGTCCCCAAAAACATCCCCTACTTTTTTAAGTTTTCAATTGATTTTTTTAGTAATTTTTTTAATACTTCATTAGTCTTCTTTTCGTTCTTTTCTAAAATTCTTTCCTGCTCTATGTTTTTTCTGTCATTTTTTTCAATCTTCTTCTCTTCCATTACTTGAATTCCCTTCTTTATCTTGTTTGATTTGTTTACGCCCACCTCGTCTATCTTGTCTAGTTTCTTCTAAATTTTGACTAGAATCTTCCTTTATTTTATCTTTACATTTTGTTGAGTTATGATTTTCTTTTTTAACTTTTTTACATCTTTGCTTTAATACATAATTTAATTCTCTTATTTTGAATTTTCCTTTAGTTGCTTCTTCTGAATCAATCATATTGCTTAATAGTAAATTCATTTCTTTTTCAAGGGAATTTGAAAAAATATTATAACACTGTATTGCTTTTTCTTTATCTCCAATTTTATATTCTCTGTCTATTACTTGCAGCATTTTTTTCATTTCTTCATTCATTTTAGTAGGATTAAAATATTGTTCTACTAATTCTGGTTTAAAGGAAAAATAGCTATAATAATTAGTTTGATACAAGTTTAAAATTTCTGGAATATTTGAAGGGTCTTTTTTTTCATAAAATTGTTTTAATAGTCCGTTTAATTTTTCGCTTGAATTTTTTGCCATAAGATTCGTATTTAATAATACTATTGGTATTCTAAAATCATTAGCAACCTTTTTTGATTCTTCAGTAATTTCGTCTATACAAACAATATAGTCTGGCTCAATATTTTTATCTTTTTGATTTTCTATTCTTCTTTCAATTGAAATTTCATTGTGATTAGCTCTAGTTTCTTCTATCATATTTTTTGCACATCTAAAACTTGATTTATAATATGATACATCTGAATTTATAATTGTAGTAGCACTTCCTAAATCATACGGTGCAGCCATTAATACTGAGTTTTCTCCAATTGAAGAAAATCCAAATATTACTTTTTGTTCTTCGTTATCTTTTGATTTTGTAAAACATAAATTATCTTCACTTATCATACTTGTACATAAAATATGATTTTGCTTATTATCAACATTTTTCCACATTTCCTCAGCTGAGATTTCAGGATGCTTTTTGTCAATTAGTTTAAAATCTCCAAATGCTGCAACAACATGTACTATCATATTAAATTGTTTTGGAGAGTATACTTTAATTCCATCTATCTCTTCCATTTGGTCTTCACTATTTATTGTGTATATATTTTCTTTATAATCCCTAGTATAAACTCTTCTCAAATTTTCATCCAATGTATATGATAATGAAAAATCTATATTTTGAAATTCATCGAGTTTATCTAATTCATCATAAGTTTCTATTATAGCTTTTTTGTCTTGTATAGCTAATATTTCTTTAATATTTCTTAAAATTCTTAAAGAATGCAATTCATTTTTTTCTTCTAAAGTTAGTTCGTAAGATTTACTTTTGCTTTCATACTTTCTTAGCATAATATCTAAATCTGAACTATATTGATTTACTAAATTTTCCATTGTTTCATAAGGTAATCCGAAAAATCTCTTTCCTATTGCGTCTATCCCTTCCATTCTATTTAATAGTGGTGAATGTATTTCTTCTCTAGTTTCATGTTTTAGATTTTCAATAAATTTTCCAAAAATATTTTCTTCTTCGCGGTTATATCTCTTTTTATCAAGAAATTTATTTTCAAATTCTTTATTTAATGATATAGATAAAATTAAATCTATATAGTCTTGAGAGCCTTTTAAATTTTTTGAATCTAACTTATTTATAAAATCAGCTAATCTTATAGCATCTTCTTCTGAATAAGCTTTTGTAGATTTTAGTCTATCATTAGCTTTTAGAAATATTATCGTTTTAGTTTCATCTTCAAAAATTTTCCCGAAAGAAGAAGTATCTACGCTGTACCTACTTATAAATTCAATAGTTTCATCATCCAATGTTTTTATTACTTCTTCTTTCAACATTGTTGGATTAATAAACTCTATAATACTATGATTTTGATTATATAATGTAGTTAACTTTTCATATACAAAATCTGAGTCTAAGTATTTCAGACAATTAGCAATATTTTCATAATTTTTAACGTTAATATCTCTTTTTAATAGTTCACTAAATTGATATTGTGGCGTTAAGTCAAATATCTCAGAATACTTAGTTCTTCCAGTAGTTTCGTTTAATTTTTTAAATTTTAATTCAATTTTCTTAAATTTTTCTTCTTCCTGTTTTTTATCAAGATAATTTTCAGTTGATATTAAACTAACATAAGTTGATAGCAAAATATATTTATTTGATATATTAATATCATCACTATCTAACAATTGTTGATAAATTTTTTCAAGTCTTTCTGTCTTAGATTTTCTATCTATATCATAAGAGACCTTTTTATTAATTTCAAATAATATTAAAGATTTCATTTCAATATCTTGTATTTTTAAAGCATCAAGAATATATTTTTCTGCCTTCTCAACTGTTACTGAATCTTGATTCATATATGATACTATTGATTGTAATTTTTCTTTTTCTATATTAGAATCTGCTAACTTTATCATTTTTTCAATATTTATGTCTTTTAACAACCAAATTTCAAATTGAGATATTGTATGATTTTTTATCCAAGTGTCTTTTTTATCATATTTTAATTCTTTACTTTTAAAATCATTATATAATTCTAAAATTTGATCAAAATCAAGCTGTTCCTTAATTTTTTCAAATTCTCTTCTAATTAATAATTCATATATTTCATTATATGATTTTGCATTCTTAAAAAAGCTTATGTAATTATCCTTATTTACTAATATTGAGTAACTATTATTTTTTTCATCAATACGTGATAAATTTAATAATTGACATTTTAATTTCGTATTTTCGGTTGTATTATATAATTCCTTTATTTGTTCATCAGAAAAATTTAATAATACTTTATCATTATAATTAATAAAATCAAGGTTTCTAAATTCTCCTGATTTTAAGATTTTGAAAATTTCATCATATTGACCATTTAAACTGGCAATAAACATTTTATAATCATTTTTCTCTTTATCATCTTTACTTAAAGAAATTATTTTATTACAAATTTCTATTTGTTCTGAAGTATCTTTTCTATATAATAGGTTTTTATAAATTAAAATTTTAAGTTCGCTTTCTACATTTTCATTTTCTAATAATCTGTTTAACTCTTCAGATGAAATATCAAAATAAGTATAACGAATAAATTTTTCCTTTTCATCATCACTCTTAAAATATTTTAAATCTTCAATTATTTCATCTGCTGATTCTAATTTACTTTGTATATCAGTATAAGGTAAATATCCTGTTTGTCTATAAAAACTTTGTATATCTGAAAAATTTAAATCAATCTTTTCTTTTATTCGTGAAAAAATATCTCCCCTTGCACCACTATAATTATCTCGTTGTAATATTTCAAAACTTAAAGTTTCTCTTGGAAGCAAATCTATTAGAATTTGCGCTATTTTTTCTCGATCTTCATTTAAAATTAAACTATTACTACTATTTAAATATTCAATAATAAATTGACCTTGAATATCTTTAGGTAATTTTACATATATATCTTCAATAGGAGACCATGTCATAGTTCTTTTTAAAAAATCATGTATATTTATTCTCTCATAATTTTTCGCAAATAATTCAGAAATAATCTTTTGTTTTATCTCCACATGCTCTCTGCTTGCTCTATCAGCTTCATCATGTTTGATTTTTAAAGTAAAAGGTCCATCATTGACTTCAGGTAAGGAAAATATATTGATTTGTTCATTAGTTTTCTTTCTACCAAATCTTGAAGTAAAACTATTGATTCTATATTTAATGCTATTTATATTTGCTTCCCTTATAGCTTTTTTATCAGCTGCAAATAGCTCTTTATACTTATCCGCATATTCAAAAATACTATCTAATGTAGGCAAGCTAAACTGATTCCCAAATTTTTCTAAAAATTGTAATTTTAAACTTTGGGATTTCAAATTACTTAAAATATAAAATAACCTTTCCTCTGTACCTTTATCGCTAATATTTAAGACGTAGTTAATCAATTTTTCATCTCTGCTATCAAATTTATCTTCTTTATTAATCTTAATTAGTCTAGAATTTAATTCATTTGTGATTTCTCTTAAACTCATTAATTCTATACTTTTATTAAGTTTCTCTAATCTTCTTCCATTCGTAATATTCTTGTTATATTCAATAAAATTTTTAACATTATCTACTATTCCCATATTTTTTCCTTTGACATTTTTTGTCGTGACTGTTTTTGGATGTTTTTGGGGACACCTTCCAAAAACAGCTTAATTTTATTTTTCTTTTTTTAATTTTATCATTGTATAAAAAAAAGAGTCAAGTAAAATAAATTTATAATTTATTTTTATGTAAAAAATCTATAGAACTATTAAACAATAAATAATTCTATGAATTTTAATCTATTTTTTATAATATTTTATCATATTTATTTTTATAATTAGTATTATTAAAAAGCAAAATAATTTTAAGATTGAGATTAGATTACTATAGTTTTATTCAGCATTACCAGTTACAATTTGCTTTTTTGCCTAAACCATGCTATAATTTGGTTGTTCGAAATTGAAAAAGTAGCATTTTACTTGGTTTATATGTATTCTAAGTATATGCTTGCTTGATCAATGTTAAGTGTACAAATAGTCAAAGGAGGTTATTTTATGACTTTGTACAAAATTCCTAATGACCTTCGGGCAACTATTCCCAAGGGTCAGGTAGCATTCAATCCCAGTAAAGTTAACGCCTTTAAGCCTTTTAAACATGGTCGTGCTATCTTTGGCGGGCATTTTGGCGATGAAGGCAAGGGTAAATGCGTGGATATCACTGCACGTGAATGGAAATCAGAAGGACTTCACGTTCTTTCAATCCGCGGACAAGGAAGTGGCAATGCTGGTCATACAGTGAAGATTGGTAATAATGAATACCATTTTCATTATTTGACTTCTGCTGGTTTTTCAGCGGATATCATGCTTCTGATGGCTGGTATGTTAATTGATCCTATTCGAGTTTTGAATGAGATGAAGGTACTTCCTGCTGAAATGCAGAAGTCGATTCTGATTGATGAACGTGCAATGGTCATCACTGATTTGAACCGCTTTGTTGATGCATACCGTGAGGAACGCCGTCACAAAACTGGAACTCCCATTATTGGCACCACAAAATCTGGCGTAGGTCCTGGTGTTAGCCTTCGCGGTCACCGTGATCACGTTACTTTTGCTGATGCCAAAGCATGTCAGTCCGAAGTCTAAATTCCAAGAATTCATTAACACTTCTTGCAAATTCTTCTATTGTGAAGGTATTTTCTCTTTCCACTAAATCTTCTATATAGTCAAAATAACCTGAAACTGCTCTCTCTAGTCTTTTTATTTGTTTTTCTTCTAAATAGTTTTTTGCTATCATTACGTCTGATTTTAAAATTCTTCCGTCTGGTGAATTTTTCCATGTTGTTAATCCCATATTTTCTTTCGTATGATCTGCTTTTTGATATATGATTTCTGCTGCTGTATTTCCTGTTATTGCATAATGAAATTTATTTTGTATCATAGCATAAAATTTCTTTGTAATTTCTGAATCTTTATCATAATCAATACTGCATTCTGCAAATATATCTGTTATCTGTTGCCAAATTCTTCTTTCGCTTGTTCTAATTGAACGAATACGTTCTAAAAGTTCTTTAAAATAGTCTTTTCCAAATTTAGGTCCATTTTTTAATAATTCATCATTTAAAACAAAACCTTTTTTTATGTATTCTTTTAATGTATTCGTTGCCCAAATTCTAAAATCAGTTGCCTCTTTTGAGTTTACCCTATATCCAACAGCTATTATTGCATCTAAACTATAAAAAGTTAATTCTCTTGAAACTTTTCTGCTTCCCTCATTTTGAACTGTTCGAATTTTTCGAATAGTTCGATTTTCTTCTAATTCATGAGTTTCAAAAATTTCTTTCAAATGATAATTTATAGTATTTACTTCAACATTAAATAATTTTGACATGGATTTTTGAGTTAACCAAAAATCTTCATTATCATATAATACTTCTACAGATATATTTTCATTTTTCTGACTTTGATATATAATTAAATCTCTTAAAACTTCTAATTTGCTCATTTTTCACACTCCTTTCTTAAAATTGTTTCATTCTATAGATTCCACGTTTATTAAATCCCCTCATAGTTGGATATTCTTTTTCCATAAATTCCGCCAATTTTTCTACAATTTTATCTCCTCAATTATTATCATTAACTTTTTCACTAATATACTTGCCAAAATACCAATATAAAGAAAATTACTATTTAGCTTTTATTTTCTATAATTTTTTCTAATTCTTTCATTGATTTATTAATATACTTTCTATTAATACCTATAATTGGTATCTCTAAATCTTTTATCTTATTATAAAGTTTATCCATAAACAAGCCTTTTCTTTTTTCCATTCCATGATTTGTATAAATATAATTTACACAACATGATGGAGACTGTTCAATTCCTAAAATTGCAATTACATTATAGTTACTTTTGCATATCATATGAACTTGTTTCGAAACCTCGTCAGCTAAAACCTCACAATGTTCATTAAACTCTTTTGTATTATATTTGCTTATTCCATTTGGCTTCCTAATTAAAGAATCCTTAAATAAAGCTTCTGCACATGGCATTTGTATTATATTAATGTCGTTATCTATTAATAACTGCACGATTGGTTTTATTGAAGATTTCCATTCATATTTTACTATTCCTTGTGCCTGATATGCTTGTGCTATTAGGCAAAATGGAATAAATACAAACTTTTTACTCCTATTACTCATATAAAATCTCCGTTTATTATTAAATTTTTATATCTTTTAAGTATTTCTTTAGCTTTCTGTTTCAAGTATTTTTCATAAACATTAACTGTAGCCATAAGTATATCCTCATTTTTATCTAGAATAGGCACTCCAAGTAAACATTGTGGTTCTAAAGTTTTAGGTACAATCCCTCTTAATAACAATTCATTTTTCAATTTCCAGTCATCCTTTTCATTTTCTAATGGGAAATTTATACTTATATTATTTTCAGTAAATAATTTTTCAAACTTATTTAACATTTCTTTTTGTTCTATTGCAAATAATTGACTTCTTCTAGCTCCATCAAAAACTTTTCTTATATTGTATTGATTGCATAATATTATGCTAGCGATATACATACTTAATCTACATGCTAAGCAATTAAATTGTGAAATTGTAATATCTCCATAGTTTTCTTTTATATAACTGCTTGTATAATTATAAAATGGATATATAAATTCTCTAAAAAAGCCAGCAATGTTTTTGATTCCTATATTTTCTATTTTTGCACTACCATATTTTTTTATTAATCTTTCTATTGTGTTATTTACATTTTCTGCCTTAAGTCCACATCCATTTTCATAAGTTACTAAATAAAGTTTATAATTACTATCTAACAGTCTTAAAGCAACAACTAAAGAATCTTTGCCTCCTGAAAATAATACTAGAGATTTTTCCTCATCTTCCATTAATTTTTCTCCTTTTACTAATATTACTTCTATAAATTAAATATTTCTGAATAAATTTATTTGTCTAAATTCTCTATCTTCCATACAAATTACTAGTTATCTTTTTATTTCTTCTTCAAATCTTTTGAATAATATATCATATCAGTACAAATTAGCTCTCCATCTTTAATTTCTTCATCATAATTATCTATAAAATAATTTTTTATTGTTTTCTCATATTTATCAAATCCTTGCTTAACATAGAAAGGTATGTTATTTTCTGTTGTTCCTACAATCAT
>CALXUS010000011.1 GCA_944391745.1 uncultured Clostridia bacterium
TATTTTTCATTGTATCTAGTCAAACTAACATTATTAGTAGATTTATTTGACTTTACTTCTATTGGTATAATTTTATTTTCATGCTGTATAATAAAATCTATTTCATGCCTGTCAAAAGTATAATAATTAGGAATACCATCAGTAATTTTGCATAACATATTTAAAACAAAATTCTCCGTATATGACCCCTTAGACTCTTCAAATAACTTATTTCCATCTAAAACAATTCGGCTATTTAAATTTGACATTCTTCTTAATAGTCCAACGTCATTCATATAAATTTTAAAACAACTTAAATCATTATATACTTTTAAAGGAAAATCTGGTTTAGTCACATTATATATTTTATATATCAAATTTGCATCATTTAGCCAATTTAAAGCTCCTTCATATTCTCTTGCTCGTGCACCTTCTTTTATTGTTTGATATAAAAACTTTTTATTTTCTTTAGCTAATTGTGATGGAATACTATTCCATATTAAGGAAATTTTATTAGCTTCTGTCTTTTGAACATGTTTTGAAAAATCACTTTCATAAGCCTTTAAAATATTTTCTTAAATATTATTTACCAAATCAATATCCTTATCGTTTACCCAAGCGCTAACAGCTTCAGGCATTCCACCTATAATGAAATATGTTTTTAATTTTTCTTCAAGCATATAAAAAAATATATCAGGTATAGTTTCAATTTTATTAACAGATTTCATATAATTTACTAAATTTTCAAGTCCATCTGCAATTAAAAATTCACTAAAAGTCATAGGATACATATCAAAGAATTCTATTTTTCCAACAGGAAAAGATGTATGAGATAATCTTGTTCCTAACAAACTACCAGCACACGCTATATGGTAATCATTTGCTTCCTCATTAAAGTATTTTAAGCTATTTAATGCATTAAGACATTCTTGTATTTCATCGAATATAATCAATGTTTTTTCTGGTAATATTGCTCTACCATGTACAAATGATAATTGCTCTAGAATTCTTTTAGGGTCTTTGGTCCTTTCAAATAGATTGTATAAATCTTCATCATGTTCAAAGTTAAAATATGCAACGTTTTCATAATTTTCATTTCCAAATTGCCTTAAAATATATGTTTTACCAATTTGTCTAGCCCCTTTCAATATTAAAGGTTTTCTATATTGACTATTTTTCCACTTTATTAATTCTTTCGAAATAAATCTTTGCAAATTTATCATATCCATTCTTATAATATAATATTATCTAATCTATATATTATATCATCAAATCACACTTTTGCAAATATTTAATCATAAATAGTCACATTTTTGTAAGCATTTTTGGATATTTTATCACACTTTTGCAAGTTATCTTATTTTGCCTGCTTTTGATACTCTTTTACTTTGTTGATTTCTTTATTATATATTTTTTCCAAAACCCATTTTTCAGTAACAGCATCCTTTAATTCATCGACATTAAGCCACCTAACTCCACTATTTTCATCTTCTTTTATTCTAGTAACTTCATTTTCATCAACTTCCATCAAATATGTAACATTTAAATGTTCATGAGAAGAAACATATTTGCCTCTTTTAACATGTCCATCCACTCCTATTATTTCTAAAGATAGAGGATCGTTTTCAATAACTTTAACATTCTTTACTCCAGTTTCTTCTTTAAGTTCTCTTATAGCAACATTTAATAAATCAGAGTCACCATCTGCATGTCCTCCTGTCCATGACCAAGATTTATATATGTTATGATATATCATTAGAACTTTTGTTCTGTCTTTATTTACTACCCATGATGATGCTGTAAAATGAGCAAATTCATTATTTCTAGTTAGTACATCATCAAATGTATTTATATATTTTAGCATTGTTTCTTTATCCTTGGCTTCTTGCTCATTATATGGTACATATTTTTCTATTGTTTCTTTTAAATTCATTGTTAATTTCCTCCTATTTTTCTTCTTTATAATTAGATATATATTCGTATATCTCTTGCCAATTATGAACTCTTATTAAATCTTTAGCATCTCTATTAAATTCTGTATCCATTAGAAGAGATGTAATACCTGCTTTTGCTACTGCATAGCTATTCTTTTTTGAATCATCAATCATAATTTTAACATTATTTTCCAAACAAACATTTGCCTTTTCATCATCACTAAAATTATTAGTGAAAAATATTTCATCATATTCTATGTTATATTTTTTTAACCAATTTAAAGTCATCTCATAAGGATTTGAATATTCTCCATTATCTCTACCAGTAATAATATATATTTTATGCCCATCTTGCCTTAACTTTTTTATGTAAAAGTCTGCTCCTTCAATAATGTTTAAGCTTTTTGCAATTCTTTCAATATTCTTGTAATAGAAATCATCAAACTCTTCCTTTGTCCAATCAAACATACCTCTTGTAATATATGCATTTTTATTAACAATACCTGAATTTCTTAATTCTTTGTCATGCGCTATAAATTCTTTTAATAAGACTTCATTAAAATTTGATATAACATTATCTATGTCTACTCCTATATTCATAATGCCTCCAATTCTTGAATTTTCAGTAATTAACAACACTTATTTATATTACTAAGTTTTTTTATTTACTAACTTTACATATCCTACTTCCCTCATGTAGCCTAAGCTATCATAAAATGACTGTGCCGCTTCATTCTCAGTTTCCGCTATTAAAGAAATAAAATCACAATCATTTTTCTTAGCAAAATCATAAATATATTCAAACATTTTAGTTCCAATTTTTTGTCTTCTATATTCTTTTTTTACACCAAAATTCCAAATTGTAAGAAAAGGCTTTAATTCTTCTACTATGTCATAATTAATAATAATCGACGCTAATCCAACAACTTCACCATTTATTTTTGCAACTATATTATGATAAGCAGGATTGTTATAGATATTATCATAAGTATTCAGTAATTTTTCATAATTAGTTTTTAGATTATGATTGTTATCATAAATACTAATAGCTTCTTTTAAATCTTTCTTTTCTAGCTTTTCTATTAATATATCCATAATTTTTTCCTTTCTTTAAATTATCCTTTTATATTATTAATTATTTTTTAATACTCCTAATCCTCTTTATCCATTCTTCTCCTATTATCTAACTTCTTTATCTTCATTCCCCTGCAAATTATCACGAGTTTTATCTTCTTTTCGAATAACTTCTTCACGATTATCATCTTGTAACTTTTCTTCTTTTATTGGCAATACAGGAATATTTCTAATTCCTTTATCATACTCTCTTAATACGCTTTTATACTTAGTCATCTCATTATACATTTTAGTTAATTTATCTTTGGGATAATCTACTAAACATTCATGTTTATTTCTCATACCACCAGCAACTATATGGTCGCTAAAACTTTTATCACTTGCTAATAACTGTTCTAATTTTCCAGAAGTATTAAGCCATGTTAATTCAGTATTATACCATTGTCCATTTAAACAAACTTGATTCCATGAATGGCGAGCTTCATCTTCACCATTATACAAAGCAGAAGGCACACCGCACATTACTTCGCAAGGAATATTAAGTTGAGTCAATACTCTTTGCAATGCAAGTGCAAATCCTATGCATACAGTTTTTCCTTCTAAAAAAGCTCCCTTAATCCTGATGTATTACAATTCTTTTTTATTGTCGGATTCTGCATTATTTTACTCAAAGAATATTCATGTATATCTATATTTTTATCATCTACTTTATCTAATTCTTCATAAGTAATATAATCATTTAATTGTTCTGCAACAAAAAAGAATTGCTCTTCTTCAGTTTTAAAATGCTGTTTTGCAACTTGTGCTAAAAAATTAAATTTATTATAAATTTCAATATAAGTATGTACATCATAACTAGTATCAACATTAATTCCCTCATAAAAAGAATTAACAATACATCTAAAATCCACTAATATATTAGGATTTATTTTATCTAGTCTTTTAATGTCATCTATCGTTAGAACTTCCTCATTAACCTGTGAAATCTGTAGTTTTTTTCCTCTTTTACTTAATGTTTTTACTATATCAAATAAATTTTTGCTTACCTCATCTTTGCTCTGTATTCCTATTGTAATAAAATCCTTATTAAAGTTTTTCAAATTACTTAAATCGAAAATAATATCATCAAGTAAAACATATCCTTCTTTTTTTCCTGATTTTAATTGCTTATTATTTCCTTTCATAAAAAGCAAACCTAACTTAGCTAATAAAAAATTTAATTTTACTTTCAAATTCATTATCAAAATCTCCAATAAATTTTTTATTTGGGTACTTATTACCTTTCTTGTTCCTCAATCTCTTCATTATTATTTAGAGCATTTTCTTTAAAATCCTCTGAATCAACAATAAATTTTGCAGCTTTAGCAACATTCTCCATATTTATCCATGTTTTCCCATCAGTTACATTTTCAAAATATGAATTATTTACAATATCAAAAACTTCTTGCCCAACTTTCTCTTGATTCTCACCTTCAGCAATTTTATCATCTGCATAATCACACATATACCAAAGAATAGCTTCTCTATAATTAAATTCTTCGCCAGGAATTTGTATATCAAAAACTCCTGATTCATTAACAAAAGAAATCATTAATGCATCCATATTTTCTATATGAGTTATTGGATCGTCAATTCCATTTTCCTTCATCTTTTCAATTAAATAAGGAACGCCTTTTTGAATTAAGTCATTTAAGCTTACTCCTGTAGTTTCCATACAAATCCTTAAAAATTCAATAAATTGATTGTATGAAGTATCTATTTTTCCTATTTTCAATCCACAAGCTATTTGAGCAATCATATCAGCTTTTGCCTCTTCTATTGAAATTCCAAAATCATATATTAACTTATATCCTTCACTTTCTGTAATGACTGGCATTCTAATACTTGTATAAGCTTTACCCTTTGCATAAGCCTCAGTCATACCATGACCTAACACTTCATGGCAAAAAGTTTTCCTATTTATCATCTCTTCATTTACTACTACATCCCCAGTTTCAATATCAAAATATCCTATAGATACATTCATTCCAGTATCTTTATGAATTTCATCATAATTTTTATTTATTATATTCAATCTTGATAAATTGTAATATAAAACTGATAAATTTATTTCACCTAGTTCTTTTTCAATATTATCCAAACCTTCAGTAAGCCATTCTTTATATTTTTCCGATATATTATCTTTTTTATATATTAACTCCTTTAAATCTTCATAGGTAGGTCGATCTATTTCTAAATAACTTGCAAATAAAGTACTATTGCATATAGGTGTATCTCTATCATAAGCATCTAAAAGATATACACCGTCGGATAATTCAACCGGATTTGGATTTATTATAGGGGAATCATTTGTTACAAACATAGCAGTTAATAATGCTAATTCTAAAAGAACTAGCCTATTATCACTAAGGATAACTTTGGGTTCTAATTTTAATTTCTTAAATTTTGGAAATAGTTTAACTTTATTAGTTGAATTTATATTATCATCTTTTTTATTTACATCAAAATATTTATTAGATGAAAAAATTTTGTATAACTCTAAATATTCATCAAATGTAGGATAAATAAGAGAACCATCATCTAATATTCTTAAGAAATATTTTTGATGATGACTATTCGATAAAACTTTAAATTTTTTTCCTTTGTAGCCTATATTTATTAAAATTCTATAAGTCTCCACATTATTCTCCTATAATATTTATTTTAATATTTATTTAGTAGAATTTTATAGTATAATAGGTTAAAAGTCAAATCATCTAGATAAAATCAAGATTCAATTTATATAGCGTCTTCTTGAAATTTAGTATATTGATTTTGTCTAAGAATGATAGTATAATTATAAAGAGGTGATTTTAACGAAATTATCAGAGGAGCAAAAAAATTTTGTACTAAAACATTTACGTAGACCAGAAAATGATTTAGCAATATCTAATATTGTTGAAAAAATTGCATCAGAAGCTAATAAATTAGGATTAGATATTAATTCTGATTATGCACAATCAACCGCATTATTAATGAATATTGGTGAAACCAATCCAGAGATTTCATATATTTACGCTAGTGACTTTAGTTGGAAGGATCATCTGAAGCTAGACAATTAAATGCACAACATGGAAAATATTCAGTTAAAATGGCTTTAGAAGCGGGGATTCCTCTTACAGAAGAACAAAAGCAAATAATATCAGGACATTCACAGAACAAATACCCAAACAATTTGGCTTTAATCATTAAATCTGCTGAAATATGCAAAGCCACTGAAAGCCCACGTTGGTCAAGAGGAGAAAAAAAAGAAGTAGCTAAATCTTGGGATGAGGTATCTAGTATTCTAAAAGAAGAAGGTATTTCTTCTGAACTAATTCAAATAGTTGCTAATTCTTATGGCAAAGAAAGATTTGATAAAGATCAGGAAGAATCTCATATAGTAACAGAATATGACCGATAAAAATAAGCAGAATAATTCTGCTTATTTTTTATTAATATAGGCCTTTTATAAAAATATCTAAATCAGAGCCTTCGCTAAAATCTGCATCAAAACCTTTATCTATTATTCCCTGCTTATTAAGATTTATATAACTTTCTTTTGCATCATCATTAGCAATTATAAAAATACTTTTTCCATTAATACTATGAACGTAATCAAATGCTTTACCATCAGTTAATCCATCTCCAAGGTACACAATTTTCTCATTAGAATTATCTTGAGCAATTTGTTTAATTATCTCTACCTTCTTTTTATCAGTAACTAAAAAATCAATGCCAGTTAATTTCTCCCCATCTTGCTTAAATGTTACACCATAAATATCATTTACTAAATTTCCTATAGCAGTTCTCCTTACATATTCTTTTATACCTGATGTTATAATATAATGTTTTATTCCTGTTTTATTAAATTGCATTCTGCTAAAATATTCTTCTACACTTTTATTAAATCTTGTTTTTTCTGCTCCTAAGCATAAGTTATTTATATTTAATTCAATATTATGTTCTTCTAATATATCTATATAACATTTAAAATATGCTTGATATAGATTTAAATTTTTATTGGTATTTATTACATTTTTTATTCTTTTCATCAGTTTATTATCATCATACCCACACTTTTTAATAATTTCATATTGAGGTAAAGAATATGGTGTTAATGTGCCATCAAAATCATAAATAATTATCATAATATTGCTCTTTCTTGATATATATTTTTTTATTATCTTATATCACAATATTTTATATATTGCAATGATTAAATTAATAGAATATACTTAAGTAATAATTTCTAATCAAGTTTCACATTAATAATGTTTAAACTTTATTAATTATATTTTTTACCATCTCACTTTGTTCGTTACTTAATACTGCTTCTCCTCCACCTGCTTTTACAATATGTATTACATCATCATATACCTCTATTCCATAAGTTATGTCTTCATTATTATATTTAATTATATAATTACTTATGCCATCACAAGTTTCATTAGGATCAGAAAATGTTAAATTGTTTATAAGATTAGCTAGTATATACATTTCATCTTTATTTAACATATAATTTCTTGCTGGACTTACTGAACTTAAACCATTTTCACTTATTTCTATTGAGTTAATATTTTTATTTTCTAAATATTGTGTCTTATTATATTCTTCATCATATATTTTAATTTTCTCATTAAAATCTTCGTAATCCATAAACCAAGTTCCAATTTTTATATCATCATACCCTGATATAGTATTAAAATCAATAACTTTATATCCTAGGCCTAGGTATATTCTTGTGCCACCATCATTTGCTTCATCGATTTGTATGCAAAATAAAGGAAGTTCATTATTTTTTACCCTATTATAATCAATAGTAAAAAACACTATTCCTAAAACAACAATTATCCCTATAATAATTCCAATTATTTTTACTACTTTTTTCATATTTTTCTCCCCTTTGTTTTCGGAGCTGTTTTGGGGATGTTTTTGGGGACACCTTCCAAAAACAGCTTTTTATATACTTATATCTTATCAATAAATCAAAATCTTTTCAATATTTTCTTGGAATTTATAGCCACACAGTATCTGATATTATTATTAAATTTTATTTAAGCTGTTTTTGGAAGGTGTCCCCAAAAACAGCCCTCAAAACAGCTTATTTCTTTTTGTTTTTAGCTATTATTTCGTTTACGCCATAATAAGTATAACTTTCAATAGATGATGCCAAATCATTGTAATATACATCCAATAATGTAGGATACATATCTTTAAACTCTTTTTCAATAGTACTAGTAATTTTGAATAATTCAGCAATAACTAAATAATCCTCTAACAATAATACTTGAGAAACATCTCTTTGTCCAACAGCTGTATAGTCTATCAAATATTTTTTTAACCCAGCAATATTCAAAGCCAAATTCCTTAGTTGAGGTGTTGCAATATATTTTTTACCAAAGAAAAAGTTATGTTTTTCAATTAAAAGACCAGCTCTGATTAATTTTTCTCTTTGAGAATTTAATAGCCTATTAAACCAATCTAATATTTTAAATTCATTATATGCACACCACTTGTTAAATTCATTTTGCTCTAATATTCCATCTACACTACCTAACAAAAACATATTATATAATTCTTTTTCTAGATAAACATCTATAGTCTGCAATTTTTCTTTAGAAAAAATTAATTTTATTTTTGAATCTTCAGTTCTTTGGTAAATTATTTTCTTATCCTTAATCCATTTTAAAAGAATAGCTCCAAGTATATCTGTTTTTTTATCAACTATAAAGAATTCAAATCCGATAAAATAAATCATTAATAAATCATTATTACAAGGAAAGTCCCTAAAATATGGTATATCATCTTGTTTTGGTAATATATTACTTTTCTTTTTAAAATTAAGTCTTTTTTCTGTTTTTTCTTTTGATGATTTTACAATAAAAATTGTCATAAAAATAGAACATATAACAAAACCGACCGCTAAGCATACACAAGCTATTAAAACTACTGATGAACGATTCTCAACTTCCTCTATACTTTCATTATAATAATACTCAAAATTATTATCTAATGTCCTTCTTACATTAAAAGTATCAGCAGGAAATTTTACTAAAATTTTCACTTGTTCATTATTAGATAATGATCCATTAGAATTAAACGTTATAAACTCATCGCTTACAGATACAGTTCCATTTGAATTTCCAAAATTATATGCTTCTGTTGTATCCGGAAGAGAAAAATCAGATATTATATTAATAGTTGCATTATTGAGTACGTCTGAATAAAAATCCGGTAATAATGTAAAATTTATCATTTGACCATCTTGTATGTTATTAACAAAATTTGTGATTGTGTATTTAATAGTATATGTGTGAGTACCGTATTCACTTACTCCAAAACTTATTCTTTCACTATCACGATCACTTGTAATATTTGCCATATATGCTTTTTCTTCAAAGGATGCAAATTCATCCCATGATGAAGTTATAGTAAAAGGTATAGAATCCATAGAAACAGACAAATTTGTGATAGCAGAATTATTCAAGTTATAAAAATCATGAGTAAATTCTGTTTGCTCTGTATGGCGCTCATCTGAAGAATAATGTCTTTTTTCTGAAGTACAGTTCCATATTTCAGTAACATTTGCATTTCCAGTACTATTAACATATACATTCATTGATATATTATTAATAGTATAAGCAGAAACATTTTTACCTAAAGTAAATATAACATAAGCTAAAATTGTAAATAAAAAAAGTTTCAAAATTTTTATCATTAGTTAATCCTCCTGATTGATTAATATTATCACATAAATAAATTTATTTTTCAATATGTTTGAGGAGATGTTTTTGGGTGTTTTTGGGGACACCTTCCCAAAACATCCTTTTTAAAATTGACAAATACATTACTTGATAGTATGATGCGGTAAGCAAATGCTTAGCTTTTTGCAGAAATTTCCGACAACCAAGTACTTACTTGAAAGGAGAATAACACTATGTATGACTATTACTCTCATGACTACGACTACTATGAAAAGATGCGTGAAAATATCAGAAGAAGATTAGAGAGTCAAGGCTATGTGGTAGATTCATTTGGAAATGCTGTGAGAAAGGATTATCCTCTGGTTGGAGGTTATATCGATTATAAGTGCGAATTTCATAGCGATCCGTAAAGATTAATAAAAAAAGCAGTTAGAAAGTTTAAATACTTCTAACTGCCGTTAATTTTTTATTCTACAAAATAGCGATTCAAAGAATCAAATCACAACTTCTTCTCTAAATCATGCTATAAGTTTTTATTTACCATTGCAATGAATCAATTTATGACAGATCAAACTTTTAATTCAATTAATCCGTGTAAGGAAATTATATAGAAAAGAAAGAGATTTATAATTACAAATCTTTTGGAGTCGGAAAAAAACCGCCAACTACGTTATATTTGAAAATGGAATGTGAAGGGTGCTTTGGAGACCTCTACACGCTTACATCATTACCAAGTTTGACAGGGCTTATGCTTACCCTTAATGGTAGTGATGAAAAAAATGCCTACTACAGTGTTTTAGGTCAGCATCAATACTTTTCTGAGTTCGAATATAAATATCGTCTTTCCGATATTACGGGGTTCGACAGTGGTCACCTTTTCAAAATAACATGGTTGGGTGATTATCCGCCACTTGGCATTTAATATTCTAGAGAACTAAAAGAAAATATCTAAAAAAATATTAATTAAACAAGAGAAGCTTCTCTATAAAATAGTGAAGCTTCTCTTGCTCACATTCGTGTACTAATGTGATATAATATATATTCGCTTATTCGGGTGATTTTACGGTATTCTCACCGCTGTTTTGACAAGGGATGGCCTCACCTTCGTCATACTCGCTCTTTGTAGAGCAATCGGCAGTATTGTCGTCTTTCTCGTCTTCGTCAGTTTTGGACATATTCTTGATTTTGTCCAAAACTTCGGACACATCAGCGTCCTTGGCATTTGCCATAGCGACAACGGTAATGACTACACCAGAGACGAACCCTACCAAAGGACCCGCTAGATAGACAACACCTGCAACTGCAAGTGCTTTGCCGAAAATTTTCTTCATATATTACTCCCCTTATATATATTTGCAAGTTGAATGTACACCTTCAACATTTGCCAGAGTATTTATACAAAAACTTGTTAAAATCTTATCATTTTTAGGTAATTTTGTCAACTTAATGATATTGTAATAAAAAAGCTAACACTTTCTATATGTTAGCTTTTTGGTTATTATAATTGTTTCAATTTGTATGTTTTTTCTGTGCTTTTTATTTTTAGAAATCCTCTAACCTATGATATTACTGATTTCTTCCATGGCAATTCTTATACTTCTTTCCCGAACCACATGAAGACTTTATTTCTGTATTATCAATACTATAAAACATTATTTTTACTAATAATATCAAGGATTATGTCCTTTCATATTTATTATATTATTAGTACTAATTTTATATATGTTTTCCTATTTTTTGCAAACAAAATGCAAACAATGTTTACATTCATTTATGAAGTTAGTATATAATAATTAATGAAAAAATACAATACTTAAAATTAAATTTTAAATTTATAAATAACTATATTTTGTTTAATTATTTTACTTTTTATTTTATCTTTAACTTTTTCTCCCCAAATATTTTTAAAAACATCTATTGCTTGTTCTCTACTTTTAAAATTAAAATAAGTTTCAAACTTCTCATATGGGGTAAATCTTTTACTCTCTATCCAATCATTATAATCTTTTGTTTTCTTTATATTTGGGAATCTATTTCTAATTTCTTCGAATTCCCCACCAATGTCATTTTCAACTAGATAAATACTCCCATCATTTTTTAGGACTCTCTTCATCTCATCTAAAACTTTATTTCTTCTGTCTACTTCTAAAATTGTTCCTAATACCCATGTAGAAATAATAACATCTATTGAGTTTTCTAGCAAAGGTATATTTTCTGCACTACAACATATAAATTGGACATTATTGCTTTTTACTTTGTTTTTAGCAATTTTTAGTTGTTCATTTGATAAGTCTAATCCATAATATTTAAGCGCTTCTTTATAAAACTTTTTCATGAATTTTCCTGTTCCGCACCCTAAGTCCAATACTACTTTATTTTTTATTTTTGGCAATAAACATTTATATATTTTGTTAGGATAATCTTCTGCTATACTGAAGATTTCATATATATCATTTTCTTCATAATAGTTTTTTGATTTTTCTGATAAATTAAAGTTGTTCATTTCTTTGCTCCTTAGTTTCTGGGAATATCATATCTACCATATATTTAGCAACATTTCTAGGCTTTCCCTCGCTTGGTCTCATATGCATATGTATTCCTGGTACTGTGTTTACTTCAACAATATTATACATGTCTGCTGTTTGATTGGCTTTAATGTCTTTACTCATATAATCAATTCCTACATATGACAATCCAGAAAAAATATCTAAAATCTTTTTACAAATTTCTATAACCGAACTATGTATTTTATCAGTAAAGTCAATACATAATCCTCCTTTAGCAACATTCGAATTATGTCTTAGATAAACTTTTTGATTTTCTTTTGGTATGTCTTCCATTGAAATATTATTCTTTTTCATATAGCATTCCGTAATTTCATCCACTGCTATTGGGCATAAGCAATCTACTCTTTCTTTTCTTTTTTCGTTTTCTATTTTTATTAGTTCTAATATGGAATGTTCTCCATCTCCTATTACATGTGCAGGCTCTCTGTGTAAAACTGCATATTTTCCCTCTTTAGTTAAAAATACTCTATATTCTTTACCATCAAATTGCTTTTCCACTATAAACGGTTTTTTTAATTTATTTACAAATACTTTTTGAATAATGTCTTTAAGTTCTGTTTCATTTTCTATATCCATGTATATATTATCTCCATGAGAACCAAAAACAGGTTTAACTACCACTGGAAAGCCTATTTTTCTACTATATAAGATTGATAGTTCCCACTCATTTGATAAAAATTTTTCTCCAATAGGCACACTTATTTCATTTTGTTCAAGAATTTTCTTTGTTATATATTTATCACCACATATAATAGAAACAGAGTATGGAGTAATAGAAGAATCTCTATCTAAAATCCATTCTATGTGCTTTCCATACTCTGCTTTTATAAGTTCTATTTCTCTATAGATAATATCAACATTAATTCCTCTTGATTGCATTTCCTTTACTAATAACCTTTGATTTGTGTGCAATTTTAATAATTCAGAATCATCTAACATTATCTTTCTTCACCTCTACCTTGAGTAAGATTTCTTTTTAAATCAGCTTTTAATTTTGCTTTTAATTCATCTTTTATCTCTCTAACTATTTCTGTTTTTTCCTTTTCTAACTCTTGTCTTACTTCATCCTTAATTTCGCCATATAGTTCATCATATAATTCTTGCATTACTTGGCTTCTAATATCTCCAATATCTTTACTTTTTCTTTTAGTAGCTTTAGATGATGTTTGAGGTGTATAATTGCTAGCTCTACTTTCACCACTTTCTCTTGATTCACCATAGCTTGATTGATAACTTGAACTAGAAGTTCTTGATTCGCTACTACTTCTTGACTCTCCATAACTACTATAACTAGGTGTATAACTTGAATATGATCTTGATTCTCCACCTCTTGACTCTGACATAAAAATACCTCCTTTAAATAATAATCACACTATCCATGCAATTTTTTATTACACTTTTAAAATTCTTTTCTATATATGTAATATTCAACTTATTGAATATCTTTTTTCTAAATATAGGATTATCTATTTCAGTTCTGTACTTAGTGTTTTGAATGTCATACAAATATGCACAAACTATCATATTAGTTTTATTTTTTAGATTTTGTGTAATATCTTTTAGATAATCTTCTAAATAGTTTTCTTCTTTATTATATATGCTTTTAATATAATCACTAATATTAGACATCAATATTATATCACAATTTTCTAAATTTGGCAAATTATGACGATTTAAATCTTTGTAGTTAGAATTTATCAATATTATTTCTTTTTTGTTTATATTTTCTTTTGCTATATTATAATCTAACTCACTTTTTAAATATAAGTTTGATTCTAATTTTATATTGTTATTATCATATTTATTGTTGAATATATATGAATTTCTTAACTCATAACCATTATTATTAAAATTTTCATATAACATATCCCAATTTTCAGCTACACATTTTGATAATCCTTTTCTTAATTTGTTTATATATACTTTATAATCTAAAACATTTATATTTTTTTCTACATCATTTTTATCATTTATCATAAAAAATTCCAAAAATTCTTTATAATTCAAATTTTGTAAAGCAACTAATTTTAGTTCTGTAAATATTAATGCTAAATAATTTATATCAAATCCATAGACCTCTTTTGCTCCTTTATAAAAAGCATTAATAATATGATCTCCAGAGGCTGCAACTGTTAATATATTTTTGTTTGTAAAATCTAGATATTCAAAGTATCCTGCTATATTTTCAGTTGTAAATGAATATATTGGGGATAAATTATTAAAATTATTTATATCTATTTCTTTTAAGTTTATCTTTTGTTTTTTTTCATTCATATATTTTATAATCATTATTTTCTCCTACTTGCTGGACATCCTTTTATTTGATTTTTTTCTATATATTCTAAGAATTTTTGTATTGGTTTTGATTTAATAACTTCAGTAAGTGAATTATTTTTTAATGTTAATTTCGATTTATATTCTGGATTTTGTGACACTACCCATGTGCATGGTGAAACTTGTCCCAAATTATTGATATACAAAAATTTATTTACAGATGGACAATATTCTTCTGCCTCTGTAATTTTATTTTCTGTAAAACTATATTTAACTCCTATTTGTTTTTTATACTTTGTTGCTATATTTTCTAATTCATCTTTTACACTATTTATTGTTCTTTTTGATATGATAGTTTCATCTCCATCTAATCTTCCAACTGACTCCATAAATGAAAATATAATTTCATTTGCTTTTAATTCTATTGCTAATTTTACTATTTCCTCTAATTTATCTTCATTTTCTTTGAAAATTACAGTTCCTATTCTTGTATATATACCATTGCTCGTTAAATATCTAATTCCTCTTAGTGTTCTTTCAAATGTGTTTTCTCCTCTAACATACTCGTGCGTATATTTATCATTTCCATCTAAACTTACATGTACCATTGGGAAATTGATATTTTTTAATTCTTTAGCAATATCTTCTGTAATTAAAGAAGCATTTGTTGATATATCCATATCAAAGCCTAGTCTATTTGCATATCTTAATATTTCTATCATATCTTTTCTTGTAAAAGGCTCTCCACCTGTAAATTTTATATATGTAAAATTATTATTCTTTAACTCTTTTATTGCTCGTTTTACTTCATCTGTTGTTAATTCATTTTCATACTTTTTTGCTTCACTGCTAAATATACAATAACTACAATGGTAATTGCATGTATTGGTTATTTCCCATAAAACTCTTCCACCATTTTCTGGTATTCTAAATAAACAAAATGGGTATCTATTCATATAATCCCTCTTTCCTTAAAAGTTCTTCATATTCATTTTCTTTTGGATTATTACTTGTATCTATTACAAAAAATTCTTTTTTTAATTGTTTTATTTTATCTATTTTTTCTTCATTTGTTAATTGCATTTTTATTCTTTTTATAACTGATTCTTTTTCTAAATCTCCGTTTTCTAATCTTTTTATTTGGATTTCTTCTTTGCAATAAACCATTATAATACTATCTACAATATCATATAAGTTATCTTCTAAAAGTAATGCCCATTCAATAAATACAACTCCATTACTTTTGTTTATTTTTTCAATTATGCATTTCTTAATCTTTGGATTGATAACTTTTTTATATTCTTCCATTGCTTTTTTTCTATTATATATCTTTTTGTTCAATTGTTCTCTATCTATCTTTTCTTTTTCTAATATACTTCGTCTAATGTCATCTACATCTAAAAATATAGCATTTATTTTTCTTTCTTTACATATTTTCTTAAAAGTATCTATTGCATAACTTTTTCCGCTCCCAATTGAGCCTGTAATTCCAATTACTTTTTTCATTTATTTCTCCCAATCTATTCCATATCTTGAAGGACAAAATGATAAAAATTTGATTTTTCCTTCTTTATTTCTTAGTTTTTCTAAATCTTCCCATTCTTCCACATTTCTAACTATTTTATAATCTTTTTCTTTTAATCTTTCAATTAATACATTTATATCATCTAGCATTTCTTGGTTTGTATAATCTTCATTTTCTAGTAATGGTTTATCACTATGTATATATTGTGTTGGTATTTCTTTTTCTTTTGATAATTTATTATATATAGTTGTTCCTAATCTTAAAGCTAAAAAATGCCCTCTTATTTCATCAGGCTCTGTTTCTAATATAAAGTCAATTGTTTTATACATATCTTCTTTTGTTGTAGTTGGAAGATCATATATAAAACTTGTTCTTACTCTATATCCCATTTTTTTAACTTCTTTTATTACCTGCTTTGCATATTCTATATTGAAGTTTTTATTATTTCTTTCAAGAACCTTTTGACTTCCAGATTCTATTCCAAAATGAAGCCATCTAAATCCTGCCTTATACATTAATTCAAATGTAGCTCTATCATAAGTATTGATACTTGCAAGACAACCTAATCTTATATTTATTTTTTTATTTATAATAATATTGCTTATATCTTGCATTCTTTTTTTACTTGCTGTTGCATTATCATCTAAAAATATTATCTTTTTTGTATTATATCTATTAATTAGATACTCTATTTCTTTTACAACATTTTCAGCACTTCTGCCTCTCCAATTACCCCAATAATTATATGTTGGGCAAAAATCACATTGATTAATACAGCCTCTACTAGTTAAGATGCTTCTAATATCTATATAATCATTTAAATCTGCTATATCTCTATTAGGAATTGGTAATTTATCCAAATCATATTTTTCTTTATTAGGCTCATTAATAATAGTTTTATTGTTGTTTTTAAAAACAATTCCATTTATTTTTGATAGTTCTTTTCTATGATCAATATCTAAATTTAAAATATTAATAATTGTTTTTTCTACTTCTCCAATGATTCCAATATCAAAATTTATAATATCTATTATCTTAGGATTATATGTTACTGTTTTTCCTATCATAATAGTCTTGATATCATATTCTTTTAGTTTCTTACATATT
Source organism: uncultured Clostridia bacterium (assembly GCA_944391745.1). Classification (GTDB taxonomy): domain Bacteria; phylum Bacillota; class Clostridia; order TANB77; family CAG-508; genus CAG-793. The sequence goes on from CALXUS010000011.1 coordinate 17,186, forward strand.
TCAGAAATATTTTCTAATGCCTTCTGAGTATGTAACGGTATGTGATAATCATAAGAAATAACTACTACATTTGGAAAAAATTCATTTTTTATGTATCTAGTTAAATCATTACAATTAAGTTTTTTACAGTCCATATCTAAAAATTTAACATTATGATTTAATTCTTTTAAATATGTTGCTAAGGTTATAACATCTATTGGTTCTATCAATAGTTTTTTTTCTGAAAATGGTATGTTTGGTGGATTAATTACTAAAATATTCATTTTTTCTTCCTTATTTTTTTATTTTTTCAATATACATATATTTAGTATATTGACTAATATTATAGCACTTTTTATTTAAATGCTCAACTTTTAAAGGCATTAATTTTATATTAAGAATTTAGAAGCTAGTAAAATACTAGCTCCTTAATTTAATATACAATTTCATATTTAATAATATTATTAATTGTTTCAGTATTCATTAAACTATCAAATACATTACTTACATTTTTCTTGTTCTCATCAGTACTTGATATATAAAAATTTTCTGTAGTTTCTATATATTTATGACCTAAAATATCTGCAACATCTCTAATTTCAGTACCATTTCTTAAATTAATAGTTGCATAACTTCCTCTTAAATCATAAAATCTACAATTTTTAATACCTAATTCTTTATGAATTATTTTAAATGGATAATTCAATATATTTCTGCCAACAAATTTCCCATTAGGTCTTGTAAATACCATATCAGCTTTTTTTATTTGAAGAATATTTCCTTTATTTTGTACAATTCTTTGTTCCATTACTTTTCCATATTTATTTAATACATCTTCAAAATGGTATGTGTAATATTCACTTCCAAATACTTTCTTCAAATATTGTTGTTTCTTTTTATAATTAATCAAAGCATTATATAGAGTAATACTCATATTAATTTGCCTTGTTCCTTGTTTTGTTTTAGTAGTTCCAATATACCATCTACCTTTCCCATCATCTGGTTTATCATATACTGTATGCTTAACATTTATAACTCTATTTTTAAAATCTATATCGTCCCATGTTAAGCTACAAACCTCCCCTGTTCTCATTCCTGTAAAACAACTCGTAATAAAAGCACAAGTAAAAGCATCATCATCTTTAAATCTTTCTAAAATCATATTAATTTCATTTTTATTGTATAAATGTTTTTGAAAATCATTACTATCTTCGATTTTAGGCAATTTTAAAGTTAATGCTGGATTATATCTAATAAATCCATATACATCAGTTGCAATTCTAAAACAATTCTTTAATACCTTTAAAATATTATTATAATATGCTTTTTTAAAATTATATTTATTGCATAATTCAGCAATAAATGAATTTAGCTTAACACTTGTTAACGAACTTAATCTATATTTTCCAATTTCAGGTTTTAAATACTTGTCCATTATTGTTTTATAAGTTCTTCTAGTATTATATTTTAAATTCACTTCACAGTAATTTTCATACCAATAATCTAAATAATCACTAAAAGAAATTTCTTTTTCTTTAAAAACTAAACCTGTATTTAAATATTCAGTATATGCAATATTTCCTGCTTTAATTGCTTCATCTTTTGTTCCAAACCCAGATTTATTAATAAATTTTCTTTTGCCATCTACTTTAGCTACTTCAAATTTATATTGATAATATTTTCCTCTTTTTTGAATTGTTACATTTCCCATATTTGATTATATTCCTTTATTTTCATATTCAACTATTTTTCTAACATTATCTATATCTGATAAATCATTGCCTTCATTTTCTTTCAAAAATTCTTCCAAAGTAGATTTACAAATTTTAAAGCTTTTTAGTTTTATTGCCTTAAGCTTACCTTTATTTATTAATTCATATATATAATTTGGGCTTGAGTGTAGTATTTTAGCAACTTCTTGAGTAGTATATACTAATTTCTCTTCTTTTATTTTTTGTCCCATTATAATTCAACCTCCCATCTTTCTTTATTATGCTTTTCTTTTTGTTGTTCCAACTCTTTTCTTTCAATTTCATCTATTATATTTTTTGGAATCTTTTTAATATACTTTTCATATTTTTCAACTTGATTTTGCATTCTATTTAGCTTTATTCCAGTTTCATATTCTTTATCAATAATTGTATCTTTCAATTGCTTATTTTCATTTCTAAGCTGTGAATTATTTTCCTTTTGAATACTTAATCTTTCTTCTAGTTCCTCAATATAATCTTTATACGAATTTACTTTTGCTGAAAATTTACGAGCTTTTGGAACAAATTCAGAAAGTAAATTAACAGTTTCTTCTTTATGTTTCTTCATTCCAATCATATTTATATTTTCAATAGATTTTAATAATTGATTATATAAATAATCCAAATTATCTGCCATTTTAAATAACCATGTTGGAATATGCTTTCTTTTAGTTTCTTGTGCAGATTTTCCTCTCTCAAGCTCCTTCCATCTTTCATGCATACATTCATAGAATTTTGTTTGCCATTGTGATAATGACTTTTGATTCCCTAAAATACTTTTAGCAGATAATTTGCCCTCTTTATTTATTGGGCAAAAAACTAAATGCATGTGTGGAGTTGCCTCATCCATATGAACTACTGCTGATATTATTCTATCTTCTCCTATTTCCTGTTTAATAAATTCTGTTGCCCTTTCAAAATATTCTCTTTTTTCTTTTTCAGATAATCTATTCATAAACTCTGGTGTAGCTGTAATTAAAGTTTCAACCAATTTCACACTATCTTTTCTAACTTTACACCCATATTTCTTTATCAAGTCTTTTATTTTCCTTGAATATGTGTATTGTGGTGCTTGTACTGTATGATAATTATATTGCGATTTATTTACATCTATATCTGGATTGCTTTTATATGCATCCTTTTTTCTCTCATTATGCCTTTCACACCCAGCTACGGCTCCTCCTTTATCCTTTTTAAATCTCAATATTGTATATGCCATATATTATTCTCCCTTCATTTATTGCATTTCTTTGTAGCACACGTTTTGATGACGATAATGACGATGAAATTACTATGATACACTTGTTCAATTTTCAATTTGCATTTTATTTATCTAAAATCAAAACGTGATAACACTCATATGCTTATCCGTCTGAGTGCTTTTTACTTTTAGCAAGTAAAAAATCACTCATCCTGTTTTTGAAAAATTTTTATAATATCTGCTAATTCAGTTTTACTCAATTTTTCAAAATCGCATTTATGAGTGTAACACACTACACTTTTTACAAAAGTTGGTGTGCCAGATTTTCCATCTGGACTTCCTTCAATGACAATTCTATCGCTACATACTTTTAGCGTCATCATTGTCATTGATGACATTATCATAAATGCTAATGTCATTTTTAGCCAGGCTCTGTAGCTTTATCAATATCTTTCCTTAAAGTTACTAAACGAGCTGTGCTTGTCCTTGATGTTGTAAAACTTATTTTATTATCTAATAAAATTGTTTTACTATATTCGTTTAGAACTTTAGTAAGATATTGTGGTGTTATATCTTTTTTATTTAATATTTCCAATAACTCTGTTGCAGTTCCCTGCCACATTTCTTTTTCATTGATAAAAGATATAACGTTACCTACTATCTCTGGAGCATTTTTTATTTCAAGTTCTTTTTGAAAAGACCTTTCTATTAAATTCCATCTACATTCTTCAAACCTTAATGTAAATGTTTGATATTCAACATCTCTACCAGTTACAAATAATGTTGCAACTGAATCATCTCTAGATTTCTTTTCTAATATAAATGTTGTGTCACTACTTCCCATTATTCCTGTTGTACCTGATATTTTATTAAAAACATCACTATCGTCTTGTTTTCTCAAATGATGAACTAATATAATTGCTAATTTATTTTTATCTGCAAATTCTTTTAATGTTGTCATTTCTCCATAATCAGCTGAATAATTAATATCATTATTTTGTTTTCTTACTTTCTGAAGAGTATCTATAACAACTAATCTTATATTAGGATATTGTTTTATAGCATTTTCTAATTGCTTTACTAATCCATTTGTAATTTTGTTTGACTCTATTGCTATATGAAAATTAGAATCTATATCATCAGTTAATTTGAATAATCTTTTTTGTAATCTTTGATGTGTATCTTCAAGTGCTAAATATAAAACATCACATTTATTTGTTTTTAAGCTCCATAATTCTTCGCCTTTTGAAACTTTAATACATAAATCAAGCATCAACCAACTTTTTCCTACTTTTGGTGCTCCACAGAATATATGAAGTCCAACAGGTAATATTTCATCAACTATAAATTCACTTTCATTAAGTGTTGTGTATAATAAGTTGTCTGCATTAATAATTTTTAAATCCTCCATGTTTTCCTCCTTTCTAGCAAGTAGCATAACGATAAAAAAGGCTTCGCTTTTTTACTAAACGAAACCTTATATCATATCTATATATTTAAAATATCTCTCTAAAAAGCCATTAATTGATACAGAAGTTCCGTTTACTCTTACTGAAAAATTTTTGCATACTTGCATAAAATTTTTCTTAACTTTTTTGAATATCAAAAAAGTCATAAGAGATATTCAGAAGTCTATTTAATCCTCAATAAACAAAAGTACTTCTTTTATAAAAAGTAACTTTTAATAAGCCCAATACATTTCTGTTTTTGGACATTATTATATAATTGTTTACTGTGAATTAAATAAGACATCTGTAGCACTTACGACTTTATATTACTTCTATCTATTTGTTGGAGATTATTATATTATAATTATAAGAATTATAAAAACCAACTCAGGCCTACGAAACTAACAAAAGGGCCCCTTATACTTCTGGCTTCCGATCAGTAGGGTAAAGTATTTTCTTGCGAAGTACTTTTTAGATTTTTAAAATCAACCACTATTTTATCATTAAGTTACATAGTGGCTCAACCTACAACAGGGAAATATCTATATTTAATTTTTCAGTTGTATTCTTATTGAATACACTTATTTTATATCATCATTTACATAAATTGTCAATCATTTTTGTGAAATTTTATTATATTTAATATATCTTTCAACTATTATCTTTATAAAAAATTGCATATTTCTTCAAATTTATTTGCTGTTTCATTTTCCATCTTTTCCGTTACTCTTACATAAATGTTATATGTTATATCAATATTTCTATGTCCTAGTCTTTTTGAAACTGCCTTTATATCTGCTCCTGACTCAATAAGTCTAGTAGCATGAGTATCTCTAAAATCATGAAATCTACAAGGAATACCTAATTCATAATGAATTACTTTAAACGGATATTTGCAACTATCTGTACCCTCATACACACCATTTTTCTTTACAAAAACAAAATTTACTTCTTCTAATGCTACATCAATTTCAGAATATGCATTTACAATTTTTGTTTCAGTTTTATTATTATATGGACTTATAACATTTTTCTTATAATGCTTCATATATGTATCTCCATAATTAATTTTATTTTCTTCTTGCTCTTTCTTATAAGTTTTAAGTGCATTTATTAAAGTATCTCCAATAGGTATTGTTCTATAACTGGCTTCAGTTTTACACGTTCCAAAATACCATACAGTTGTTGAATTGCCACTTAAATGTCTTTGTTTTGTTCCACCTGCTTGATTTTTCTTTAATATGTTTTTATTTACACTAATTGTTTTATTTTCAAAATTAATATCATCCCAAGTTAAAGCAAATACCTCTGCAATTCGTAATCCTGTACAATATGCGGTAAGAAATGCATAATAAATACAATGATTATTTTTAAATCTTTCTAATATTGTATTAATTTCTTCATCAGTAAATATATGAGCTGGATCTTTTGGTTGGATATCATATTTAGGCAATTTTAATCCTATTGCAGGATTTATTTTTATATAATCATATTCATATGCGTAATTCATTGAACATTTTATAACTTTCTTAATATTATTTAAAAAATTCTTACTAAATGATTTTTTAATATAAATATTATTAATAAACTCTTGCAACATAGCTCTTGTAATTTGCGATAATCTATAAAATCCAATATTAGGTTTTATATGATTTTTTATAATATTTTGATATGCTTCTATAGTATGATATTTTAAATTAACATAGCAATAATTTTCTATCCAATAGTCTAAAAAATCTGCGTAACTTATATCACTTACCGAAAACGAACTTCCAGTATTTAAATAATCATTATAAGCAAGTATTCCCTCCTTTTCTGCTTCAGTCTTTGTTTTAAATCCTGATTTGCTTATAAATTTTCTTTTTCCATTAACTTTTGCAATTTCAAATTTGTATTGATAGAATTTTCCTCTTTTTTGAATTGTTACATTTGACATTTTACATTCTCCTTTCAAAATTCGAATGTAAACTAAAAGAGCATCAACACGAATGTTAACACTCTTTTACTTTGTATTCACTTTGTTTGCAAGCCTATATCTCTTTATTTTCAACAGATTCAGAGGTTCTATTTTAACATATGAAAACATTTTGCAAACAAAATGCAAACAATTTAGTGTGTTTTCATATTTATGTTTACTTTATCAATCTCTGAAAGCATTGATATTACTGATTTTTACCACAGCAATTCTTATACTTTTTACCACTTCCACATGGGCATGGATCATTTCTGCCAATCTTTGGAGTATCATTTACTATTGTTTTATTAATTCCACCTTCTTTTGGAGAAAGTTTACCATCAACAAGTTCAATAGCTGTTTTTTCTTGTAATGTAGCATCTGTAATTTTAGCAGCTTCTTTTCTTGATGCTCCTTCATCTCTCTTTGTTGCATGCATTAATAGTTTAACAACATCGAATTTAATATCTTGAACCATTTCATCAAACATATCAAATCCTTCCATTCTATATACAACAACTGGATCTTTTTGACCATAAGCACGTAAACCAATACCATTTTTTAGCTCGTCCATATTATCAATATGTTCCATCCATTTTTGGTCAACTATTTTTAGCATTACAACTCTTTCAAGCTCTCTAAATGTATCTCCAAATCTCTCAGATTTATCTTCATATATGCTATGAGCTTTTTCTTTAATTTCAGAAATAACATCATCTGCTGTAACTTTATCTTTCTTTAATGAGTCTAATTCATTAATTCCAAATTCAGTTTCAACTTCTTGAAGTACTCCTTCTTCATCATGACTTTCTTCATTAATATACATTGGAACAATTGTATCAGTAACCGAATCTATCATGTTAAGTATATTGTCTTTTAAGTTTTCGCCATCAAGAACTTCTCTTCTTTGCTTATATATGATTTCTCTTTGTTTATTCATAACATCATCATATTGAAGAACGTTCTTTCTGATGCTAAAGTTTCTACCTTCAACCTTCTTTTGAGCATTTTCAACAGCTTTAGATATAACTCTTGACTCTATTGGCATATCCTCTGATGCACCTAATGTATTATATACTTTTGTAATTACATTTCCACCGAAGATTTTCATTAAGTCATCATCAAGTGCAATATAGAATCTTGATTCTCCAGGGTCTCCTTGACGTCCTGAACGTCCACGAAGCTGGTTATCAATACGTCTTGACTCGTGTCTTTCTGTACCAATTATTTTTAATCCGCCTGCTTCAACAACCTTTTTCTTTTCTTCTTCTATACCTTTTTCGTATTTATCTACTAACTCTCTATACAATTTTCTTCTAGCTAAAATGTCCTTATCATCAGTTTCATTGAATGCTGATGCTTCTTCAATTTCTTCTGAAGAATATTTCTTTCTCATTTCTTGCTTAGCTAAATATTCACTATTACCACCAAGCATAATATCTGTACCACGTCCAGCCATGTTTGTTGCTATTGTAACTGCTTTATACTTACCAGCTTGGGCAATTATTTCAGCTTCTTTTTCATGATATTTTGCGTTTAATACTTGATGTGGAATTCTTTCTTTATCTAGCATTTTGCTAAGTTTTTCAGATTTTTGAATAGATACTGTACCAACTAAAACTGGTTGTCCTTTTTCATAACTTGCTTTTATATCTCTTATAACTGCTCTGAATTTAGCATCTTCATTTTTGTAAATTATATCTGGATAATCTTTTCTAATCATTGGCTTATTTGTTGGTATTTCTATAACATCTAACTTGTATATTTCTTGGAATTCTTCTTCCTCCGTCATAGCAGTACCAGTCATACCAGATAATTTATCATACATTCTAAAGTAGTTTTGGAATGTAATATTTGCTAAAGTTTTTGATTCATCTGCAACTTTTACATGCTCTTTTGCTTCGATTGCTTGATGTAAACCATTGTTGTATCTTCTACCATACATTATACGTCCAGTAAATTCATCAACTATTAATACTTGTCCATCTTTAACTATGTAGTCAACATCTTTTTTCATTATTCCATAAGCCCTTAAAGCTTGGTTTACAGCATGAACTAATTCTGAGTTTTCTATATCATTGTAATTTTCTAGTCCAAATTCTCTTTCAGCTTTTGCAATACCTTTTTGTGTTAATGATGCAGATTTTGCCTTTAAGTCAACAATGTAATCATATTTTTCATTGTCTTCTGCTTGTGCTTCATCTTTAACATCTTCTTCTATAATTGTTTTAGATTCAAGTTTTGATACAAATCTATCTGCTTTTTTGTATATATCTGAAGCTTGATTTGCTCTACCTGAAATTATAAGAGGAGTTCTAGCCTCATCAATTAAAATACTATCAATTTCATCGACAATTGCATAGTTTAGTTTACGTTGAACCAATTGATTTGCATATACAACCATGTTGTCTCTTAAGTAATCAAATCCAAATTCATTATTTGTTCCATACGTAATATCACAATTGTATGCATGTTGTTTTTCATTTGGTTTCATTCCACTAATTACTAAGCCAACAGATAGTCCTAAGAAATTATATAATTTTCCCATCCATTCACTATCTCTTTTAGCTAGGTAATCGTTTACTGTAATAACATGCACTCCTTCACCTGTTAAAGCATTTAAGTATGCAGGAAGTGTAGCAACTAATGTTTTACCTTCACCAGTTTTCATTTCTGCTATTCTACCTTGGTGTAATATAATACCACCAATTAATTGAACATCAAAATGTCTCATACCTAAAACTCTTTTTGAAGCTTCTCTAACAACTGCAAATGCTTCTGGAAGTATATCATCTAATGTTTTTCCATCTTTTAATTCTTTTTTGAAATAATCTGTTTTATCTCTAAGTTCTTCATCAGAAAGTTTTTCCATTTCTGGTTCTAAGCCATTAATTTTATTTACTAATGGCATTACTCTTTTTACTTCTTTTTCACTGTATGATTTAAATAATTTCATAATATTCCTCTTTTCTCGTAAGTAATCATTTTAATACTAGTATAATATATCACGTAATTATTATTTTTGCAATAATTTGTAGGGATTTTTTTTATTATGTAACATCACGTCTTCTATTTACTTTTTCAGTAAATTATATTATAATATGGATGCAATATTACTGTTTTAAACACATTTGAACATAGACATGCATTTCATGGAGGTATAAAAAATGTTCAATATTATTGGCACTATCTTGCTATTATTAGTCCTCTTAATGTCTCCGTATGTATGTATTCTTTATACGATGTATTTCACGACTGTGACCAAGCATTCTACTATAAGAGTGCTTGTGCAAATCATATCACTCTTGGCAAATTCTCTTGTGATAGGTGGACTTGCAATTAGCCTTTCTATCGTCTTCAACCAGTTAATTGAGGACTTCATAATTGCCCCCACAATTATTACCGCAATCACGACAACAATATCATATTACTTGGCTCGAAAATCGATTTTTCCTCTCGAAGCCTTGCTCGAAGCCGGATACGTGAAAAACGATAAAAACGATAAAAAGACCTTGTAAGTCAGTCATATCACTAAACAAAGCCTATGTTCAATAAAATGTGTTGGAAGAATGCCTTCCCTTTCGGGATGGCGTTTTTCTTTAATAGCAATTTGCTTTTTTATGTAAATTGTAGTATAATAATAAGTACAGGTTTATTCTGTTTCATCACATACATTTACAAGGCTTGCACATTGAAAAGGGAGAGACAAAATGTTAGTAAAAGTGATAATTTCGGTGCTCCTGGCGGTAATGATTTATGCGAACAATTCGCATGACATTACCTATCATAGTGGTGAGAGCGATTTTCATACGCTCATCCACTTATTTATGATTTTTCTATTATTTACACAACAATATGCGTTATTTAGTACGTGTATTGAAAAAACACATTTTATGATTGCAGGTTTGATTTCGCTCGTGACTACAATTGCTATCGCTGAGGTAGCAATCTTGTTAGCACACATACACCGCAAAGCACAAAGGCAAAAAAAAGACGAAAAATGCCAATAAAAGAAGCAATGCAAACCTTGATATAAAATGTATGAGAGAGCCGCCTTCTCGAAAGAGAAAGCGGCTCTCTTTATTATATTTTTTTAAAATCACTAAGAATTTTTTCAAATATATTCTGTTTAAATTATATGTTATTATTTTCATTTAAGCTACCTTAATTTATTATTTAGTACTAAATTTTACAATATGGTTTCAATATTTATTACTTCTTTATCTTCTATCATAATTTTGATAACTCCAGGTGAATTCACTCTTATACAATTTCCTTTATAATATAAATAAGCACCATTAAGTTTACACCAGTTCATTAAGAAAAATTTTATTGATGCACCATGACTAATTATGGCTACTTTTTTACCTACATTTTCATTGACTATTCTTTTTATGGAATTATCCATTCTTGCTTTTACCTCTTCCATATTCTCACCATTTGTGCATTTTAGCTTGGGATTAAGTATTTGTTCTATTGTATACGGACGGTCTAACTTTTCTTCTAATGCATTCAATTCAGCTAAGTCTCCGTAATCTTCTTTCATTTAAAGAACTATCTATATTTATTTTTAATAAATTCCTTTCAGCAATATATTTCGCTGTTTCAATAGCTCTTATATATGAACTGCTCCAAACTTCTGAAATATCTTCTAATTCTTTATTTTTGCTCAAGATCTTAGCTTCCGCTTCTCCTTCAACTGACAATATTATTTTTTCATTTTGCTCTTGAGCGCTTTCGCTTGTTAATTGATATCCATAATCTTTTAATTGTTTAGAATGTCTAATTAAATATATTGTTGTAGTCATTTTGTTGTACCTCCATACATATTTTTTGCTCTTTTTAGCAATTCCGAAACATACTCACTTTTAATTCTTTTATATTTATTTCTTTCCATATTCTCTTTAGCAATCTTTCTCTTAAAATCTGAATACTCCTTCGTTTCTTTTTTATTACTTAATAAATATTCTTTTATAAGTATAAAATCTTTATATTTATTTGTATTAATCATTGCTAAATGAATATGTATATCTCCTGTTTTAGTTTCTCGAGATGTAGAAGCAAAGAATTGATAATCCTGGGCTTTATTTTTTGCACTTGGTATAAATCCTATATCTATCAATATATTATAAACCATATTAAATTGACATATAGTTTTTACACCTATCAGAATATCTATAATATTTTTTCCATACATATTTGGAATTGCTGTAGAACCAATATGAGTAATTTGAACTTCACTTGGTAGTTTTACTTCTAATTTTTCAACCAGCTTATTATATTTCTTTTTATTTTCTTCAAAGTCCTGCTTCACTATTTCAATCATTTTATCACCTATAACTAATTATAATATACTAGAACTCAATACATCAAGTAAAATATTAGATAGTTGTTATATTTTAAACCTCGATAATTGTACTATGTCTTTTTACACGCTTAAAAGAGAAGGTGGCATCTATTTTTATATATAAAAGCTCTGTGAATGCTAAGTAAAGCATACCACAGAGCTATACAAGTATCATCTCCCTATATTATTATTCAGTGATTTCTTAATTTACTTAAATCTTATTGAGATAATTTTTAAGCAAGAAAAAGAAAGTATACAGATCATAATTAGACAAGATTTCAATGGAAAACTTAGAATGATTGTCTTTGTAGCTTCCAAAAACCATGTCAGGATTAAGTCCTTCAAAATAGATATCCGAAATACTTACATCAGGCTCAAAAAGATCCATGAAATCGCAATCAATCGGCTTATCAGATTTAACGGAAACAATCCAAGTATGGAAATCACTACGAAGCCAAATAGTCGTATTGTTCTTTTTCAATTTAATCTGAAAAACAGGAAGTTTAATTGATTTCGAATAATGAAAGCCACAGACATCCGGCTGACCATTGGTTTCGTTATCAACGCTTTTAATCATTTTCCAGATAGTACGTCCAACCAAAAACATCTGTTCTTTAAACTTCTCAGAATAAGTCAGATTTTTATCAGGAATATTGACCCTCAACCACGGAAGCAGAGGAATGGGTAAATTCTTATCATAGTATTCCCTTACTTCTTCAACAACCGTCCGATCCGTATCACCTACATAGCTAACATAATCGTCTGCATTAAAGTTTGGCATGAAATTTCTCATGTCATTCAACAATGCATAATGAACTTGTTTTTTCACTATAATTCCTCCTTTGTAATTGCTTAGAAGGCATTGCCTTCAAAAATAACTAATCATTAAAGGCCACGATACGATTTGTAATCAAATTTTAGCATTAAAAAAATTATAAATCAAGTATTTTTCTACATAAATTGTAATAAAGGACAATCAATTATTCATACACTCTAATAAAAAGAATATTCTACATTAAAATTCATAAGGAGTGTAATATGTTTATATGTAATTTTAAAATAAATATTAAGAAAATATGGAAAATCTGCATAGTTATTTTATTTATTTCAATAATTATTTTAATAGGATTTGCTATTTTTAAAATCTTTTTCGCTTCAAAAACAAATTTGCCAGAAGAAAATACCGCTATTGAAATAACAAGTGATGAATATACAAACTTTCTAAAAGCATCTCACGAAAGTATTAACAATTATATAGGTAAAACATTTAAATTAACTGGTTATGTATATAGACTACCTGATTTCTCAAGTAATCAATTCGTAATTGCAAGAACAATGGTTATTAATGATAACATGGGTGCAGTTATTGTAGGAATGCTTTCTGAATGTGACACGGCTCAAAACTATGAATCAGGATCTTGGATTGAAGCAACTGGTACAATAAAAAAAGGAAACTATAATGGTGAAATTCCAATATTGGAAATTTCTTCTGTTAAAACCATTAAAGCTCCCGATGAAGAATTTGTATATATGCCAACTGATTAAATTATGATTGTCTATCAAATATGGCTTTCATCACACCTTTATCAAGCACACCAGCGAATATATTTTTTAGAATTATAAGTAAAATAGGTCCTAAAATTAGCCCCCACACATTCCATAATTTATATCCTGTATACATAGCAATTAATGTAAATGCAGGATGTATACCAATATGCTTGCTTATAAGTTTTGGCTCTAAAAATTGTCTTACAATACTCATTATAACCCATAATCCAAGTATTGCTACACCTAATACAATATCTCCATTTAAACTACTAAGAATAGCCCATGGAATCATGGCAGTTCCAGATCCTAGTATTGGTAGTGCATCAATAAATCCTATTCCTAATGCTGCAAGAAGTGGGAACTCAATATTTAATCCAATAAGTTGAAATATTGAAAGTCCAATTAATGAAATTAAAAATGAAACGAATATAAGAGTAGCTTCCGCTCTTAAATACTCCCCTAACGCCTTAATAATTTCTTTTAAATGTTTAGTAAGTTTTTTCATCCATAATTCTGGTAAATGATGTTCTAATTGATCTATCATATAAATTTTATCTGTGCATAAAAAATACAGTGCCATTATCGAAAAGAAAATTGATAAAATTAAATTAGGTATTTTCATAATCCAATTTGTTATTCCGGTAAGAATGTTCGTAATACCTGATGTGATAGAATTAATCACATTGTTTTCAACCTGTTCAATACTAGTTCTTAACTCTTCTGGAAGCTTTTCTAAAATATTAAAATTTTGAGTAACATTATTTATTATTTCTTTTGCATTATCATAATATTTTTCAGAATCCTCTAATAGATTATTAGCCTCAGAAAAAATTGTTATAACTCCCCAAGTTAAAATTCCGAGCAATAATAAGTACTGAAATAACCATTACAAAAATACTGCTAAATCTTCTTGTCCATTTACACTTTTTCATAAGGAAACGAATTATAGGTTCTAATAATAAAGCTAAAACAAAGGAAACTAAAAATGGCATATAAAAAACTGATAATTTGAAACATAAGAGTATAATCACTACAGTTAAAGCCAATATGAACAAACGCTTTAATACTTTACTCCAATAATTTATATCAGATACCATTTTCAAAATCTTCTCCTCTGTTTTAGCTATTAATATTATATGAAGATATGAAAAAATTTATTCATTTATCTTTTATAAATGTCTTTTTGCGTATATTCTTCCGGTTTTAATCCTAACTTATCTTTAGAATATACAGTTAATCCTAATGTTAAAATCAAAATCAAAATTCCCATTGCAATCATTGCTATATCTATATTATAAATACCTACAACAGCGGCACCAAAAAGAGTAATAATTGTTCTAAAAATATTATCACAAATTGATTTTGCCGAATATATTGCTGGTAATATTTTAGAACTAGTAAAATTATTTACATATTTCTTGGCTAAAATTTGATCTATTGCATTTGCGGCACCCATAATTAATAAAATTACAACAATAATTACTAACTTCGTATAAAATGGTAATTTTGCTATAGCTATAATTCCAGCTAAAATAAAACAAATAGCAAAAGTTAATAAAATATTAGTTAAAGACTTATTTTTAAATTTTTTATTAAAATCTAATGCAGTATTAGAAAATAAACCTCTGGTTAATTCAAACATTGCAAATATAAAACCAATCTGTACTGAAGATGCTCCTATATCTTGCAATAAAGTTAATTGATAAGAATCTAAAAGAACTATTATTCCCCAAATAGCTCCAGTCATAATAAGCAGAGCTCTTAAACGTTTAGATTTAGTAATAAACTTATATCCTTTTTTTAAATCTTTCATATAATCTTTAAAGCTCTTTTTACTTTCATCTTCTTTAATATCACTAAAATTAAAAGAAATTGCTGTGGCTATGATAGTGCATATAAGACAAAGGAAAATAGGTAAATAAGGATTTACTCCATATAGAAATCCAGATATTATAGTTGATATAGCTGAAAAAATACAATACCTTGAAAATCCTTTTTTGTCTAATCTTGAAAAAATCTCATTTCTTTGATATGTTGGAGCTTGTGGTATAGAAGTACTAAGTAAATTAGATTCAGAGACATATTTTAATGCAAATGCAGTACCACTAATAAATTGAGCTAACGCTAATCCAATAAATCCATTAAATGTTATAATCATAATAGTAAAAATAATATTCAATATATTTCCAGCTATTGCAGTATTTTTATAGCCAATTTTTGAAGTTAATAAAGTAGCAGGTATTTGCATTATTATCATAGATAAAGCATAAACTGTTGCAGATAGTAATATTTGAGAATCTGAAATACCTTTAACTTCTGTTAAATACATTACTCTTATTCCATAGAAAAATAATAAATCAAACCCAAACATTAAGTATTTTGGATATAATTTAAGATTACGTTTTCTAGATTTTACCTCTTCTGTTATAGCCATCTTTTTACTCCTCTTTTGTCTATTTTTTACAATATTATATTATTTTATTCGTCCTTAGTTGGATTCTATCATCTGCAAAATTAAAAGTCAACACGATATGTTTTTCGTTATTGTTTTTTAATTCACATATTCATCTTCTGGATATGGAGTAGCAAAATAATTAGTAAAAGGATAATTTATCCTATTCATATTTTGCATTGGTGAACTTTGTATCGGTGGATTTTGCATATTAGTTCTTTGCATAACTGAATATTGATTCATTGTAGGAATATAGTTATAGTTCATTCCTAAGCTTTGATTAACAGGTCTACAAAATCTATTATCCACTACCGAATCTCTTCTTGTATTTTTCTTAAGTTCTAGTAACCTTCTTATTATTAAAATTTTTATTAAATCTTTTAAAGTAGGATTTCCTATTTTTCTTGAGTTTTGTATTGTATTAGAAACAGTATTTCCAGTAGTATTATTTAACTGTGTAGATTGTCTTTGTATATTACCTGTTTGTGCTAATTGTGTTGTTGCATTATTGGTTTGTGAAGAAGTCGTTTTTGAAGTTACACTATTATTGCTCTGTAAATTATTTGCTCTTGAATTTTGTTGTGATTGTGTATTTCTATTAACAACCATATCATCTTCAATATTGCTATATATTTCCATAGTCATAGATTCAATTAAATTATCCGTTATATCTCTTTCCTTATTTTCTTCTACTATTTTATTTACCATTGGCATCAACAAACAATAAATGTCCGGATACATCCTTTGAATTCTTAATATCTCTTCTGATTCTACCATATCTGATTCTAAGTTTTCTTTCATTGAATTTTGAAAATTAGCTTGTTTTGGCATATTAGTTTGAATTGGCATATTCATCTGACTAATATTCATTGAATTTGGTATATTAACATTTCTAAAGTTTGATACATTTTGCGCATTAGTTGTTGAATATGTAGGAACATTTGTATATTCATTAACATCTGAATTTCCTAATACACTTCTCATATAATCCTCATAACTTTGATAATTCATAAAAATAACCTCCTACACTATATTATGTAGGAGATTTACCTCTTGTGAATAGTTATTTTTTAATTATAGTATTATCATATTTGATTTACTAACTCTTTAAATTTATTTCCTCTTTCTTCAAAATTTTTAAACATATCAAAACTTGCACTTGCTGGAGAAAATAATACTACTTCTCCTTCTGTTGCTACTTCTCTAGCCTTTTTTATTGTTTCTTCTAATGTGTTACACCTATATATAGGAATATTTTTTCCTTCTTTCTTTTCTTCTTCCAATACTGCATTTTGAATTTTTTCTGATGTTTGACCAACTAATATTAATTTACTAACATTTTGAATTATAGGTTTTGCAATTGGTCCATAATCTAAATGTTTATCATATCCACCTGCAATAAGAACAATTTTTTCATCAAAAGAATTTAAACCTGCAATTGTTCTACTTGGACTTGTTCCTATAGAATCATTATACCATTCTACCCCATCTATTTTTCTAATAAATTCAAGTCTATGTTCTACACCAGGAAATTCTTCAATAGTTTTTCTTGTAATATCTTCTTTACATAATTCCAATGTTGCACCAATTGCAGCAGATGCATTTTCACAATTATGAATTCCTCTTAATTTCATATTTTCTTTTTTTACAAAATGCTTTCTTACACCGTCTTGACAAACTTTTATAATATTATCTTGTCTATCAAATATTACACCATTATCTAATAGTTCCCTACTACTAAAAAATCTTACCTTTCCTTTTGCTTCTTTATAAAATTCTTTAGTAATCTCATTATCTTTGTTAATTACTAATAATCCATTCTCATCTTGATGTAAGAAAATATTCTTCTTACTATCTATGTATTCTTGATAATCTTTATGCACATTTAGATGATTTGGAGCAATATTTGTAACAACAGCAATTTGAGGGCTTATTTTCATGTTCATAAGTTGAAAACTACTCAATTCAAGTACAACTATATCTTCCGGCTTCATGTTTTCTATTTCGGTAAATAACGGTGTTCCTATGTTTCCGCCCAAGAAACAATTATATCCATTTGCTTCTAATATTTTATAAATTAATGTAGTTGTAGTCGTTTTTCCGTCACTTCCAGTAACTCCAACAACTTTGCATGGAGCTAGCTCAAGTACCTGCTCAATTTCCGATGTAAGTATTGCTCCTCTTTCTACTTCTTTTACTATTTCTGGAGTATCTGGTCTACAACTTGGAGCTCTAAAAATGTAGTCGAAACCAACTAGATGTTCTAATGAATTTGCTCCAAAATAATAATTCATATTATATTTGTCAAGTTTAGTAATTATATCACTATCGATTTTTTCTTTATCACGATTATCAAAAGCTGTAACTTTCGCTCCATGATTATAAAAATACTCAATAAGTGGTTTATTACTTATACCCATTCCAATTATGGCTATTCTTTTATTTTTTATATTTTCATTAAACTCTTGTAATTTTTTATTTATATAATTACTCATATTTTCAAAGCTTCCCTTCCATATATTATTATTCATCTAATAATTTGCTAATATATTTATCATATATTTTCTTAGCTGATTCCTTAGCACTCGAATCTTCTGTTACATCAACTTTAACTGTTTTATCCGAAATCTCATTAAAGCCTGATTTTTCATGTAAAATATCTCTTTGTACAACTGAATTTCTCACTTCTTCAATTGAATATATTCCGCCTAATTGTTTATATCTTCTTTTTACTCTTTCCTCAAGAGAAGCAGTAATAAAAATATGTAAGTCCATTTCTGGATATATTCTTACTAAATCTCTAGCAGATACAATTAAATTGAACCTTTTTGCATATTCTGTTATTATATGATATGCAAAACTAAATAATTTGCTATTATCTGCCATGCTTGCCATTTTAGAAACCCCAATAGAATTTTGCATACTTTTCATAGCTTCTTCATCAACTTTTTTTCCAGCAATATATATAACGGTCTTTCTATCTTCTATTTTAAATTCAACATGTAATTTCTTTAATAATTCAAAAGGTGTTAAATTAGGTACCTCATTCATTTTAGATATATCCAAACTACTTTCATGTAATGCCTCAATTAAAGCTCTATAAATTTTGCTTCCATCTACAAAAATACTATTAGGTATTAAGTCCAAAAGCTCATTACAAATAGAAGTTTTTCCAGCACCAACCATTCCTTCAATTCCAATAACTATATTTTTCAAATCTTTTCTTCCTTTCTATTTTATTTTTCGGCAATACCTAGGTAAGGTTTTAAAAACTTTCCCGTATAACTCCTCTCATTTTGGCAAACCTTTTCAGGTGTTCCAACTGCAATTACTTCTCCACCTTTATCTCCACCTTCAGGGCCTAAGTCAATTATATAATCTGCTGTTTTTATTAAATCTAAATTATGCTCAATTACTATTACAGTATTTCCTGTGTCAACTAATCTTTGTAAAATATCTACTAATCTGTGCACATCATCAATATGAAGTCCTGTTGTAGGTTCATCTAAAATATATAGAGTTTTGCCAGTCGCTCTTTTTGAAAGCTCTGTTGCAAGTTTAATACGTTGAGCTTCACCACCAGATAAAGTTGTAGAAGGCTGTCCTAATTTAATATATCCTAACCCTACATCATATAGTGTTTGTATTTTCTGCTTAATTCTAGGTATATTTTCAAAAAATTGTAATGCCTCTTCAACAGTCATATCAAGTACATCGGAAATATTTTTACCTTTATATTTTACTTCTAGAGTTTCTTTATTATATCTTTTACCTTTACATACTTCGCAAGGAACATATACATCAGATAAAAAATTCATTTCTATTTTAATAATTCCATCTCCTGAACAAGCTTCACATCTTCCTCCTGGAACATTAAAACTAAATCTACCTTTATCATATCCACGCATTTTCGCCTCATTTGTTGTAGCAAATATTTCTCTAATTACATCAAAAACGCCTGTGTATGTAGCAGGGTTTGAACGTGGAGTTCTGCCTATTGGAGATTGGTCAATGTTGATTATTTTATCAATGTTATGAAGTCCTTTAACTTCTTTACAAGCCCCCACTTTTTCGTTTGATTTATTTAAAACTCTATTTATATTTTTATATAAAACTTCATTTATTAATGTACTTTTACCAGAGCCCGAAACACCTGTTACGCATATAAATTCTCCAAGTGGGAATTTAACAGAAATATTTTTTAAATTATGCTCTTTGGCTCCAACAACTTCAATAGATTTGCCATTAGATTTTCTTCTTTTCTTTGGAACAGGAATTGACTTTCTTCCAGATAAATATTGACCTGTTATTGAATCGGGAACTTTTGAGATTTCTTCAGCGGTGCCTTGAGCCATAACTTTTCCGCCATGAACACCTGCATAAGGTCCAATGTCTATTACTTGGTCTGCCGCATACATTGTATCAGTATCATGCTCAACAACTATAACAGAGTTTCCTAAATCTCTAAGCTTTTTTAATGTAGCAATTAATTTGTCATTATCTCTTTGATGTAAACCAATGCTTGGCTCATCTAGTATATACATAACTCCAGTTAAGCCTGAGCCAATTTGAGTAGCAAGCCTAATTCTTTGAGCTTCACCACCAGATAATGTTGCTGCACTTCTAGATAGTGTTAAATAGTCAAGACCTACATCAATTAAGAATTGCAAACGTTTGTCTAATTCTTTTAATATTTGGTCAGCAATTATGCTATCTTTCTCACTTAATGTTAAATTGTTAAGATATTCTTTAATATGCGTTATAGACATATCAGTAAGCTCATTAATGTTCTTAGTTCCAACCTTTACTGCCAAACTTTCTTTTTTAAGTCTTGCACCATGACATTCTGGGCATTCCATATTACTCATATACATTTCGTAAAATTGCATCATGCCTTGAGATTTTGTTTCTCTATGACGTCTTTCAAGAGTTGGAATTACACCTTCAAATGGAACCTTATTTCTTCTAACTCCGAAGGCAGTCTCGT
Organism: uncultured Clostridia bacterium; assembly: GCA_944391745.1. Lineage (GTDB taxonomy): Bacteria > Bacillota > Clostridia > TANB77 > CAG-508 > CAG-793. The sequence goes on from CALXUS010000011.1 coordinate 37,853, forward strand.
ATTCAAACTCTATTTCTTCATCACCTGTACCATAAAGTATTTTATCCATAAAATCCTTTGGTAGATCTTTAATTGGCTTTGAAATATCTACACCATAATGCCTTCCTATTGCTTCAAAATACATTTTAGCAATAGTATCTCCTCTTTTCATTGTGCTTGCACCAAAAGCTTTAACTCCATTATATAAAGTAAGATTTTTATCAGGTATAATCAAATTTTCGTCCATTTTCATTATATAGCCTATACCTGTGCAAGTTGGACAAGCTCCAACTGGGTTATTAAATGAAAACATTCTTGGAGATAGTTCTTCAAAACTAATACCACAATCTGGACAAGCATAATTACCAGAAAATAAACGTTCTTTCTTTCCTGGAATATCTATTGTAACTAGGTTATTTGCATATTTCATAGCTGTTTCAACTGACTCAGTAAGTCTTGCTCTAATATCCGGTTTAATTACTAATCTATCAATAATTATATCTATATTATGCTTTTTCTTTCTATCTATATCAATATCATCTGTAAGCTCGACAGTATTTCCATCAACCCTAGCACGTACAAATCCTTCTTTTTGAAAATCTTCAAGAAGCTTTTTGTATTCACCTTTTCTGCCTCTTATAACTGGTGCTAAAACTTGTATTCTAGTGCCTTCATCAAGTTCTAAAACACTATCTACAATTTGGTCAACAGTTTGCTTTTCTATTTTTTTACCACATTTAGGACAATATGGCACACCAATTCTTGCATAAAGTAAACGAATATAGTCATATATTTCTGTAACAGTACCAACTGTTGAACGTGGATTTTTAGATGTAGTTTTTTGGTCTATTGATATAGCAGGAGAAAGCCCTTCTATTGACTCTACATTAGGTTTGTCCATTATACCTAAGAATTGTCTAGCATAAGAAGATAAGCTTTCTACATATCTTCTTTGACCTTCTGCATAAAGTGTATCAAATGCTAATGATGATTTTCCTGAACCAGATAAACCTGTAATAACTACTAATTTATTTTTAGGTATTTCTAAGCTTATGTTTTTTAAATTATGTTCTTTTGCTCCCTTTATTACTATGTTATCGTTCATTTTGCATTTTCCTTTCAAATTTGTATGTTATTTTTTAATTTATATCCTTTATTAATTCACTATAAAATTCATTTGTATATTTATTCATCTCTTCACATAGAGGAATTGTCTCTTTTAAATAACATTTATTTTTATTTAATACATTTTGCTTCATATATTCTAAAGTTTGCATTAAAGTCTGTCCTCTTACAGAACCGGTTATAAGAGTTTTTACGACAAGATAATTTCTTCCACCTTCCAATACATGAGCATCATGTAAAATCTTGCCCTCTATTGATTTTGGTATTTCGCTTCTTTGTGACTCCCAAGCAATGTTCACAATCCTATCTATTTCACTATTATTATATCCTCTTTCACTTAACCAATCCCTTATTTTTTCTTCATCACTATATATAAAGCCATGAAAATACATTGCTAAAATTAAATACTCATAATTAATATCATAGTTACTCATTGAAATAATTTCATCTATTTTCTTTTTTACTAATTCTATATGTCACATATTATGCATTATATCTTTATTCTCATAGTATGGTTTTACAAAATCTAATATAACTTTTTCTTGTATTTTCATGAGATTCACCTCTGCACTATTTTACTATTTTTTATCTAATTTAGCAAGTAAATTACTAACTTATTTTTGTCGCTTTATTTATTGATAATTATTTAAAGGAGCAGTATAATAAAGCAGTATATCGCTTCGTAAACTTTACTCTGTTAATAATTTAAGGAGGAATTTTCATGGAATGGAACTTTGTCAAAATTGTTCTTCGGATTGCTTGTATACCAATATTAATTTCGTCGGTATTATCTATGGTATGTACGTGGGTTTCAATATTTAATCATGATTTTTATAAAATGCTTTCACCAATCCCGGAAATCGTTGCATCGGTTGCATATATTATCCTTTTTTTAGGAACTTTTCTAATTTTAATTTTCTGTATAGTAATCGATGTATATCTTCACTTTAAAAAGAAGAATTAACTTTAAAAGGAGGATAAAATTATGAAGCAAAAATTAAGGTCATGACTGAAGTATTGTTTTTGGTAGGTAGTATGATTTTGGGTGCATTTTTGAGTTATCAGCTCCCGATATTTACCGTCATTGTGGACAGCGTAAATCCTATCTTATTTCTAATTTCCTTTCCCCATTCTTTTGGTACTGGCGGAGCGTTGATATTGCTCTTAGCAAGTTTCTTGATTGCTTTAATGACTAAGCAATTAAAAGAGTATACAATTTTTGTCGAGGAGTTCATTTTGCATTAACTAAAGGAAGAGGCAGTCCTGATGTATCTGGGCTGCCTCTGCCGTTTAATTTGAATTCTCAATTCAATATATTAGTCATTTTTTAATATTCTCCAATATCCAGTCTTTCTTGAACCTTCTCGTGAAATATAACCTTTTTCCTTTAATTCTCTTATAGTTTATTTTATTGACAGATTATGTCAATTTTGTTATAATAAATATGTAGACCGTTTTGAAACAATTTTCTCAATTTTAGGAGGATGAATTATGATGAAACGGAAAATTCAAGACAAGGTTATGGCATTAGTAATGCTAGGGAGTATGATTTTTGGTGTGTTTTTGACCTATCGACTCCCGCTATTTACCGCCATCGCGGACAGTGGAAATCCGCTGCTGTTCTTGGCTTCCTTGTGGCTTGCTTTGGCCACTGGTGGAACGTTGATGATGATCTTGACAACCTTTATGATTGCTTTAGTGACAGGGCAATCAAAAGAGTTTGTGACGTGCTTTAAGTCAATTTTCCACTAATCACATGGCAAGGCAGTCCTGATGTATCAGGGCTGCCTCTGTCGTTTAATTTTTTTACATTAATTTATCAAAATTCCTTCTTGAATAAAGTATCATTTTGTAAATCATATTTAATATAATTTATAATATTATCTAAGTCTCTATAAAACAAAGGTAAATATCTAATTATATATTTCTTCTTCATTTAATCTGCTCCTTATTTTCCCAAATACTTCTTCATTATTATAATATTTAGTATTAAAGTTTTCTGCTTCTTTGTCTGCTTCGTCCAAAGCGTTTTCAACATATTCATCATATTCTTTCTTGGTTATTAATTCTGAGTATTTTTCTATACTCATTACAACCTTTGAGCCATAGCCATTTTTGGTTAGGTACACAGATTCATCTTCTTTTAATACTAATTCTTCAATTTCAAGGTATTTGTTTCTCAAATCAGATACTGGTCTAATATTTATCATAATTTAATTCTTCTTTCAAATTTTATCATAATTTTAATAAAGTTTTAAAATTTCTAATTTTTTATATAATATTTTTTCCTTCAAAAATCTCCCCCATTCCTTTTTGCACAAACTCATTTTTCATAAAATACTTCCAAATAGAACCATTCAAATAATTTTCTATCATACATAAACCTATTCCTTTATCTATGCCTAAATTCTCATGTGCAAACCAAGGAATGTCGCCTTCAAAATTAAAACTATTATTAAACCCATAATCAGACCAAAGTTCAGGAAAATTATTATAGTAATTTTCCATTGCTTTTATTGAATACTCTGGTGTAAATACAATTGACCCAATAGCTCCTGATGTAGCAACAGTACCGTCATTTTCTGCATCTAAATTTGTATTACAAGGCTCAGCCCCAATACTTGAATTATATTCAGTTGGAGTCAAACAAGCAGTTAATCCCCAAGCATTTTCCCCATAAGTTTTGTGCTTATTTTTATTATCTATGCAATATTTCCTGTTAGCTAAAGTTGCTTTAACAGAATTTTCAAACCAATCTATTCCATTTTTATCTACTTTATTTCTAAAGTCAAAAAAAGCATGAGAATACTGATAAGCAAATAATGAACCACAATAAGTATGAACAATGCCTTTTATATCTCCATAGTCTGCCTTAGGCTTATCAAAATAGTCATATACATTTTTATCTACACTAAATGTTGGTGAAGCAATCGCTAAAATATATATCATAAGTTGTTCTGCATAAGTATCCCATTTACCAGCTAACCCATTTTTTTCAGAATAACTCATATAAAATTGATTTGTATCAAAATTTAAAAACCATTTCCAGTTAACCTTTTCGTAAATTAAATTTCCCTTTTTCTTAATTCTCCCCTCAAAAAATTCTCCTGCCAAAATTGCTCCACATAATAAAAGTGCAGTATCTATAATTGAAATTTCATAATCATAATAAGAACATGTTGTTGAAGTTTTAATAAAATGATAATAAAATCCATTTTTGTTATTTAAATCATTCAAAATTGTATCTAAAGTTTTATTAGCAATTCTTTCTGCCTCCTCAAATTTTAAATACCCATGTATAACACCTACAACTAGTGCACAAAATCCAAAGCCCACAGATGCAATACTACAAACATTTTGGTTATGAACTGATTCATCATGAATAAGACCATATTCTTTTCCTTCAAAATTATTTTCTCTAATAAAAAACAAATAACTTCCTTTTAATTCCTTCTGAAGCAATTCTTTCCCATATAGTTTTTTCATAGAATCTCCTTTTAGTATTACAATAATTTTTAATACTTAAGGTTATTTTTTACCAAAATCATATTATTATTCCTTTTGGTCTATTTATACATTCACTTATATTGTATTTTACGTCAAAATTTGCTATAATAAGAACGTTAAAATAAAGATTTATCAAGGAGAAATTATGTTCAAGCTAGTTTCAGATTACAAGCCAACAGGCGACCAGCCTCAGGCAATAGAATATTTATCTAATGGAATAAAAGATGGGAAAAAATTTCAGACATTACTTGGTGTAACTGGTTCTGGAAAAACTTTTACTATGGCTAATATTATACAAAATGTTCAAAAGCCCACTCTAGTTTTAGCACATAATAAAACTTTAGCAGGACAGTTATATTCAGAATTCAAAGAATTCTTCCCTGAAAATAATGTTGAATACTTTGTATCATATTACGATTATTACCAACCTGAAGCTTATGTACCTTCATCAGATACATACATTGAAAAGGATGCATCAATAAATGATGAAATAGATAAATTAAGACATTCAGCTACTGCTGCACTTTTTGAAACTAGAGATGTAATAGTTGTTGCATCAGTTTCATGCATCTATGGTTTGGGTGACCCTATTGATTATGAACACATGATTATATCTTTAAGACCAGGTATGCAAGTTGAAAGGAACACTGTTTTAAAAAAATTGATTAATATGCAGTATACTAGAAATGAACTTGATTTCAAAAGAGGTACTTTTAGAGCTAAAGGTGATGTTGTTGAAATATACCCATCTGACGAAAGTGAAACAGCTGTTAGGGTTAGTTTTTGGGGTGATGAAGTTGAGAAAATTGATGTTATTAACCCTCTTACTGGAAAGGTTGAAGCTACAAGAAATCATGTTATGATATTCCCTAACTCTCACTATGTAACAACTCAAGATAAAATGGAAAGAGCAATTGGGACTATTCAAGAAGAATTAAAAGAAAGAGTAAAATATTTCAAAGATAATGGTAAATTACTAGAAGCTCAAAGAATCGAGGAAAGAACTAATTTTGATATAGAAATGATGAAGGAAACAGGATTTTGCCAAGGTATTGAAAATTATTCAAGACATATTAGTGGTAGAGAACCTGGTAGTCCCCCATTTACTTTGTTTGACTATTTTCCAAAGGACTTTTTGCTTCTTATTGATGAATCTCATGCAACAATACCTCAGGTAAGAGCAATGTATAATGGCGATAGAGCTAGAAAAGAAACTTTGGTCAATTATGGCTTTAGATTACCTTCTGCTTTTGATAATAGACCACTAAAGTTTAATGAATTTGAGGAAAGAATTAATCAAGTTGTATTTGTAAGTGCTACACCTGGAGATTATGAACTTGAGCATTCAAAGGATAGAGTTGTTGAACAAATTATAAGACCAACAGGACTTTTAGACCCTAAAATTGATGTTAAACCTGTTACAAATCAAGTAGATGATTTAATAGAACAAATAAGAGAAAGAACTGTGAAAAATGAAAGAGTTTTAGTTACTACGCTTACTAAAAAAATGGCAGAAGATTTAACATCTTACTTAGAAGGATTAGATATAAAAGTTAGATATATGCATTCAGATATTAAAGCTCTAGAAAGAATGGAAATTATAAGAGATTTACGTTTAGGTAAATTTGATGTATTAGTTGGAATTAACCTTTTAAGAGAAGGATTAGATATTCCAGAAGTTTCATTAGTTGCCATTCTTGATGCAGACAAAGAAGGATTTTTACGTTCAGAACGTTCTTTAATACAAACAATAGGACGTGCAGCTAGAAATACAGACGGAAAAGTTATAATGTATGCTGATGAGCTTACTCCATCAATGGAAAAAGCAATTTCAGAGACTAATAGAAGAAGAAAAATCCAAGAGGCATATAATAAAGAGCATAATATTACTCCTAAAACTATTAGTAAAGCTATTAGAGAAACTATTAAGGCAACTTATGAAGCTGATACCCCTGCTTCAAAAGATATTAAACCAGGCGAAACTATTGAAGAAGTAATTAACAGATTAACTGATGAAATGCTTAAATATGCTCAAAACTTAGAATTTGAAAAAGCTGCAGAAGTTAGAGATAAAATTAAGGAATTGGAAAATTATAAAGATTAAAATAAAATTACCCCAATTGCTAAACATTAAAATATAGCAATTGGGGATTTATCTTTTTATTTATATTAATAATTATTATTTGTTCTTTCTCCAAAGTCAGGTTCGTGTGGATCTACATCCTCTACAATTCTTTCATCATTAGGATTTTCTTGTGCCTTTTGAACAAGCTCATTATTTTTAGCATCAGCATAAGGAGAAGTTGCATATTGAGTTTCAATCTCTGTTGCACTACGACTATTTCCTGCTACAATATATAATTGTGTTTTATTTTCTCTATTATTTGAATCAACTGCTAATGATATATCTGGGTTATCTTTTCTTCTAAATTCAATTTCTGGAATCCTTCTTTCCGGCCTTCCATCATCTCCTATAGTATTGAATGGTTGATTATTATCTACTATTTGTAAATTCTTTGCGATATGCATAGAACCATCTTCACCAACTTCTAAGGCTTTCCAATCACCATTAACCCTTATTACTATTAATTTATCAGCATCTACTTGTAAAGCCTCTTTAATTGTATCATCTGAAGTAGCTAATTCTCTAGTATCTATTTCAATTCCTAGTGCTGCATATTGTTTCAACTTTTCTTGTGCCTCTTTTGCCTTTTGATCTAAACTTTGATTTTTTTCTTTTCCATTAGTTGTAACAATATCTAATGTTTCTATAGTTTCTTTATCCATACCTAATGCATCAGCAATCTCTTGGGTTTGCTCGCTTTCCATATCTAATAAAGATTTATCTGGCTCATTATTAATTACTCCATCAATTAATGCACCTTTATCCATACTTAAATCATCTAAATCATTAAGGCTCTTAATATTTTGATATTCTTTGTCAGTCATATATAACAGTTTGCTTCCTTGATCATCATAAAATTCATGCCATTTTTCTCCATCTTTAGTTGTTATTACTTCATATATATTTTTTGTAACTTCTACTTTTTGACCATTTTCTTCTATATTAAAAGTAAGATTCGGATACTTCTTAATATCATTCAATTCTTCTTTTCCTTTTGCTATATCATCTGTTTTTTGATTTGCAACTCTATCAAGCATTCCACGTAAATCATCCATTTCAGCTTGCTTTTGCATCATATTTTCATCCATAAAAACACCATCCTTCTGTAAGCCTTTAAATAAAAGCTTACCTTTTATATCTATAATTATACCAAAACTATATATTAATGTAAAGTATAAAAAGAGATTGCCTAAAGGCAATCTCAAATCATTTATAATCTAAAAGTCATATTTTTTAAATCTTTTATATAGAATTATACTTACAATAGCAATTATAGCCAATACAACAAATATTGTATAATTTGTACCAGTTTGAGGAATTTTATCTGGTGCTACAGTATTATCAACTGGTGGTTCTTCTTCTTGAGGTTCATCTTTTCCTGGCTCATCTTTACCTGAGTCTCCTTTTCCAGTATTATCTGACCCTTCAAAATCAACCCATTCAAAATCATCATCTCCATAGAAGAATAATGAATAAGTATTTGCGATTTCATTTGATTTATAAGCCTGAGCTAATGTTACACCTTCTGTTTTTACATATTTTCCATTTTCATCATCTACTACTGCATACAAATAATAATATGCATCATTTGTAATCAAATTTGCATTAATTAATGGTTCTTCAGTTGTTAATTTTATTCCACCAGCAGTCATAGATAAATCTCTATTACCTTCCAAAATATTATTATATATACCTGTATTATTCTTAGCATAATTTAATAAGCTTTCAAAAGCTGTAGCCTCACCATTTTTTATACCATTTAAAATATCATTATCTGTTATTCTACCAATTTTTAGTTGAACTTTTCTAGAAGTACCCATTTCCCAAGGTGTATTAAAAGTTATTCGCGTAGAACAATCAGAATAATTTGGATTTGCAACAATCAAAGCAGAAAAGAAAACTTCTGTATATTTTTTTTGCTCTGGTTTTTCCAATAATACTTTATTTAAAACTATCTTATTTAAAAATTCTGAGCTACTAGTTTCTAAATATTGTTCAAAAACATATAAATATTGATCTGGCCCTAATTCTAAATATTTTGATATACTTTCAGTGGTATATAAAGTTCCTTTACTACTGTCATATCCTAATCTATCGAAACTATCTGAAAACTCAGGAGTACTATTATCATCTACGACTGTATAATAATAGTTGTGGTTCTCGATAGGTGTAACACCAGTAATACTTATATCATAATCCCCTACGTTTGCAGATTTAACAACTTCTACTTTAGCATTAGAAAAATCAGTCCAAGTACCTTCTGTTGTGTCTGCTAAAGTCTCAAGATCTTCAACCGGTGCAATTTCATCATTTGAATCAGTAGCATATACATTGCTAAAACTTAATGCTACTAATAAAATTAATACTAAACCAATAATTAATTTTCTTTTCATTTTGTTTCTCCTTTACTTTTGTATTTTTCTTTTATTTTCATAAAAACCATCATTTCTTATTAAAGCAATTAAACTACCAGTTTTTCTCGTCGTATTTATACCCCTTCCCATAAGATTCATAAAAATCTTCTGTTTCACGTTGATCTTTTGTAGCATTTTGCTTAATATCTTGTATAATGTTTTCTATATCATCAGGATCTTCATTTGACTGATCATTTTCTTCGTCCTCATCAGAATCCCCTGACTCATTATTATTATCTAACAACTTTTTTAATCTGTCAATCTCTTTTTGAATATCTTTTTTTAATTCTTCTGCCTCTTGACTGTGACCATTATTATCCTCTTTATTAGCACAGCCATCCTCTGTTAAAACATCTATTGCTTGCTCATATTGTTCTATCGCTTCTTTTATACTCTTTTGATCACTTTCGTCACATTTTACCACTTTGCACATTGCCAAAGCTAGGTTAATTCTTATAGAACATTCTTTATATTTAGGTGGATTTGCAGATAAAGCATTCTTATATTGAATTATTGCATCTTCATAATTTCCATTATTATATAAAACATTTCCATAATTATAATAAGAAATATAACCTTGCGGGAAATTCACATAAGTTAGAGTCTTGGCTAATCCTTCATCATAATTGCCATTATTATATTTAGATAGTAATATAGTATTTAAAGTAAAATTATATATTAGCTTTAAAGTTATAATTATAATAATAATATATATTGCAATAATTACTTTTCTTTTCATTACATTCTCCTTTTCTGCCAAATATAATTTATTATGAGTAAAATAATAAATGGAATTGCAAAATAATAATAAATATCATCATAAGAACTTATTTTATCTTCATTAGATTGACTATTAAGCTCTTCATTTTTTATATATTTAAGTTTATCATCAATATTTTTTTGCTCACTCATATTAATATAATCGACACCCATATCTGAAGCAATTTGTTTTAAGTTTTTCTCATCTAATTTTGAAATAGCTAAATGGCTTCGTAAATCATCATCATAATAATGCATATAATAATATTCACTGTCAGGATCATCTTCATATAATCTATCAACCATTTTTCCTCCTTCAACAGTTCCATAACCTAGCACTGCTCCATTATCTAAGTATTGTTTAATTTCTGAATACGATTCAAGCTTCTCATTTTCTATAGTTATTTCACCATCAGAAATAAAAAATATTATATACTTTTCTGCATCCCCTTTACTTTCTTTTGCATTAGATAAAACTTTTTCAATAAGTGGAATTGGTGTATTCATTGTACTTCCTTCTGCAGTACTTTGATCTTCTAATATTATAGCATTAAGTTCAGCTTCCATTAAATCAGTATCATTTGTGAAAGGAATAATTATTTTAGCATTATCATCAAATGTAATTAATGAATACTTACTGCTAGGAAATTCATCAATAATATGTAAACAATCATTAATTACTCCATCAAATCTTTCATGATTTCCGTTATAATCTAAAGCTCTCATACTATAGCTAGTATCTATAACAAATAGGAAATTTAAATTTGATGATAATGCAGTAGCATCACCATTAGGTATCATAATTCTTAAATTAATTACAAATAATAAAATAATTATTAAGATTTTCAAACAAACATTAATAAAATAGTTATTTATAAGTTTTTTCTGTCTCTCAGTTCTTTCAGTATTTTTGACATTTAAAATAAATTCTTTTATGTTTTTATTATATAAACTTAATACTATTAAAATAATACAAATAATGGTCATTAACCAAACTGGAATAATTGGATTTACTATCATAATCTAATCCTTTTCTCTAATAAAATCATTATAATTATTACAATTAAAATTAATATAAATATTACTTCTGGATGATCAGTAACAAAAACTTTTTCTCTTTCATTTAATAATGATGTTTTTGTTTCTTTTATTTCATCTATAATGCTTGAGCTCATTGCATCTAAATCACCATTATAAAACTTTCCTCCACCATTATTTTCAACAGCATTTTTATAAGACTTTATTTTAGATGCAGATGTATGAATATTCATTTCTACAGTTGGACAATATGCATATAAATGAACATTATATTGTTTGCAAAGTTTACATGCATCATCTAATGAAACAGCTTCTGTTCCTGACACATCATTATCTGTAGCAAAAATAATAATTCTTGTCCTATCTTCATTTTCTTTTAAATCAGGAAATGAAAATAATGTTCCTGCAAGCCCATCACCAACTAAAGAACTACCTCTAGTTTGAGCGCCAGCACCAACTCCACCATACCAAATCAATGGTGTTTCTACGCCATCTTTTTTATAAGTCACCGGAGGATGTCCATTATTTTCTATACAAACTTGTAATTGATTAATAATATCATCTAGACATTCATTAATATAATTATAGTCATCTGTTAATGGACAAAATACAACTGGAGCTGTATTAAACAAAATTATACCTATTCTATCACCTTCAATATCAGGAATAATTTCTTTAAACTTTTGCACTAATGCCAAATTTACTTCATTTTGTGAAGTTGAAATATCCAATCCTAATAAAATATCTCTATTATATTTATCATCACTTCTAGATTGTATAGTTACAAATCTAGAAATAAGCAGTCCTGTTAATACAATACAAATACAACTAGTTATATTTATAGCATATTTTAAAAAATTATACTCTTTCATTCTCGATTTAAAGTATTCTGTTTGTTTAATAAATTTAGTATTAGCAACTTTTTTACCATCTGTATATTTACTTTTCTTATTAAATTTTATAAAAAAAATTATTAAAGCAATTATTAATGATATAATAATTGCTACAGGGTACATTAACTCCATTTACTTATAACACTCCTTGCCTTGTTTATTGCATCATTAAAATCCCCTACCGACTTGTCAGCAAATTCAGGCTCATAATACTCTTTTATAAGCTCATATAAGTGAGGAATATTTAACTTTTTTATCTCTGTTAAAGAATAATTTTGAGTCGTTATATCAGTCACTTCAAATACAAACATTCTTACAGCCTCACTAATAAGTTGATAAGCTTTCCTTAAGCTTATTTTTTTGTTATTATATTTGTACTCTATAGAATTTAATTTTTCTAAATACTTTGTCTTAATTACTGGTATATTTTTTATATTTTTTTCTGGAACTGCCTTTACCTTCTCTTCATTAATTGCTTTAACTTTTTTCTGTTCTTTAGTCAATATTAAATACACAGTTATAATAATAGTTAATACAATAAAAATTATTAAAGCAACAATTGAATATGTAAAGGGTCCTTGTAAACTAACTAAAGTTTGCATTTTTTCGCCTTTCTAATAGTTTAAAAACATCATCAACTATGTCTTTTTGTTTATTCATAGTAGTAGTAACTATTTTATATTTATTAAATCTTTTTCTTGTATCTTTATATATCTTTGTTTTAATATCTAATTCTATTTTTTTTAGTTTTTCATCATCTAATATATAATCTGGAATATAAGAGCCTTGGTCCATATCATAAGCATTATACCCTGTCATTAGAGCATCAGAAATATTTATAAACATTACATCATGTAATAGTGAAAGTCTTCTTAAAGTAGATTCAGAAATACGGCTCATTCCATCAATATCTGTAACTACAAATATTATCATTCTTCTATTTATAAATTTCAAAACATAATCAACTAATTGTTCAATATTGTTTTCATTTGCAATTTCTCGTTCATAATTTGTTAAAATCATTTCCAAATTATAAAGACCTGTTTTAAAAGGGAATAATTTTACGCCACTTTTTCCTTGCATAATTGCACTTATTGAATCTCCATGTTTATCAACCAAATATCCAATTGTTCCAGTAGCCATAAGTGCAACTTCTTTTTTAGAATCTAAATCTCTAGTATCAGCAAGCATTCTTTTACCAGAATCAAGTATAAACATTATATTATGCTTTTTTTCTGCTATAAACTGTTTTATTAAGATTTTATTTGATCTAGCTGATGCTTTCCAATCAATATCTTTAACATTATCACCTATAACATACTCTCTTAAATCTTCAAAATTCATACTTTTGCCTTTATAAATAGAATTGTATGAACCTTCTAATATATTAGACGTTTTCTTTTTAGTATATATTGCTAAATTAGCTTTTATTTTCGTAATATATTTATAATTCATATTTTGACTCCTAATAAGTTATGGTACTTTTATAGCATTTACAATGGCATTAATAATTTGTTCAACTTTCACATTGTCAGCTAAAGCTTCAAAACTTAATGAAATTCTATGTCTTAAAACACCATAGCTTAATGACTTAATGTCATCTGGAATAACATAACTTCTGCTATTCATTAACGAAAATGCTTTTGCTGCCTCCATAAAAGCTATTGAAGCTCTTGTACTTGCACCATTCGTTATATATTTTGCCAAATCAGGAGAAATATACTTAGAAGGATTTCTAGTTGCATTTACAATTTCAACAATATATTTTTTTATAGAATTATCTATATACACTTTCCTGCTTAAATTTTGTAAATATTTAATATCTTCTAAAGTTACAACTTGACATCTCTCGTTAAAAACATTTTTTTCTATCCTATTTAAAATCTCTAACTCTTCATTTTCAGTTGGATAATTTAAAGTTTCTTTAATTAAAAATCTATCCTGTTGAGCTTCTGAAAGTAGATATGTTCCCTCTTGTTCTATTGGATTTTGTGTAGCTATAACTATAAAAACATCAGGCAACTTATAATTTACACCACCTATAGTTACTTGCCTTTCCTGCATTGCTTCAAGCATTGCACTTTGCGTCTTAGAACTTGATCTATTTACTTCATCTAAAAGCACAAAATTAGCATATACCGGTCCAATCTTTGTAACAAACTCTCCTGTTTTTGCATTATAAGTCTGCGTTCCAATAATATCACTTGGCAATAAATCTGGGGTACATTGTATTCTTGAAAATCTACCACCACAACTTTCAGTTAAAACTTTTGCTGCAGTCGTTTTTGCCAATCCAGGTACAGATTCAACGAGTATATGCCCATTAGCAATTAATGTTATTAATAAAACTACTTGTAAATTTTTTTGTCCTACTATTTTTGAAGTGTAATAATTAGATAATGCACCTATTATTTCATTACACTTGTTCATCTCTTCATTTGATATATTATTCTCCATCTCTTTTTATTTTCTCCTTTTGTAATTTTTAAAGTTCTTAAGTATAACCATTTTAATAATATCAATATATAAAATTTTTTTCAAGATATATTATATAAATCTTTCAACTTTACATGGATTTCCAAAAGCAATACAATTATCTGGAATATTTTTTGTAACAACACTTCCAGCACCTATAACTACATTACTTCCAATAGTTACACCAGGCATTACACAAACATTTCCACCAATCCATACATTATTACCGACTTTAATAGGTTTAGCATATTCTAATCCTTTATTTCTTTCTTTGAAATCAATTGGATGACCTGATGTGTAAAAGCCACAATTAGGTCCTATAAAAACATTATCTCCAAATTCAACTTTATTTGCATCTAATATAACTAAATTGTGATTCGAATAAAAATTTTCTCCAAAACTAATATTAAAACCATAATCACAAAAGAAATTTGGTTCAATAGTAAATTGTTTTAATCCCTTTTGCAATAATTTTTCCATTACCTCTTTTTTCCCAATAAAATCTCTTACATGTAGCTCATTATATTTTTTGCATAGTTCTTTAGCAATAATTCTTTTTTCTAACAAATTTTGATTATAATTAGCATCATATAATTTTCCAGCCAACATTTTTTCTTCTTCAGTCATGTTACCTCTCCCCTTAATTTATAATTTTATTTTCATAATATATTTTACTTACTCATTAATTCTAATTATCCAAAAGCAATATCTAATACCATCATTATTACAAAACCTATTGTAACACCAATCGTTCCTATATTTGAATGCTCACCTTCTTGAGATTCAGGTATTAATTCTTCTACAACTACATAAATCATCGCACCAGCGGCAAAAGATAACAAATATGGAAGTATTGGTACAATACTTGTAGTTAATAAAATTGTTAATATAGCTCCAATAGGTTCAACAATACCAGATAATGTTCCATATACAAAGGCTTTTGTTTTAGATATTCCTTCGTCTTTAAGAGGCATTGATATAATTGCACCTTCTGGAAAGTTTTGAATTGCAAGACCAGTTGCAAGAACAAATGCACTAGCAGCTGTAATACCCGAATCAGGTACTAACATTCCAGCAAATACAATACCTTCAGCCATTCCTTCTGGAATATTATGTAGTGTTACAGCTAAAACCAACATTATTTCATTTTTTAATTTTGCTTTAATTCCTTCTGGTTTTTTCGAATTTAAATGTAAATGTGGTATAATACTGTCCAAAAGTAGTAAGAATCCAACTCCAAGAATAAATCCAATTGCCGCTGGAAGCCATAAGATTATTCCCTGCTTTTCCGCCATATCTATTGAAGGAATTATTAGTGACCAAATTGATGCCGCAATCATTACACCAGCAGCAAATCCCAATAATAATTTTTGTACTTTTGGATTTATTTTATCTTTCATAAAAAATACCATAGCCGAACCCAAAGTTGTTCCTAAAAATGGTATTAATAGTCCAATTGCTACATTTTCCATACTCATTTCTCCCTACTCAAAATTAATCTAAATAAACAATTTTTGTTGCTATTTTCTTTATAAAAGTCTCATCATGCTCTACAAAAATTAATGTAGGCTCATACTTTAGAATTGCCTCTTCAATTTGTATTCTTGTCAAAATATCTATGTAGTTAAGAGGTTCGTCCCATATATAAATATTTGCCCTTTGAGAAATACTTTTTGCTATTAAAACTTTTTTCTTTTGCCCTTCGCTCATTTTTTTAATATCTTTATCAAATTCTTCGCTTGGTACTCCCATTTTAACAAGCATGGCCTTAAATATACTTTCATCTACATCATTATCCATCAAAATACTTTCTAAAGTTCCTCTTAAATTTTCTGTACTTTGCGATACTGATGATATTTTCAAATCATTTGCAATCTTTATATTACCGTCATATTTTATATCATTACCTAATATTAAATTTAAAATGCTAGATTTTCCGGCACCATTTTTACCAACAATTGCAACTCTATCTTTATCATTTACTTCAAAAGAAATTGGATTAAATATTGGTTTATCATCATATTTAATCTGTAACCTTTCTGCTAGAACCAGTGGATTTTTTCTATTCTCTAAAGTAACAATTTTTAAGCTATCATTTCTATCTACATTTTTAAATAAACTTGCTTTTTCATCAATTGCTTTTTCAATTCTTCTTTCCATTACTTTTGACTTTTTCATCATTTTAGCAGCTTGATGTCCAATATATCCTCTATCTACTTTTGAGCCAGAATTAGTAGTATTATATTTCGTTTTTTCAACTTTATCCGACCAATTTGCAGTGTTTTGAGATGCAATTTCAAGTCTATCTATATCTTTTTTAAGTTTTTCATTTTGCATACGTTCGAAGTTATCTTGCCTGTTCTTATTTTCTTGCCATGTTGAAAAATTTCCTTGCTCAATATCAATATTTGTGTTATTTATAGAAATAATATGGTCTACAACTTTATCTAAAAAATCTCTGTCATGAGAAACAACGATAAATCCTTTTTTTCTTTTTAAATAATTAGTTAAATTATTTCTAGTTTCGATGTCTAAATGATTTGTCGGCTCATCTATTAATAAGAAATTATCTCCTTTTAAAAATAAACTTATTAACAAAATTTTCATTTGTTCTCCACCGCTAAGCAAATTAAAATTTCTATAAAGAATTTCTGCATCTGTATTTAGTAAATTCAACTCTTTAATAATTTGCCAATCCTCAGTAAGTGGTGTTATTTCATTTACAATTTCTATTGCCATTCGATCTTTATTGCTTATTTCAAAAGGAAAATAATCAAACTGAACACTTTTAGAAATTGTGCCACTATATTCATATTCGCCAAGTAACAATTTTAAGAAGGTTGTTTTCCCTTTACCATTTCTTCCGATTAATCCAATTTTCCAATTGGTATCTATATTAAAAGATACATTTTCAAATACATTGTACAAGCTACCGTCATATCTAAATGTTAAATTGTTAATACTTATTAATGACATTATTCCTCCTTTTTTATTTTAAGTTAAATTTGATTTATGAATCTTTTAATAAATCTCTATTTCAAATTTATAATATCATAAAAAGAAAAAATAATCTATATATTTATTGAAATGATTCATTATTATATGTTATATTTATTTTAAACTTATTAAATATAATTAAAAGGAGTGATAAACATGCAATATACATATAATCCTAAAGGAGTTTGCTCAAGGCAAATGATTATTGATGTAGAAAATAATATAATTAAGAATGTTAAAATAGTTGGCGGTTGCGCTGGTAATACCCAAGGAGTTGCTAGATTAGTTCAAGGAATGAATATTGATGAAGCAATAAAAAGATTAAAAGGTATTTTATGTGGTGATAAAGGAACTTCTTGCCCTGACCAACTCGCTAGAGCATTAGAAGAAATAAAGAAAAGTGCATAAAAGACTATTAATTGAAATGAGACGATATCAAAAAGAAAAGATGTATAAGTTTTAATCTTGTATCAAATCAAGACTACCATATACATCTTTATTCTAAAAAGGAAACTCTTTATAATGATCTCACATTGTTAGAGCAATATTAGTTTAGTACAAAATTTTTTTAAATCTTCGTCACTTTCCATTCCTGTCAATCTTTTTCCTTCTTTCCAGTTATAGTTTGGATATGTTTTCTTTAAATCATTTTCTGCATATCCCATACCTGTACCTCCTGAAGTACAAAATGGAATTAAAGTTTTACCTTCAAAGTTATAACTTTCTATAAATGTATTTACAACTCTTGGAGCAACACCCCACCAGATAGGAAAACCTATTAAAATAGTATCATAACTGCTTATATCTAAATTATTTTCTTTTATTTCTGGTCTTGAAGATTTATCTTTCATTTCAACAGATGATCTACTTTGTTTATTGTGCCAATTTAAATCTTCATCTGTATATTTTTCTTTTGGTTCAATTTCAAATAAATCTCCATTAACTATATGTGCAATTTTTTCTGCTACATTTTTTGTAACACCACTAGCTGAAAAATAAGCTACTAAAATTTTGCTCATATTATCACCTTCCTTTTATTATTTATTTTTAAAATCTTTAGTAATTATAAGATATTGCATATTCAGTCTAATTTTATACTGTAATTCCTACTATGTCAATAAATAAACCGGATAATAGTGCAAACCAAAATTCCATTTGAACTTATATCACTTGTAAAATATACTGTTGAATAGTCACTATTACTATTTGTTTCATTGTTTTTTTCATATTTTATACTTTTCTTTCTATAAATTGTTCAACCCTCATGTGAAGATGATATTTATCTCTTAAATCTGCTATTTCTTTCATCATAGGAGATTTGTGATGCTCATCTAAAGCCTCTTCACTTTTCCATCTGTCAATTAATAGAACTGTTTCTGGGTCATCCATTGGAAAAAAGTAATTATATCTTAAATTACCTTTTTCAGCTCTTACTCTATCTACAACTCCTGATGATACCATTTCTTCTACAAATTTTTTTGTGTTTTTGGGGATGTTTTTGGGGACACCTTCCAAAAACAGCTTAAAACCCACTATAATGCTCCAACTATTTTATGAGGTTCATACATTTCTTCTAAATAATCAATATCTTCTTTTGTCAATTTAATATTAAATGTTCCTACTGCATCATCTAAATATTTTTCCTTTGTTACACCAATTATTTGAGATGCCCCTCCTTTTGCAAATTGCCAAGCTAAAGCTATTTGCGTCATTGATGCATTTTTCTTTTTAGCAATTTCATCTACTCTTTTTACTATTTCCATGTCCATATCTTTTGTAGAATCATATTTATTTGCTGCTGCTTTATCTGTTTTACTTCTTAAAGTATCAGCTGACCATGTAGTACGAGATAATCTTCCTCCTGCTAATGGACTATATGATGTTCTAGATACATTCATATCATCACATATTGGTATCAACTCTCTTTCGTCTTCCCTATAAAGTAAATTATAATGATTTTGCATTGATACAAATTTAGTCCAATTATTTTTTTCAGCTATATATTGCATTTTTGCAAACTGATATCCATACATAGCTGATGCTCCAATAGCTCTTACTTTTCCTGATTTTACAACTTTGTCCAATGTTTCCATTGTTTCTTCTATTGGTGTTGTATAATCAAATCTATGGATAATTAGTAAATCAATATAGTCTGTTCCAAGTCTT
The DNA here is from genome assembly GCA_944391745.1 of uncultured Clostridia bacterium. Classification (GTDB taxonomy): domain Bacteria; phylum Bacillota; class Clostridia; order TANB77; family CAG-508; genus CAG-793. The sequence continues at coordinate 57,331 of CALXUS010000011.1, forward strand.
TTTAATGAACCTTCAACTTCTCTTGGTATCGCTTCTTTCGATAAATGTCCTTCATTAAAATATACTTTTGTTGCAATAACAACTTTATCTCTTGCTATATTATTCTTTAATGCCCTTCCTAAATATTCTTCACTTGTTCCTGCTGAATAGCAGTTTGCTGTGTCAAAAAAGTTTATTCCTAAATTTAAAGATTTTTTTATAATCTTTTCCGTTTCTTCAAGGTTTAATGTCCAAGCATGCATATTGCTTGCTGGATCTCCAAAGCTCATACAGCCTATACACAACCTTGATACTTCAATATCTGTATTTCCTAGTTTTATATATTCCATATATATTTCCTCCTAATCTACTTTTTCTATTGTAACTTCAAAATCGCCACTCATATTTTCAAATATTTCTGCTCCTGATTCTATTTTTCCTAATTTGTACAAAGAATTAGAATACCTAAAATTTTTATAAAAAATAGATATGTTACCCCAAGGAGCATAATATGCAAAATCTCCTACTTCTGGAGTATACCCTGAAGGTAAACCTTCTGTTGATAATTCATTTGGCAAAGTTGCAATTTTTTCTGTATTATTGAAATCTTCAAATGTCATTTTCAAAGGCAACATCTCTAAGAAATCTTTACTTGCTATATTATCATCTAATTTTACAAATATCTCATTTCCATTTACAGTTAATTTTATTCTTGCATTTTCCATACTTACTTCTCCTCCATCTTGTGAATTATGAGATTCATCCACATTAACAGTATTATCATTTATAATATTTTGAGTAGTTTCTTGAATCAATCTATTATTATCTATACTTTCATTTTCTATCGAATTAAAGTATAAAATACCTACTATAAGACCTATTACTACTATCAATACAATTATAATCCAAATGACTTTCTTCATCTATTTTGCTCCTTAAAATCCTATTTGAGATAACCATTGTTCAACAGAGTTTTGTGAATTTCTAACATTACTATCTCTTATTGATAAACCTTCAGTTACTGTTGCATTTGGTTCTTCGTCTTCAATATCACTTGGAGTACCTGAAAGTCCTGAACCTCCTGAAGTAACAAATGGTGCTATTGTTTTTCCTGATAGATCATATTCATCTAAAAAAGTATAAACTGCCATTGGCATATCTCCCCACCAAATTGGGTAACCTAAAAATATAGTATCATATTCATCTATATTATCTATATGCGTACTTAATTCTGGTCTAACATTTTCATTTCTCTCTTCTTGAGCTATATCTAATAAATCATTATAATTGTCTGTATATGGCTCTACTGCTTCTAATTTAACAATGTCCCCACCTACAGCTTCATGTATAAAATTTGCTACTGTTTCTGTATTACCAGTATGTGAAAAATATACTACTAAAACCTTTCCATTTCCTGCTACTTCGTTATTTTGATTTTCGTTTGCATTTGTTTCATTATTTGCAATTTGACCTAATTCTTGATTATTTGTTTGACTTTCTCTATTTGATTGATTTTGCATTTGAGTTTGATTCTGTGATGCAACTTCATTATTATTGCTAACAAAATTTATTCCAACGATTATTCCTAATACCACTATAATTAGTATCGCAACAATTAATGCTATTATTTTTTTATTCATAATTTTTCTTTCCTTTCATTTTATATTTATATTATTAATTTGTTTCAAATTTCTTTGGCTGTTTTTGGAAGGTGTCCCTGAAAACAACCCCGAAAACACCCAAAAGCAACTCCTATTTATCTAACTTTAAACAGTTTCCGATTGTATCTCCTGTTTTCAAATAAGTGTATTTTGGAAACTCAAATAATACTGGACTAAATTTGGTATAATCTATTTTTCCTTGCTCGTCCAAATTTTCTTCTTGAACATAAGTATTATCTATTGTCATTATAAAATTATCAAAAGCATCTGTTTCGTAGTTGTCTTCAACACTACATTCCATAACAACTGGTGCGTTATTTATTATTGGTGCTCCTGAATCTCCAATATGGTATTCAAAAACATCAGATTTATCTACTTTGCTACCACTTACGCTTCCTACATAATCTGCTTTTTTAAGCATCTCTTCACTAACTAAGTTTATAGATAATTTTTTTGTTTCTTTAATTCCTTTATTTGTATAGTGAGCTTTTACTAAGCTTACCATAACTCTATCATGTCCTATAATTCCACTATGTCCTGCTAAAAGCCAATTTACTTTTCCATCTACCATTGTCCCTATTACTAATAATGGCATTGGATATAATGCTAATTTTGAGCCAATATTTTTTTGCATTTTTAATTTCCTCCTTTTTTAATTTTTATTATTAATTTTTTAATTTTTACTTTTCTAATTAAAGAAAAGATAACATAAATAACAAGTGCAATTGCAATTAATACTGCAACATATTTTAAGTAGAATAACAATGGACTTTGATAATAATCAAAGAACTTGAAGTCATTTACCAAAAACATATCTTCCCATACTCTCAAATTTACAAATGAGTATATTCCTAGTCCTACTAAAAGAACTAATATAAAGTAATATACATATTCAAATGTGCTATTTTTCATCTTAGAATTTAATTTTTGCATTAATGCTGTAATATGAAGTCCTACGTGGATTGCCATTAACACAAATCCCCAAGAAGTCGATATTAAATGCAATCTTCTTCCAAACATTGTAGTAGGTATATCTAAAAATGCAAATACATCTGCTGAAATCATTATTCCACTTACCATCATTCCTACCATAGCTATTAAAAGTAATAAATTTAGTATAATGTGGAATAATCTTTGAAAGTTATGTCTTTCATTAAAAATCGATTTATACCATTTAATATTTAATACGTGATGAATAACAAATAGTATAAATGTAATTGTTCCTAATATTTCATGTACTTCATTTTCAGTTGCATAATATCCCATCAAAATGATGAAAAGCAAAGTCATAACAACATCTAAAATCATTCTAAATCTTTTCATAAATCTTCCTCATATTTTCTTATATTTTCTAAGTTATTGTTCATCTATTCCATTTTCTTCAAGCCAATTATCAATATCACTATTTAAACTTAATTTTTATTTTATCTTTTTTCCTAACTCATAAGCTTCTTTGTAAAAATGCTCTGGTATCATTCCAACTGTTCCACAGCCTTTTCCAACAATCATACCTTCATCTTTATAATGCATATAGCTTACTAATTTTTTGTATTGAACAATTAATGGCTCTACTGTTGAATTATCTGTATTCCAGCAAGTCATTATATATGCTGTTCTTAATCTTTTACTACTAATTCTTCCTGTTCTAGAATAAAATCTGTCTATTGTAGCCTTAAGTGGTGCTGTCATAGCAAAGTAATAAACTGCTGTTACAAAAACTAACATATCTGCTTCTTCAACCGTATCTAATATTTTAACCATATCATCTTTAAATACACAATCTCCATCCATACCACAGTGGTTACAACCTATACAAGGATGAATATTTAAGTGTGCTGTATCAAATCTTATAATTTCATTGCCATTTTCCTTTGCTCCTTTTATAAATTCATCTACTAAAGTATTTGATGTTCCGTGTAAATTATAACTTCCAGTTAATATAACTATTTTCATAATAAATTCCTTTCTAAGGCACACATAGTTATGAAAGTAAATCTCTTTCAAAACTACTCCTTCTATATTTTATTAACAATAATATTACTTAGTTTAATAATCTTATAATTCCTTTATATGCAATATCATAAATGGATAAAGCTTTATATGGTACATCAGAAATCTTCATAGCTTGCAACTGTCTTTCTGTCACTTCTGAATAAGGATAAATTCCGTACATTAATGGAAAGAACAAACATACAAACTCTTCTCTTTTTTCTTCACTGATTTTTTCAAAAAACTTATCTACACATTTTTTTAATGTTTTTATTGCATCTCCATAAGCTTTTTTAAAGTCTATTAATTCTTCCATTCTGCTGTTTTCTTCCATGTCATACATATTCATAGAAAGTAATTTTAATAAATTTTTTCTTTTAGTAACTGTATTAGCTAATTTATCCGCAAATACTTCTTTTGTCATTTCTTGATTTTGCTCATAAATTTCATTTAAGTCTTCTATCCATCTTTCATATTCTCTTTTTAAAAGTGCTAAGAAAATTTCTTCTTTTGTTTGAAAATAATTGTATATTGACGTACGAGAAAATGTTGTTTCTTCTCCTATACTTTTTATTGTTATATCTTTAAAACTATTATTTTCATAAAGTTTTTCGCAAGCATTAATAATTTCTTCTTTTCTCATATCAATAATTTCCTTGCTCATTTTTTTCTCCTTTCTGACACCGTGTCAATTTAATTATTATATATCACATCTCTGACACCGTGTCAATATACTTTTAAAAAAAAAAGATTAGTTTATAAAAAAACTAATCTAAATTTCTTTATTTAACAGGAATTTTATTTTTTATAAATTGTACTTTGTATTAAAGGTTCAAATTATCTATTATTTTTACTATCTCATCATAATCTGGTACATTTTCTTTGACTTTACTATAATCTTTTTCAAAATTTTTTAGCATTTCCCTGCCTGATTCGTCTACTCCATATCCCACATTTGTTCTTATATCTAAATCTGTACCATAGTCTAATAATAACTGTAATGTTTCCGCTGCCTTATCATTTTCATAGAATCTTAAAGCGAGTAAGCCATTTTTATTCATATCAGATTCTTGATAATTTGGATCAGCACCATTTTCGAGTAATAATTTTGTTGCACCATAATATCCACATTCTGTCGTATAAGTAAGTGGAGTATTAACCCCTTGTGGTTTTTCATAAATTTGCACATCTGGATTTGCCCCGTTTTTTAATAGTAATTCTAATATACTCCATTCATCTTTTTCTTTATTTTCATCTGGATTATATTTTATTGCATAATATATAGCTTTAGTTGTTTCATTTGGGTTCCAACCATTAATTAAATATTGTTCTACTTTATTATAATCATAATCTTTTATAGCAATTAGTTCTTCTCCTTCTTCTTTTATCTCTTCTTGTCTTTGTATTTCATCATAATTTACAAAATTATTTATAAGTTTATAATCTATAAATGCAAAGGTAATTGTTAAAATTAGCAATACTATAAATGTTTTTGTGAATTTCTTTTTCACTAATCTAATTACACCAAAGACTATTGTTAATATTAATAAAATAACTATTATCAGATTAAATCCTATAAATAATATTCCTAATGTTCCTACTAAAGGAATTACTGTTAATGCTGCCATAAACAATCCCCCAATATAAATTACTATTTTAATAACCTTTATTTATTGTTTCATTATCTACTAAAACTAATATATTTCTATTTTCATCTAAAATTACCATTCTATTTACACCAAGTGTTTCATTATTAAACGGATTTTCATAATCACATTCAAAGTATATACTATATTTTGCATTATCTGTAGTTATTTCACAACTAAATCTATACGTTTTTCTATGCTGTCCACTATCCCAATGAGTTTCTGAACCATTTGATTGTGATTTGAAATCTGTAATATTTTCATTTGAAATATCTATTAATTTATTTATTCCTTCGTCTAAATTTTTAACATTATTTATCATATCATTTGAGAAAATACTTTTTATATTTTCATAATCTTTTGTTTTAATTTTATTTATTATATAATCACAGATAATCTCTGTTTTTTTATCATCTGACATAAATAGTTGTTCAATAGGATTATCTGATAATATTATTTTGCCATCTTCTTGTCTTATATTTATGCTATCATCATTATTTCTCTTTATTTCATTAAAACTCTTTATTAAATTATTTATTGTGAAGAAATCAACAATTCCAAGTAATGTTGTTGCAATTAGCAAGACTATAAAAGCCTTTCTAAATTTCTTTTTAATTGCTCTGATAACCCCAAATACTATCGTAAGTACAAGAAATATAATACTAATGATGCAAACAACTAATGCAAATATTCCTAATATTCCAAATGTTAATATATCCATCATTAAAAACACCCTTATAAATTACTATTTGTTTGCTACATAATAACATAAATGAGAGCAATTATCAATTACTCTCATTTACAATTTAAACTCTTAACTTAAATGTTTTTGGTGCATATTTATATGCAAGAAATAATGAAATCAAGCAATAAGTTATACAGAATACTATTGTTGCCATACCAAAAGTAAAAATAGGCATCCTAATTTGTATCATATACCAGCATACTATATATGTTAATCCTTGAACCACTTTATACGTACTGCTTTTCATTTCTGTACTTACATTATAAGGTTGTAGTAAATAATACATAACCAAATAATGAACTGAAAAAAATATACTCATTGCTATTATTGATATAAATAGAATTGCATAATTTATTGGATTATCTGTTCCTCCAGATAAATACAATAATAATGCTAATCCTCCACCTATTAATACTGCTGGTAACAGATTTATTGTTATTAATGTTTTTAATCTTTCTTTAAAAATACCTAGTATTACTTTTGGAGTTCTATATATTCTATATGTTAGCATACTATGATCGCAGTTCATAAACATAGCTTGTGTAACACTAGAACTTCTATTTATACAATACATCACAAATACAAAGTATGGTAAATAAGCAAGTAAGAATTCGTTTGTTTTAGTTTTAAAGTTTTCATTCATTGTTATTCCAATAATTATTGCTATAATTATTACTAATATAACTACTGATTGTTTCTTTACTGCTGTTGTTAATATCTTTCTATGTCTTTTAGCAAACAAATCGTGGAAATATGCAAAACCAGATTTATTACTTGTATAGTTTTTATCTAATTCTATTTGTTTTAGACTTGTATCTTTGATTAGCTTTGTTCCAGATGCTTTTTCTTGCATATATACATTAGCTTCTGTTAATACATGTTTATACATTCTTCTATAATCTTTAAAATTATGTATTTTCACTAAACTAATTATTCCTAATATTATTGCAATAATAAATACACATAAGAAAACAGTTTGATTTAATACAATATTTATCGCTGGTAATCCATAAGCTAACAATAAACATACTGCTACAAATCCCCAAACAAATTTTGTTGGTAAATTTTCATTAGGTGCCTTATTTGTTTTCTTAAAGTCATATAAGCAATAATTCATTACAATTAATTTTATTGCTAATGCAAAAAATGGTAATGCTATTTGAATCCATAATGGAACACCAAGCATCATACCAAAGAGAATTGTAAAAGGTAAAAATCCAACAACCAATTTTATTAATTGGTAATAATAATTAGATAATCCATATTCTCTAGCATTTATATTCATTAGAATTATTGCGTAATACTTATCCTTTGTAGGCTTAAGCATATAAGTATTTATAAGACCGCCTGCTAAGGTTAGAAATGTAAATATATGTATAAATGTATCTGCATTATTTGTTTTATACCATGACAATGCCATAAATATCATTACTGCAATATATATAATTTTACCAATAAAAATATTTATTATTTCCAAAAGAATACTAATAATGCCTGCAAATATTTTTAGCCCTTTATTTTTGTATAAACTATTAGGTAGTATTCTTTTTATTAATGGTAATTGTTTTATAGAGTAAATAATACTATTTGTTCTATAAGTGTTTTGCAATTTAAAGGAAGTTATAAATGTTTTTAGCATTTTAGTTTTCCTCCTTTAGTGCTTCTAATATTTT
>CALXUS010000012.1 GCA_944391745.1 uncultured Clostridia bacterium
TAATAATCTTTTTGTTTGAAATATTATTTAATTTTTTTAGTGTTTTTGACATTCCTAATACTCCACCAGCATACAAACCGCCTAAATAAATAATATTATCATAATCATTTATTTGCTGATTAATCTTCTTAAAAGAAATTACTTTTATATTAGTTCTTTTTGAAAGTTCTTCTGCATATTGTTTTGTTGTTCCATAATGAGAACCATATACTATAATACTATTCATAGAAACTCCTTTTTTTACTTACTTTTTAAATACTAAAATTGCTTTTGCTGTTCCTGTAATTGACATAGTAATTAACTCATACCCTTCTTGTAGCATTTCATTTGCTTTTTCTTCTACTTTTTGTGCCATATTATCTGTCTTTGGCGAATACTCTATAACAACTGTTTTATACATCTTTTCACCTCCAAATTATATCGAAAATTTATTCTTTTTCTTTTTTCTCTTTTGCTACATAAATAATTGATAATATTATTCCTACTAAATTAGTACCTACTGATAATCCTAGTAATAATCCTTTTGTAAATTCTCCAAACGAACTTGTTTCATTACTAGTAAAAAATATATATGATAAATATAATATATTTCCTAATATTATTAAGGAAATTCCAGTTTTAAGTTTGTTCATTTTAAATTTTCCCTTCTACTTTATATTATCTTAAAAATTAATTTCAATTAGCTGCATTGACTAATATAATAGTTCATGCATTATTCTATTTCCTATTAAAGTCATATTAACATCTTTTTGTGGAGATATGTTTGATAAAATCACAACTCCAACTTTCTTTTCTCTGTTAAATCCAATATAACTATTAAAATTTGTAGTAGATCCATTATGCCAAATAATATCATTTTTGTTGTCTATCATCCAAGTTATACCAACATTATCCACATTTACATCAAACATACTATAAATGTCATTTTTTGCATTCACTTCTTTTAATGCTTCTTGTGTTCTTATTACATAATTTTCATCAGATGTAATTAGTGTTTCTAAATATTTTGACATATCTTCAATGTTAGAAATTATTGCCCCTGCTGGAATATATCCATCATTTTCATTCCATTTCCAATATCCACTTAAATTACCTGTTCCTGTTGCAATAGTTGTATTATTCATATCTAGTTGCTTTAAATATTCTTCTAATAATTCATTATAGTTTTTATTATATACTTTTTCCAATACTAATCCTAATGTTGAAACTCCAAAGTTCGAGTAATTAAAATTATAATCTTTATCTTCCAACTTTGTTTTATTTAATTCTTTCAATATTTGTTCTTTTGAAATATTATAGAAATCATTTTCTCCAGCAAAGTAGTTTTTGATTTTCTGAAAGCTTAAATAATATGGTTTAAATCCTGAAGTATGTGTAATTATTCTTTTTATTGTTGGATAATATCTATTTTCAAGTTCTAAATAGTTTGAAATGTTATCATCTAAATTTATTTTTCCTTCTTCTATTGCTTTAGAAACTAACATTGCTGTAAAAGTTTTAGTAATTGAACCTATCTCATAATCATAATTCAAATTATATTCTGCACCATATACATTATAAGTAATACCATTTTCATCATATATAGCTACCGATACAATTGCGTTTTCATTATTATTTAAGGTATAATTTATCATTTGCCTAGAAGTATATTGACTAATCTCTTTCATCTTATTTTTATATATAATTCCACTAATAAAATTATATATAAAATATAAAAAAATTATTATGATTACAATTATCGCAAAAATGTTCAATCTTCTCTTTTTCATCTAATTTTAACTCCCAATATAACTACTTTCATTAAAATTTGTTATTGAATAGTTGAGAAAATAATTAATAAAATTCCAACTATTACAAAAATGCCACCCCATACTCTAAGAACAATTTTCATTTTAGGACTTTTTAACAATCTATCTGGGATTCTAGGGCTTTTAAGTTTCATAAAAAATTGAGGAACTAATAACATAAAAATTGCAACTATTGTAATTAAAATTCCTGTAATTAACATACAATACCTCCTCTACAAATTACTATTTAACGATTTGTTTATTGTGCTAATTATATCATTAAAACAGAAAATAATCTATAATGTTGAAGAAGAATATTACTATTTAAATATTGAAATCTTATAAGTTTTAATATATAATTTTAACAGAAAGAGAACAAAGTTCGTAACTTGTATGTGATTCGCTCCATTTGTTAAATAAAAGATTTTAACTACAAATTTTATAATTATACTTAAAAATATTTTGATATTTATTTTTTACCATAAAATAGATTGCAACTAATGATTATACACTGGTTTTAATTTATTTTTAATAATTTTTATGCATGTGTTTCTATATCCTCTAATTTCAGACCATATCCAAGATTTATAATAATAAGAAAAACCTAACGGCAAATTTCTTTGACATTAGGTTTTCTCCCCATGCATGGGATCTTGCGCTGCTGCTCTATGGTCCCCTATGAATTAAAAATCACCATTATTGCCAACAGAACGGAAATTACAATTCCAACGACATTAATCCATCCAAAATTATAGGTAAAATAGTAATGACTCCACAATCCTGCAACTACGAGTTCCATAATAATCAAACCAATATCAAATATAATTGATTTTCTATTGAAAGCCGAACCCTTTGTAGAATGGAAGATATCTGCTACCAACCAGATAATCGCATAGAATAATGTAATAGATGTTGTAATTCTCATCTCCAGATTAAATGGCCAAAAATACGATGTGGCTATTTCTAATATCACCGTAATGATAATAGATATACCTAAAAGTATTTTTGTTTCATTGGATATGAACCGCCTTTTCTCCTGTTTTGCCATAACTCTTCCTCCAATCAGACGAAACTCCACAGCGCACTAACAAAACATGGTAACTTTTATTTTATCACAGAATGATTTTGGTTTCAATAATTTTGCCGATTTTATTGTTTTTTTATATTTTTTTTATTATAATATAATTAGATTGAAAGGGGGATTTTATGTTTAGAAATAGAGGAGATTTTCCAGATTTTGATCTTAATAATTTAGATTTAGATCCTACAAATGATACACCTTATTCAGTTCCTGATTATACTTATTATTGGAATGGTCGATTTCTTATAATTCATTATGATAAAACTTTTTTGGCAATAGAAATAATTTTCACATTTTTGTTATTAATCCTTTGCTTTGTTGTTTATCTATATGCATATCCAGTTAGCTTTGAAGACCCATTAGAAAGTGTCAAATCCACTTTTTTAATTTCTCAGCTTGTTTTAATTGGCCTAACAATTGTATTTTCAGTAGGCGCCGTAATTTTAACACGAACATCAAAATCAAGATTTGTATTATATTTAAGATTAATTGCTTTAATAGCCTTTGCAGCTCTTTTTATATTTTTAGGTATAAAAATGCATTTAGATAATAAATACAAAAGTGAAAATGTTTTTTCTGATTTTTATGATAAATATATAAATTCTGATGACTCTAGTCAGAATATTCATTTTAGTGAGTCAGGCTTAAGTCTAACTACTCAAAAAGAAGCATATATAACTTCTAGTATGGGATTATATAATAATTTTTCTGTAAAAACATATTTTTATATGGGAGCAGAGTTACTATTAATTATTTTGATTTTAATTTTATCATTTAGAATATCTTCTCTTGAAGAAAAAAGAAATAAAGCGCGAGAGCATGATTCAGCTTTGTTTGATGATGTTCTAAATGTTAAATATTAAAGAAAAAACACTTGAAAGACTAAGTCTTTCAAGTGTTTTTTTATAATCGATCATAAAAATTTTTTTGTACATCATTGGTTTTATCTGTTCCATCTGCCCTAGAAATTGATTCATATATTTTTAATAGAAGTACAAATATTATTACTAGAAATGGATCGAATAAATATGGTTCAATACTAAAAAACATCCCACTCATAGTTATAAAATATTCACCTACTGTATATAATACTTCTTCCCAGTGTGTTATAAGTTCTACAAGGTCATATAATATCATAGAAAGTACTGGAATCATTGCAAGTGCTATAAATTGTTTTGCGTTATTATAATTGTCTTTTCCCAATTGGATCTTTCCTAAAATAATAAAAATTACAGCTAGGACTTCAAAAATAATTCCAAAATCAAAATTTTCTAAAAAGATTGGTATTATATATGTAATCATGCTTAAAGTACAAATTATTAAACATATTTTTATATTATTATCGGCTTTTTCTTTATATGTTTTTTCTATATGCTCTTCCTGTTCTTTTTCACTAAAAAATCTTTCTTTGCGTTTCATTTTTTCCTCTTATTTATATAAATTATTCTATATATTATTTTATATAATTTAAATCTATTTTTCAATGGTTGTATTAACTTATTTTATATTATTTTTATTTTTCCAGCATATATTTTTGAAATTATATATAAATAATCTAAAATATTTCTTTTTTCTACCTTTTCACTTGTTAATATTTCAATCTCTTCTATAATTTCGTCATTAATTTTTACTGTTAAAGTTCCTATTTTTTCATTTTCTAAAATAGGAGCTTCTAAATAAGTTAATGCATTTATTTCTATTATAGGTTCTTGATTTGTTACTATACCTTTTATCTTCATTTCTCCTAGCTTTAGTTCTAAATTATTACTTGCTTTATTAATGTATATTCTATTTTGATTTATTAGTTTCCACTGTTCAAATTCTTTATTTACACTTTCTTCTAGATTAACTACAAAAAAATTTTTAGTAATATATTCTATTAGTTTTATAGTGTCTTTAGCTCTATCTTTTCTTGTGTCAGCACCTAATACTACTACAATCAAGTCCATATCTCCTCTTTTTACGCTTGTAACTAAACATCTACCAGCATTATTTGTAAAACCGGTTTTAACTCCGTATACTCCTTCTACATTTCCAAGTAATTCATTTGTATTATTAATGTTCATTCTATCTCCGTTAATACTAATTGTTGTTGATTTAGTATTAACTATTTTAGCTATTATATCATTTTTAAGAGCGTAATCGGTGATTTTTGCAAGTTCTAAAGCCGTAGTATAATGTTCATTATTATCTAGTCCATGTGGAGTTACAAAATGAGTATTTTTTAAACCTAATTCTTCTGCTTTATTATTCATTAATATTGCAAAATTCTCTATTGATTTAGATAGATGTATCGCTAATGCTACGGCTGCATCATTTCCCGATCTTAGCATTAGCCCATATAACAAATCATTTACGCTTATTTTATCATCTATATGTAATCCTAATCTTGATCCGCCAGTGTTAGCAGCTTTTGAAGTAACCGTAACAATTTCATTCAAATTACAATTTTCAACAATTATTATAGCAGTCATGATTTTAGTAGTAGATGCCATTGCTGTTTCTTTGTTTTCATCTTTTCCGTAAATGCATTTGCCTGAAAGCCTATCATATACACAATATTTTCTCGAATTTATTGTTGGCTTTGTTCCCGTAGTAGCAGCAGCTTCTATTTCTATTTTTTCTTCATCTTCAATTACATTTTCGTAAATTTCATTTTCATCATCTGCATATATATTTTTAGGAGTTATTATAAAGATTATTAATATAACAAAAATTATTTTAAAGTATTTTTTCATCAATATATCCTTTCTTAGTGATTATATTAAAAATCACCTATAACATTATATGTTTTAGGTGATTTTTTATTAATCTTTTTTTAACTTAAAGATATATTTATGCTATAAGATGAATTTGCGTTTTCTGTTAATCCTTGTGATGCAGTTTCTTCATCATTTCCGTAAACTCTTATTAAATTAAAGTTTATTTCTGAAGGTGTTTTATGGTCATCATAATATTTATCAAATAATAAATATACAGCCGCTTTTTGACCTGGTGCTATAATTATTTGATTATTTCTCATATCTAATGCTGCTCTTTTTTGATCTCCTAAGTTTAAAGTGATTTCATTTGCAAGATCTCCTGTTGCAATAACTATATATCCGTTTGTTTTATTTTGAATTTCTACAGCATATTCTTCTCTAGAGTAACTTGCATTTTTATATAATATATCTATTTTTACATTTTGGTCTTCTCCATATACATTTGTAAATGTAGTTTTCTTTATATATCCTTGATTAGAAATTTTATAAATTCCATTTTCATTAATTAAAGCTATTTTTTCAGTATATGTTTGATATCCACCTGTAGTTCCTGTAGATAGTATATCATCTAAAATGTTAATATCATATATGTATACATTATCTACATTTGAATAATTCTGTATATTATATATCTTTTTGCTTGTATATATTAAATCTACGTATTCCGTAAATGATTCTAAACTGTTTCCATACATGTACTCTTTGCAGTCATCTGTAAGCATATTATAGGCATTTCTATAATCTTTGTTATTGCAATAGTTAAAAAATGTATCTATCACGCTGTTTACATCTTCTTGCTCATTTTCTGGTACACTTTCTCCTGAATTCATTATAGGAATATTTGGTGTGTATGTATTTTCTACCACTACTTCTACAGGTCTGTTTTTTAAATAGTTATTAATAAGTATAACTGCTATCCATACTACAGCTATTACTACAATATATAGCCAATATTTTTTAAAAAATGCTCTTATAGCTAATAAAATTCTTGTTCCAGGTTTCATTTTATATTCCTTTTTTATAAATTTAGGTTTTAAAGATATACCTATAAACTAATTATAAAAATTCGATTAAGGATATCCTTAATCGAAAATTTATTATTGTTGAACTGCAAAAGAAATCTTAAAATCGTTTACTGCATTCTCGATTACCACTATTTGTTGTTCTGGTACTTCTGTTTGAGTATTATCATTTAAAGGATCTCTTATTTTTACTGTTAATACGAATATTGTTCCTTCTCTTTCAATATTCACATATTCTACAACCATATTGCTTGTATAATGATTTTGGGCATAAGTAGTAAAATCTTGTAATGTCGGAAAATAATTTTGTTTAAAGCCATCATATAGCATATTATATGCACTTTCATAATCTTTGCTTTCAAGTGCAGAAATATATTGTCCAAAATATGTTTGCATACGTTGTCTTTCATTAAATGTTGCTATTTTATTTTCCCTATTTTCTTCATCTTGTTCTTCTGATACTAGATTATATTCTGTATTAATATTTGTACTTGTGTTAACTATATTAGTTTCATTATTACTAGCAACATCTTCTTTAAAATTATGATTAATAAAAAATATTATGTTTATTGCTATAAGAATTAGTACCAGTATTACTAATCCGATATTAATAATTAACTTTTTTTCCTTCATAACTTCTTCCTTTTCTATTGTATCCCTCCAAATCTTACATTTGGGGTAGTTCCAATACTATTAGCCACATAAACTTTTATTTGTAATACTGTATTATTTTTATAGGTAAAGCAAACTATAAAACTTGTATACCCATTATCATTTTCATTATATGAATCTGTAATTATGTATGAATAATCAAATTCCGTTGCTGTGCCTACTAAAAATATTTGTGAAGTGATATTAGCAAAATCTTCTGCAGAATATATATTCATGCTATTAATAGTACTAGTGTTTAAATCATAAAGTTGTAAAATTCTGTTTTGACTTTTCATGGTTGTCATTTTGTAGATTTCATTAAAATCGGTATTAACCAATTTATAAAAGTCCTCTTCTAATTGTGATAATCTAACATTACCTGTATATCTTTCAAGTAAATAATCCCAACTTCTAGGAGTTATAGTATTACTTGTTTCTTCTGAAATACTATTGGTTTCATTTGTAGTATTAAGTGTATTTGTATCTGATATTTGATTTGTATTAATTATTTCATTATTATCATTAGTTTCATCTTCATCTATTATATTAAAGTAAATCATTTGAGCTAACAATAGAACAACTAAAATAATAATTATTATTTTTAAAAATTTTCTCATTATTATTCACCTTCCGATGTAGTTTCGAATATTCCTAATCTTGTTCCTTTATATGTTGGATACATATATGTTTCTATATCTTCTACTAATGATTTATCAACATTGAACATTATTATTCTAACATCTTCATTAGTTGCCGTTCCTATTTGCGAACCAGCTGTAACACTACTTCCCGCTGATACTGAAGGTGTAATTCCTGATATAGTCATCTCCATATCTAAAACAATATCTTTTTCTACATCAAAATAATCGTCTCCAAATTTATCTTTTAAAGCTTGTGCATTTCCATCAGAAATTGTCTTAAATTTCAATCTGACTGTATTTCCTTCAACGCTTACTACTTCAGCATCTCCTGGTGCTATTATAGTATCTCCAGATACAACTGCAGTACCATTCTCTAAGAATAAACCATATTCGTTGTCTTTTCTATAAATACCTTCAGTAACATTCTCTTCTTCATCATCCCATTCTTCAGTATCGCTTCCTATCCTTTCAACTGGCCATAACAAAACTTGCACTAAAGGCTTCATAAAATCTTCTCTTGTAAAATATCCTAATTGTATTACTAATTCTTTAAACAATCTATACACGGTTTCTGCTTCTAATGAATGTGTATTCTCTAAGATTGAAAATGCAGAAAATGCATCAGTATAACTTTCATTTCCGTTTCCATCTACAGTAGCAAAAGTTACTTTCTGTTTCTTTATCTCCATATCTCCACTATCAGTGTTTTGAATATTATAAGTACCGCCTTGGAATTTATATGTACTTTTCCCTTCCTCTACTGCTTTTGCATTTGCTATTTTTTGTGCAGTACGCCTTGTACCATCATATCTATAGTATTCTCCAGGGAATGTATATTGTTCATCATCAATAGTCGCTTCTCCCCCTTTAAATAAGGCAACAATAGCATCATTAGGTCCTGTATGTTCTGGTTCAGCTAACTGATAATATACGCCTCCAGAATTTGTATATGTTGTATCTAAGATGATACTTCCTCCATTTAATTTTTCCTCTGATAAAGAAGCATCTTCATCTGCTGGTTTATATTGTACTTTCTTTTTTGCTCTACCTGCTGTCCCATACTCAAATTCTACTGTTTTGAAATACCAATGTTTTGTAACATCTTTAATTCTTGGTAAATAAGTTTTTGCTTCTTCTGTTCCATCAACTATTAACGTTTTTAAATCATCTAATTGTTGTACTGATAAACCAGATAGCGATGTTCCATCTAATGCTGATTGAGCAGCTGCTACTTCATCGCTATTTTCTAAGTCGACAACCGGTAAATATTTATTTAATTCAGTTTCATACGTAGTAGTAGGTCCAGGAATCGGCATTCCAACCCCAGGAGTTCCTGCTGGTGTTGAAGGTGATTCTTCTTTCACCGTTACTTTAACTTTACTATATACCTGTCCTAAAATATCTTCTTCTACTTTTCCTAAGTCAAATCCTAATCTTAATTCATCACGACCATAATTTTGTGAAATTTTTCTTGTTACGGTTGAACCTTCTGTAGCATTTATCCATTCTTTTACTGTATCTTCGCTTATTGAGTTAATTATCTTAATAAAAGCTTCATCTAATTTTCCTGCATCAGCAAATCTATTAATTTGCTCATCTGTCATATTACACATTACACTTAAATATATTCTTTCTATATCATCTTGCGTTAGTTCTGTGCCATCTGATTTTCTATATATTACTTTATAAGTTGCTTGAACTTCCTGTAGCTCTATATTAACTTTTGTATTAAACGCTTCACTTGTTGCTAACTCATAACTTAAGTCTGGCATCATTGTTCCTAAATGCAATGATAAAAATAATTCTAATGGTTTACCATATATTGCAGTCCAGTTACTTAAATCAAAGTAAAATGTGGTTTTTGGTGAAAATGGTGATGAAGCAATTCCAGATCTACTTGAAACAATTTTCATTAATTTATTATTTCTATCTATTGATATATCTAGACCTAATAATTGCATTTGATCTCTAAATTCATCTGGTGAATATTGTATGTTTTCTCCATCTTGATCTATTCCAACTATATTTATCATTCCTTCTGAAAAAGCTTGAACTTTTCCATCTGGGATTGATGTGTCTCCTATAAGCCACTCAGCTATGCCTCCCAGAATTCCATATTCTTTAATCGCACCAATTACATTCCATTTTGATAAAACATATGTAGCTTCATTTTGTGCAATATATGCTTGTAAATAATTTCTTCCATCCGCTAAAGTAGCTATATTTACTATTTTTCCATTTGTGTAACCATCTATTTCACTCTTATCCACTTCTCCATTATCATATTCATATTCTGCATCTGCAAATCCATAACCAGTGATATCATAACCCATATCTTGAATTTTTTGTGCTAGTTCTATTTGATCTTCTTTAGTAACGCTTGTTGTAACATCATCTCCGTTAAAGAATCCTACTATTCCAGACCATAAATCAACTCCAAAATCTTTAATTGATTCTATAAATGTTCCTGGAAGAGAGGTAAAAAATCCAATAAGTCCAACAATAATAAAAATTATTATTACTATAATTACCACCCATATAAGTACAGGTATTAGTCCTGCTATAGCTTGTAACATTTGTGGATTTTTTGCAATTTTTTTTGCTATACCTTTTGCTGCACCTTTTGCCTGTTCTTTTGCAGCAGAAGGTTGTTGCTTTTTCTGCTCTTTTTCTTGTTTTCTTTGTGCTTCCTCTGCTCCAGCGGTATTTACTGTACTACCTTCATTATTATTATCTGCCACTTACTAGATCACCTACCCTTCTTGTATATAATTATCTACCAAAGTTAAATTTTCTTCTAAATCCATTTATTGTTCTTCTTGATACATTTCTTATGTTATCTTCTCTATCTCCTAAGATTGTACCATAAAATATCTGTCTAGCAGAACCGATTTCTCCAATTTTTCCACCTTGTATACCTGCAACATTTTGCTCTACTTGAGTAATTGCATCATCCTCTGAGAATCCATTTTGAATATATCTATCTTTTTCTGCTAATATAGCATCATAATATGCTTTTTCTGATGCATCGGCTTCTACATCTCCATTTAATAAATCTTTTGTATGTTCTCTTATCCATGCATTATCACGTCCTGCATATACAGTTGATGTATTTCTATATTCTTTTGCAAAATTATGTAAATGTTCCTTCTCACTTCTATTTGCAAGATGCTCTTTTGTCATGTTCCATCCACCAGACATTGAAGATACTGCATTAGCCAAGTTTCCAGTTCCTAATCCAACTCCTAGTCCAATCATTGCTCCTGTAAACTTTCTTGCCATATTCATTGGTGCACTATCTCCTATTGCTCTAGCTACACCAACAATATTTCTTGCAGCTGCTGGTAATCCTCTTCTTGTTGTTCTGCTTCCTGCTCCTGGTATTGGTGGTGTTCCACCTCCTGCTCCTGGTATTGGTGGTGTTCCACCTCCTGCTCCTGGTACTGGTGGTGTTCCGCCTCCTGCTCCTGGTACTGGTGGTGTTCCACCTCCTGCTCCTGGTACTGGTGGTGTTCCGCCTCCTGCTCCTGGTACTGGTGGTGTTCCACCTCCTGCTCCTGGTATTGGTGGTGTTCCACTTCCTGCTCCTGGTACTGGTGGTGTTCCGCCTGTTGGAGATGGGGTATTTCCTCCATAACCTTTTACTTTACTTCCTGTTGACGCTGCTTTAGATATAGTTCCAATTGCAGTTGTTACTAATGCAGCTTGTGCTATAGTTTGAGCTACACTCTTTCCTTCAAAATGGAATATTTCTTTTATTATATCTTCTGCCTCATATAAGAAGAATACCATTACTATTGCAATAACAACTGAAGATAAGTCTGCTGCATCTAATGTATTCATTGCTGTATTTACTAATGCCATGTATATTATACATTGAAATGGTTGTAATAAAATATTATATACAAAGTTCTTAAACCATGTGTTCAATGCTTGTGATTTTCCATCTCCCATTCTATCTAAAGAATAGGTTACTGTTATTAATGGCGAAATCATTATTAAAAAGGCTATTGTAACCATACGTTTTACATAAGTTGCAAAAAATACAAATGACATTATTGCTAACATGAAATATAAAACTGTATATCCTAGCTGCTCTGTAAACGAGATTGTAGTCATGGCATTATTCCAGAGATCATCCATGATTGTCCCACCGCCACTAACTTCCTCTCTAGCTGTATCTAATATATTAACTATTCCATTATTTAAATTTATTATAAATATCATTATATAATGTAATACAAATAATAATACTAAACTTACAACCCAATCGGCAAGCATTCTTTTATATCTTGCTTTTTCATCAGCTACTGAAGATATAGCCATCCTAATTCCAACATATAAAACCATAACAGCTAATATTGCAGCAGCTAAATTTCTAATTGCATAATACCATATTGCAACTTGTTGTCTAATATCATTTACAATATTTGCATTTGTACCACCACTAACAGTTGTAAAGAAGTTAATGTCTAGCAAAGAAATTTTATTAAACAGTATTTGGTCAAGTGGTATACCACTTAGAGAATCAACTCCATTTATAGCTAGACCTATAACTGATAATAATAACTTTCCTATAATCATTGGAAATAGTTTTATAACATAAAAGCATACACCTGCTATACCATCGATTATACTACCTATCAGGCTTCCATCTGAACTTGAAGATGAATCTGAACTTTCTCCTTCTTCTTCTTCAGTTGTTCCTAGCACTTCATCTGACTCTATTCCACCTAGTCCTTCTTCTTCTACAATTTCATCTAAAGCTTGTTGAAGATAATCCATTTTTTGTTGATATGTTAAGGAATCCTCATTACTACCTATCAATTCATTATATCTATCAATAGCTTTTTGAGCGGTATCACTAAAATCAGCTTCTCCATTATATCGTTCATGAAAATAATTTTCTAAATCTTCTTCTAGATGTTCTTTATCGATCTGATCTATATCAGCGTATTCTACAACTCTATCAACATCATTTACAACTATATCATTATAAGATGTTCCTCCAAGTACATTTACTATAGCTGTTTTTAATGACTCTCTTCTTCTAGCAAGTTCGTCCGATTCGCTACTATTTGCATAAGCTTCATTATATGCTTCAATTAGAGCATCTCCATAAGCTGGCTCATTTTCACCATCTATTGCATATTTTTCTCCATCTACTATATTATTTGCCATCGTTGAAGCTACATCTTCAATGTTACTCTCTAGTAGCTGTCCTTCATCTTTATAATATTGAATATAATATTCTTTAAACATTTCTTTAAGAAAATCTTTATCTACATTTAAAGTTAATGATATTGCTTTCGTACAATACAATTCACCCAAAATTAATATTAAAGTAATACTTAAAATCATTATTAAAGTTACTTTTTTTACACACTTTGGAATTTTCATGATTCACCTCACAATTATAGTCCTTGTATAAATTTGTTTGCACCTCTTAATTTTGTTTTTGCACTCTTCTCATATTTTTTAATTTGTTTTTCTAAGTTAAATAATTCTTTTGTTGTATCTTTAAATCTGTCATCCACAGCTTCTTCTACAAAACTTTCTTGAATTGCTCTTGCTATGTCTTCAGCTTTATATCCTGTGTGATTAGTTTGTCTAGTCTCATCATTTCCATTTCTATTGTTGTTTGAAGCTCCAGTATTATTACTTCTATCTTCTGGTCCTCTATTTCTTCCTGAATTATCAGTGTCATTTGAACCTGTATATCTGTTACTATTATCCTGTCTTCCTTGGCTACTTGGTTCTGGTCCTCTATCTTCTTCTTGGTTATTACCCGAAAATCTATTTCCATCACCAGCACTTCCAGGTCCTTCACCAGCACCATTTTGTTCCTCTGTCCCTGTATATCTATTTTCTTGTTGATTTTCATTTTGGCTATTAAAAGCAACTGCTTTCATCCTTGCCTTATAACTTATAAGACTTTTAGTTCTATCATCTAAGTTAAGTTTGATACCTAATTTATCTGCAATTTCATCTACTAAATCTTCTAAAACATTATTATCTATGAAAGTAATTCTATTTACCTTTAGATATTCACTTATTATTTCATTTATTTTTGATGTACTTGCTTCTACTAAAAATATATTAGCACTATTTTTGAATAAGTTTATATCTCTTTCATCGACACCATTTCTTCTTAGTTCATCCATTTTATTTTGAATGTCATCTTGCTTATTTATAATTGATTCAAGTAAATCGACATTTTTGTAATTTTTATCTCTTTTCTTGGTATATTTGTTTTGCTTATACTCTGCTTCAGATTGTTCTACAGTTCTACCTTTAGAATCAGTCTTATATTTTTTATAACGTTTTTTATCTTTCGGTTTTTTAAACGTTACTATACCTTTTGAAACTAAAGCCATAGCTGCAGTTGGATTAAGGATTGTCATAGGAATACCTAATAATAAACTTCCTACACCAATTGCCTTGTTCTTTATATCCTTAAAGTTTGCAGTGTATCTTTTCTTAACATGTGATGCCATCTGTCTTTTCAAAGTTCTTGCTTTCATTCCAATTGTGCCTTTTTGTCTTGATAATCTACGAATTTTAGCATTGTAATGAATCATATTGGCTATACTACCGCCTATATCTGCAGCATTTTTCGGTGTTCCTTTTACATTACTTGCAGGAACAGCTTTTTCTATTGCTCTATCTATTGAATCTAATCCTCTATCAACAGTATCTTTTACAGATGGATTTATTTTGGTTAGAGCTCTATATCCTGCTTGTGATACATTTCCTACAAATTTTCCTGTTCCTTTAATTAAGCCAAGTGAACCTTTAAACATTTGTCCTACAAACATTGCTCCGGCAAAGTTATTCATTATTTCTTTAAATCCTTCTTGTTTTGCTGCTTGCTTAGCTAAAGATGATCTACCATCAAAATTGAATACATCTCTAAAAATTTCATCTGCACTTAGCATAAAATTCATTATGATTAAGGCAACTATGTATCCAACAACTGATTCAAATGCGAAACTTATAGCAGAAGTCATTAGCATGGTATAAACTAATGCATGTACTGTTTGTATAAGAACATTTATTGTAAAGTCATATAACCAACTTCCAAATGATGAACTCTTTTTTCCTTTTGCACTATCTAAAGCATATTTTCCACCTATAAACGGTGCTATCATTACTAAGATTAAAATTGTGAAACTTCTTTTTATATATACCCACAAAAATCTTAGCCAAATTACAATTAAAAATACATACATAAATGTCGCTGGAAGTCCAACACTAAGTCTAAAATCATAAGCTCTTGTTTTTATTGTATCATAAATTGATTCTTCTGCCCATCCATCTGCAGCTAATTTATTTTCGCAGGCTTCTTCAACCAAATTAACTATTCCATTGTTTGTATTTACTATTAATATCATTATAATATGTACTAATAAAACTATTAATAATGCTTTAAACCAGCCCATAAGCATCGTTTTATATGTTGCTTTTTGTTGTGGTATGGTTGAAATAGCAATTCTAATGCCTGTATAAACAATTAGAATAGATAATATTGTTATAACTAAATTTCTAAAAGCAACATACCATGTTGATACAACATTTCTAATTATTGATACAACGCTTCCTTCCCTTATTGGTTGTCCAGCTGCTGTATCTGAGAAAAAGTTAATATCTAATAATGGAATTCTATTAAAAATTATATCTTCTATTGTATATATTGGTTGTTCTTCAAATTCAGATCCATCAGCAACTAAATCTCTTCCTAAAAATGCTTTTCCGAAGAAATTAGCTGTTTTATTTACTAAATCTCCTCCATGATTATCAAAATTATGATTATCTGTATATTCTAGTATTGTAGCACCACTACCAGCAGCTGCCTTGCTTTGCTCCATTGTTTCTGGACTTAATGGTCCATCTCCATTCTCGTCATCACTATCTATTGCTAATAATTTTGGTCCTCCAAAAGAGCTTACAGCACTATTTGGATGAGAACTATCCATTTGATTTATGAATTCTTGGCTATAACCAAACGAAAATGATCCTCTATTTAAAAATTCTTTTCCGTTTGCTCCATCACCATTTGCTGGAGCCCATAAAGCTAATGCTTCTATACTATAATTTCCAGTTTGAGTATATAATGAAGCTACTCTTCCACCCATACTGTGACCTAGTATTCCAAGTCTATCAGTATCAATATCATATTCTCTATCCATATAATCTATTGCAGAATTTATGTACTCATACATATTAGTAAGTGTATAATCACTTGCTGGTGCAGGGCTTTCTCCACATCCTGGAAAATCTATTGTAATAGCAGCTATTCCATTTTTTGCAAGTATTCCTCCTAAAGAAATAAATCTATCGCCATCACCATTTCTATTTCCTGTATATCCATGACACATGACTACTAATGGCATTGCTTCTGTAGTACCATTTGGAACCATTATTGTTGCTTTTGCATCATAACTTGTTCTGGTCGAAATAGAAACATTTTGTTGTGTTACTACATAAGTTCTATTAGATGACTCACTGTCTTGAGACACATCTGTTGCTAAAACTGTATTTATATATGAAAATAGAATAGTAAATAAAATTACTAATATAGTTGATATGTATTTTACTTTTATGCTTTTTTTCATTTACTATTCCCCTTTCTTCATTTTAATTTAATCCGTGTAAAAAATTATTAACAAATCTTTCTATATATGATGTATATCCTAGTATAGGTCCTTTTAATATTAAAGTTATTATTGCACCGGCTATATAATCCATAAAACCACTAATTCCATCAAATATCCATCTGAATATATCTATTTTCTCATCTTGATGAATTATAGTTGGAGGCATTCCATCAAAAGTAAATTTATCTGCAATTTCATCTAAGTCTACTTCTTCTGTATCTAATTGTTCCCCAGATGGAGATGTAGCACCTTCAAGTCCTGAAATTCCTCCTATTCCTGCTCCTTCTAGGTATTTAAAACTAGCACTTGCAGCTGCTTCTGGTGTAATTCTTCCAACCCAGCCTTGATAACCACCATTACTATTGCAATCACTTATTGCGCTTCCATTGTATAACTTTTTTCTATACATTCCTATTGAAATTCCATCTCCAACATAAACGGCTACGTGATGCCACATTACTATAATATCCCCTGGTTGCCATTCTTCTGAAGAACAATCTACCCTTTCAAATCCATTTTTTACAAAAGGCGCGTTATTAGGGCTTGATGTACCTGAACTAGAATAAGGACATTTTACAAATTCTGTATACTCAGCTCCGCCTAATCCTAAAGCATGGTGAATTACAAAAGACACGAATGCAACACAATGAAAACTATATATAGTTGTAGTATCTTCATCACTTACTGGTAAATTATATCCTGCATTTCCTCCATATACTGCTTGTGCTGAATGTTTATTTGCAAAATCTATTGCCCATGCTGCTATAGTTTCTCCAGCTTCTTGTACTGTATGTCCTGTTGTTGGTCCTAATGAAGATGACCCACCATCATTTATTTGCATCTGTGCAGCTCCTAAAGAAGTTGATAAAGTAAAATTCCAAAAAACATCTGCAATCATTATTATAACTAATATTCTTGTAAATAATTTTTTCACAATTCCCCTCCATCCTCTTCTTCTCCAGAGTCTAAATACATCTCATTAGATATTCTCTCCGCTTCCGCTTCTAAAATTAAGTTTCTATCTAATCTTGTATAAACATTAGCTGGCAATTTTTTTTCATCTATTAAATCTTCTATTTTCAAGTCTTCTGTTATCCATCCTTGGAAGTTGCTATATAATACTATACCATTTCCACTTGGATATCCCATTTTTACTGAAAATCCTCTAAGTGGGTAAACTATATCTACATAGTTATTGTTAGATGAATAATATCCGTAGTCCGGATATAGGTCTGTTAATTTATTAAAAAAAGTATCAATGTCACCTGTTTTATTTAGTTCAGTTACTAATGTACCAAACTCTTTGCTGTCTTCTTCATTATATTCATCTGGGTGATAAATTGAAATTTCTTTACCATTAAGAAAGATGTAAAAATACTCACATTTGTACCCAATAATATCGTAGTTATCATCTTTGTATGTAGGCTCTCCCAATATGTTTTCTACTGTTTCTATATCAGTACTGGTTGAAATTCCATTAATTATCTCTTGTTGATAGTTCTTTGTAAAAACAATATTATATATTTTTTGTCCTATTTTTCTTACTTTATAGTCACCATTTTCATATATCTCATAATCGCCTTCTGTACTTTCTCTATTTCCTAAATTAATATTATTATATATCCAATTATTATTAATAATATTAGCTAAAAGACTAGAAGTAATAGTGAAACTTGAAACCTTTTCTCCTTCATATTCATCTATTTGATAATATGTTTTTATATGTTCCCAATACTTTGCATCGTCATTTATTGTATATAAATTAATTTCTTCGTTTTCATTATATTGTATTTTTATAACGATGTTTTTATCTGCATCTATTAGCCTAAAATTCTGACCTTTCATTTTTCTTGCAACATGATTAATAACAACTTCATATAAGCCTTCATTAGTTGTTCCGTCATCATTTATTGGTGGCTTACTAAACTTTATATATATATCTTTTTCAAAACCTTCCTCTTCAGAATTTTTCATACCCAAATATTCATGACCATCGTATTCTATAAGTTCTTTAACCGATGAGAAATCATCTATGGTTTCTTTAGGCTTGTTTGCATTAATTATGCTTCTAACTATAAATATTATTGCGATTAAAATAATAATAACAGCTAAAATAATTAATATTCTTTTTTTCTTCATATTTTATTTTCCTTTTGAAAGTTTGAAATCTTTCAATCCTTTTCCTTGTATTTTTAGTGCACTCTTTATTATACTTTCTGCATTATCTAATGCTATAATAAAGAATATTCCTATTATTGGTTGTTCAGCAGCTATAGCTCCTGCGGAATAAATGAACACTACATACATAAGTAAATGTATTGGTTGAATAAATATTTCTGTCATTGTCTTTTTAAACCAAGTATTAAATGCTTGTGCTCTTCCATCTCCAATTGAATCTATCGGATAGGTAATGCACATTAATGGAGATATAATTGTTAAAATCATTATTTTGTATACCCTAAATAAATATAGTAAAAAGAATTTTGTTTCATAATAAGTTAGTACACAATTTAAAAGGAAATATACTAGTTTTCCCCATCCATCTGCTTGATTAGTTTTACTATACAATCCCTGCAACATTGCTATTTCCATATTAGTTGTTCCTGTATCAGATTCAATTGCAATTGATATAAATTTAACAAATAGCTCAGAAATACCAATCATTATTAATATTATAAAATGCATTACAAATAATAAAACTACGCTTATTAGCCAACTCGTTAACATTTTTTTATATTTTGCCATATCTTGAGCTGTCGCTGCTATTGCCATTCTTATACCTACATAAATAACTATTATAGTACAACCAGCAGCAGCTAAATTTCTAATTGCTACATACCATACTGCAACATTTGCTTTTATTACATTTGAAACGTCTGAATTTGGTGCAGATGGCGTTTCTTTAAAAAGGTTAATGTTAAAAATGGCATATTTATCTGTTAATAAACTCTGAATTGTAAAATAGTCTGTAACCTGTGCATTATCGTCTAATACTGGAATAGTATTTTGCGCTACTGCTGCTAACAATTGATTAATTAATGAAGGCATAAGTCCTCCAACAGATGCAACAGCTCCAGCAGCTGTTGGTTCTTGTGAGTCTGTTGTTCCAAGTCCAACTACTTCCGAGTTTGCTGATGAATCTTCCTCACTTGAATGTATTGTAGATTCGCCTTGCATTAATTCATTTACTGCTGTATTGGAATCATTATCGGATGCTGGAATATTTAGGTTAACAGTGTCTGCTGCATATATAGTCGGTGTAATACAGATTGCAATAAATATAAATACAATTAAGATTGTTATAATTTTTTTCATTAAAACACCCCGTATTATGCTTGCTTTTCTTTTAATTTGTTAATATTTGTTTCTATAAATTCAAATTCCTTTTTAGTTGGTACAATTTCCATAATGGCTGTTTGTTCTCCAACTTTAAATAATCCTTGTCCTCTGCTACATGTTGTTAAGAAGGCTGCTTCACCTTCACTAAGTTTAAATACTTCTTTTATATATTGAATTTCTGATTTATCTTGCGCTAAGAATAATTTTGTATCTGAAGATGTTAAAACTGCTTGTACTTCTGACTTTTCATAGAAATCTTGGAATCTCTGTGATACAACTGCTAGTGATACATTTCTCTTTCTGGCACGTCTAGCCATTTTATTTAAGAAGTCTACAGCTTCTGGATATGGTAATAGCATCCATGCCTCATCAACTAATACACGCTTTTTACCGGCTTTTGCTTTGTCTTCACTATTCTTTTTAACATATTTTTCCCAAATCCAAGAAAGTAGTATTTGTTGTGCTAGAGGTCTAGCAAATCTTTCTTCTAGGTTTGATATGTCTAAGTTTATGAATGATGTTCCTTCTAATAAATCGAATGTTGATTGACCATCAAAATATGCCATCTGTCCATTTAGTTCTCTTACATATTGTTTCATAACTTTTACTAAATAACTATAATGTACTCTATAATCTGGGTTTGTATTTTTATTGGCATTCATAACTAATCTTCTATACCATGAACCTATAGTTGGCATTTTCTTTTTCGTTCTACCAAGGTAATTATTTTGAATAATTCCGTTTATATTTCTATCATATAGAGAATTTACATCATTTGTAATTCCTAAAGCCGCATATTCTTCTGCTGCAGCTTCAGCAATAATTTGTTTTGTTACCTCATTTACATCCTCACTTCTTGTACTACCTCTTGCCATTGTTAATAAAATTTGAGTAACATCCTCTACTTTATTCTCTACATTTAAAACCACTTTTTCACGTCCTGTTATCTCATCTCTTGTAATTTCTGGTTCTATATCAAAAGGATTAATTATTGTATTTGAGCTTGGTGAAATTACTACATTTAATCCACCAAGTGCATCAGCAACAACTCCATACTCACCTTCAGCATCTAGTGCTAAGCTTTCAATTCCCATTAGTACTGCTGATCTGGCTATTAATGTTTTTATTGTAACACCTTTACCAGCACCAGACTTACCAAATACAACCATGTTATAATTGCTTAGTGAAGGGCTAAAGTTATCATATAGTATTGGTAAACCAGTTTGTCTATTAAATCCAATTGGTATACCATTTTCGTGTCCAACCTCTGAATTTATAAATGGAAAGACTGTTGCCATTGATCTACGATCAAATGTATGTACTTTTTTTATTTTATCTTCACATAAAGGTAAGTTTGATTTAAATGCATCTTCTTGCATTGCCCATGCTGTTTTCATTCCAGTTAATGTTTTTGCCATTTCAGATGTTAATAATTCTGTTTGTTTGTCTAAATCTTCTATACTATATGCAAATAGTGTACAAATAATTGATGCCTCAAATAGTTTGTCTAGTCCACTAGCAATAGCATCTCTTAATTCTTCTGCCTCTGCTCTTTTTTGTGCTAATGAGCTTTCTCTGTTTATTTGACCTCTTTCTTGTGCAACTATTCTTTCTGATTCAAGTTCATTAATTGTTCTATTCAATTCGTTTTGTGACTTTGATTCACTTATAGGAGTAATATATACAGATACATTTATATCTCCAAAAGTATACATTCCTCTTAAAAGTTGAGGAAATGTACACATTCTAGGAAGAGTAGAAACTAGCATAGTTCTTGCATATTTGCTTGTACTAGATATAATTTCTAGTTTGTTTGTGCTAGTAGCATCAATTCCAGATGGTGCTATTAAATCTTTTAAATCTTTAACATTATCAACAAAGCTCTTTGGTTGATTTGGGTTTTCAACTAAATTCTCTGTTTGTTCATTTTTCTTTTTACTCATATTAGAATTTCCTCCTATTCTTTAGTTACACATTTTTTCTAACAATTCTTCTCTTAGGTTTGTCTTCAAGAGCTTCTTGTACATTAGCTGTATTAATTTTTTGCTTTGTAGCTTCATAAAGTTGCTTACTCATATCTCCTTTATATTCTTCTACCATTTCTAGTGCCCTGCTTTTAACTTCATTATCTATTCTAGCTTTTTCTCTAGCTTCTTTATCTGCATCGATTATGCTCTTTGTAGCTAATTTAGCAGCATCTTCTTCTATTTGTTTATTAATTCTAGCTTTCTTTTCTTCTAATACATCTTTTGCTGTAGAATATAATTTATCATATTCAGCATTTAATGCGTTTCTTAATGTAAATACTTCTGATTGATCTCTGTTATAGGCAACATATAATAATTCCATTAATTCCTCAGAATTAAGAACTTTTCCTGTTACTTCGGCAGATGCTAAGGCTCTAATTAATGTTTGAGCTCTTGTATATAGTTCTGAGAAAGCAATGTCATCAATTTCATCATTAGAATATGTACTAGTATCACCAAATTCAGCTGTATAATATGACAAAATTAAGTAAGTTTTTTGTTGTAATATATTTTTACTTTCACTTAATTTTTCTGTATATTCAGTAATTGATTCTCCATATTCTAATATGTTTTCTTTTCTTCTCTTTTCAAATTCAAGCTTATCTACTAATTGTTTGTTTCCATTTCTTTTTGCATTTTCTATTTGAGCATTTAATCTTCCAATTTGATTATCAACATCATGAATTCTCGCATGATAACTTTGAATTAAATCTTCAAAATTTAATTTTCTAGTTTGAACATATAATTGAATTGAAAAACGTAATGTATTTAAGAATGAAATAAAGCCAGCCTCAACCGCATTTTTTTCGTCTTCTGAAAGTAGGTCATAGTTAACACCTTTACACTCAATAACCATAACATATTGTTTTCTTCCTTTTCTAACAATCATGTTATCTAATACTTGATCAAATTCCATAAATTTATATATTGAATCTATATTTTTTCCATCACGTGTTATTAAATTAGCTTTTGGTTGAGCTTGACTTTTTATTGCAAGTGAATCATCATTTTTTGGCTCTTTCTTCTTTCTCATTTTATATATTAATAATGCTGCAATAAACCCTAAAATTAATATTAATATTAGTATTACTACCAATATTAAATTAAGCATTTGAACTGTATCCATATTATTTTTCCTCCTTTGTTTTTGTTTGTTGATTTGAAGAATTTGTTTTGCTGTTTCCTGTTATTTTACCCATGATATTATCTAAACTAAAATTGTCAAGTGCACTACTATAATCTGGCTCTTTTCTATCTACCGCATAAGTATATACCTTATTAGTCTTTTTAAATGCAATGTATCTTTTTATTATATCATCTATCGAATCCCCACCTACATTTTTTGATAATTTTGAATTACCTCCTGCAGGCATTTTTATTGTTGCTATGCCATATCCAATTAATGCGAAAATTCCTATGGCAATGTATCCTAATAAAGGTATTCCTAAAATCATTCCAAATATGAAATAAAATATAAATCCTATAAATCCTCCGACTGCAGTAAAAATAAGAGATTTAGCAGTAAATATGTATAATATTCTACTTTCTCCTTTTAAATTATTACTAGGTATGTAATAGCTTCCCATAAATTTCTCCTCCTTTGTTTGCTATGCAAAGTATTTATTTTATACAAATATATTATTATATAGATTAATTAATACTGTAATAATTCCTGCTCCACCATATATTACAACTGTTGCTATAACTAGTCCTATAAGTTTTTGTTTTACATCTGCTTTTCCATTTGGATCAGCGAACATATATTTAATACCCATATACATATAACATACTACTAGAACAACTGATGCAATTACAACTAATATTTGGGCTGTTGGTAGAAATTCATTCCATGCTTCTTGTGTATCAATTGGTGAATTTGTGCTTCCTTTATTTATAAAGTTCTTAGCTGGTCCCATAATGTTATCCATTGCATTTACTTTGCAGAATAAAGATACTATTATTGCTACAATACTAAAAACAATTAGAATCTTTTTTATTTTTCCTATCATATCTGTCTCCCTTTTACTAAATATTTTTCATTGCTAATCCACCAATTAATCTTACTAGTGATCCGGCTGCAAAAAGCATTACTGCTCCAATAGCTATATAAATCATTTTCTTTTTAAATTCAGCTTTTGCTTCTGGAGCTGTATCCATGTACTTAAGTCCTGCAATTATAAGAGCAATTACTGCTGCTGCATAAAATATTATTTGTGCCACATATATTATTTTTCCTGCCATTGTAAATTCTGATGTTCCACTAACATCATAAGCTTCACTTAAATTAGATGGTAAATTTATTTGGGCTTGTACTTTATTGCATAATATTATTGCTCCTATAATTGTAATACTCAAAGATGTAATTAATTTTTTAAATTTTATCATATATCCATTACTCCTATTTTACAATACTTATTTATTCTATTATACAATTAAATTATAATATATTGCAATAGTTTTTTTAGCTTTTATTCAAATAATTATGTTTATTTATTAAATCATTATATTTATTTTTTGCTAAAACAATTTATGTCTTTTTTTGTCGAATAAAGAATGACAAAAAGCCTTAAATATCAACAATTTCATATTGACTTTTTTGTAAGATTATGGTATTCTTATAACGAATTTAGAAATAGGAGTGATAAAATGTTAAATAATGAGATAAATGATTTAAGAGAGAAATTAGATAATGCCATTTTAAAAAATGAAGATTATAGTATTATCTATAAAATTAGTACTCAATTAGACGAATTAATTACAAAATATTATAGAGATAGTAAGCTTAAAGTATCTAATAAGTGCTAATTTTACATTTTTTGGCGTTTCTTTATTAAAAAAAGCCAAAAAATGTTGACAACCATTTTAAATTAATTTATAATTAATTATAGTATTATTAAGAGGAGGAGTTTTATGAATATTAAGAAGATATCTAAAATAATATCAGTAGTTTTTATAATTACTACAATATTAAGTGCTATTAATATGGTTTTAGCTTCAGAACCTGATATACCAAGTTCTGTATCTCCTACTGGAGCAAGCGATGTAAATAATATAGCAGGTATGGTTATTTATGTAATTCAAATTATTGCATTTGCTGCAGCCGTTATCATGCTTATATTTGTAGGTATTAAATTCTTAACAGCTTCACCAGAAGGTAAAGCTGAAATAAAGAAATCTGCTGTTATATATGTTGTAGGTGCTATTCTTTTATTTGCTGCAACTGGTATTCTAGGTATAGTAAGAAATCTTGCATCAAATATTAGTGCTGGTTCTACACCTTAATTGCAGAAAAAATAGGCTTTTTAAAAGCCTATTTTTTTATTTTTTTCTAATTATTGAAAGAGCACTCATTTCTTCTTTAAATAACTCTTCTTGAATTTTTTTAACATATTCGATGTTTATATTTTCAAATTCATTTATATAATCTAATGAGTTTATCCCTCTCATACTATCCTGTAAGAAAATTCGTCCTATGCTTTCAACATCATCAAATTCTGAAACATAGTCACTATATATTGCTTTTTTACTTCTTTCAAAATTCTCTAATGTTACTTCTTCATTTTTTAGAGTTTTTACAATTTCTTCATTTACTTTTTCTGGATTTTCAGATTGACCTCCAATAACTACATGTGAGTATTCATCTGCAAATTCGTCATAAAATTCTAATCCAGACATTAATAATCCTTCGTTATATAATTTTTGATATAATTTTGAACTTTTTCCTATTAAACTATTTAATATTATCTCTATTGCAATTTGCTTTCTAATATTATTTTCATTTTCAATGGCATCCCTATATCCAATCATAAATAAAGGTATATTAACTTCCATATTTTGCTCACTAAACTTTTTATTAATATTATATTCTTTTTCTGGATATATTCTTTTTATTTCTCCCATCTTTTCTTTTGGTAATAATCTTTTCTTAACTTCTTCTACTATTTTTTCTGGTTCAAAATCTCCGCTAATGCACATAGTCATATTTGATGGATGATAAAATGTATTGTAACAATCATATAAGGTTTCTTTGGTTATATGGCTTATTGACTCTACTGTTCCTGCAATATCCAGTTTAACTGGATTATTTTTATATAAGCAATCCATTAAATTAATATATAATTTCCAAGATGGTTCATCATCATATTTTCCAATTTCTTGACCTATGATTCCTCTTTCCTTTTCTACATTCGCATCTGTGAAATATGGATGTTGTACATAATCCATAAGTTCATCTAACCCTTTATAAAAATTATTAGTTCCTCCAAATAAATATGCCGTATGATCATTGGTTGTATATGCGTTCGCGTCTAAACCAAGAGCCATTAATGTATATAAACTATCTATTCCGCTTTCTTGTTCAAACATTTTGTGTTCCAAATAATGTGCAACACCATCGGGTACTTTAATTTCTCTGCCTGTGCTAGGTTCTATAAAATGGTTGTCTATTGAACCAAATTTTGTTCCCCAAATAATATATTTTTTCTTTGTTTCATGTTTAGGTATGATAATAATCTTCATTCCATTATCTAGGGTTTCTATATATACAGTCTCTTTAATTTTTTTATTTTCAATTTTTTGCATTTTATACCTTTTACTCCTTTCGTTTTTCTTTTTACTGTTTTCCGTATCTTTTTACAAATTATTTATTATTTGTTAAAAAGTAAATAGTGTCTTCTTTAATTTTATTTGCCGCTTCTATAACTTGCTCTTTTGTCACGCTTTCTATCATTTTTTTATATTCATCTACGGATAAATTCTCTTCAAATAAGTTTTGGTCAAAATAAAATGTTATTTTATCCTCTTTTGATTCTTCTATTAATTCTATGGAAGATATCAATAATTGTTTTGCTGAATCAAATTCTTCATCTGATATTCTTCCACTTTTCATATCATTTAGTTGTTCTTCAATAATTGCTACGGCTTTATCATAATTTTCTATTTCAATACCAGTTCTTATAAGAATTGCATTTTTTCTTCTTATATAGTTTGAACCTGCGGAATATGCCAAACTTGCTTTCTCACGTACATTTTGAAATAGTTTAGAATTTGCTCCACCACCTAAAATTGCATTATACATTGAAACAGCTGCCTTGTTTTCGCATTCTACATTAAGTCCAACTATAAGTTTTCCTTGTGTTACCTCTTGTTTTTCTTTAATTATCTTTACAGTTTCTGGTGAAATATGTTTTATATTTTCCTGTATTATATTTTTGCTTTTTATATCAGGAATTTGTACATCGTTTATATTATTTCCGATAATATATAAGTCGATTCTGCAATTTTCAAGAAGATTTTTATAATATTCAAAAAGATTAATTTCATTAATCTTTTCTAAATCTTCTACATTTCCGAATTTATATGTTGCGTAAGGATCCCCTTCAAACATATATTCTATACATCTTTCTTTTGCATATAAAGCTTTATTATCTTTTCTTGATTCTATTAATTTTTTTAAATTTTCTTTTTCCTGTCTTACATATTCTTTATTAAAAGCTTCATGATTAAATACTATATCTAATAATAAGTTTATTCCTTCTTGTAAAATGTTTTCTCCGCTAAGCGTATAAGTATTTTCAAGAGTCTCTAAGTAAAATTTTAAAATATAATACTCACCTGTTTTATCTACACCACAATTAAATCCTGCTCCATATAATTCTTCAAGTTTTTTTGAAATTTCTTCCTGAGTTTTGTAAGTTTCCGTACCTCTTCTTAATACTGATGTAAGTAATGCATTTTTTGTACATTCATCCTCTTTTAATGGTATAGTTATAAATAATGCACTTAAATTTGTTTTAAACTTATTTGATTCTAATTTTGTTATTTGCATTTTTTCTCATCCTTTCTATTTTAGTTTATTGTTTCGTATATATCGAATTTATTTATTTGTCCTACAAAATTCAAATTTTCTTTGATATATTCTGTTGCTTCATAAACAAATTGATATAATTCTTTTTCATCATCAGTTTCATGTAGTAATAATATTTGTGTATTTTTCATTTGTTTAATTTCTTCTATTAATCCTTGTTCTCCAGATAGCCCTAGGTTTCCCCTTAATACTAAATCATATTTGCCATTGTCTAAATCATTTCTATATATAGAAATCATTGGCGAATAAGTTGAAAAAATTATTACATTTTTGTCTGTATTGCTTATATAATTATCAACTTCTTTAAGCATTTCCCTATCTTCTTCTTCTAATATTGCTCCATACAAATTATTATTCTCTTTATACATTTTTATTGAATAAAAATATATATTTAACATGCTTTTTATAATCATTAGTATAGACAAACCAATTATTAATATACTAACCACTTTATTTAATTTTAATTC
Source organism: uncultured Clostridia bacterium (assembly GCA_944391745.1). Lineage (GTDB taxonomy): Bacteria > Bacillota > Clostridia > TANB77 > CAG-508 > CAG-793. Next base: position 28,301 of record CALXUS010000012.1, read on the forward strand.
TTCGATAATCGGAGCTATTAAAAAGTTTAATAAATATCCCAGACAAATATAAGTTAATATATTTGTTAATACAACGTGATATGTATTTATTAATGGAATTATGCATAAATATGAAAATATTGCAAATATTATAATAGGTTTAATTGAATTAATGTTTATAGATTTGTTAAACTTTGTTCTTTTTATGTTTTTTAAAGTAATTATATAAGCTATTATTGTTAAAACTGGCGTTAATAATAGCATTATTGCTTTAATATCTTTCGCTATTGAATTTTTATTTCCAAATTCTCCTATCCCTAATACTGCAAAATCTATAAAGTTTGTTAAATTATTTTGTAACTGTAATATTCCCAAAAATATTAATAATAATATAAAAGCTGTAAAAAGCTCTATAAATAACGTTTTAATATTTTTATTGCTAACTTCATAAACAATTAATGCTAGGAAATAGCCTACTCCTAACTTTTGATATGTTAGAAATACAGCAAAAAGTATTATTCCTTGTACAATACTTTTTATTGTACTTTTTTTCATTTTTAGTAATAATAATACCCCTAAAATATATAATCCGCATTCCTAGCAAATTGTAATTAGCTCCAGCTGTAATTATATCTTTTAATTGAATTGTTATAAAAATCGTTATAAGTAAAGAAATCTTCTTGTTTATTTTTATTTGCTTTAACAGTAAATATATTATAAATATAAATATTATAGATATAATTAAATTTAATGTTCGAAATACAAAAATATTTTCTCCAAATATTCTTAAAAATATTTCAGCTACATAAAAAAATAACGGTGTGATAATTACATTAGAATCTTTATATATCATTAGCCCTTCGGCCATTTTATATGTATTTAAAAAATTATATGATTCATCAGAATTCATAAAATATACATTATATGTCATTCCCAAAATTGAAAATAATATTAGTATTATTACAAATATATTGTCATGTTTTTTTATTAAACTTATTAATTTTTTCATAAACAATTCCATTCTTTTTATATTAAAAATAGGGCGTATATTACGCCCTTTCTTAATTAAAATTTTCTTTTTCTAGCTGCTTCTGATTTTTTCTTTCTCTTTACACTAGGTTTTTCGTAGCATTCTCTTTTACGAACCTCTTGTAAAACACCATTTCTGGCACATTGCCTTTTAAATCTTTTTAAGGCATCTTCTATATTTCCATTATTAACTTTAACCTCTGACATAATATCCCCTCCTTCCAGCTATTCACTATTGTATGGGATTATTGGGATATCTCCCTCAATACCTATTAATTATACCTTATGTACTATAACATTGTCAAGTAGTGTTTGCAAAATTTTACAACAGAACTATTTATTTTTGCAAAACTCTATCTTTTTCATAAAGGCGAGGAATCTCTATTGGTTTATCTTCTTTGATTGTTTCTCTTGCATCTAGTATTCTTTGATTGTATGACCCTCTAAATCTAAGCTTTGGACTAGTTTTATCTTGATCAAATTCTCCATCAACAACCACATCAAAATATTTTATCAACTCTTTTGTTGTTGGATTTTCTTTTTGCATTTTATCTACTATGTCATTTTTAAAGTCATATCCTGTATAGCACCAAATAGATTTATTAGGGAATTTTTCTTTTACTTCTTGTACCAGCTTTAATACGGCTTCTTGATTTTGTGGTTCTAATGGTTCACCTCCAAGTAAGCTTAACCCTTCTATATAGTCATGATTCATGTAATCTATTACTTTATCTATTTCTTTTTGAGTAAATTTGCTTCCGTAATTAAAATCCCATGCACATTCATTAAAACATCCTTTACAATGGTGATTACATCCACTAACAAATACTGATACTCTAACTCCTTCTCCATTAGCTACATCTACTTTTTTTATATCTGCGTAATTCATTTTTGTCCTTTCTCACTATAAATGTAATACTCTTTGCTTAATTTCTTTTGTTTTTCCTGCATTCCAGAAATTTTCTCCTAAATAACCACATGTACGTCTAACTACTGTCATTTTACTATGGTCCTTATTTCCGCAGTTTGGACATTCCCATTCATTATCTTCATTTATTTTTATTTCTCCATCATATCCACATACATGACAGTAATCAGATTTCGTATTAAATTCTGCATATTGGATATTATCATAAATAAATTTAACTACACTTCTTAATGCTTCTATATTATTTTGCATATTTGGAATTTCAATATAAGATATAGCTCCTCCTGAAGATATTTTTTGAAATTCGCTTTCAAATTTTAATTTATCAAATGCATCAATTTTTTCTCTAACATCTACATGATATGAATTAGTATAATATCCTTTATCTGTTACATCTTTTATTGTACCAAATTTTTCTTTATCTATTTTTGCAAATTTGTAACATAAGCTTTCTGCTGGAGTTCCGTATAGTGCAAATCCTATATTTGTTTCTTTTTTCCATCTATCTGTTGTTTCTCTTAAATGTTTCATTACTTTAGTTGCAAATTCGTGTCCCTTTGGTTCCGTATGTGATTCTCCTGTCATTAGTTTTGTCATTTCATATATTCCTATATATCCTAAAGAAATTGTTGAGTATCCTCCATAAAGTAGCTTGTCTATTTTCTCACCTTTTTTTAAACGTGCTATTGCTCCATATTGCCAATGTATAGGACTAATGTCTGAAGTTGTTCCAACTAATGCATTGTGTCTACACATTAGTGCTTTTTTGCATAATTCTAATCTTTCATCAAGTAATTTCCAGAATTTATTTTCATCACCATTTGCTATTATTGCAACTTGTGGTAAATTAATGCTTACAACACCTTGATTAAATCTTCCTTCAAATTTATAGTTGCCATTTTCATCTTTCCAAGGTGATAGGAAACTTCTGCAACCCATAGGGCTAAATACATTTCCTTCATAATTTTCACGCATTTTTTTAGCAGAAATATAATCAGGGTACATTCTTTTTGCAGAGCATTTTACCGCTAATTCTGTTAAATAATCATATTCTCCACCAGTAAGGTTATTAAAATCATCTAATACATATACTAACTTAGGGAATGCTGGTGTAACATATACTCCTGCTTCATTCTTTATTCCTTCATATCTTTGTCTTAATACTTCTTCTATAATCATTGCATTTTCTTTAATGTAAGGATCATCTTTTTCTAGATGCAAGAATAATGTAACAAAAGGTGCTTGTCCATTTGTTGTCATAAGTGTATTTATTTGATATTGAATTGTTTGTATTCCTGATTTTAATTCGTATTTTAGTCTATCTTGTACAATTTCCTCAATTAGGTCTTCTGACATTTTGTTTTTATATTTTTTCTCAAGTGCATTTTTGAATTTTTCATAACTTTTTCTTAGATATTTTCCTAAATGTATTAAATCAACAGACTGCCCACCATATTGGTTACTTGCTACAGTAGAAATTATTTGTGTTACAACTGTACATGCCACTTGGAAACTTTTTGGACTTTCTATCATTTTTCCATTCATTACTGTTCCATTATCTAGCATATCTCCAATGTTTATTAAACAACAGTTAAAAATTGGTTGAATAAAATAATCTGCATCATGGAAATGTAATATACCTTCTTGATGTGCTTTAGATATATCTTCTGGTAAAAGTAGTCTATTTGTTAAGTCTCTTGATACTTCTCCCGCTATATAATCTCTTTGAGTAGAAGCAAGCATTGTATTTTTGTTTGAGTTTTCTTCTGCTAATTCTTTATTTTCATTTCTTATTAATTTTAAAATTGATTCATCTGTAGTATTTTGTTTTCTAACTAGGGCTCTTGTATATCTATAAACAATATATCTTTTTGCTAACTCGTATTTGTCTAATTCCATTAACTTTTTTTCTATTATGTCTTGTATATCTTCGACTAAAATTCTTTTTTTATCCAACTCTTCTATATACTTTATTATCTCTTTTATTTCTTCCTTATTTGCTCTTTCTCTTGGTCTTACTTCTTTATCTGCTTTTTCAATTGCTATTTGGATTTTTGATCTGTCAAAGTCTACTATTCTTCCGTCTCTTTTTATTACTTTCATTTTGTCCCCCATTCTGCATTTAAAATTTAAGATTTTTTAAAAATGATTTTTTCTTTTTTTACATTTTTATGTTATTCTCTTTTTTATAACTGCAATCTCATATTACTATTTCAAATTTCAAAAGTCAATATTTGCATATTTTTATATATGTTCATCTTTTATGTTGCCATTTCATTTATTTGCGTATACTTTGCCTGTTTGCTTTATTTTGTCTTTTTGTCTTTTTTTGTAAAAATCTATCAGATTTTGTTCCTTTTATTGACTTTGATGATTTTTTATTACATTTTTATTACATTTATTTATTAATTAAAAATGGCGATTTTTGAAAAATGATTTTTTCAAAAATCGCCATTTTATATTTTAATTATTTTATTCTTTTTCTCTAGCTTTAATAACTAATCTATCTTGACCATAATTTGTACAAGTTATAAGTGTTATTTCTCTTTTTCCATTTGTTAATTGACTTGTACAGCTTACATCTGTAGGATCAACTACATATCTATTATATACTACATAAGTAATTGTATTTCCGCTTAAATCTGTTAAATTGACTTCATCTCCTATTGCTGCACCACTTAATTTTCCAAACATTTTTCCACTTTTATAATTGTGTCCAACTATACAATAATTTCCTACTTTATTTGGATTAGGTCCCCAATATTTGCATAATGAAACTTTAAGTAAGTCTTCTGACTCTTGTGATAATACTGGGTAGTTGATTCCTAGTTTTGGATAATCTAATATTGCTTCTGTTTCGTAAGTTTGACCATCTGCCGTAATTTCGGATTGGATTTCATTTGTTGTAGTTGTTGTGCTAGGCATTTCAATTATAGGGACTTCTTCTTCTGTTTCCGGTTCATCTAATGCTACAACAACAACTTTTTCCTCAACTGTTGTGGTATCATTCATTTGATCTAATATTTCTCTGGAAATCTGTTCTTTTTGGTTTTTATCATATTCAGCCAAAACATAATAGCAGGTTAAAATTACAATTAATATTAGGCAAAGTATAAATATTATTTTATAAAATTTTCTTTTTCGTTTTAACTCTGGGGTTACATAAATTCTTTCAGTTACTAATATTTGGTTCATAATTTTCCTCCTTTCTTTTGGCCATTATTCTTTTTCATTCATTTTTTCGTAAGAATTAGCTATTTCTGCAAATTGCTCTAATGTTAGATTTTCTCCTCTCACATTCTCTTCTATTTTACTATTTTTTAATATATTTTTCAACACTTCTTTATTAATTATACTAGATAAAGAATTTAAAATGGTTTTCCTTCTCTGTGTAAAATTGGTTTTTATTATATCAAAAAATAATTCTTCATTATTTACTTCTACAGCCTTTTTATCTTTTTTTGTTATTCTAACAATTGATGATTCAACTTCTGGTGAGGGAATAAAACATTCTTTTGGTACATTTTTTATAATTGCACTATCTGCATAATATTTCACAAAATATGTTATTGCCCCAGCCTTTTTTGTACCTGGTTCTGCACATATTCTTTCAGCTACTTCTTTTTGAATAAGTATTGTTATATCTTTAATATTTGATTTTAATAATTTTGTTATAATTGATGTAGTAATATAATATGGCAAATTTGCTACTATTTTTGCTTTTGGAGCTATTTTGTCAATATCTATATGTAATATGTCATCTTTAATAATTTGCACATTATTATATAATTTAAATCTTTCCTGTAGTATTTCTACCATTTTTCCATCTAGCTCTATAGCAATAACTTTATTAGCTTTTTCTGCTAATATTGCAGTTAATGTTCCAAGACCTGGGCCAATTTCTATTACTGTATCATTTTTTGTTACTTCGCTAGCTATTGTTTCTAGACTATCTTCATCAAATAGAAAATTTTGACCCAATTTCTTATTTGGATGAACATTGTATTTATTCATTATAAATCTTGTTTCTTCTAAAATGGTCATTATATTTCCCTTCTCTAATTAGTATTGCGTTGTTGATGTTTCTTGTTGCAATGTAACATTTATTACAGTACCTTCATCTACGCTTGTTCCAGCTTGTGGGTCTTGAGCTATTACAATTCCACTACCTGTACTAGATATATTTAGATTTTTTGCTTTTAGCATTATTTGAGCCTGTTCAAAAGTTACTCCTTTTAAATCTGGTACACTCTGAGATACTCTTTCATCATTTCCTTCTACATAAAGTTTTACAATGCCACCTTCTGTTAGAGCTGTACCCTTTGGAGGAACTTGTTCTTTTACTATATCATCTGCAGATGCACTTGTGCTATATTCTAATCCAGCCTCTTGTAGTATTTTCTGTGCTTCTGCTACTGTTTTATTTACAACATCTGGTGTAGAAATTGTTTCAATATTTGATGAATCAATATTATCATTAGATGGAATATCTAAATATGGTAATACTTCTGTTAATATTTGTGATACTGCAGGAGCTGCAATACTTCCTCCATAGTGATTTGAAACTTGTGGAGCATAAAGTGTAAGTAAAACAACTACTTCTACATTTTCTACTGGTGCAATAGCTATAAAAGATGCAACATAACCATCTTCTAGTCTATTTGGATTTGGCTCTGAAGTTCCTGTTTTTCCACCTATTGAATATCCTTTTACTTGTGCATAACTTCCTCCACCTTCTTCAACAACAGATTTCATTAAATCTTTCATTTTATTTGCAGTTTCTTCTGAAATAACTTGTCTCACTTCTTTTGTTTCTATATTTGTAATTGTTCCAGTTTGCGTATTTTCGATTTGTTTTACAACATGTGGCGTAACAAGTTTACCATCATTAGCTATACTTGAAACAGCGGTTATTAATTGTAATGGTGTTATTGTAAATCTTTGTCCAAATGACATTGTTGCAAGTTCAACTGGTCCAACATCTTCTTCATTCCAGAACGAACTTGTTCCTTCACTAGGTAAATCTATTCCTGTTTTATCGAAAAATCCATAAGCTTTTAAATATTTATAAAAAGTATTTACACCAATTCTTTGTCCTAATTGAATTAAAGCAGGGTTGCATGAGTTCTCTAATGCATTTCTTAATGTTTGACTTCCATGTCCATATGAATTGCTACAGTTTATTTGTCTATCTGCTACGATTTCGTGCCCTGAACAATAAAAGTCATTTGCAGTATCTGTTTCTACAACATTTTCTTCTAATCCTATTGATGCAGTAATAACTTTAAATGTTGAACCTGGTTCATAAGTATCTAATACGGCTCTATTTCTCCACATTGAATATAATTGGTTTGTTTGTTCTTGTTCAGAAAGCTTGTCCCATCCATTACTATACCATGAATTAGGTGTATAAGGGTCATTTAAATTATAATCTGGATAAGTGGCCATTGCTAATATACTGCCATCTGTAGGATTCATTATAATTACATTACCGCCTCTTTCGCATTCATTTTCTTCCACTGCTTGTTTTAAATATTTTTCAGCGATTGTTTGTATATTTGAATCTATTGTTAGATATATATTACTTCCATTCTCTGGTGCTATATATTCCTCATTTTTATCTGGTATTGCATCTCTTGTTACATCTATGGCAGTAGTTAATTTTCCTGATGTTCCTTTTAATATGTCATCATAACTTAATTCTATTCCATCTAATCCTTGATTATTACTTCCGCAAAATCCAATTACATTTGATGCTAAATTATCATAAGGATAATATCTTTTTACATCAGCGTCAATGTTTACTCCTGTACGAGCTTTATTATCATCTAGCCATTTTTCAAGTTCTGCTACTTTATCTGTATCAACTTTTGAAATTATTGTTTCAACACTATTTGAACTTGTAAGCTTTTTATACACTTCATCTCTATCTATATCAAAAATACTTGCAAACGCATCAGCCATTTTTTGCTTTAGCTCTTCTGTAGCTTCTTCATCTGTTTTTCCATCTGTTCCTTTAGCTTTTATGTAAGATGGATTTACTGAAATTGTATCAACATCAACGCTAATTGCTAATGCTTTACCTGTAGAATCATAAATTGTACCTCTTTTTGCACTAATTAGTGTACTAGATGTTGATTGACTATATTCTCTTCTTTTAAGTTCTTCTCCATCAACAAATTGTAACCATCCAATTCTTACTAAAAGTAACCCAAAAATGCAAAAGAAAACAATCCTTAATTTCCATAGATTTTTCGTATTTATTTTTACTACATTTTTACTATTTATTGAAACTACTTTATCCTTTGTCTTATTCACTTTTTCAAATTTTTTCGACATAGTACTTTTCTACCTTTTCCTTAATTACTTTCGTTTTTTATGTAATTTTTCAATTGAATATAATTTTACAATTATATTGTACTAGAGAAATACAAAAAAATCAATGAAAATTGTGTGAATTTTCATTGATTTTCTTTTTTATTATTATTTTTCTATTTTGTCTGGTTCGATATTTTCTTGAGTATTTTCCTTTTTTATCTGGTTTTCCATTTCTTCTAATACACTATTATTTTCTGGTTCTTTTAGAAAAGCTGTTATATTTTCTACTTCTTGAGCTGTTTTCAAATTGTTTTTTACTTGTTTTAGTGCCGAATTAGCTTCTAGAGTTGATTCTGTTCCTAAAGTAAGCATACATTCCCTTTTTAAATCTGCTTGACCTTGTTGTAATTGATGTCTTTGAGTAGTTAATTGTGATCTAACAGTTTGTAATTGGCTATCATTCATTTTTACCTTATATAGTTCTGCAGAATATTTAGCTTGTGCGTTTTTAAATTCATCACTCTCATAAAATGCTTGTTGATTTAATGATTTTGCTTCTTGTATTGAATTTCCTATTAATAAATAACTATCTATATTTGGCGGATTGAATGTTATTCCTAAATCATTCAATTCTTTGTATGCAGGATCTTGTTTCAACATTTTGGAATCTTGCCATTTTTCTCCTACACTTGTAGCTTGTGGGAGTTGTTTCGCCATATTTTCTATTTCTGAGCGAATTGAATTTACTCTATCTGCTGCTAATTTTGCTTCTTTTTCTCTTTTATTTTTAGTCAAAGTATATTTTATCTTTTCAAATACTCCCTTTGGTGCAACTTCTAATGCAGTATTCATTTGATAATTAGTTTTTACTGCTTTAATAAACTCCTGCTTTTTTTCATATATTTGACTAACAATTTCAGGATTTAAACTATTAAAATAGTTAATTATATTATTTATTTTTCCTGCAACTGAATAAAATTCTTCTTGCTCTTTTAATAATCCTGTAAATTTTTCTTCTTGAGATTCTATCTCTTCTTTAAACTCTATAATAGATTTCTCTTTTCTAGTTATTTCAGCAATGTCTGATTCTATTTTATCGAAATCAATTTCATCATAATCTTGTGCATTATTAAATAATATTCCATTTTCTTGTAATATGCTTTGTGCAATTTTATGATTTTGTAATGCCATCGCAGCTTCTGCTATGCTTATTTGTTTTTCAATTTTTTCTTTCTTATTTTCTGCATCTTGTACTTCATTTTTTAGTTCTGGAGAATTTTTATATATAAAATCACTTATTCGATTCTTTTCGTTATATAACTCATGAATATAATTAAGTGTCATTATTTTTCCTCCTTTTATTCTCCATTAAATATTGCGTCAAATTCTTCACCAGATATTTTTTCTTTTTCTACTAGCACTTCTGCTACTTTGTCTAATTTATCTTTGTGTGCTATTAATATTTCTTTTGCCTCTTTATAGGCTTTATCTATAATTTTCTTTATTTCTTCGTCGATAACTCCGGCTGTTTCTTCAGAATAAGATTTCTCATGACCCCAATCTCTTCCGATGAATACTTCATCTTGATCTGATCCTAAAGTTATTGTTCCTATTCTATCACTCATTCCGTACTTAGTTACCATAGCTTTTGCAATTTGTGTTGCTCTTTCTATATCATTGCTTGCTCCTGTTGATATATCACCTAAATTTAATTCCTCAGATGCTCTTCCTCCTAGTAATGAAACTATATTTTCTAACATTTCTGTTTTTGAAATAAATGATTTATCTTCTGTTGGTCTATACATAGTATATCCACCAGCCATACCTCTTGGTATGATTGATATTTCATGAACAGGATCTTGAGTTTTTAAATATCTACTTACTACCGCATGACCACCTTCATGGTAAGCAACAAGTTTCTTTTCTTTATCACTTCTAACTCTTGTTTTCTTTTCTGGTCCCATTGTTACTTTAACCATTGCATCTTCTATTTCTCTTTCACTTATTTCATGTTTATCACGTCTAGCTGCTAACAAAGCTGCTTCGTTTAATACATTCTCTAAGTCAGCTCCTGTAAAACCAGATGTATTTTTTGCAATTATATTTAAATCTACATCATCTGCTAATTTTTTCTTTCTAGCATGCACTTCAAGGATTTGTTCTCTTGCTTTTACATCTGGAGCTGGAACTACGATTTGTCTATCAAATCTTCCTGGTCTTAATAGAGCTTTATCTAGTACATCTGGTCTATTAGTAGCTGCTAATACAATTACGCCTTCATTAGCTGAGAATCCATCCATTTCAACTAGCATTTGATTTAATGTTTGTTCTCTTTCATCATGTCCTCCGCCTAATCCGGCTCCTCTTTGACGACCTACTGCATCTATTTCATCTATAAATATAATACATGGAGCATTTCTCTTTGCCTCTTCAAATAAATCTCTAACTCTTGATGCACCAACACCAACAAACATTTCTACGAAGTCAGAACCACTTATTATAAAGAAAGGAACTCCTGCTTCTCCTGCTACCGCTTTTGCAAGAAGAGTTTTACCTGTACCTGGTTGACCTACTAAAAGTACTCCTTTAGGTATTCTTGCTCCCATATCTGTAAATTTCTTTGGATTTTTTAAGAATTCTACAATTTCTTGTAATTCTTCTTTTTCTTCATCTATTCCAGCTACATCTGCAAATGTAACTTTGTTTTTATCATTTGCTGTAAGCATTCTTGCTTTACTTTTTCCAAATGGCATTGTTCCTTTATTTTGTGATTGAGGTCCTCCTATAAATAACATTACCATTAGAACTAGCAATAATATTGATGAGATTGGTAATAGTAAATCTGCTGCTACTGCAAAGAATGATTTGTCTTCCTCTACTACAGATATTGTATTTTCTTTCATTAAATTATTTAAATTTTCCATTAAATTTTCAACACTTGGTATATTAACGTTCTTTATATTAGCATCATTTTTTAATTTTACCTTTGCTGATTCTCCACCATATTCAATATTTATTTCAGTAACTTCCCCTTCTTCTATTTTGGTTAATAACTCTGAATATGACAATTCATTATTTGCTCCATTCATTATTGCTGGCGCAATAAAAAATATTAAAATAGCAATTACTAACCAAGCGGCTAATGTTTTAATACTGCTTTTCAATGCTTATTCCTCCTTTTGTATTTTATAAATCTATAAAATGATTTTAATCTTATTTTAGACTAACACAACAATTTACAATATGCAATACTTTTTCAAAAGTTTTTTGCGTGTAAGCGTTGATATAACTGAGTTTCGCCTACGGATGTTTATTGTAAAGCTTCAAAAATAATTTTTTTATTTTTTATAGAAATCTTTATATTTTTATTAAGCATTATATATTTATTTCCTATATTTCTATTACTCATTTCAATTATGTCATCTATATTGATTTTTTCAATATTTCTAGTATTTCCAACCATTTCATTTATTACATATAAAATTAAATTTTGTTGTAAACTTAAATCTAATTTTTTGAATTGTTCTATTTCTAATTCAGTTTTCCCTAAGCTTTTATGACTAATTTGTTTGTATACTTTTTCACATTCACATTTTATGTATTCATTTTCAGTTTTAACTATTTTTGATAATCTACTCAAATTTTTCACTATATTAGGATTTATTTCTTTTATCTCTGGTAAAATTTTATTTCTTATTATATTTCTCCTATATATATTTTCTTTATTAGTACTATCAATTCTTGGTTGTAAATTGTTTTTGTCGCAATATTCTTCAATTTCTTGTCTTGAACAATTTATAAGTGGTCTAACGTATTTTCCGTACTCTTGTGCTTGTATTCCCTCTAATCCCTGTAATCCACAACCTCTTATTATGTTTAATAGCATGGTTTCAGCATTATCATTCATATTATGAGCAATAGCAATTTTATTTGCTTTTTCTTTTTCTGCAACTTCATCGAAAAAATCATATCTAATTTTTCTTCCAACTTCTTCTGTCCCTTTTTTTAGTTTTTTTGCAATCTCTTCAACTTTTGCTCTTTTTATATAACACTTTATATTCATTTTTTTGCATAAGTTTTCCACAAATTGTTCATCTTCTGTGGAATCTATGCGTATTAAATGATTAATATGCGCACATATTATTGTTATACCTAGATATTCTTTAAATTTATTTAAACATGTTAAAAGAGTAATAGAGTCGGGGCCACCTGATACCCCAACAACTATTACATCTCCTTTTTGTATTAAATTCTCTCTCTTTATTGTGTCAATAAAATTTTGTTCTAATTTGTCTAAACGTTTCGCCATAATAAACTTCTTTCTTAAAACTATTCTATCCCTTATATTTATTAGCAAATTTTGTATAACTTGGCATCCATAATAATTCAACTGTTCCTGTAGGTCCAGCTCTGTGCTTAGCAATTATTACTTCCGCTATATTTTTAGCTTCTGTTTCTGGATTATAGTAATCGTCTCTATATAGGAACATTACTATATCGGCATCCTGTTCAATAGATCCAGATTCACGTAAATCTTGTAACATAGGTCTATGGTCAGGTCTAGCTTCTGGAGCACGTGATAACTGTGAAAGTGCAATTACTGGTACATTTATTTCTTTTGCTAGTATTTTTAATGATCTACTAATTTCTGCAATCTCTTGCTCTCTACTTTTTGTATTTCCGCTACCTTGAATAAGTTGTAAGTAATCTATTACTACTAATCCAATATTTTTTTCAAGTTTTAATTTTCTGCATTTTGCTCTTATTTCAGCAATGTTTATTCCAGCACTATCATCTATAAATATTCCTGCGGATTCTGAAAGTTCTCCAGATGCTATTGCTAATTTTGACCAGTCTTCATCGCTAATATCACCTTTAGCTACTTTTTCACTATCTACCATTGCCTGCGAACATAATATTCTGTTAGCACATTGTTCTTTTGACATTTCTAGACTGAATACTACTACAGGAGTATTGCTACTTACTGCGGCATAAGTCGCAATATTTAGGGCAAATGCTGTTTTACCCATTGCCGGCCTTGCAGCTATTAGTATTAAGTCTGAATTATGGAATCCAGCTGTTTTATTATCTAGGTCTATAAATCCTGATGCAACACCTGTTATATGTTGTTTTTGATTATATAATTGTTCTAATTCCGTAAAGGAATCAACTAATATATCTCTAATAGAACTATAACCTTTTTGTGATTTTCTTTGCATTAAATCAAAAATCTTTTTTTCCGCACTATCCATAAGCACTTCTACTTCTTCATTTTGGTCATAGCCAATTTCTATTAATTCATTAGCTGTTTTTATTAAACTTCTAAGTATAGATTTTTCTTCAACTATTTTTATATATTTTTCTACATTTGCTGTAGTTGGAACTTTATCTGGAAGTGTAGCTAAATACTCCAAACCTCCTACGGGCTCTAGTTTTCCTAATGATGTCAATTCATCTTTTAAAGTTATAATATCTATAGGTTCTGCCTTGGCATATAAATTCATTATTGCACTATATATGGTTTTATTATCTTCCCTATAGAAATCTTCTGGTTTTAAAACTTCTATAGCTGAAATCACAGCATCTTTATCTGTCATCATACTTCCTATTACTGCTTGTTCCGCTTCATCATCATGTGGTGGTACTTTTCCTAATTCCATAATAAATCCTTCCTTTTTCCGTAATTAATTTATTAAATGTAATTATAGTATTAATTAACCACCTATAATATGTATTTTTAGTTTAGCATTTACTCCTTCATATAATTTTAGGTCTATGTTAAACATTCCGGTTTGTTTTATTGTTTCTTTTAAATCTATTTTCTTTTTATCTACTTTAAATCCATGTTGACTTTGTAATTGGTCAGAAATTTCTTTAGCAGTTACACCACCAAATATCTTTCCATTTTCTCCGGCTTTTACTTGAATCTTTAATATTATTTTTTCTAATTTTTTTGCTAGCTCTTCGGCTTCTTGTTTTTCTGTCATTTTTCTATGTGCATTTGATTCTTGCTTTGATTTTAATTTTGCTAAATTTTGATTATTTGCTTCTACAGCTAATTTTTTTGGTAATAAAAAGTTTCTTGCATATCCATCATTAGCGTTTATAATTTCATCTTTTTTTCCTACGCCTTTAACATTTTCTAATAATATTACTTTCATTTTGTGCTCCTATAAATAGATTTAGGTTTTTAAGGCTATACCTATAAACCTTTTAATTGTCTATTTCAAAGAAATACTCATTTATTCTATTTATTAATTCTTGTTTTGCATCTTCCATTGACATGTTTTCTAGTTGGGCTCCGGCTAGTGTTATATGACCTCCGCCGCCAAGTTTTTCTAGAATTAGTTGAACATTGATTCCACCTATTGATCTACCACTTATATATATCTTGTTTCCTGTTTTCCCTAGCACAAATGATGCAGTTATTCCACCTATTGTTAATAATTCATCTGCTGCTTTTGCTGCAATTATGTTTGCATTTTCATCTTCATTTTCATAAGTTGATATAGCTATTGAATCATTTACAATTTCAGATTTAGAAACAATTTCCGATATTATTTGGTATGTTTTCAAATCGCTTTGGAACCATTTTTTTACTTTTATAATGTCTACTCCACATTTTCGAAGATATGCGGCTGCTTCAAAAGTTCTTACGCCTGTTTTGAATGTAAAGTTTTTAGTATCTAGCATTATTCCAGCATATAGTGCTTCAACTTCTATTGGAGTAAGTTCTATTTCCAGTTGTGAATATTCTAATATTTCTGTTACAAGCTCTGAAGCTGAAGATGCGTATACTTCGTGGAATGTTAGTATCGCATTTTCTATATAATCTGTACTTCTTCTATGGTGGTCAATTATTACTATTTTATTTACTTTTTCCAATAACTCTGGAACTTCTACATAACTCTTTTTATGAGTATCTGTTACTATTAATAGCGTATTGGGTTTTATATATTCTAATGCTTCTTGTTTTGTTACAAAACAATCCGCATATTCTTCTGTTTTCTTAGCCTCCGTTAAGAAATTATCTAACCCAATACCTGTTGTTTCGTTAACTATTTTTGCTTCTTTTCCAAGTGTTTTTGTTAATCTATATAATCCCATGCTTGAGCCTATTGAATCCATATCACCATTGCTATGTCCCATTAATATAACATTGTCTGCTTCTAGAATTAATTCTTTTAATGCATGTGATACAATTCTAGCTTTAACTCTTGTTCTTTTTTCTACTTCTTGAGTCCTTCCTCCGAAGAATTGATACCTTCCATCTATTTTTACAATTGCTTGATCTCCGCCTCTACCTAAAGCTATATCTATTACGGCTCTTGCTGACTCTGCTTTTTCAGCATTGCTTTCTCCATCATCTGAAAATCCAATACTTAATGTTGGCTGAGTAATATCTGGAACGTCTATATCCTTAACTTCATCTAATATATTAAACTTATCAGCTTCTGCCTCTTTTAGGTATTTTTGCTCCATTATACAGAAAAATGTATCTCTATCTGATTTAACAATTAAACTTTTATATTTTGCAGCCCAATCATAAATGCTTTTTTCCATTTTTGCTATTAGTTGAGGTTTTATTTCACTTGAAATTCTTTGACTAATTTCTTCATAATTATCTATCATTAATATACCAACACAAATATCTGAATCTTCTTCTTTTTGTTCTAGCTTCTTTAAATAAGTTTCATCAATAAAGTATAATATTGTTGTGTATTCTTCCTCTTTTTGGTGCGCTTTATGTGATTTAACGTAAGAACCTAAAACTTTATATATTCTATTTTCTATTTTAATGTTTGTGTCAATTGTTCCCCTAACTTTTTCTTGTTTGTTTTCGTCTGCATTTTCAATTGTTAATTTTATTCCTTTTACTATTTCAGACAAGTATTCATTCATATTTATATTTAAGTTCTCAAATTCTGTAACAAATTTTTCGCTTTTCCATATAACATTTCCATTTGTTTCTACTATTGCTAATGGAAATGGTGAATTTATTAATGTTGTTTTTGCTGTCGTATTAACATTTAAAGTTAAATCCTTTAATTGCTCTGATAATTCTGCTTTTCTTTTTTTATTTGTCCAAATTGTATACCATATTATTAGTGCATATACTATAATGCCTGGTATTATAAGCCTATAATTTAGTATGCTAATACATACTATTAATAAGGCTATAATTATTAAATATATTTTTGTTCTTGATATTAGCGAGTCCCAATTTTTTGAATTGTTATTCGGCATTTTTTCTCCTCATTTTCTGTATTATTATTATATTCTTTTATACAATAATACATTATATATTCTACTAGATTTTGCTTAATTTGTCAATTTTATTTATGTAAATCTATATGCTGTTGTGCATCAAAAACAAAAGGTGAGAGCTTAAAACCCCCACCTATTTATTTTATACCCACATTGAAGATGAATCTTTTTTATTATTTTCTGCTTCTTTCATGCTTTCTCTATCTGCTCCTGATTCTGTTTCTTCAGTATTAATGTGTGTATTTTGGTATCTTGCCATACCAGTTCCTGCTGGTATTAATTTACCAATTATAACATTTTCTTTTAATCCAATTAGTTCATCAGTCTTTCCTTTTATTGCTGCTTCAGTTAAAACTTTTGTTGTCTCTTGGAATGACGCTGCTGATAAGAAACTATCTGTTGCTAATGCTGCTTTTGTTATACCTAGAAGTATTCTCTTTCCTTCTGCTGGCTTCTTACCTTCAGCTTCTAGTTTTTTATTAATTTCTTCTAACTCATTTATATCTACTAAAGATCCTGGTAATAATTGACTATCTCCGTTATCTTCGACTCTAACTTTCTTAAGCATTTGTCTTGCGATAACCTCAATATGTTTATCATTAATATCAACACCTTGGTTTCTATAAACTTTTTGAATTTCTTGAACTAGATATTCATGAACTCCTTCTGGTCCTTTGATTGCAAGTATTTCATTTGGATTTATTGAACCTTCAGTGATTGGATCACCGACTTCAATATGATCTCCTTCTGATACACATAGTTTAGCACCAAATGGAATTGAATAAGTTTTAGCATTATCATTAGATACAACTGTAACTTCTTTCTTCTTTTTAACTTCTGAAATTTTAATTGTACCTTCAATTTCTGATATTATAGCTAATCCCTTTGGTTTACGAGCTTCAAATAGCTCCTCAACTCTAGGAAGACCTTGTGTAATATCGGCAACACCAGCGACACCACCTGAGTGAATAGTTCTCATTGTAAGCTGTGTACCAGGCTCACCTATTGATTGTGCTGCGATAGTTCCTACGGCTTCACCAATTGTTATAAGTTCACGAGTAGCTAAACTCATTCCATAACATTTTGCACAAATTCCATGTTTTGTTTTGCAGTTTAATGGTGAACGTACTGTTACTTTCTCTATTCCGCAGTCAACTATTTTCTTAGCTACTTTTTCAGTTATTAGTTTATCTGGTGTAGCTAGAACTTCGTTTGTATTTGGATCTACAATTTCATGTAGAGGATATCTTCCTATTAGTCTTTCTTGTAAACTTTCTATTACTTGATTTCCATCTTTAATTGCATATACTTCAAGTCCTTCAGTTGTTCCACAGTCGTCTTCTCTTATTATTAAGTCTTGTGATACATCAACTAATCTTCTTGTTAAGTATCCAGAGTCAGCTGTTCTTAAAGCTGTATCTGATAGACCTTTACGAGCACCGTGTGCAGATATGAAGTATTCTAGGGCATCTAGACCTTCACGGAATGATGACTTAATTGGTATTTCAACTGTTTTACCTGTTGTACTTGCCATAAGTCCACGCATACCAGCAACTTGTCTTAACTGGCTTATGTTACCACGGGCTCCAGATTTTGACATCATGTATATTGGGTTTAAATCGTCAAAGTTCTTTTGCATTGCATCGGCAACTTTGTCTGTAGCTTTCTCCCAAATTTTAATTACACTGTTATATCTTTCATTATCTGTTATTAAACCACGTGCATATTGAGCTGTTACTTTATCTACTTCTTTTTGCGCTTCTGCTAAATCCTCAGCTTTTTCTTCTGGTACTTTAACATCATCGATTGATACTGTCATACCAGCTGTTGTACAATATTTATAACCTGTTGATTTAATATAATCAAGAAGTGTTGCTGTTCTATCTAATCCATGTACATCAATACATTTTGCAATTATTTGTTTTAATTGCTTTTTAGCTATGGTAAAGTTAATTTCTGGTTCAAATTTATTTTCTGGCTTACTTCTATCAACGAATCCTAAATCTTGTGGAATTCCTTTATTGTAAATTAATCTTCCTACTGTTGTAATTATCATACCATGATCAATTTCTTTTCCGTTTTCGTCATATTCAGCTATTCTTACATGTACTTTTGCGTGTACCCCTAAGTCATGGTTTGCATAAGCCATTTCAGCTTCATCTGTTGATGAAAAATACATTCCAGCTCCTAATGTTCCTTTTCTTATTTGTTCATCATAAGAATCGTTAGGATCTGCTTCAACATCCATTGTTAAGTAGTAAGCACCTAAAATCATATCCTGTGATGGTTCTGTTATAGGTTCACCATCTGTTGGCTTTAATAAGTTGTTTGTTGAAAGCATTAAATATCTTGATTCTGCTTGTGCTTCTGGTGATAATGGTAAGTGAATAGCCATCTGGTCACCATCAAAGTCTGCGTTAAATGCTGTACAAACTAATGGGTGTAATTTTATAGCTCTACCTTCTACTAATACTGGTTCAAATGCTTGAATACCTAGTCTATGAAGTGTAGGAGCACGGTTTAACATTACTGGGTGGTCTTTGATTACGTCTTCTAGGACTTCCCATACTGCAGGGTCTAATCTTTCAACCATTCTTTTTGCATTTTTAATGTTATGTGCTAAATTTCTAGCAACTAATTCCTTCATAACAAATGGTTTGAATAGTTCAACAGCCATTTCTTTTGGAACACCACATTGATATATTTTTAGTTCAGGTCCTACAACGATAACTGAACGTCCTGAATAGTCAACACGTTTTCCAAGTAGGTTTTGACGGAATCTACCTTGTTTTCCTTTTAATAGGTCTGATAAAGATTTTAAAGCTCTTCCACCAGCACCTGTTACAGGTCTTCCACGTCTTGAATTATCTATTAAGGCATCTACTGATTCTTGTAACATTCTCTTTTCATTTCTTACAATTATTTCAGGTGCGCCTAATTCTAGTAATCTCTTTAATCTGTTATTTCTGTTTATAACTCTTCTATATAAGTCATTTAAGTCTGATGTTGCAAATCTACCACCATCTAGTTGTACCATTGGTCTTAAATCTGGTGGTATAACTGGTATAACATTCATAACCATCCATTCAGGTCTGTTACCTGATTGTCTGAATGCTTCTACAGTATCTAATCTTTTTATTATTTTTGCTTTCTTTTGTTCACTTGCTTTAACAAGTTCTTTCTTTAATTTTTCTGAAAGCTTTTCTACATCTATTTCTTCAAGTAATTTTCTTAATGCTTCTGCTCCCATTTCAGCTTTAAAAGAGCCAACTCCGTATTTTTCTTCTGCATCATGGTATTCTTTTTCATTTAATACCTGACCTTTATCTAAATTTGATGTTCCTTTATCTGTTACAATGTATGATGCAAAATAAACTACCTTTTCTACGGCTCTTGGTGATACATCAAGCATTAATGCTATTCTATTTGGTATACCTTTAAAATACCATATATGTGCTACTGGTGCTGCAAGTTCAATGTGTCCCATTCTTTCTCTTCTAACTTTTGATTTTGTTACTTCAACACCACATCTATCACATACTACGCCTTTGTATCTTATTCTTTTATATTTTCCACAATGGCATTCCCAATCTTTTACTGGTCCAAATATTCTTTCGCAGAATAAACCATCTTTTTCTGGCTTAAGTGTTCTATAATTAATGGTTTCTGGTTTTTTTACTTCACCTTTAGACCATTCTCTTATTTTTTCATCTGATGCTAATCCTATTTTTATCTTGCTTAAAGATTCTAATTCGTCCACTATATATTAGCCTCCCTTAAATTTTATTTGGGTGCTTTTTTATTTATAAGGCATATACACCGCTGTTCAATCATTTTTTGCTATGCCTTACAAATTTAAAAGCTATTAAATTATTTTTTGATTTTTATTCCTCATAATTTCCATCATCATAAGAGTCATCATACTCATCATTTGAATAATCGTCTGAGATTAATCCTTCATCTGATTCATCTGATAAATCACTGAATATGCTATCACTTTCTTCAGAAGCTTCATCTTCTTCACTAGCTTCAGTATATCCATCTTTTAGTTCATTTTCATCAAGAACTGTTTCTTCTTGTGGCTTCGAATCGTTTACAACATTAAAGTCTACTCCATCATCTATATCTTCTTTTAGCTCTATTTCACTGCCTTTATCTGAATATAGTCTAATATCTAGACCTAATGATTGTAATTCTTTAACTAATACTTTAAATCCTTCTGGTACACCTGGTTTTGGAATATCCTCGCCTTTTACTATTGCTTCATAAGTTTTTACACGTCCTACAATATCATCTGATTTTGTTGTAATCATTTCTTGTAATGTGTAAGCTGCGCCGTAAGCTTCTAGTGCCCAAACTTCCATTTCACCAAATCTCTGTCCACCAAATTGTGCTTTACCACCAAGAGGTTGTTGAGTAACTAGTGAATATGGTCCAGTTGAACGAGCATGGATCTTATCATCTACTAAGTGGTGTAATTTAAGCATATACATAACACCAACTGTTACTGGATGATCAAATGCATCACCTGTTCTACCATCATAAATTGTTGTTTTTCCATCTTTAGATAAACCTGCTTCTTCAAGTAGCTCTTCAATTTCTTTGTCTTTAGCACCATCAAATACTGGTGTTTCAACTTTCCATCCAAGGGCTCTAGCGGCCATACCTAAGTGAACTTCAAGTACCTGTCCTAAGTTCATACGAGAAGGTACACCCATTGGGTTTAATACTATATCTACTGGTGTTCCATCTGGTAAGAATGGCATATCTTCCTCTGGTAATATTCTTGAAATAACACCTTTGTTACCATGACGTCCAGACATTTTATCACCAACTGATATTTTTCTCTTTGTAGCAATATAACATCTAATTACTTGATTTACTCCAGGGCCTAATTCATCTGAATTTTCTCTAGTAAATATTTTTACATCAACTATTGTTCCTGCTTCACCATGAGGAACTCTTAAAGATGTATCTCTAACTTCCCTAGATTTTTCACCAAATATTGCTCTTAATAATCTTTCTTCAGCTGTAAGTTCTGTTTCTCCTTTTGGAGTAACTTTACCTACTAATATGTCACCTGGTCTAACTTCTGCACCTATTCTTATAATACCATCTTCGTCTAGGTCTTTTAAGCTATCTTCACCAACATTTGGTATATCCCTAGTAATTTCTTCTGGTCCAAGTTTTGTATCACGACATTCACAATCATATTCTTCGATGTGAATTGATGTATAAACATCGTCTTTTACTAATCTTTCACTAATAAGAACAGCATCCTCGAAGTTGTAACCTTCCCAAGTTGAGAAAGCTATAAGTACGTTTCTTCCAAGTGCCATTTCGCCATTTTCTGTTGATGGTCCATCTGCAATTGTTTCGCCTTTTTTAACTTTTTCCCCAACAGCTACTATTGGTCTTTGGTTAATACATGTACCACCATTTGTTCTCTTGAATTTTAATAGTTTATATCTATCTAGTTCATTATTTTTATTTCTAATTTGAATTTCATCACCAGTAACCTTTTCTACTATACCATCTTCTTTAGCTGAAACTGTAATTCCAGAGTCTTTTGCTGCTCTGTATTCCATACCTGTTCCAACTATTGGAGCTTCTGGTTTTATAAGAGGAACTGCTTGACGTTGCATGTTTGAACCCATTAGAGAACGTTTTACGTCATCGTGCTCTAAGAATGGAATCATTGCTGCTGCAACTGATACAAGTTCCTTTGGAGATATTTCAACATAATCTACCATGTTCTTTGGAACTTCTTTAATTTCAGTTACTTGTCTTACTTTTATTCTATCATTAATGAATCTTCCTTCACTATCAACTGGTTCTGAAGCTTGGGCTATAATATATTTATCTTCTTCATCAGCTGATAAATAGTCAACATGATCAGTTAATTTTCCTGTTTCTTTATCTACTTTTCTATATGGAGCTTCTATAAATCCATATTCATTAATTCTTGCAAATGAAGAAAGTGCTGATATAAGACCTATGTTTGGTCCTTCTGGTGATTCAACTGGACATAGTCTTCCATAGTGAGTATAGTGAATATCTCTAACTTCGAATCCTGCTCTTTCCCTAGTTAAACCTCCAGGTCCTAATGCTGAAATTCTTCTTTTATGTGTTAGCTCAGAAAGTGGGTTTGTTTGATCCATGAATTGTGATAATTGTGAGCTTCCAAAGAATTCTCTAATTGATGATGATATTGGCTTTGTATTAATTAATGCTTGTGGTGTAATTGAATCTAAGTCTTGAACTGTCATTCTTTCACGAACTGTTCTTTCAAGTCTTGCAAGACCAATTCTAAATTGATTTTGTAATAATTCGCCAACGCATCTTATACGTCTATTTCCTAAATGGTCTATATCATCTATTTTTCCTAATCCATGGTATAAGTTTAATAAATAGCTTATTGATGCTATAATGTCTTCATTAGTAATATTTTTTGGTACTAATTCTGACATTCTTTCTTTTATTACATCATGTAATTTAGATTCTTCAGTAGTATCAAGTATTGATTTTAATACTTGGTAATTTACTAATTCTTTTATGTGTAAATCACTTAAATCTACTGTTACAAAATTATTGATATCTACTGTACCATTACCTATAACTGTAACTTTAGAATCTCCTACTTTTAGGTTTACTATATTTATTCCTGAGTTTTGAATTTGTTTTGCAACTTCTGCTGAAATTACATTATCTTTTTCTACAAATATTTCTCCAGTTTCACTATCTGAAATTGTTTCATAAGCAATTCCACCAGTAATTCTTTCTGCTAAATTCAATTTACCATTAAATTTGTGTCTACCTACTTTTGCCAAATCATATCTCTTTGGATCAAAGAATAGTCTATCAAACAATGTTCTTGCAGCATCTACGGTTGGTAATTCACCTGGTCTTAATTTTTTGTAGATTTCTATAAGAGCTTCATCAGACTTTTTTATTGGGTCTTTTTCTATTGTAGATTTTAATAAAGGTTCTTCACCAAATAGGGCTAATATTTGGTCATCTTTTTCTATTCCAATTGCTCTTAATAGTGTAGTTACAGGTATTTTTCTTGTTCTATCAACTCTTACATAAAATACATCGTTATTATCTGTTTCGTATTCTAACCATGCACCTCTTAATGGCATAACTGTTGATGTAAATAATTTCTTTCCTGTTTTTGTATCCATTGTGTATGCATAATAACAACTTGGAGAACGAACTAACTGGCTAACTACAACTCTTTCAGCACCATTTATAACAAATGTTCCTGTATCTGTCATAAGTGGAAAATCGCCAAGATAAATTTCTTGTTCTTTTATTTCTCCTGTTTCACGATTAAATAGTCTTACTTTTACGTGTAACTTTGTCGAATATGTAGCGTCTCTCTCTTTTGCTTCTTCTACTGTGTATTTTGGGTGTTCATCCATACGATAGTCTAGGAAATCTAGAACTAAGTTTTCTGAATAGTCTACTATTGGAGAAATATCTCTTAAAACTTCTCCTAATCCTTCGTTAATAAACCAATCATAAGAATCTTTTTGAACTTTAATTAAGTTAGGCATTTCAATAAAATCACCTATTTTTGAAAAAGATTTTCTTACGGTTTTTTCGTGTTTTACGTCTTTAACTTTTACCAAAGGTAATCCCCCCTAAATAAATTTAAGCAGACTTTTTTGTTTTGCTGATTTTGTAGAAAAAAATTAAAATGAACAAAACGTTTAACGCATACTTATGCTTAAAAAGTCCTTCTTGTAATATACTCATCATACAAATATTTTAATTCCTGCTCTCTAATCAAAATATTTATAATCTTAAGTATATTCAATTCCTCTTTTTAAGCAATTTACATAAATAAAATTATAGAAGGCAAAAGAAAGGTAAACCGACAAGTTAAGCCGATTTTACCCTTCTTAATAATCTTCAATTATTTAATAATTAACGAATTTATCATCTATTAGCCCTCTAGATTTTATTCCGTACATTTATATACTTTTTATATTATACCTCTTTTTGTGAAGGCTTGTCAAGGTATCTTTTGAAATTTTTTCTTTATCTGCTTAAAATAAATTATTAATCAATGGTTGTTGATGTTCTACCTGTTCCAATTACCGCTTCTAACATTGCTTTCCAAGTATTGCAACCTACTATTCCATCAACAGTTAACCCACTTACTCTTTGATAACTTCTCACTGCATTTAATGTTTGTGCTCCGAATACTCCATCCAACCCTCCTGTTTTGTATCCTAATGTATTTAAACAATCTTGCGCTATAAGTACATAACTACCTCTGGAATTATTTCTTATAATCGGGAAACCTCCCGTAGAACATGCTGGTGTTCCTCTTCTTTTATCAAAATGTACCCATGTTGGCGTTAAACTTTTAGGTTCTACATAAGACCAAATATTTGAATTTAATGCACTAGTATATAATTGTGCTCTTCTTTCAACACTTAGAGTCTGGCCTGTATCAAAGGCAAGCCCTGCGTAGTGTTGTGAAAAATTGCTATGTCCGCCTTCCCATGGTCTTTTAAATGCATATCCAACTGGTATAGGTCCTCCAAATGCATATCTTTGACTATTCCATGCTTGCATACATCTTTTTTCTGTCCAAAGAGTTTGGCTTTTACTTGATCCTCTAAATTCTCCAACAGTTAATGTTCTATTGGTCACATAAGGCATAGCCTCTTTTTCTCCTCTATAATATGTTTCCATTCTATTAGTGTCATTATTATACACTTTAATCTTTGCCATAATACCCTCCTAATATATAATATTCACTTTTCACGTTATAGTTTACTATATAATAATTTCATCTTCTTATTTTTAGACATTGTCCTGGATATATTAAATTTGGATTTACTATATTATTAAGTATTACTAGGTTTTCAATAGTAGTATTAAATCTTTTTGCAATTCCATATAATGTGTCGCCTCTAACTACTTTGTAACATAAATGTCCTAATTCCGTACCCATTCCAGTTGTATTTATAATTAATCTTTGACCTGGATAAATAATATTTGGATTTACTATATTGTTTTCTCTAGCAATTATGTTTACAGTTGTGTTATACTCCTGGGCTATTTGGCTTAATGTATCCCCTTTCTTAACAATATAAGTAAATTCTTCGTTTTTATCATTTTCAGTTTCTACATAATTATTTGTTGGAATTTTTATACTTTCGCCAGCATATATAATATTTGGATTTGATATATTATTAATATTAGCTATTTCATCAACTGTTGTATTATATTCTAATGCTATTTCACTTAAAGTGTCGCCTTTTAGGATTGTTATACTTTTATAATTATTATTATTTTCTTCAACTTGAAGTAATGTCTCACTTTGTTCAATATTTTCGTTTATAAATATTTCTTTTGTAAATATATCTCTATCTACATATCCACTTATTCCACTAATTTGCCCTGTATCTGAATATTGCCAGCCTACATATTTTTCCCATTTTCCATTATTTTGAGGTTCGGATACTCCATATTCAGCTACCCATAGTGGATAATTTAATATTTCTCCATTCCATATTGTTCTTGCCGTATAAGTATTACTATATACAATAGCTGGTTTTCCTATTATTTCTTCAAGTCTTTTTATAAAAGCTAAACCTATTGCGTTTATTTCATCATTATTTAAGTTCCCAAATTCTTCAAAATCCATTGCCAGTTTGCAATCAATTTGTTTTCCTGAAATTTTTGACGCAAAAAACTGTGCTTCATCCCTTGCTTCTTCCTCGTTTCTTGCTGTTACATAGTGATAAAATCCTATTTTTAATCCATTTGCTTTTGCATTTATGTAATTTGATTCTAAAGTTGGAGAAATATAATTTGTTCCTTGTGTTGCCTTTATATATACAACCTGTATTCCACTTTCCGCTACTTGACTAAAGTCTATTGTTCCTTGCCATTTACTAACATCTATTCCTTGATATGTTTCCACTGATGCTGGTTCTATTGCACTTACCTTTGAAATTGATATTTGCAAAATTATTATATGCATAGCAATTATTATTAAAATTTTTTTCAAATTTTTCCTCCTTATATTTTTTTATATATTATTAATTTCAAATATTTTTTGTTAATTAAATTTTTGTATTGAATATTTTTTTATTTTTAGTAAAAACTAATAATATATTTTTATGAAAGGAAGGATTATTATGGCTAACTTAAGTAAAGTAGAATTACAAAATTTAAGACATTTTATTGGCTCTTCTGATACTTGCTATGCAAAATTAAATCAATATGCTAGTACAGCTGTTGATCCACAAATAAAGCAGCTTTTTACCAAAGCTGCTCAAGATAGTTTAAATACTAAACAAACACTTATGACTTTTTTAGAAAATTAGGTTATTGAGAAAGGAGTTTTTTATGGACGAAAAAACAATGGTTAATGATATTTTAGAAAGTACCAAAGCTAGTCTTTCAAGTTATCAAACTGCAATTTCCGAAACAGAAAATATGCAATTAAGACAAACATTACAACAATTAAGAGATGGAAGTGAAAACTTTCAGTATGAGCTATTCAAAGTAGCTAAATCTAAAGGATATTACAAACCAGCAGATCCAGCAGATATGAGTGAAATTCAAAAAATGGCTAATCAATTTAATTTTTAATAATTTTTTGTAGTCGTGATGAAAAAATTGGTAGCATATAATGTGCTACCAATTCTCTTAATATATATAATTTTGTGGATCAACTGCTCTTCCGTTTACTCTTATTTCAAAATGTAAATGATTACCTGTTGAAATTCCTGTTGAACCAACGGCTGCTATAACTTGACCTTGTGATACTGTTTGTCCAGATTTTACATATAGGCTACTACAATGTGCGTAAAGTATTGTTACAGAGCTATTTGATTTTATTGCTACAGTATAACCATATCCTGAATACCCATTGCCATTTGCTCCATATCCTGAAAAAATTACTGTTCCAGAGGCAGCTGCTTTAATTGCGGTTCCTTTTGGTGCTGCTATATCTAGACCTTTATGATTATCTCTAGATCTATTTCCAAATCTAGAACTTATTGTTCCTGATATTGGTTTAACTAAAGATATTCCTAAACTAGTTTTTACACTTGGACCTGTATACCCGGCTGTAGGTATGCTTGCAACTTGAACTTTTTTCTCTTGGTATAATTCTGATACACAAGTTTCTACGCTTTTATATTCAGCCTGTTCAGTTGAATACTTTTCTATAATTCCTAATTCTTCTGAATTTGTACTTTTCTTTTCTTTTAATTGATTAACCGCAGATTCTGCATCGGTAAATGTTTTTACATAAGCTTTTTCATCTTCATCTTCTGTTATTGCATAATATTTATAATATGTTGTTCCTGAAGATGTAACTTTATCAAATATTTCCTCATCGTTAGTTTCTATTCCATTTTTTAATAGACAAGCTTTATACTCCGGCATTTCTTTTACTTCAACAAAAGCAACATTGTCTCCATTACCTGTGTTAATATAATCATTTATCCTTTTTTGTAAAGCAACTTTATCATTAGTATATCCTATTATTTCTCCATTTAAGCTTACACTATATGTTTGCTTGTATGTTACTTTTATTATACCTAATATTAGTACTGCTGCTATAACTAGTATTATTAAAATTTTTACTATTTTTCTAAAACCAATTACAACCTTTTTTAAATTACTAATTTTAATCACCCTCCAAAAATTCTTAAGTTTTTCTTATCTTGTATATCACAAAAAAATATTTTTGTCTAGTGTTATTTATTGGTAAAAACCTCTTGTCCGTAGTATTTCAATGTTTTCATTATTTAATATTTTTTATTTTTCTATTAAGATCTTATTACTAATTTATCAAATTTGCTATTTATGTAATCTTCTAATTTTTGCATAAATATATCACCCTTTATTTCTTTTTTAGCAACCATATCTAATCCTTTTTCCCAGCTAGCCGTTAACTTTGGATTTAGCATATCTGGCATTGATAATTTTACAATATCATAAATATATTCTCCTTTTTGAGTGGGTGTAATTATTTGTGTTTTTGTATTTATTTGAATATATTTTATTTTTTCCAGCTTTTTAATTATTTCTGCTCTTGTTGCACTTGTTCCAATTCCTGCCCCTTTTATTTGTTCTCTTAATTCTTCATCTTCAATTAATTTTCCGGCATTTTCCATGGCTAGAATTATTGAACCTGAATTATATCTTGTAGGTGGATTTGTTTCGGATTCTTTTATTGTATATTCTTTGACATCCAATTTTTCACCTTTTTTTACCTCAATGTTTTCCACATTTTGTTCATCAGTTGTGGATTTTTTTAGTACTGTTAGATATCCTTGTTTTGTGCAAACCTTTGTACTAGCATAAAATTTTTCTCCACACACATTAACTGTAATATTCATTTTATTAAATTCTGCTGGTGGATAAAATATTGCTAAGAATCTTTTTACAATTACCTTATATACTTCTTTTTGCAAATCTGGTAAAGAGTTTAAATTTTCATACCCTTTTCCAGTTGGAATTATCGCATAGTGGTCTGTTATTTTGCTATCATTTACATATTTTGTTTTTACCAAATTTGTAGAGAATTTTTCTTCTTTCATTTGTTTTATATATCCTTGAATTTCTTCATCTTTGTATCCTGAGGCAATTCCATTTAAGTTTTGATTTATAACTTTGGCAACTGCAGTTGATAGCACTCTTGCATCTGTTCTAGGATATGTTACAAGCTTTTTTTCATAAAGATTTTGTATAATTTCGAGTGTCTGGTCCGGCTTTATTTTAAATCTTTTTGTACATTCATTTTGAATTTCCGCTAAGTTAAATAAAAGTGGAGCATTTTCTTTTTGTTTTGATTTTTTTACTTCTTCTACAACTGCCTCTTTTCCATCTAAAGTTTTTATAAATTTTTCCGCATCCTCTTTTTTCTTAAATCCACTATCATTGTACAATTTTGGAGTTTGGTATACACTTGATGTCTCTGTTACTTTCCATTCAGCTCCAAACTTAGTAAAGTCTCCATTGATTTTATAAAATGGTACTTTAACAAAATTACGTATTTCTCTTTCTCTTTCAACAATCATACCTAATACGCAGGTCATAACTCTACCAACTGATATTGAGGCCTTTTCTTCATTTATTTCTTTTGCTAACCTTCTACCATATATTATAGAAAGCATTCTTGAAAAATTTATTCCTATTAAATAATCTTCTTTCGCTCTTAAATATGCACTATCTGACAAGCTATCATATTCAGATTCTGGTTTTGCTTCTTTTATTCCACGCAAAATTTCTTCCTCGGTTTGAGAATCTATCCAGACTCTTTTTATCTCTGCTTTTGGGTTTGGCTTAGCCATCATAAAGACTAATCTTTGTATATATTCTCCCTCTCTTCCAGAGTCTCCAGCATTATATATTACTTCTACATCTTCTCGTTGTAATAATCCTTTTACTATATTAAATTGATTTTCAACCGCTGGGATTATTTCGTATTTCCATTCTTTAGGAATAAATGGTAAAGTGTCTAATCTCCAAAATTTTAGTTTTTCATCATATTTATCTGGATAACTCATGGTAACTAAGTGTCCTACGCACCATGTAATTATCCAGTTTTCTGATTCTAGATATCCATTTTTTCTAGTTGTATTTATTTTTAATGCTTTTGAAAATTCCATTGCTACTGATGGCTTTTCCGTTATTATTAGTTTTTTTCCCATGTTTTCCTCTTTCAAGTTTATGTTATATCATATAGTTTTAATTGTGTCAAAATATTTTACTATGGGAATAGTTCTTTTTATAAATTATTTGCATAAACTACAAATTTTCTCCATATTTTAGACATAATTAAAAAGTAAAATATATTTAAATCAAACGAAAGGATGTGTTGCCTATACGAATTTGTTCATTTTCTAATAAATAATCCCCTGTATGAGAGCTTTCATTATATATGAAAAGCTCTCTTGTATTTTAATAAAAAAATCATAAATTTATTTTTTCTGCATATAATTATATTAGTAATATTTATAGTTAAAATAAACTTTACAAAAACTGTTGACAAAAGTTATATAACGATGTATACTAATAATGTTAATACATCGCGGGGTGGAGCAGTTGGCAGCTCGTTGGGCTCATAACCCAAAGGTCGGTAGTTCGAGTCTACCTCCCGCA